>NZ_BOMN01000058.1 GCF_016862215.1 Winogradskya humida
GGTCTGAGCCGGTCACCCGCGTGCGGTCTGAGCCGGCCGCCCGTGTGCGATCTGAGCCGGCCGCCCGTGTGCGATCTGAGCCGGCCGCCCCCGAGCGGTCTGGCCCGGTCACCCCTGCGCGGTTTGGCGGATGAAGCCGCCCGCAACCGGCCGCACCTCGACGCCGCCACCCTGCTGAACCACGGGGTTGGCCCCGGCAATGCGCAGCGCGGCATCCAAATCAGGAGCCTCGATCACGTAGAACCCCGCGATGACCTCCTTGGCATCAACGAAAGGCCCATCCGTCACCACATCACCCCGGATCGACGTCGCACTCGCGACCGACTCCAACGCGAACGCCGCCACCATGCTGTCGGCGTCCCGCAACTCCTCTGCATGGCGATCGTGCACCTCCTGCTCCGCCTCGGCGCCCTCGCGATGCGCCGAATCACCCGCATAGATCAAGACCGCGTACTGAGTCATGGCTCTTCTCCCTCACCGCCGGACGACTGCCTTCCACCCCTATGTCGAACGGATCCGCCGAAATCGACAGCCGGATCGTTTCCCGCTTCCAAGGGCCTGAGCACAACTGTCATCTCCCGCGGCTCGGCATTGAGCCATCCCGTCGCCTCGTCATCGGGAAGCAGACCCGCCCAGTCGATCCCCTCCCGCGACCGCACACCGCCCCCGACGAAGAGCGTGAACCGCCACCGCTCCTGCCCGGTAACGCCGCACCACATCACACCCCCGATGAACGGATCCGCCCCTTCGAGGTGATAGTCCTCCGCCTCGAACCCGTCGCACCACAGATACCGCAGCCCGTTGTCCTCGAACCCACGGAATTCGGCACACACCCGGAACTCGAGCCGCCCCCAGAACTCGGCCTCGTCCATCATTCCCCCAGGTAAGCGCCGGACTCATCCACGTGATCGGCGAACTCGTCGAAGTCCATGTTCGCGATGGCCAGGTTGGCGGAAACATCCTCGAACCAGCGCAGCGGCAGCCGGAAGGTGCGGCCCGCCTCGGTGTACAGGTCGACGGCCAGCAGCGGGTGCCCGGCGTCGGCCAAGGTGGTGGCGTCGGCGAGGAACAGGTACGTCAGCTTGTCGTCATCCTCGGCCCCGGCGTCCGCGGCGACCAGCGACTCGACGGTTGCGTCGGCGTAGGCGGGGTCGCTGACGAGGGTCGCGCTTTCGTCACGCAGCGCGGCTTCGAACTCCCGCCACGCCAGATCGCCGCCGAAGCTCGTGCGCAGGACCAGCGAGGTCAGATCGTCAGGCTGAGGCAGCACGGTCATCTCCAGAGGTCAGCTGCGTTCCGGGCGGCAGCGGACCGCGCCGGTGGGGAGAGGAACGGACGGGGGCTAGCCCGTTCGGCGAAGGCAGTGGGCGGAGGCAGTGGGCGAAGGCAGTGGCAGTGGCCTGTGGGCGGAGGTAGTGAGGGCTGTGGGCGGGGGCAAAGAGGGGCCGCGGGGGAGGGCCGAAGCAGTGGGCTGTGGGCGGAGGCAGCGGTGGAGGTAGTGAGGGGCAGCGGGCGGAGGTGGTGAGGGCAGTGGGCCGTTGGTGGAGGGCTGAGGCGGTGGGCGGTGTGGAAGCGGTAGGCGCAGTCCGTGCGGCAGGGGGAGAGGGACGGGGTCAGCCGCGCAGACGGAGGCCGCGGGGGGTGGTGCGGAAGCCGGCTGTGGTGAGGGCGTCGCGGAGGGGGGAGGCGTGGACGGATTCGCCGTCGGCTCGTTCGACGGACATGGGGCCGAGGGCGCCGGACTTCACCGCGCTTGCCAGGGCCTGGCCGGCTGCGATGAGGGATTCGGGGGTGTCGGTGAAGGAGAGCAGGGTGCGGCCGCCGCGCTCGACGTAGAGGATGATGTCGCCGCCGACGAGGACCACGAGCGCGCCGGCTTTGCGGCCCGCGCGGTGGCCGGTGGCGGGGGTGGTTTCGCCGTTGCCGCTGTCGATGACTCGTTCTGGCCAGGGCAGGGCTGCGCCGTAGGGGTTGGCGGGGTCGGTCGCGGCGAGGACGACGGCGGCTGTGGCGGTGCGTTTGGCCAGCTCGGCGGGCTCGGCGAGGGCGCGGAGGCGGTCGACTGCGCCGGGGACCGCGAACTGGGCTGCGCCGAGGCCCTCGACGAAGTAGCCGCGGCGGGCGGCGCCGCGTTCCTCGAGGGCGGCGAGGACCGGGTAGACCGCGGCGAAACCGCCGGTGACGCCCTCGGCCATGACCGCGCCGCGGGTGATGACACCGTGGCGTTCGAGCAGGAGGTCGGCGAGGGCGGCGGCGCGGCGGGTGGGGTCGAGGTCGCGGTCGGGCAGGCGGGACCAGCGGCCGACCATCTGCAGGGGGCCGCTGCGGGCGGGCATCGCGACGCGGCCGGGGCGGCGGTATCGGGCGCGGGCCGGGGCGGATTTGCTCTTGTGGGCGCCGCTGCCGCCGAGCAGGGCGCGTAGCGGGGCGAGCGTGTCGTTGGTGAGGTGACCGGCCCAGACGAGGTCCCAGATCGCGGCCGCGAGGGCGTTGTCGTCGAGCGAGTGGACCCGGTCGGCGAGGTTGCGGAAGAAGAGTGCCTGGCCGTCGGCGAGGGTGTCGAGGATCGACTGGTGCAGCGGGGTCAGCGCCACCTCGTCGTCCGGCGGCGGCAGCAACAGCGGGGCGCTGTCGGCATAGGCCAGGGTGATCCAGCCGTCGCCGCCGGCGATGCTGCCGGAGCCGGCCCAGAGCACCTCGCCGGCCGCGCAGAGCTCGTCGAGCTGGGGCGGGGCGTAATCGGCGACGCGGGACGGCAGGACGAGGCGTTCCCAGGCCGAGGCGGGGACCGCGACACCCTGGAGCTGCTCGAGCGAGGCGGCGAGGGCGTCGATGCCGCGGGCATTGCCGCCGATCTGATGCCAGCGGGGCAGGAACGCGGCGAGGATCCGGGGCGCGACCGGCTCGATCTCGCGGCGCAGCGCGGCCAGGGAACGGCGGCGCAGCATCCGCAGCACCTCGGCGTCGCACCACTCGGTGCCCGCGCCGCCGGGGGAGAACTCGCCGGAGACCACGCGGCCGGTGGCGCTGAGCCGTTTGAGGGCCTGCTCCACCACGAAGACGCCGAGGCCGAAACGGGCCGCGCAGGTCGCCGCCGCGAACGGGCCGTGGGTGCGGGCGTAGCGGGCGACGACATCGCCGAGCGGGTCGGCGACCGGCTCCAGATAGGCCTCGGGGATGCCCACCGGCAGCGCGACACCGAACGCGTCGCGGTAGCGGCCCGCGTCCTCGACGCCGATCCAGCGCTCCTCGCCGGCGACCCGGATCTGGATCGCGCGGCGGGTGTCGGCGAGCTGGGTCATCCACTCGAGCTCGATCGAGCGGGCGGTCAGCTCGGCGGGGGACAGGTCACCGAGCAGCCGCAGCAGCTCAGCGGCATCCTCGGCGTCACGCGGGCTGCGTTGCGTGGTGAGCCACTGCAGACCGCTCTCGGTCTCGGTGACGACCGTCGGGTCGAGCAGCTCGCGCAGGTCGACGCGGCCGAGCAACTCGCCGAGCAGCGTCGAATCCAGGGCGAGCGCGGCGGCGCGGCGCTCGGCCAGCGGGGCGTCACCCTCGTAGAGGAACGCGCCGACATATCCGAAGAGCAGCGAGCGCGCGAACGGGGAGGGCCGGGGCGTCTCCGCCTCGACGAGCCGCACCTTGCGCCCGGCGATCTCGCGCATGAGGCCGACCAGCCCGGGCACGTCGAACACGTCCTGCAGGCACTCGCGGGCGGCCTCCAGAGTGACCGGGAAGTCGGCGAACTCGCGGGCGACGTCGAGCAGCTGGGCCGAGCGCTGGCGCTGCTGCCAGAGCGGCTGACGACGGCGTGGATCGCGGCGTGGCAGCAACAATGACCGGGCCGCGCACTCGCGGAACCGCGACGCGAACAGCGCCGAGGTGCCCACCGTCTCCTCGACGATCTGCGAGATCTCCTCGGGGTCGAAGGCGACCAGGTCGGCGCCGGGCGGATCCTCGGCGGTGTCGGGCAGCCGGATCACGATGCCGTCGTCGGACGGCATGACCTGACCGTCCACGCCGTAGCGCTCGCTGAGCCGGCGCGCGATCGCGAGCGCCCAGGGCGCGTTGACCTTGGCGCCGAGGACGCAGTGCACGGTCATCCGCCAGTCGCCCAGCTCGTCGCGGAACCGCTCGACCACCACCGTGCGGTCGTCGGGCAGGTTGCGGGTGGCTTCCCGCTGCTCGCGCAGGTAGGCGACGAGGTTGTCGGCGGCCCACTCGTCGAGCCCTGATCCGCGCAGCGACGCGACGGCGGACTCGTCACCGGCCCGGGTCAGGCCGCGCAGCCGGGCGCCGATGGCCCGGCCCAGCTCGACCGGGCGGCCCAGCGAGTCGCCCTTCCAGAACGGCATCTTGGCCGGGGCGCCGGGCGCGGGGGAGACCAGCACCCGGTCGGGGGTGATGTCCTCGATGCGCCACGAGGTCGAGCCGAGCAGGAAGACGTCGCCGACGCGGGACTCGTAGACCATCTCCTCGTCGAGCTCGCCGACCCGGGACGCGCGCTCCGAACCGGCCAGGAAAACGCCGAACATGCCGCGGTCGGGGATGGTGCCGCCGCTCGTGACGGCCAGCCGCTGGGCGCCGGGGCGACCGGTGAGCTGGTCGGTGGTGCGGTCCCAGACCAGGCGGGGGCGCAGCTCGGCGAACGCGGTCGACGGGTAGCGGCCGGAGAGCATGTCGAGCACGGCGTGCAACGCCGAGTCGGGCAGCTCCGTGTAGGGCGCCGAGCGGCGGACCAGCGCGGCGAGATCGTCGAGCTGCCACTCGTCGAGCGCGACCATGGCGACGATCTGCTGGGCCAGCACGTCGAGCGGGTTGCGCAGGTAGCGCAGCTCCTCGATCGCACCCTCGCTCATCCGCTCGGCGACCACCGCGCAGGAGACCAGGTCACCGCGGTGCTTCGGGAAGACGACGCCCCGGGAGACCGCACCGACCTGGTGACCGGCCCGGCCGATGCGCTGCAGCCCGGCGGAGACCGACGGCGGCGCCTCGATCTGCACGACCAGGTCGACCGCGCCCATGTCGATGCCCAGCTCCAGGCTGGACGTCGCGACCACGGCGGGAAGCTGCCCGGATTTCAGCGCCTCCTCGATCTGTTTGCGCTCCTCACGGGAGACGCTGCCGTGATGCGCCCGCGCGACGACCGGTGGCGCGCCGCCGGAGGAGCCCGCTTGAGCCATGATCTGCGCGGGTGGAGCCGGCGCCTCGGAAGTGGTTTCAAGCGCCAGCTCGTTGATCCGCGCGCACAACCGCTCGGCCCCGCGGCGGGAGTTGGTGAAGACGATGGTCGAGCGATGCGCTCTGATCAGCTCGAGCACCCGCTCCTCGACCGCCGGCCAGATCGACGGCGAGTGCCGACCGGCGCCGGGATCGTCGGGGTCGACATCGGGCACCTCGTCGAGGCGGGTCATGTCCTCGACCGGCACCTGCACCGTGACCTCGATGGTCTTGCTGCTCTTCGGCTGCACGATCTCGACGTGGTGGGCGCCGCCGAGGAACCGGGCGGTGTCCTCGATCGGGCGCACGGTGGCGGAGAGGCCGACCCGCTGGGCCGGCTTGGCCAGCAGCGCGTCGAGGCGCTCGAGCGAGAGCGCCAGGTGAGCGCCGCGCTTGGTGGCGGCGACGGCGTGCACCTCGTCGATGATCACGGTCTCGACGCCGCGCAGCGACTCCCGCGCGGCCGACGTGAGCAGCAGGAACAGCGACTCGGGCGTGGTGATCAGGATGTCGGGCGGGGTGCGCGCGAAGGCACGCCGCTCGTCGGCCGGTGTGTCGCCGGAGCGCATGCCCACGGTGATGTCCGGCGGGGGCACGCCGAGCCGGCCCGAGGCCTGCCGGATGCCGGTCAGCGGGGCGCGCAGGTTGCGCTCGACGTCGACTGCGAGGGCTTTGAGCGGGCTGATGTAGAGGACCCGGCACCGGTGCTTGGGGTCCGGCGGCAGCGGCTCCTGCGCGAGCCGGTCGAGCGACCAGAGGAACGCGGCCAGGGTCTTGCCGGAACCGGTCGGTGCCACCACCAAAGCGTTACGGCCACCACCGATCGCCCGCCACGCGCCGGTCTGGGCGGCGGTGGGCGCGGCGAAGGCAGCCCGGAACCATTCCCTGGTGGCCAGGCCAAATTCCTCCAACACGTCTCGCACGTCCTCCATCGTGCCCCGGGGGTATGACAAAAACAGCGGATCGACCCGCCCGGATGGGCCATGGCGTCCGTTCATGACCTGCGACACATTGATGGGCATGTTGAGGAAACTCTCCGGTGCAGTCGCCGCAGCCCTGGCCGTCGTCGCGCTCGGTGCGGCCCCGGCGCAGGCGGCAGGCGCCGGTTACGTCCGGCTTGCCCATCTGTCTCCCGACACCCCCGCGGTCGACGTCTATCTCAAGTCCGACAGCGGCGCGGCCGAACCCCAGCGTTTTAACGGCGTCGCGTACGGCGCCATGTCCGACTATCTCCGTCTGCCCACCGGCGCGTACCAGGTCGCCATGCGTAAGTCGGGAGCGTCCGCGACCAGCCCACCGGTGCTGACCACCCAGGTCACGGTGGCGGACGGCGCGGCCTACACGGTCGCCGGCGTCGGCCGCTACGCCGACCTCGGGTTGCGGGTGCTGCAGGACGATCTGAAACTGCCAGGTGGCGACGAATCCAAGATCAGGATCATTCAGGCGTCGGTACGCGCACCCGTGCTCGACGTCGCCGGCGCCAACGGCAAGGCCATCGCCGACGGTGTCGCGTTCGCCACCACGACCGACTACCGCCAGGTCAACCCGGGTAAGTGGACGGTCCAGGTGCGGCCCAGCGGCGGTGGTTCGGCCAGCGAACTCCCGTGCACTCTGGGTGCTGGCAACGTCTACTCGCTGCTGGTGCTCGACGACAAGAAGGGCGGCCTCAAGCCCGAGTTGCACATCGACGCGGCCGGCACGAGCACGGTGCCGCAGGGTGGCGTCGCGACCGGGCTGGGTGGCACGCAACACGATGGCGGCCGGCTCACCGCGGTGCTGCTCGCGGGCCTGGCGGCCCTGCTCACAGCGGGTCTGATGGTCACGCTCCGACGTTTCCGGGCCTCCTCTTGACGGTACGCTCCACAGCCCGCCGACTACTTCTTCCGATCGCCGTCCCACTGGTCGTGGCCCTCGTGGTCGCGACCGGGTACCTGGCTCTGCGTGGATCTCCGGGTCCCGTTGACGGTGCAGGAGTGCGCGCTCCGGGCGTACCGTCAAATTGGCCGCAACCGGAAGGCCTGCCTGATCCCTTCGGTCAATCGGCGGCCGCGCCCAGCGGCCTGCCGTCACGTCTCAAGGTCGGGGCCGTCGGCATCGACACCGGGCTGGAGAGTCTGCGGCTGGGTGCGTCCGGCGAGCTTGTGCCGCCCAAGGGCAATGATCAGGCCGGTTGGTACGCGGACGGCGCAGCCCCCGGTGACGTCGGCCCCGCTGTCCTCGCCGGCCACGTCGACTCGAAGTCCGGACCGGCCGTGTTCTACCGCCTGCGTGAGGTGGTGGCCGGCGACCGCATCGAGGTGATCCGGGGCGGGGCGACGCTCTCGTTCACCGTCACCGAGACCGCCTGGTACCCGAAGAGCGCGTTCCCGACGGCACGCGTCTACGGCCCCACGCCCGACCGGGAGCTGCGGCTGATCACGTGCGGGGGAGTCTTCGACAAGAGCCTGCGGTCCTATCGGGACAACCTGGTCATCTATGCGGTCGCCCGATGAATGCCGGGCCCGGGTTGGCTACTCTGGATGGGACGACGGGTGGGTGCTGATGGCGGTCAGGCGGATGCTCATCGCCGGTCGGTATCGCCTGCGCGAACCGGTCGGCAGCGGCGGCATGGGCCGGGTGTGGCTGGCCCGCGACGAGATGCTCGACCGGGATGTCGCGGTCAAGGAGTTCGTCCCGCCCGACTGGATGACCGGCGAGGAGAAAGCCCGGCTGCGTGACCGTACGTTGCGCGAGGCCCGCAGCGCCGCCCGGCTCAACCACCCGCACGTGGTCAAGATCTACGACGTGGTGCACGCGGAGGATCAGCCGTGGATCGTGATGGAGTACGTCCCGTCACGCTCGCTGCACCAGGTCATCGGCGAGGACGGCCCCTACGATCCGCGGTCGGCGGCCCGGATCGGCCTCGACGTGCTGGAGGCGATCACCGCAGCGCACCGCGCAGGCGTCCTGCATCGCGACGTCAAACCGCACAACGTGCTGATCGGTCATGACGGCCGGGTGGTGCTCACCGACTTCGGCCTGGCCACGTTTGTCGACGACGGCTCGGTCACCGGGCCGGGCCTGATTGTCGGCTCCCCGCAGTACGTGTCGCCGGAGCGGGCGCGCGACGGCGCCTCCACGGTCGAGTCCGACCTGTGGTCCTTCGGGGCGACGCTGTTCGCCGCGGTGGAGGGCCGGTCGCCGTTCGCGCGGGAGAGCTCCATGGCCACACTGATGGCGCTGGCGACCGAGGAGCCCGACGCGCCCGTGCGGGCCGGCCCGCTCGCGCCGGTGCTGATCGGGCTGCTGCAGCGGGAGCCGATCGATCGGCTGGACGCCGCCTCGACGCGTGACCAGCTGCGTGAGGTGGCCGGCCTCTTCCAGGGCCACGCCGTGGTGCCCGCACCCCGCGCGCCCATGGACGATCCTGCGCCGTCACCCGCACCCGTGCCTTCACCAGCCTCTGTGCCTGCGACGCCTCCCGGCCCCGAGCCGCCGCGGCCCGCGGTTCGCCGCTCGTTGGCCCTGGTCGGCGGCTTTCTTGTGGTGGCCCTGCTCGCCGGGGCGGCCTTGCTGTTGCGGGACCGGGACACCCCCATCCCGCCCGTGTCCCAGCCTTCCGCCGCCCCCGCCTCCTCCTCCGTTTCCGCCGCGGCCCCGGTGGGGTTCAGCCCGGTCAAATGCCTGGCGGAGGCGCCGGACGGGCTGCCCACGACACCGCAGCCCGGAGCGGAACGCCTGCGGGACGGGTGGGCGCTCTACGCCGGCTGGTCCTATTTCCGGCAGGGCGATTTCCATATCGCGGTGCCCGACGGCTGGACGTACGAAAAGGTCGGCACCACGCTCTGTTTCCGCGATCCGATCGCGTTGCGGGTGCTCAGCGTCGATCCTTCACGCAACCCCGGTGGCGACCCGGAAAAGGCATGCCGCGACGAGGTCGCCCGGTTGCGCGAGGCGGGTCGGTTGCCCGGCTATCAGCAGTACGGCATCAATCGGGTTTCGTCACTCGACCGGGCGGCCGACTGGGAGTACGCCTACGACGACAAGGGCTCCGGGGCACGGCTGCACGCGATGACCAGGTGGGTGGCCTCGGGCGGCAAGGGGTACGCGTACGGCCTGATGACCCGTGACCTGGACTGGCCGGCCAACTTCGCGACGTGGGGAATGATCGTCAGCACGTTCTACACGAACGCCTAGGCCCTCGCCCGTCCGGCAATCTCACAGCCCGTGTTCAGCGCACGCTGGTAGATTTCTCGGATGATCGGCAGTAGACAGCCGGGCTTGGCCCGGCTTTCCGTGTATCTCCTCCTGTGTCAGGCGCCGCCATGTTGATCCTGGTCGGCCTCCTGCTCGTGATCCTGGTGACAGCCATCACCGGCTATTTCGTCGCCCAAGAGTTCGGTTACGTCGCCGTCGACCGCGGGCACCTGCGCCAGCAGGCCGAGCAGGGCGACAAAGCCGCCGAACGAGCACTCAAAGTAACGGAACGCCTCTCCTTCGTGCTGTCCGGCGCGCAGCTCGGCATCACCGTCACCGCCCTGGTCGTCGGCTACGTGGCCGAGCCGTTCCTCGGTGAGGGTTTCGCCGACCTGATCGGTCTCACGGGCCTGTCCGACGGGGTGAGCACGGCGATCTCGGTGATCCTCGCCCTGCTGATCGCGACCGTGGTGCAGATGGTGCTCGGCGAGCTCGCCCCCAAGAACTTCGCCATCGCCCGTCCGGAGGTCCTCGCCAAGGCGCTGAGCCGCAGCACGCTGATGTATCTCGCGGTGTTCGGCCCGATCATCAAGCTCTTCGACAAGGCTGCCGCCAAGCTGCTGCGCCGCATCGGCATCGAGCCGATCGAGGAGCTGCCCGAGGGCGCCACCGAGGAGGACCTCGAGCAGATCATCGCGGAGTCCCGGCAGGAGGGCCACCTCACCCCGGAGCTCTCCGAGCTGCTCGACCGCGGTCTCGACTTCCGCCGCCGGACGGCCTCCGAGGTGATGGTCCCGCGCGTCGACGTGCAGACCGTCCAGGCCACCGACCCGGCCGAGCGCATCGTCACCCTGCTCGACACCGGCCGGTCCCGCTTCCCGGTCCGCTCCGGCACGGGTGTCGACGAGATCATCGGAGTTGTCGGCATCGCCGACGTCCTCGCCGTCGCCCCCGCGGCCCGTTCGACGGTGCAGGTCGGAGATCTCTGCGCCCCCGCGCTGTTCGTCCCCGCCTCGCTACGGCTGCCCGCGGTGCTCGACCGCCTGCGCGGCGGCCACCGCCAGCTGGCCTGCGTCGTCGACGAATACGGCGGCTTCGCGGGCATCATCACCCTCGAGGACATCGCCGAGGAGCTCGTCGGCCCGATCCGCGACGAGGACGACCTGCCCGAGCCCACTCCCACCCGCCAGGACGACGGCTCCTGGATCGTCCCCGCCCGCTGGCGCATCGACGAGGTCGCCGACGCGACCGGCCTGCCCCTGCCCGAGTCCGATGAGTACGACACCGTCTCCGGTCTGATCATGACCCACCTCGGCCGGGTCCCGCAGATCGGCGACTCGGTCCTGCTGGACACCGGTGCGGCGCTCGACGTGCTCTCCGTCAACCGGCACGTGCCCCAGTCCGTACGCATCTCCGTGCCCTCGACCTCCGACGCCGCGGAGGTGTCCGCATGAGCACGACCTGGGCCGCCATCTGCTCGTTCCTGCTGCTCGCGGGCAACGCCTTCTTCGTCGCCGCCGAGTTCGCCCTGGTGGCCAGCAAGCGTTACCGCCTCGAACACGCCGCCGCCGACGGCAGCCGCGCCGCGAAAGCCGCGCTCGACGGCAGCCGGGAGCTCTCCATCATGCTGGCGGGCGCGCAGCTGGGCATCACCCTCTGCTCGCTGGGCCTCGGCGCACTGGCCGAGCCTGCCATCGAGCACCTCCTTGCCCCGCTGCTGCACGACATCGGCCTGCACGAGGTGCCGAGCGAGATCATCGCCCTGCTCTTCGCCCTGGTCGTCGTCACCTTCCTGCACCTCGTGATCGGCGAGATGATGCCCAAGTCCTGGGCCATCACCGACCCGGAACGCTCCGCCACCCTGCTGGCGCTGCCGTTCCGCGGCTTCGTCCGCGTCGTGCACCCCGCACTGGTCGCCCTCAACTGGCTGGCCAACGCTGCGCTGCGCCCCTTCGGCGTGCACGCCCAGGACCAGCTCGCCCAGGCCCACGGCCCGGAGGAGATGAACATCCTGCTCGAACGCTCCCGCGCCGAAGGCCTGATCGGCGCCGAGCAGACCGAGCTGCTCACCAGCATGCTCAAGCTGCAGGAAACAACCGTCGCCGACGTCCTCATCCTCGACGACCAGCTGGTCACGGTCGCCCCCGACTCCTCAGCCCTGGACGTCGAGGCCGCCTCCCTGCGCAGCGGTCGTTCCCGGCTGGCGGTCGTCTCGCCCGCCACCGGCGCGGTCGTCGGCGTCGTGCACGTCAGGGAAGCGGTCCGGGCCACCACCGCGGGCATCGACGTGACCGCCGAAGAGCTCATGGACTCCGCCTTCGTCCTGGACGCCGCGGTCACCGTCACCGACGCGGTCACCGCGATGCGCGGGGCCCGCGCCCAGCTCGCCATGGTCACCCGTGGTGGGGAAAGAGTGGGCTTCGTGGCCCTCGAAGATCTGCTTGAGCAGGTAATCGGCGAGTTCGACGACGAGACTGACCCGGTACCGGTGGGCAGGCGCATGCGCTGACAGTTGCTGGGGGTGGCGAGATGGCCTTCGAGAAGGTACGCCGTGCGTTCGGCCTGGGCGGTCCGGTCGTCCACACGGTCCTCACCACCCCCGACACCTGTCCGGGCCTCCCGCTCATGGGCGCCGTCCGGGTCCGCGGCGGCAACTACGACGTCGCCGTCGACACCGTCGCCGTCGGCCTCGTCACCCGCACCGAAGCCGAAGACGGCGACGCCCTCCTTGAATTCCACCGCGCCTGGGTCGCCGCCGGGTTTACCCTGGCACCGGGCGAGCACCAGGACATCCCCTTCACCATCACACCACCGTGGGAGACACCGCTCACCCACGCGTACGGAAAGCACCTCGCCGGCATGAGCATGGGCCTGCGCACGGAACTCACCGCCGACGACGAACTCGACCACGGCGACGTGGAACTCGTGCACATCCACCCGCTGCCGCTGCACGACCAGGTCCTCCACGAACTGGACCACCTCGGCTTCCACTTCCGCCACGCGGACGTCGAACGAGGAGCCATCTACGGCGTCCGCCAGGAGCTCCCCTTCTACCAGGAGATCGAGTTCACCCCGCCGGACCACTGGCGCCGCGTCATGGACGAACTCGAGCTGACCTTCATCACGGACGAAACCGGCGTCGACGTCATCCTGGAATACGAGAAGCACAGCGGCTTCCTCCGCAAAGCCCAGGACTCCTACGCCCGCTTCCGCCTCAACCACGACGAGGACGGCCACGCCGACGTCGAGGTAGCTCTCCGGGAAGCCCTCCCGCCGATCGTCTGACCGCCCCGCGCCACCCCCCTGGTCCAGCCCCCTGTGGCATATCCCTCAGGTGATGCGGGATCGGGCGTGTCCGGTTCGGACGGTAACGCTGACGACACGCCTAGTGGCCAGCGCATGTGACATGACCGAAATGCCTGTCACATGCCTCTAACAACTTTCTCAACCATTTAACGCCGATCCACCCCTTGAAGGTTGCACCTTCAATCTATTAGCGTCCGTCTATTAGTTGGCGGCGGCGCATTTCCCCTTTGAGCACGTCGCCACTGGTTTCCTTCCCCCCACCAAGGAGCGACGCATGGACACGCACAGGTTCGCAGCCCCCGTCTGGTCGGTCTTCCGGATCGTGATCGGCCTGCTGTTCAGCCTGCACGGCGCCGCATCGGTACTCGGCCTCTTCGGCGGCGCCCAAGGATCCGGCAAAGCGATCGAGACCGGCCTCTGGCCCGGCTGGTACGCGGGCCTGATCCAGCTCATCTGCGGCATCCTCGTCATGATCGGCCTCGGCACCCGCCCCGCCGCGATCATCGCCTCAGGCTCCATGGCCTACGCCTACTTCGTAGTCCACCAGCCCAACGCCCTGATGCCCATCCAGAACGGCGGCGTCAACGCCGCCCTCTACGCCTGGACCTTCCTGGCAATCGCCGTCCTCGGCGCCGGCCCCTGGTCCCTCGACGCCCTCCTCCGCCGCCGCACCACAGCACCCCCCGCCACCGCCGACCCCGCCAAGGCCACCCCCGCCCCCGCCGACGAGCAGGTCACCGAACCCGCCACCGCCTGACCACGCGCCCCTGCCCGGCCCCGGCCCAGCCCGGCTTCTGCCTGGCGCGGTTAGGGCCCGGCCCGGCCCGGCCCGGCCCGGCCCGGCCGGCTACGGCCTGGTTTGGCTCGATCCGGCCCCGGCGCGGCCCCGGGCTGGCCTTGGTGCGTAGACGCTTGCCTTGTCTACCGCTGGTCCGGTGACTGCTGGTCGGGCGGCTGCTCGACCGGCAGTCACTTGATCCCCTGACCTTCCGCCCCCTGCCTCAACCGTGCCTCCAGTCGCTCCCGGGCGGCAGGCCACTCGTCCACGGTCATCGCGAACAACACTGTGTCCCGCCAGGTCCCGTCCGGGCGCAGTCGATGCCGGCGGATGAGCCCGTCCCTGCTGGCGCCCAGCCTCGCGATGGCCCGCTGCGATCTCTCGTTGCGGATGTCGGTGTACCAGAAGACGCGCCCCGCTCCCAGCACCTCGAAAGCCCGCTCGAGCAGCAGGAGCTTCGCCTCGGTGTTGACGCCGCTGCGCCACCATCGTTTGCCGAGCATCGTGTGCCCGATGCCGAGTGCCCCGGCCTTCTCGTCGACGTCGTGGTAGCTGGTCATGCCCATCACCTCGCCGGTTTCCGGGTCGCACTGGGCCCAGGTCACCCGGTCGCCGTTCCACTGCTGCCGGGCCGCCAGGGCTACCTGCTCGGCCATCTGCTCACGGCTCCCGGGCCTGCGCGTGGGGAGGAACTGCCAGACCTCATCGTCCGCGAGCGCTGTCATGAGACCGTCGACGTGCGCCGGCGTCAGTGGTTCGAGGGCCACGTGCCGGCCGCGCATCGGGGCGGCCGTCTGCCAGGGGGATGTTGGCGTCTGCGGGAGGTAGAGCGGCGCCGGACGGGTCACGCCGTCGGCCGGCTCCGGTGGCCCCGCCACGCGCCGTAGCGGCAGGACGCCTGCCCAGTGTGACAACGACTGGTCCTTCGGGTCGTCCACGGCGCCATGAGCCCGCACCCGGACGGAGACCTCTTCCAGCGGCAGCGCCAGAACCGCGGTCGTCACCAGTTCCTTGGATGTCGGCGGTCTGCTGTCGGCCGCCCGGCCTGGGCCCACCTTGTCGACCATGGCCGTGAGCACGGCCTCTTTCTCGGCGTTGTCGGTGACCAGCCGGGCCTGACCCATGGCGACCAGGGACCGGTAGTTGGCGCTGTGGTTGAACTGGGACCGCGCGAAGACGAGCCCGTCGAGCAGCGTCACAGAAACGCAGATCCGAACGCCGTCGCCGCGGGCCGCGAGCCCGAACCGGCCTCCGGTCGACCCGTGCAGATAAAGGGTGTCGCCGACGCGAACGTGCAGCGTGGGCAGCACACGGGGCTCGCCGTCGACCACGAAGGCCACCGAACAGTCGTAGGCCTCGTCCAGGATGGCGTGTGCGGTGTCGCGCTCGTAGAACATCCGCTCGCGAGTGCGGGTCGCCGTAGTGCGCGGGGTTGGTTCGTAGAGGGTTGGTTCGTAGAGGTCAGCCACCGGTAGCCCCCTTGTGTAATCGGCTGTGCTAGTACAAAATCTGTGGTGTGCCAGAACAATATCAGGTCAGTGGTTCGACGGCCGCCTCGATTTCGGCCAGCATCGAGGCCGGGGTCCGGCGTGGGGACTGGGTCTTCGGCGACAGCCTCCCGCCGATCCGGATCCTCGCGGAGTCGCTGCACGTCAGCCCTGCGACGGTCTCGAAGGCCTACCAGGAGCTGCGACAACGCGGCATCGTCGAGACCTCGGGCAGGCGCGGGACCCGCGTGCGTTCCCGGCCCGCCGTCGCGCGTCAGCGCGCCTCGTTGAGGCCTCCCGCGCCGCCCGGCTCTCTGGATCTTTCGTCGGGCGACCCCGACATCCGCTGGCTGCCCACTCTCGGCCCGCACCTCCGTGCGATCTCCGATGAGGTCGGCCCCCCACTTGGGTACGCAGCAGCGGGCGCAATGCCGGAGTTGGCGGAGGTAGCACGCGTCCGTTTCGAGGCGGACGGCGTCCCGGTCGAGGATGCGGAGATCGCGGTGACGAGCGGCACACTCGACGCCATCGAGCGCCTGCTGGTGACCCGACTGCGCCCGGGGGACATCGTCGCCGTCGAGGATCCCGGCTGGGCCAATCTCCTCGATCTGGTCGCCGCCCTCGGGCTGTCCACCGTGTCCATGGCCGTCGACGACGAGGGTCCGCTTCCCGACAGCCTGGACGAGGCGATCGCGCTGGGCGCGCAGGCCGTCATCATCACTGCGCGTGCGCAAAATCCGACGGGCGCTGCGGTAAGTGAGCAACGTGCGATCGCTCTGCGTGTGGTGCTGGCCCAGCACCCGCAGGTGCTGCTCATCGAGGACGATCACGCCGCCGAGCTGGCCGGCGTGGCGTTGCACTGCCTCAGCGGCGTCACCGATTCCTGGGCGTTCATCCGCTCGGCGTCCAAGCCCTACGGCCCCGACCTGCGGGTGGCTGTCATGGCCGGGGACGAGGAGACGATGGGTCGTGTGATCGGCCGTCTGCGCATCAGTACCGGCTGGGTGTCCACGGTGATGCAGCGACTGATGCTCCGCCTCTGGCTCGAGGACGACGTCACTGCGACGGTCGCCGCGGCCGCCGAGAGCTATGACCGGCGACGCCTCGCTCTGCGGGACGCCCTGTCCGTGCGAGGGCTCCAGGCCCACGGCACCACAGGCATCAACCTATGGGTACGCGTAAACGACGAAACCAGTGCGGTCACAGCCCTCCGTGATGCCGGTTACACGGTGGCGCCGGGGTCGATGTTCCGTCTCGCCTCCCCGCCGGGCATCCGCGTGACCGTCAGCCCGCTCGACGATGACATGGTCGAGCTGTTCGCCGACGCCGTCGCTCACGCCGTACACCCCGCTGCCGCAGGCGCTCCTGGCCGTTGACCTGCGGCCCCCACTTTCGGGTGACGCCGCCGCGCGTGGAGGACGCAGGTGGGGGTAAAACGGTGCAATGCCGAGCACCGAGGCGCCCGTCGGCGCACAGCAATTCATTCCCGAGAATGCCACCAGTCTCGACGAGCTCAAGACCGCAGCGGCGAAATGCGAGGGCTGTGAGCTCTTCGAGCCGGCCACCCAGACCGTCTTCGGCCGTGGCGGGGCCGATGCCCGGGTCGTCTTCGTCGGCGAGCAGCCGGGCGACGTCGAGGACCAGAAGGGGCTGCCGTTCGTGGGTCCGGCCGGCCGGTTGCTGCGCGATGCGGTCGACGCGGCCGGGATCGACGCGTCCAACGTCTACATCACGAATTCCGTCAAGCATTTCCGCTTCGAGCTGCGAGGTAGCCGCCGCATCCACCAGACGCCTGGACCGGCGCACATCACTGCCTGCCGGCCGTGGCTGGTCGCCGAGTTCGCGCTGCTCAAGCCCGAGATGGTGATCGTGCTGGGCGCGACGGCGGCCAAGTCGCTGCTCGGCCCGTCATTCCGGGTGACCCGGTCCCGGGGCCAGCTCATGCCGTGGCCGGCCGCTGCGCAGTTCCCCGACGACTTCCCGGCGACGCAGGCCCAGGCGCTCGCCACGATTCATCCCTCGGCGGTCTTGCGTGCCGACGACCGGGATCAGGCGTACGCGGGGTTGGTCGCTGACCTCAAAGTGGCAGCGCAAGCCATCGGGGGTTGATCAGACGCCCTGGCCTCGCTCAGCGGGTTGGCGGCCGGGTATCGCCAGGGGAGGCGAGTCGTTGATCCGCGAGGTGCCGACGGCGCCGTTGCCATGCTTTGTACGCCGATGCCGGCACCGCTCTCACGACTCGGGTGACGTCGAACAAACTGGGGCTCGTGCCGGTGTGGCCCATAGCGATAGAAGCCTTCCACCAGTGCATACGTTCCTACGCTGATCCGAGATCCGCGAAACCAGGCGTCGTGCCTACTGCCGGCCTTCCCGCTCCAGCGCACGAAGGCCTTGGTCCCGGTCGTAGCGCGCTGGTGGACCTGAGTCACGAAGCAGAGCCTGGCTGACGGGTTCTGGCGGATGCTGACCCGCATCGCTTCCCAGCTTGCCGCGAGTAAATCCTTTTTGGATCATATGTCTCGAGCAAAGGCTAGCGCTGTTCTAGTCGGACTACCCGGACCCGGGACCGATGCGATCGTCCGAGCCCCGGGCTTGCCGGATCGAATAGTGACACATGTCTCAGTGGTATCAGCGACGAGCTCTCCGAGTGGTCCCGAAGCGGTCGCGAGTAGGCTTCCTGTGTGCGGTTGACGGACTTTTGGGAGCGCCTCGAGCAGGCATTTGGCTCCTCATATGCGCGGAGCATCGCCGCCGACTATGCCTTCTCCGGCCTCGGCGGAAGGACAATCGACGAGGCAATTGCGCAGGGTGTTGATACGGCTACTATCTGGCGATCCGTGGTCTCTGCATACCCCGATCGCATACCCGCTCGCCTGCGCTAACTGCGTTTTCGTACGCCTGTTCGGGCGTGTCGCTCGATCCTAGTACAAGTGTTCGGCTATTCTCCTCAGCGGCGTGGTCATCCACAGCTCAGGGCCGGGCGGCTGATTTCTGTCAGACCCAACGTCTAGCGTGACCCGCGTGGTGAACAGAAGCAGCTCAGCGGCGAAAACGCCTGGGAAGTCGAATACAGGGGTGGCGGACATGGTGGCAGGACCCGACAGGGACAAGGCGCTCGATCTAGCGCTTGCCCAGATCGACAAACAGTTCGGCAAGGGCTCGGTGATGCGGCTCGGTGAGCGGCCGGTCGTGCAGACCGCCGTCATCCCGACCGGCTCCATCGCCCTCGACGTGGCCCTCGGCGTCGGCGGCCTGCCCCGCGGCCGTGTCATCGAGGTCTTCGGACCGGAATCCAGCGGTAAGACGACGGTGGCCCTGCACGCCGTCGCCAACGCCCAGCGCAACGGCGGCATCGCGGCCTTCATCGACGCGGAGCACGCCCTCGACCCGGAATACGCACGCAACCTCGGCGTCGACACCGATGCCCTGCTCGTGTCGCAGCCCGACACCGGTGAGCAGGCCCTCGAGATCGCCGACATGCTGATCCGCTCCGGCGCGCTCGACATCATCGTCATCGACTCGGTCGCGGCCCTCGTGCCGCGCGCTGAGATCGAGGGCGAGATGGGCGACAGTCACGTCGGCCTCCAGGCCCGACTGATGAGCCAGGCACTCCGGAAGATCACCGGCATCCTGAGCAACTCCGGCACAACGGCCATCTTCATCAACCAGCTCCGCGAGAAGATCGGCGTCATGTTCGGCTCCCCGGAGACGACGACCGGTGGCCGTGCCCTGAAGTTCTACTCATCGGTCCGCCTCGACGTGCGCCGCATCGAAAGCCTCAAGGACGGCACCGACGTCGTGGGTAACCGCACCCGCGTGAAGGTCGTCAAGAACAAGGTCGCGGCCCCGTTCAAGCAGGCCGAGTTCGACATCATGTACGGCAAGGGCATCTCCCGCGAGGGCTCCCTGATCGATGTCGGCGTCGAGCAGAACATCATCCGCAAGTCCGGCGCCTGGTACACCTACGACGGTGACCAGCTGGGCCAGGGCAAGGAAAAAGCCCGCGAGTTCCTCAAGGACAACCCGGACGTCGCCGCCGAGATCGAAAAGAAGATCCTCGAAAAGCTCGGCGTGGGCCAGACCACCGGCGACGCAGCCAGCGGCCCGGAGCTCCCCCCGGTCGACTTCTGAGCGACCCAGCCCTGACCGGCCCGCACCTCGTCTCGTCCAGCGGTCACCCCCTCTGGTCGGTCGATCGGGTGTTCGGTCAGTCGGGCCGGGTGGTTCAGGGTCGTCCATCGGGGCTTGTCGCTCGGCCCGGCCGCTCAGGCCGGGCAGGTGTGACGTGGCATGGGTAAGCGCAGGGCAGCGGCCTCAACCGGGCCGCGGCCCTGCGCCCCGGCTTTCGCGGCACAGGCTTTTGCGCACGAGGTTGATTCGCAAGCCAAATGTCGCTGTGTGACGAGGAGGCGTTTCGGCAGTGGCAGGACGACGCGGTGCACGATCGGGGCGCGGATGGGATGCGATCCCATCCCGCTCCACCGAACCCGACTCTCCCGAAACTCCTGAAGGCGAACCACGGCAGAGAAGCTCCCGCCGTAGTGGTGCCGGGGGAGGGCTTCGCGAGGGCTCCTCAGGCGGGTCCTCAGGTGGCTGGTCGTCAGGTGGGTCCTCGGGTGGCGGGTCCTCCGGCGGGTGGGCCTCGGGCGGGTCCTCTGGTGGCGGGTCCTCTGGCGGCTGGTCCTCTGGTAGGCGGTCAGCCGGTGGCCGTTCCTCCAGCGGCGGCTTGTCTGGCGACGGCGATGGTGCCGCCGCCGAGCAACCCCGATCCGAGTCCGAAGTGGCCCGCGAGATCTGCCTGCGACAACTCGCGACCCGCCCGCGCACCCGCGTGGAACTGGCCAAGGTCCTGGCCCGCAAAGAGATCTCCGAAGAGGTGATCGCCGAAGTCCTCGACCGCTACGACGAGGTCGGTATCATCGACGACGCGGCCTTCGCCCGAGCCTGGGTCTCCAGCCGCCACCACGGCCGAGGCCTCGCCCGCCGAGCCCTCGCCAACGAGCTCCGCCAGCACGGCGTCGACGCCGAAGTAGCCACCGAAGCCCTCGAAGCCGTCGACGACGACGCGGAAGCCTCCGCCGCCCGCGCCCTGGTCGACCGAAAACTCCGAACCGCCCGCGGAACCCCCGACCAGGTCTTCCGCCGCCTCGTCGGCATGCTCGCCAGGAAGGGCTACCCGGCCGGCACAGCAATCCGAGCGGTAAAAGACGCACTCGCAGCCCGCGACGAAGAAGCCGCAGAATTCGCCGACCAGATAGACCCCGACGCCATGGCCTCCGACCAGGACGCCCTCTCCTAACCCGCCTTCTTCGCGTCCGGCCTTCTTCGCGTCCGGCCTTCTTCGCGTCCGGCCTTCTTCGCGCCGGCCTTCTTCGCGCCGGCCTTCTTGAGCCCGCGCGCGGCGTGGTGTAACTCGCTCGGTGCCGCCTGGCGTGGCTCGCACGGAGTCGCCTGATGTGGCTCGTGCGGTCAGGTGCTCGTGCGGTCAGGTGCTCGTGCGGTCAGGTGCTCGTGTGGTCAGGTGCTCGTGCGGTTCGTGCGGTCAGGTGCTCGTGTGGTTCGCGCGGTCAGGTGCCGGTCGGGCTGTTCGGTGCGGGCTGCATGCTCCGTGCGGGCCGTGTTGCTCGGTGTTGCCTCGCGTTGGCTTGAGGCGGTGGGGCTTGTCCAGCCATCCGTTCCGGAGCCCTGACGGCCGTACCTGTGCGGTCTGATCTGGCTCGGGCGGTCGCCGCGATAAGCCAGGTCGTATCCGTCTGCCGGTCCGACTTTATCGTTGTCAGAGTGGATTTTTCCCGGTTAATCAACGCGTAATCGGTGTGCTTGACAACGAGGTAGGCGCCTATCGCGCATGATTCTTCTCCTTCGTCATGAACGAACTCGCAGCATCGCGTAGATGTCGCCGTTCGGTGTCGGGGAGCGAAAACGGAATCGGGATATCGGCAGGCTGGGGTAACGCGAGACTGCTCGTGAACGTGGTGGCTGGTTCAGTAGCGAGAGAGCGCGGTTGCCTCTCCGCTGCGGATTATGAGGCCCCGAAACGGCGGCCACGCACCAGGAATTAAGATTTACGGCATTGTTAAGTCCGAATGGGTAGCGTTTTCAGGGATCGAGGCAATGGTTCGATGGCATAAGGCGTGAGGATCCGCTGAGTAGGGCAGGTTCAAGCCTCTCGCGGTCGGAAGGCGGCAGTGCGACCTTGATCTCAATCTGAAGGTGCGGTCGACGAGAAGCGGACGCAGGGGAGCCATCGCGATCCAGGAGGAGCAGTCGCTCGAATTGCCCCGAAATGCGTTTCTGGTGGCCGGTGGAGGGGCGTCGGGGCAGGTTTGCCGGGACGATCGTGCCGGTGTTGGGAACGGGTGGGGTGACAGCTGGGTAACGATGGATCTGTGGACCCTCTGGGCTGCGGGTCTATTGCTTTGGGTGGATATCCTCGGGGCCTCGCGGGAGCGGGACTGGCTGGTAACCTGCAACGTCGTGACAGGCATCCCTTGCGGTGCTGGCCACTGCGGTGTCCCCCTCCCCGAGGGCGCTGCTGTGCCGGTGCTGCCGGGAGTGGATGTTATCGGCCTGGCGGGCGGCGTGGGTGAAAGCGTCACCGTTGATGGGACATGCACGGCACAGGGCGCGGGGATGATCCCGTGCTGAGGAACAGCACAGCCGAGGGGATGGGTCCGGTGAGCGGTGCGGACCAGGGCTACGGAGTGGCCCAGGGGAACGATTCTGCAGCGGCGGAAGAGGCCGTCACGGCCCCGATCCCGACCGGTGCCGCTCCTGCGAGCCCGCAGGCAGCACCGGGCCACCAGCAGCCTCCCGGCCAGCAGCCTCCCGGCCAGCAGCCTCCCGGCCAGCAGATCCCCGGCCAGCAGGCTCCTGCCCAGCAGATCCCGGCCCAGCAGGCCTCAGGCCAGCAGGCGCCTGGGTCGTATGCGACACCGGCCGACGAGCAAGCAACGGCCCAATGGCCGCTCGCCGGCCAACCAGGCACCCTTCCGGCCAGCACCCCTTCGGCCAGCGGCCCTCCGGCATCGAACCCCGGCCCGCAATACGGAGCCCAGTACGGCACCCCCCAATACGGCGCTCAGTACGGCGGCACCCCCACCCCCGCCCCAGGCGCAGGCTCGAATCCCGCCGCCGTCGGTCAGAACCAAGCCGGCGCCCCGTCCTACGGCCCGTTCCACGGCGGCCAGAACGACGCCTACCCGACCTCCGGCGCAGCCTGGGACCCCACCCCGACCTCAGGCGCGACCTACCCGACCTCGGGTGCAGGCACCTACCCCACCTCCGGCGCGGCCCCCACGAGCGGCGTCCCCACGAGCGGCACAGGCATCCACCCGACAAGCGGCTACCCCACGAGCGGCACCGGCACGTACTCGCAATTCCCGACCTCAGGCGCAGCGAACTACCCCACCTCAGGCCCGTCGAACTACCCCACCTCAGGCGCAGCGAACTACCCCACCTCGGGCCCGTCGAGCTATCCCACCTCAGGCGGAGCGAACTACCCCACCTCAGGCCCGGCCGACACGGACCAATACGGCCTCCCGCCCGCGGACCCCGACCGTTTCGCCCTGGTCCCGGCAAAGGGTGACCAGCACACCGACGCCGAGCGCTTCGGGTTCGAGTCCGTGCAGACGTTCGGCGGGCCGAGGATCGAGCCGACCCCCAGGCAGCCGAAGGGCCGGTTCATTCTCCCGGCGCTGGCGGGCCTCGTTGTGGGTCTTCTTCTTTTCGGTACGGGTGGCTGGTTCCTGGGCCGCGCGATGTCCGACGGCTCGGGCGGCTCGACGGTTGCCGACAAGCCGGCGACCGGGGGTAACCGCAATCTCGGTCCGTACGAGAGCAACCAGGTGGCGCTCAACGCGCCGAAGTTCAGCGGTGAGCTGACGACCATCGCGGATGGCTGGCTGCCGCGGCTCTCGAACTGCTCGCGCAGCGGCGACAAGGACGGCCCGACGCTCGCTAACGGTGAGAAGGTCCGGGTTCGCTGCCAGTTCGACGCGATCAGCATGTTCTTCATCGAGTACAACACCCCCGCGGACCGGGACCGGGCCAGGGTCAGCAGCCTGGGCCAGAACGTCGACGCCCGCGCGCTCACCCCCGGTGTTGCGGACGCCGGCTCACGGAAGACCCCGTCGGGCCGGACCGAGGGCAATTACATCGAGTACGCGTACCAGGTCGACGGTCGCACGGTCGCCGGTCTGTGGTGGGACGACTACGCAACGCCGGTCGGCGCGTTCATGCTGGCGTACTGGGACAAGGACATGGGCCAGAAGTGGGACGGCGTACGCGAGGTCTGGGGTAACTGTGCCTGAATTGCCCGCAACGTTCCTGAGCAGGGCGTGAGCGGGTCTGTGCCGTAAGTCCTATCCGCTGCCGAATCATGAGTCCTTGACCGAAGCGGCTCTCGCGACCTAGCCTCGCGTTACCAAGGTTTGTACGACCATCGAAGGCTAAGCGCACAACATAGATCGCATTACTTTTCAGCATCACTTCCAGTTCTGGACCGTACGCCCGGCGAAGCCACCGCCGTCGCGAACGCCCACTACCGGACAAACCGCCACCAAGAGCGCGAGCAGCGGCAACGCATCAAGCACTCACAGTGACGGCGACTCCTCGGCCCACCAGCCGGCCGCAGGACCACCGGGCGACTAACCCGGCCCCTGCGAACCGGCCCGCAAGCCGGACGAGCCACCCAGCACCACGACCCGGCAGCCAAGCAGCATCCGCAGCACAGCCCACCGACAGCGCCCCACAAGGTCGGCCCGAAAGCCAGCCCCTGAGACCAGCCCGACCGGGCGCCCGCCGCAAGGCCGGCCCGATCGTCCTACCTCACAAGCCGGCCCAGGCCCCACCCGAAAGGGCAACAACCCCAGGTGCCGGGCCTCGACCCGGCGACCCAGGGGAAGTCGATGCGGCGGAGCAGCTGACCAGAAGGGACGGCAGTCACCAGCGGATCGGAACCGTCGGCGCCCGATACCGACGGCTGATGGTTCGCAGCCATGGCGACCGGACGACGCAGTCCCGACGCCGACGTCGACATTCGCAGCTCGCCGACCGCGCGGGCAGCGAAGCAGCCGGTCTTCCAGGAGACCGGCCCTGGCCCGTGACGAAGTGGGCCGGGAACAACCAGCGGTCCTTCGTCGGCGACGATGCCCCCGCACCACGTCCAGTGGTGCCGGGCACCCCGAGCCGGAGCGGGACGGCATCCGCGGTCAGCCGCCTTTGGTCGGGCATCCCTTACCCGCGCTACGCGTAGGACCATCCCACGCGAGCCCGGAGCACCCCGCGCGGAATGCGCAGGCAGTGCCCGGGCAGCGAGCGCAGGACGAAAGACCGGTCGCAACCTTTGCGGCGCGGCGAAGGGAGAAGCGGCGAGATGACGGCCCTCGACTGGGTGCTCGTAGTGGCGATCGTCGTTCTCGCTGCCTTTGTGGCGGCAGGTTTGTTCCTCGGGGCCCGGGCGTTGCAGAAGTTCCAGGCGAATCGCAGCGCGGATGAGCAGTCCCGGGAGCAGACGCTGCATGCCGCGAAGGCCAAGGTTGATGACGCGAACGCGAAGGCCGCATCCGTACGTGCGGAAGCAGCCGCAGCCAAAGCAGAGGCCACAGCGGCCCGGGCCGAAGCGAAGCGGGTGCTGGAGTCGGCGCATGAGGAAGCCGACACGGTTCTCGAGCATGCCCACCGCCAGGCCGAGGCCGACGCCGAGCAAGTGAGATCCGCGGCCCGCCGCAGTGGTGAGCGTGAGGTCGCCCTGCTCAACACCACGGTGAAGGAGCAGTCCGCCGAGGTGGAGCGCCGGGCCGCGCGGATCGATGAGCGGGAGCGGCTGCACGCCGAGGAGGTCGAGCGCCTGGTGATCCGGGAGCGCCGGCTTGCCACGCTCGACGCCGATCTGACGGCGCGGGAGTCGGGACTGACCACCCGTGAGGCCGAACTGGTCGAGGCCGAGGAGCGCCGTCGCCGCGAGCTGGAGCGGATCGCCAGCCTCACCGCCGAGCAGGCCCGCGCGGAGCTGATCGAGAGCATCGAGAGCCAGGCCAAGCGGGAGGCCGCGATCCTGGTCCGGGACATCGAGGGTGAGGCGAAGAACACCGCCGACACCCGGGCCCGGCACATCGTGGTCGACGCCATTCAGCGGATCGCGAGCGAGCAGACCGCGGAGAGCGTGGTCAGCGTCCTGCATCTGCCGAGTGACGAGATGAAGGGCCGGATCATCGGGCGCGAGGGCCGCAACATCCGGGCGTTCGAGTCGGTCACCGGCGTGAATCTGATCATCGACGACACCCCCGAGGCCGTCCTGCTCTCCTGCTTCGACCCGGTCCGCCGCGAGGTCGGCCGGCTCACCCTGGAGAAACTCGTCCTCGACGGCCGCATCCACCCGCACCGCATCGAGGAGGTCTACGAGAGCGCGAAGAGCGAGGTCGACCGGCTCTGCGAACGAGCCGCCGAGGAGGCCCTGGTCGACGTCGGCATCACGGACCTGCACCCTGAGCTGGTCACGCTCCTGGGCCGCCTACGCTACCGCACGAGCTACGGCCAGAACGTCCTCAAGCACCTCGTCGAGACCGCCCACATCGCCGGCATCATGGCCGCCGAGCTGGGCCTGGACGTCCCCACGATGAAACGCTCGGCGTTCCTGCACGACATCGGCAAGGCGCTCACCCACGAGGTCGAGGGCAGTCACGCCCTGATCGGCGCCGACCTGGCCCGCAAATACGGCGAGTCCGAGGACGTCGTCCACGCGATCGAGGCCCACCACAACGAGGTCCAGCCCCAGACCGTCGAAGCCGTACTCACCCAGGCCGCCGACGCCTGCTCCGGCGGCCGGCCCGGCGCACGGCGCGAGAGCTTGGAAGCGTACGTGAAGCGTCTGGAACGGATCGAAGAAATCGCCGGCGGCAAGCCGGGGGTCGAAAAGGTCTTCGCGATGCAGGCCGGCCGCGAAATCCGGGTAATGGTCCGCCCCGACGACGTCGACGACATCGGCGCCGCCGTTCTCGCCCGCGATGTCGCCAAACAAATCGAAGAAGAACTCACCTACCCCGGCCAGATCCGGGTCACGGTAGTGCGCGAATCCCGGGTGACCGAGTTGGCCCGCTAAAAAGGCCAGGTCGGAAGGCCAGGTCAAAAGGCCAGGTCAAAAAGAGCAGGGCAAAAATCAAAGGCCAGGCAAAGATCAAGATGTCGCACCTGGCTGCATGGTGCTGACCGCAACTCCCGTCGAGGCCGCACCCGGCCGGCCAAGGCGCCGGGGGCGCCAGAACGGCCGCCCGGCTGCTTCATTCTGCGTGAGTGGTTCAGCGGGTCACCGATGTTCACAAGCCAAGGATGACCGGGTCGGTGGGTGTCCCGGACGTGAGTAAGCCGGTCAGCGGTGTGCCAAGGTCGCGGGGCGAGAACAGGTCGGGCCCGATGTAATTCGTGATCTCAGCGAGCCGCCACCATCGGAAGGCGCCGATGCGCTCAGCGGCGAGCTGGTCGTCGGTGAACTCGCCCCGAGGCTCGAAGTGGTCAGCGCGGATGAGGAAGTAGTCGTTGACGATGCCGTCGAAGCCGGGCGCATAACCTGCGGCGACGACCACTTGATGCCAGACGTGCGGCGGGTCGCTGGCGGTGATCAGGCCGGTTTCCTCCCGCAGCTCACGACGCAGCGCGGAGAGCCCGTCCTCACCCGGTTCCACGCCACCACCCGGAGCGGCCCAGACGACCTGTGCCCCGTGCGGGACCGCCGGGTGGGGGAAATCGAATCGGCACAGCAGGACGCGATCCTCCTCGTCGAGGATGATCGCGCGGACGGCGGTGCGAAGGTTCAGCGACATGCGGGCTCCTGATCCTGCGCCGATGGTGCCGGCGATGATCGATGTGGGACGCAGGCTAGCGCTACGGCCGGGCCGCTGCTCCGCTGCTCCGCTGCTCCGCTGCTCCGTCGCCCAGAGTGACTGAGCTCAATCCACAATCACGGCTCAATCCACAATCACGGCGGGAAGCGGTTGACTCTCCAGTCGCTGGAGGGTTGAGGATCGATCCATGGACAAACACGCCGGCCTGCTGACCATCGGCCAGCTCGCGCGCCGCACCGGCCTCACCGCGCGGACCCTGCGCTTCTGGTCCAACGAGGGAGCCATCGCGCCGGTGAGCCGGACGACGGGCGGCTATCGGCTCTACGACGCCGCGTGTGTGGCCCGTGTCGAGCTCGTCCGCACGTTACGGGAGCTGGGTCTCGGGCTCGACGACGTGCGCCGGGTGCTCGAGGGCCGGGCCACGGTCGCCGAGGTCGCCGACGCGCATGTGGCCGCCCTCGACGCGCAGATCCGTTCGCTGAAGGTCAGCCGGGCGGTCCTGTCCACCGTATCGAAACGACGATCCACCACCGAGGAGACAGCACTGATGAACCGCTTGGCACGGCTCTCCGCCACCGAACGTCTGCAGATCATCGACGACTTCAAAGCGGACGTGTATGACGGTCTCGACATCGAACCGCAGCTCCGCGACCGCGTCCGAGGCCTCCGCATCGACCTGCCCGACGACCCCTCGCCCGAACAGGTGGACGCCTGGATCGAGCTGGCAGGGCTGCTGCAGGATCCGGATTTCCGCGCCCGGATGCGAGCTTTCCTGCAGCTGAACATCCCCCTGCCCGGCCAGAACAACCCGCCCGGTGCCCGCATCTGGTGGGCCCGCCAGGTCGTGAATTCCGTCGCCCGCACCAGAGCCGACGGCGTCAGCCCCGACGACCCCGCCGCAGTCGATCTGGTTTCCACCATGTTCGCCAACGCCGATCTCAGCGCGGTCCTGGCCTCCCTGGAGGCGGGAATCGACGCCGGCGCGGAGCAGTATCGCGAGCTCGTCTCCCGAGTGCGCGGAGAGCACGGTGCCCCCGACGCCACCGAGGACCTGCACTGGCTGGCAACAGCATTACGCCATGTCACCGGGCTTGTCCCGAAGGGCCGGACCGCGAGAGCCTGAAGCCCCGGCTGAAA
>NZ_BOMN01000059.1 GCF_016862215.1 Winogradskya humida
CGTCGACCATGTGCATCTTGCCGCGCGTACCGACGATCTCCAGAGCGGTTTCCGCGGTAGGTCCACGCCCGCTATCGGGCGGCGATCGCGGCGGCGATGCGGCTGAGCTGGTCGACCTGCTCGGCGGTCAGGCGGTCGAAGACAAGCTCGCGAACATCTCGCACATGCCGCGGAGCGAGTCGCTGAACGCTGGCATATCCCTCGGCTGTGAGCGTAGCCATGATGACCCGTTTGTCGTCCGTGGCCGGGTGGCGCAGCACCCACCCCCGTTTCTCCAGCCGCCCGATCAGGTGGGACAGCCGCGACGGCGAAAGGTCGGCCTCGGCCGCGATGGCCGTCATCTTCAGCGACCGCCCGGGCGCCTCGGACAGGAACGCCATCACGTTGTACTCGACCAGAACCAGATCGTCCGCCTGTCGCAGCAACCCGTCGAACGCCGATGGCAGCCGCAGGAGCACACGCAACAGCTGCCGCCAGGCCTCCTGCTCCGACTCGGTCAGCCAGGCGACGTCCGCCGTGTCCGGGAGGGGTTGCGAGTCAGCCACCCCGCCATCTTACCAAGTATTTGAACGTTCAAAGGAAAAGGGTTACAGTGTTTGAACGTTCAAAGAATTAGGAGGCCGTCATGAAGATCGCCGTACTGGGCTCAACCGGCAAAACCGGCCGTCTTCTTGTCAGCGAGGCCCTGCGTCAGGGCCACGACGTGGTGGCGATAGCGCGCACGCCGGCCAAGCTCGTCGACCTCGAGCACGAACGTCTCACCGTCATCGCCGCGGACGTCTTTGCCCCGGCCGGATTCGCAGCCGCCACGCAGGATGCCGGCGCCCTCGTCAGCGCGCTCGGCACCGCACGCGGTGGTGACGTCACCACCCTGACCGCGGGAGCGGATGCGGTCGCCGCGCTGCGCCTGCCGAAGGTCGTCTGGCTGGGTTCGCTCGGTCTCGGCGCGACCGGAGGATCCGCGGGACCCCTCTTCACGCCGCTGTTCAATCTGGTGCTCCGCAAAGAGATCCCCGCCAAGACCGCCGCGGAGAACACTATCCGCGCCGCAGGCGGAACCGTCGTGCACGCCCCGATCCTGGGCGGCAACGAACCCAAAGGCACGTTCGAACTCGTCCCAGCGGCCACCTACCGCCCACCCCTGATGTTCCCGACGATCACCCGAGCGGACGTGGCCGCCCTGATGATCGAAGAGGCTGCCAAATCCCGCTTCGGCAACGAAACGGCGGTCTTCGCCCGGAGGTAAAGACTCGGGCCCGGCCCACCCGGTAGGGGTGAACCGGGCCTGGCGCCAAAAGAGCGGGAAGGTCCGGAAGAGCTGGATCAGATCGTGGCTGCCCCGTCGACGACCGTGCCCGGCGTGGCTGCGGCGGCCTTGGGGCTGCGGGGAGCGCGCCCGGTGCGGCGGGTGCGTCGCTCCAGGTAGCCCGCGAAGAACGTCAGGGAGGCGTTCAGAATGATGTAGATGATCGCCGCGACGATCGCTGCGGCCACCGTGTTGCCGAAGTTGGCGCCGAGGGTGTTGACGCCGTCCTGCAGCAGCTCGGTGTAGCCGATGATGTAGCCCAGTGCGGTGTCCTTGACCAGCACGACCAGCTGGCTGACGATCACCGGGAGCATCGCCCGGGCGGCCTGCGGGATCAGGATCTCGCGCATGACGAGGTTCTTGCGCATGCCGATCGCGTAGCCGGCCTCGCTCTGGCCGGTCGGCACCGACTTGATGCCCGCGCGGAAGGCCTCGGCGAGGACCGACCCGTTGTAGAGGGTCAGGCTGATCACGACGGCCCAGAACGGGGGCATGGGTTCTTCGGTGAGGAACGGGATGCCGAAGAAGATGAAGAACATCATGAGCAGTAGCGGCACGGCTCGGAAGAATTCGACCACGGCGCCGGCCGGGATGCTCAGCCACCAGTGGTCGGAGAGCCGCCCGACGGCGAAGATGATGCCGAAGACCAGCGAGAGCACCATGGCGACCGCGGCCGCGCTGATCGTGCCCCAGAGGCCGGGGAGGATGTACGACGTCCAGGTCTCGCCCTCGAGGAACGGCTTCCAGAGCGGTCCGGCCCACTGGTTCTTGTCGTCGAACTTCGTGTAGATCCAATAGAGCACGGCGAGCATGGCGATGCCGAGGACGACCGTGAGGATCCGGTTGCGGATCTTGGCGCGGGGGCCGGGGTGGTCGTAGAGGACCGCGTCGGTGACGCTCACCGCTTCACCGCCAGTCGGTTGGCCAGCCAGCCGAAGGCGTAACCGGTGGGGATCAGGAAGATGGCGAACGTACCCGCGAAGACGAAGAAGATCGGGAAGACCGCGTCGCCGTTGGCGTTGATCAGTTCCTTCATCGCCGACGAGGATTCCATCAGGCCGATGGTGCCGACGATGGTGGCATTCTTCGCCAGGGCGATGAAGATGCTGCCCAGTGGCGCGACGACCGCGCGGCCGGCCTGCGGCAGGATGATCAGGGTCAGCGTCTGGATGAACGACATCCCGATCGCGCGGGCGGCTTCGGCCTGTCCGACGGGGACGGTGTTGATGCCGGAGCGGATCGCCTCGCACACGAACGCGGCGGTGTAGACCGAGAGGCCGATCACGCCGAGCCAGTAGTTGTTCGTGTCGATGTCGTCGGACAGTTCCAGGCTGAGCGCGGAATACAGGCCGAAGTAGCAGAAGAACACGATCAGCGTCAGCGGCGTGTTCCGGAACGTGTTGACCCAGGCCGTACCGAAGCCACGCAGGACCGGGATGGGGGAGACCCGCATGCCGGCGAGCAGCACGCCGAGCACCAGGGCACCTACCGTGGCCGCGGCCGTGAGTTTCAGGATCCAGAGGAACCCGGTCACGTACGTGTCGATGTTGGCTGAATCCGAGAAGACGTCCATCGCCCTCGCTTCCTCGCGACGCTGGAGGGGGAAAGCAGGGGCGGAGCCGGCGTGGTGCCGGCCCCGCCCCTCCTAGGAGAAAATCAGGCGCAGTTGGTGAGCTTGGTGACGTCGAGCTCGGGAGCCGGCGTGCCGCTCTTGCCGAGCGTGTTGTTCCACGCCGCCGTGTAGGAGCCGTCCGTGGCGGACGCCTTCAGGATCTCGTTGATCTTGTTGCAGCCCTCGGTGTCGGACTTCTTGACGCCGATGCCGTACGGCTCGTCGGAGAACTTCTTGCCGACGACCTTGAACTTGCCCGCGTACTGATCCTGGGCGGCGTAACCGGCGAGGATGATGTCGTCGGTCGTGACCGCGTCGACCGAGCCCGCGGCGAGTGCGGTGACGCACTTGGAGTAGGAGTCGAACTGCTGGAGCTTCGCGTCCTTGTAGTCGGTCTGGATCCGCTTGGCCGGCGTGGAGCCGGAGACGGAGCAGACCTTCTTGCCGGCGAGCGTCTCGGGGCCGGTGATGGTCGAGGCGATCGGGACGAGCAGGTCCTGACCGGCGACGTAGTACGGGCCGGCGAAGTTGACGACCTTCTTGCGCTCGTCGTTGATCGTGTAGGTCGCGATGACCACGTCGACCTGGCCCTGCTGGATGAACGGCTCCCGGTTGGCGGAGACGGTCGTCTTGTACTCGATGCCGGTCTCGGGCACGCCGAGGCCCTTGGCGACGATCTTCGCGATCTCGATGTCGAAGCCGGCGTAGGTGCCACCGGTCTGCAGGCCGAGACCGGGCTGGTCGGCCTTCACGCCGAAGACCAGCTTCTTGTCCTTGCTCGCCTTGCCGACGATGCCGCTGGCCGAACCCGACCCACTGTCGTCGCCGCCGCCACATGCCGCCGCGGCCATTGCCAGGGCGAAGACCCCGGCCATCGCAGTCAAACGGGTGATGCGCATCGTCACGCTCCTCTTACTGAAAAATTGCAGATCAAACTGAAGTGGACGTCCTCGTCCGCAGACGCCACAAGGCATCTGTCGGAACAACGAAGCTCTGTATCCAGAACTCAGTGGGTGAGGATTTTTGAGAGAAAGTCCTTGGCGCGGTCGCTCTTCGGGCTGGCGAAGAACTCGGCCGGCGCGGCCTGCTCCACCAGCTGGCCGTCGGCCATGAAGACCACCCGGTCGGCTGCGGCACGGGCAAAACCCATCTCGTGGGTGACGACGACCATGGTCATCCCCTCGCGAGCGAGGGAGGTCATGACGTCGAGCACCTCGCCGACCATCTCCGGGTCGAGCGCGCTGGTCGGCTCGTCGAAGAGCAGCGCCTTGGGCTGCATGGCGAGGGCGCGCGCGATGGCGACCCGCTGTTGCTGACCACCGGAGAGCTGCGCGGGGTACTTCTCCGCCTGTGCCGCGATGCCGACCCTTTCGAGCAGGCTCATCGCCCGTTCGCGTACGGCTGCGGACTTCTCTCCGCGAACCTTGATCGGACCCAGCATGACGTTCTGCAGGATGGTCTTGTGTGCGAAGAGGTTGAAGGACTGGAAGACCATGCCCACTTCGCTGCGCAGTCGCGCGAGCGCCTTGCCCTCCGCGGGCAGCGGCTGACCGTCGAAGGTGATCGACCCGCCGCTGATCGGCTCGAGGCGGTTGATCGCGCGACAGAGCGTGGACTTACCCGACCCCGAAGGTCCGATCACGACGACCACCTCACCGCGATCCACGGAGAGGCTGACATCCTGCAGGACGTGCAGGGGGCCGAAGTACTTGTTAACGCCTTCGAGGACGATGAGAGGCTCGCTCGTCGTCACCGTCTGACCACCGTCCTGTCTGTGGGGGCATCACTCTGATGGGGTCACTCTATTGGCGCAGTTGTATCGGAACGCGTCGAGAATGGTCACGGAGCAGTAACACCGCGGCTGCGGACCGGAAGGGATGTCCACGATGAGCGGTATGGCAGACACCGACCCGACCGACGGGCTCTGGAACTGGTGTGCCGCCGGGACCCTCGATGCGGCACTTGTCCGTGACGCCGTTTCCGGCGCCCTGCAGCGACCTGTGATGACCCTGGACGCCCCCGTGGGCGACGCCGTCCTCTGCGACGTCTGGCATGTCGGGGGCGACTTCCCGACATTGATTGACTGCTACATGGCCCCGGGCGACGTGGCGGAGGCGACCATCGCCAGCGCCGTCGCGGTCCGGCTCGGTGCCGACCTCCTGCTCCCGGACGACACCCTCAATCCCACCCGATATGTACGCGCTGAGCCCGATGGCACACTCCGACCCGTACACGTGGAGGAGACCGAGACCGACGACGGCACGGAGCGGAGCCACGTGCGCGTCTGCACCGGTTCCGACCCCGCCTGCGCCGCCGGCCCCGGTTGCTCGCGATCGAGGTGGAAACCGGAGCGGCCTCCGGGGAGACCCGCGGCGGCTTAGGGACTACCCTGGTCAATTGCCATGACTGACATTTCGCAGAGCACCGAGCCCCGCACGCCCGCTGTCCCCGGCACGTCCGCCGATCCCCGGACGTATGACGTGCGCACCTACGGCTGCCAGATGAACGTGCACGACAGCGAGCGCATCTCCGGCCTGATGGAGGACGCGGGCTACGTCCGTGCCGCCGACGCCGACGCGGCCGACATCGTGGTCTTCAACACGTGCGCCGTCCGGGAGAACGCCGACAACCGCCTCTACGGCAACCTCGGCCACCTGCGGCCCACCAAGCTGAAGAACCCCGGCATGCAGATCGCCGTCGGTGGCTGCCTGGCGCAGAAGGACCGCGGCGACATCGTCAAGCGCGCACCCTGGGTCGATGTCGTCTTCGGCACCCACAACATCGGCTCGCTGCCGACGCTGCTGGAGCGGGCCCGGCACAACCAGGAGGCCGAGGTCGAGATCCTCGAGTCGCTCGAGGTCTTCCCGTCGACGCTGCCGACCAAGCGCGAGTCGACCTACGCGGGCTGGGTCTCCATCTCGGTGGGCTGCAACAACACGTGCACGTTCTGCATCGTGCCGTCGCTGCGCGGCAAGGAGAAGGACCGCCGCCCCGGCGAGATCCTGGCCGAGGTCGAGGCGCTGGCCCGCGAGGGTGTCCTCGAGGTCACGCTGCTCGGGCAGAACGTCAACTCCTACGGCGTGGAGTTCGGCGACCGGCTCGCGTTCGGCAAGCTGCTGCGCTCCACGGGCACCATCGAGGGCCTGGAGCGGGTCCGGTTCACCAGCCCGCACCCGAAGGACTTCACCGACGACGTGATCGCCGCGATGGCCGAGACGCCGAACGTCTGCCACTCGCTGCACATGCCGCTGCAGTCCGGCTCCGACCAGGTGCTGAAGGCGATGCGCCGCAGCTACCGCTCGGAGAAATACCTCGGCATCATCGACAAGGTCCGGGCCGCCATGCCGGATGCCGCGATCACCACCGACATCATCGTGGGCTTCCCCGGCGAGACCGAGGACGACTTCCAGCGCACCCTCGACGTCGTGCGTCAGGCCCGCTTCTCCAGCGCCTTCACGTTCCAGTATTCGAAGCGCCCCGGCACGCCCGCCGCGACCATGGACGGCCAGCTGCCGAAGGAGGTCGTCCAGGAGCGCTACGTACGCCTGATCGAGGTGCTCGAAGAGATCAGCTGGGCGGAGAACAAGCGCCTGGTGGGGGAGAAGGTCGAGGTCCTGGTGGCCGTCGGCGAGGGCCGCAAGGACGAGCGCACCGGCCGGCTCAGTGGCCGCGCCCGCGACGGCCGGCTGGTCCACTTCGCCACCGGCGACACGACCACCCGCCCGGGCGACATCATCGAGACCGTCATCACGTATGCGGCCCCGCACCACCTCAACGCCGACGGCGCTCCGCTGAGCCACCGCCGCACCCGCGCGGGTGACGCGTTCGAGGCGGGCCGCACCCCGAAGCTCCCCGGCGTCTCCCTCGGCCTGCCCACGATCGGCGTCCCGGCCCCGCTGCCCGCCGCCGACGGTTGCGCCGTCCGGTAGCAGCCGACGGTTGCGCCGTCCGGTAGAACCGGTAGAACTGGTGCATGGGGGATACACCGACACTGTGGGAATGGGCCGGCGGCACCGCGGCCTTCGAGCGGCTGACCGAGGCCTTCTACGCGAGGGTGGTCGAGGACGACCTGCTCGGGCCGCTGTTCGCCCGGATGGATCCGGAGCACGCCCGCTACGTGGCGATCTGGTTCGCGGAGGTCTTCGGCGGCCCGACGACGTACACCGATGAGCACGGGGGTTATCCCCACATGGTCGCCAAGCACATCGGCATGGCGATCACCGAGCCCCAGCGGCGCCGCTGGGTCAACCTGATCCAGGACGCCGCCGACGAGGCCGGGCTGCCCGGCGATCCTGAGTTCCGCGCGGCGTTCCTCGGGTACGTCGAATGGGGCACCCGGCTGGCCCACCAGAATTCACAGCCCGGGGCGGAAGTGTTCATGGACGCACCCGTACCGCACTGGGGATGGGGAGTCGCACCGCCCTACCAGGGATGATGGTCCCGTGGATCTTGATTTTGGGGACGTGCTCGCGGCTCGCGAAGTGGTTTACCGGCACCTGCCGCCGACCCCGATGTGGTCCTATCCCGTCCTGAACGAGACGGTCGGTGCCACGGTGTTCGTCAAGCACGAGAACGCGCAGCCGGTCGGTGCCTTCAAGGTGCGTGGCGGGCTCACCCTGCTCGACGCGATGTCGCCGGACGATCGCAAACGCGGCATCGTTACGTGGTCGACCGGTAACCACGCGCAGTCCCTGGCCTATGCGAGCTCCGTTTTCGGCGCCGCCTGCACGGTGGTCATGCCGGGAACTGCCAGCACTGCCAAAGCCGCAGCCGTACGAGGCCACGGCGCCGAAGTCGTCCTGACCGGTGACGATCTCGAGGCGGCCCAGCGCTACGCCGAGGCGCTGGCCGACCGGACCCGGGCGCGCCTGGTCAGCCCCGGTGACACGCCGGAACTGCTCGCCGGGGTCGGCACCCTCTACCTGGAGATCCTCGAGGCGGAGCCCGAGCTCGACGCGATCGTCGTGCCGATCGGCAGCGGCACGGGCGCGGGCGCTGCCACCGTGGTCGCCCGGGAGCTGGCACCGGCCTGCAAGGTCTACGGCGTGCAGTCGGCGAGCTCGCCGGCGGCGTACGACTCCTGGCAGGCGGGGGAGCTCGTCAACCGGCCGAACCGCACGCGGGTGGCGGGCCTGGCGACCGGGCGCGGTTACGAGCTGCCGCAGCGCCTCCTGCGTACCGGCCTGGCCGATTTCCTGCTCGTCACCGACGATGAGATCGACGCTGCCCGGCGCCGGCTGGCGGCCGATGCGCACACCCTCGCCGAGGGAGCCGGCGCGGCAGCCCTCGCCGCCGTCCTGGGCCGCCCTGACCTCTTCGAGGGCCGGAGGGTGGCCGTGGTGTGCACCGGTGGCAACGCGGACGCCACAGAGCTCTCAGGGCTCTCGGGGCTGTAAAAAATGGCGCCCGGCGAGAGCCGGGCGCCATCTGAAGAGGTACTACGTCAGCCGGCCGCCTCGGCGAGGGCCAGGAACTGCTTCTTGGAGGCCAGTGCCTTCTCGGCTTCCTTGACCCGCTTGGTGTCACCGGCGGCCTGGGCGCGGGCGAGCTTCTCCTCGGCCTCCGCGACCTGGTCACGCATCTGCTTGAGCAGCGGGTTGTCCTGCGGTGTGGTCTTGCGCCACGCCGAGTCCATCGCGATGCGGATGCGCTCCTCCGCCGCGCGCCAGCGGCGGTCGAGACCGACGGACGACTCGCGGGGCACACGGCCGGCGTCGTGCCAGGCGGCCTGGGCGTCCCGCAGCTTGTTCTGGGCGCCGCGCGGGTCCGCGTCGATGTCCAGGGCCTCGACCTCGGCGAGGATCGCCTGCTTCTTCTCGAGGTTGCCCTTGTACTCCGCGTCGCGGGCCGAGAAGACCTCGCTGCGCTTGGTGAAGAAGGCGTCCTGCGCGGCCCGGAAGCGTTCCCAGAGCTTCTGCTCGGACTCCTTGGCGGCGCGGGGCGCGGCCTTCCACTCGTTCATGAGGTCCTTGAGCCGGGTGGCCGTCGGCCCCCACTCGGTGGACTCGGCGAGCGTCTCGGCCTCCTTGACCAGGTCCTCCTTGGCGGTCTGCGCCTGCTTGCGCTGACCGTCGAGGGTGGCGAAGTGCGCGCCGCGGCGACGGGTGAAGCCGTCCCGGGCGGCCGCGAAGCGCTTCCACAGCTCGCCGTCGGTCTTCTTGTCGACGCCGCGGATGGTCTTCCACTCGTCGAGGATCTCCTTGAGCCGGTCGCCCGCGCTCTTCCAGCCGGTCGCGTCGGCCGCGATCGTCTCGGCCTCCTCGACCAGCGCGGTCTTGCGCGCGAGGGCCTCGGTGCGGGCCACCTCGCGGGCGGCCTTGGCCTCGCCGGCCTTGACGTCGGCCAGCTCGGTCAGCCGGTCCAGCCGCGCGGCCAGGCCGTCGATGTCACCGACGACGTGCGCCTCGTCGAGGGTCGTCCGGATCCGCTTGACACTGGTCAGCGAGTGCGACGCGTCGGCTGCGCCGGACTTGAGCCGGGCCTCCACGAGATCGACCTCGGTGACCAGGTCGGCGAAGCGCCGGGCGAAGTGCGCCAGGCCCTCCTCCGGCGTGCCGGCCTGCCAAGAACCGACCACCCGGTCGCCCTCGGCGGTCTTGACGTACACGGTGCCGTCGGCATCCACGCGCCCGAAGGTCGTCCAGTCAATCATGAGCCCATCCTCGTTCTCCCGGCGTCTCGGGCTCCGCTGCCCGGGGTCGCCGCCATGGCGCAGTCGAATGCCATCATTCCATCGGCATTGTTTCTCGCGCATTGTCACAGGTCCAACCCGGTTCCGGGGAAGCGCCCACGGATGACCGTGACCAGCCCGTTACGGTGGCTCCGTGCCGTTGCTCCCACCCCCGACAGTCGTGGCCGTCGTCGGCCCGACCGCCGCCGGAAAGTCCGCGCTGAGCCTCGCCCTGGCCCGTGAGCTGGGCGGGGAGGTGGTCAACGCCGACTCGATGCAGCTCTATCGGGGCATGGACATCGGCACCGCCAAACTGACCTCCGACGAGCGGGAAGGCGTCCCGCACCACGTCCTTGACCTGTGGGACGTCACGGTTGCGGCGAGCGTCGCCGAGTACCAGAAGGTCGCCCGGGCCGCTGTTGACGAGATTGCCGCGCGGGGACGCGTACCCATGCTGGTCGGGGGGTCCGGTTTGTATGTCCGGGCCGTTCTGGAAGATTTTGAATTTCCGGGCACGGATCCCGCCATTCGGGAACGTCTCGAGGCCGAGCTCGCCGAAAACGGACTTCCACCGCTCTACGCGCGGCTGCGGGAGGCCGACCCCGAAGCCGCCGGCAAGATCCTTCCCTCGAACGGGCGACGGGTCGTGCGGGCGCTCGAGGTGATCGAGATGACCGGGCGGCCGTTCACCGCGAGCCTGCCCAAACCCACGCCGTACTACCCGGCCGTGCAGATCGGTGTGGATCGCGTCACCGACGAGCTGGACCGGCGGATCGCCGAGCGGGTGGACCTGATGTGGGCGCAGGGGCTGCTCGACGAGGTTCGCGCGCTCGACCTCGCCGGCCTGCGCGAGGGCCGCACGTCCAGCCGCGCGCTCGGCTACCAGCAGGCCCTCGCCGAGATCGACGGCGAGCTGACCGGGGAGCAGGCCAGGGACGAGACCGTCCGGGCCACCCGCCGGTTCGTGCGCCGCCAGCGGTCCTGGTTCCGGCGTGATCCCCGGATCACCTGGCTGGACGCCGCCGATCCAAACGTGACGAACGCCGCGTTGGCAGTGGTTCGCGGGGCTGAGCGATGATGGACCGCGTGTTGTTCACCAAGGGCCACGGCACCGGCAATGACTTCGTCATCCTCGATGACCACGACGGCGCGCTCGACCTGACGCCGTTCCTCGTCGCCGCACTCTGCGACCGCCATCGGGGCATCGGCGCCGACGGCGTGCTGCGCGTGGTGCGAGCCGCGAAGCACCCCGACGGCGCCGGCTACGCGGCCGAGGCCGAGTGGTTCATGGACTACTGGAACGCCGACGGCACGATCGCCGAGATGTGCGGCAACGGCGTCCGCGTCTTCTCCCGCTACCTGCTCACCCACGATCTCGCCGCCGCCGGCCCTGCGGGCCTTCCGGTCGCGACGCGATCAGGCGTCGTGCGCGCGGTCTTCGAGGGCGACCTGATCTCCGTTCACATGCGCACCCCCGAGGTGTACGCCGCCAGCACCGCAACTATCGGACCGCTGACGTTCCCCGGGATCGCCGTGAACTGTGGCAACCCCCACCTCGTCGCCGGGCTGCACGACGGCGTCCGGCTCGACAGGATCGACCTGCACGTGGCACCCGGTTACGACCCCAGCGTCTTCCCCGAAGGGGTGAACGTCGAGTTCACCACCCCCGGCGAGCCCGTCGAGGGCGCCGACCGGCACGTGCACATGCGCGTCTACGAGCGCGGTTCGGCCGAGACGCTGTCCTGCGGCTCCGGGGCGCTCGCGGTCGGCGCGGTCGCCCTGCGCGAGGCGGGCCTCACCGAGGGCCGGGTCGCCGTCGACCTGCCCGGCGGCCGGCTCCTGGTCACCGCCGACGGTGACGGGCGGTGGTGGCTGGCGGGTCCGGCGGTGCTGGTGGCCACCGGCGAGGTTGATGTGGCGGCCCTCGGTTGATGGATTCGCTGCACCGCGTGGCGCATCGCGGATATTCGGCGATCGCGCCCGAGAACACCCTGCCCGCCCTGACCGCGGGTGTGCTGGCCGGGGCGACGTTCATCGAGTTCGACGTGCGGACCACGGCCGACGGCGTGCCCGTGGTGATCCACGACCGGACGGTCGACCGGACCACGGACGGGTCCGGCAAGGTCTGGGAGCTGACCCTCGACGAAATTTCCGGGCTGGACGCGGGGACCTGGTTCTCCCCGGCGTACGCGGGAATCGGTGTGCCGCAGTTGACCGAGGTTCTTGATCTGCTCGGCCCGCACGACGCCGAGCTGTTGCTGGAGATCAAGCCCCCGGCCACGCTCGAGCAGGTCAAGAACATCCTCGGCCAGGTCGCCGACGCCGGGCTGCTGGGCCGCACGGTCGTGCAGAGTTTCGACCCGGCCATCGTGCGGCTGGCCGGCGAGGTCGCCCCCGACGTGCGCCGCGGCCTGCTGCGCGACGGTTTCGACGCCGACCAGGTCGAGATCGCCCAGGAGCTGGGCATCTCCTACTGCAACCCGCGGATGAGCTCGGTGCTCGGCTCGCCCGGGACGGTCGCGGCGCTGGCCGGGGTCGGCGTCTCGGTGATGCCGTGGACGGCGAACGACGCCGCGCTCTGGCCCGGGCTGGTCGACGCCGGTGTGGCCGGCCTGATCACCGACCACACCGGGGAACTGACCGGCTGGGCCAACTCCCTCGTCGCCTAGAACGTCTCTTCGGGCGCCTCGTCCAGCTCCTCCTTGGCGACCGCGGCGGCGTTCTGCGGCGCCGGGGTGCCCTTGACCGTGGCCCGGATCGCCGCGGCCACCGCAGGGGTCACCCGCGGGTCGAACACGCTCGGCACGATCACGGTCGGGTTGAGCTTGTCGTCGCCGACCACGTTCGCGATGGCCATGGCCGCCGCGAGCGCCATGTCCTCGGTGAACTCCTCGGCGCTCACATCGAGCATGCCGCGGAACACGCCGGGGAACGCCAGCACGTTGTTGATCTGGTTCGGCTGGTCGGAGCGGCCGGTGGCCACGACCGCGGCGTACTTGCGGGCCTCCCGCGGGTCCACCTCGGGGTCCGGGTTGGCCAGCGCGAAGACGATCGACCGGTCCGCCATCTTGGCGATGTCGTCGCCGGTGAGCAGGTTCGGCGCGCTCACCCCGATGAAGACGTCGGCGCCGGCGATCGCGCCCGGGAGATCCCCCGAGTAGTTGTCGCGGTTGGTGTGCTCCACGAGCCACTGCCAGGTCGGGTTCAGGTCGTCCATGTCGCGGTGCAGGGCGCCACGGCGGTCGTACGCGATGATGTCGCCCACGCCCTGCCGCAGCAGCAGCTTCATGATGGCCGTGCCCGCGGCGCCGGCGCCGGAGACGACCACCTTGACGTCCGCGAGGTTCTTACCGACCACGCGCAGCGCGTTGGTCAGCGCCGCGAGCACGCAGATCGCGGTGCCGTGCTGGTCGTCGTGGAAGACCGGGATGTCGAGCAGCTCACGCAGCCGCGCCTCGATCTCGAAGCACCGCGGCGCTGCGATGTCCTCCAGGTTGATGCCGCCGTAGGCCGGGGCGATCGCCTTGACGATGGCGACGATCTCGTCGGTGTCCTGCGTGTCCAGCACCACGGGCCAGGCGTCCACGCCGCCGAACCGCTTGAAGAGGGCGGCCTTGCCCTCCATGACCGGCATCGCGGCGGCCGGGCCGATGTTGCCCAGGCCCAGCACCGCCGAGCCGTCGCTCACCACGGCGACCGTGTTGCGCTTGATGGTCAGCCGGCGCGCGTCGGCTGGGTTCTCGGCGATGGCCATGCAGACCCGCGCCACGCCCGGGGTGTACGCCCGGGAGAGCTCGTCGCGGTTGCGCAGCGCGACCTTCGAGTTGACCTCGATCTTGCCGCCGAGGTGCAGCAGGAACGTGCGGTCCGAGACCTTGCGGACGTCGACGCCGTCCTGCTCCTCGAGGTTCTTCACGACCTGGTCGGCGTGCGAGGCGTCGGCGGTGTCGCAGGTGAGGTCCACGAGGACGCGGGTCGGGTCGGAGTCCACCACGTCGAGCGCCGTCACGATCGCGCCCGCCTCACCCACGCAGGTGGTGAGCCGTCCGATGGAAGAGGCGTCGGCTGTCACGGCGATACGGACAGTGATCGAGAATCCTGCGCTGGGCAGGCGGGTGGTCACCACGGATTTCCCTCCGTCGTTGGCGGGTGTGTACCCGCATTCTCGCCCCTGGGGAATAGCGGCAACCACCGCGGTGGTTACTGGTGAGTCAGACACTTCTGCGACAACGCTCAGCCCTCATATGTGGATGCGCTCGACCCCGGGACGTGCCACCATCGGGCTGAGGAGGTCACCTTTTGCGAACAGAGCTTTTCGAACCCGACGTAACGACCGGTGAGCTGGAACTCGAGGAACGGCACTCGCTACGGCGCGTGGCGGGTCTCTCCACCGAGCTCACGGACATCACCGAGGTCGAGTACAGGCAGCTGCGGCTCGAGCGAGTAGTCCTGGTCGGCGTCTGGACCGAGGGCAGCGTCAGCGATGCGGAGAATTCCCTCGCCGAGCTCGCCGCTCTGGCCGAGACCGCCGGCTCCGAGGTGCTCGAAGGCCTCATCCAGCGCCGCGGCCGGCCCGACTCGGCCACCTTCATCGGCCGGGGCAAGGTCGACGAGCTGCGCGACGTGGTCATCGCCACCGGCGCCGACACCGTCATCTGCGACGGCGAGCTCTCGCCGTCCCAGCTGCGCAACCTGGAGAAGCAGGTCAAGGTCAAGGTCGTCGACCGCACCGCGCTGATCCTCGACATCTTCGCCCAGCACGCGAAGAGCAAGGAAGGCAAGGCGCAGGTCGAGCTGGCCCAGCTGCAGTACCTCCTGCCGCGACTGCGCGGCTGGGGTGACTCGCTGTCCCGGCAGGGCGGTGGCGCGGGCGGTGGATCCGGCGGTGGCGTGGGAACACGTGGCCCCGGTGAGACGAAGATCGAGACCGACCGCCGCCGGATCAACCAGCGCATCACGAAACTGCGCCGTGAGATCAAGGCGATGCGGACGGCCCGCCAGACCAAGCGCTCCAAACGTTCCAACAGCGGGGTGCCGGGTGTGGCGATCGCCGGCTACACCAACGCCGGCAAGTCCAGCCTGCTCAACCGGCTGACCTCGGCCGGTGTGCTGGTGGAGGACGCGCTCTTCGCCACCCTCGACCCGACGACGCGGCGCACCGCCGCGGAGGACGGCCGGGTCTTCACGCTCTCCGACACCGTCGGCTTCGTCCGGCACCTGCCGCACCAGATCGTCGAGGCCTTCCGCTCGACGCTCGAGGAAGTCGCCTACGCCGACCTCGTCCTGCACGTGGTCGACGGCGCGCACCCCGACCCCGAGGGTCAGGTGGCCGCGGTCCGCGAGGTCCTCAGCGAGGTCGGTGCCGACCGCATCCCCGAGCTGCTCGTCATCAACAAGGTCGACGCGGCCGACGAGGAGACGATCCTGCGGCTCAAGCGGGCCTGGCCCGACGCGGTCTTCGCGTCAGCCCGGTCCGGCCAGGGCATCCCCGAGGTGCACGCCGCCATCGCGCAGCGGCTTCCGCGGCCCGCGGTGGATCTGCGGATCCTGCTGCCCTACGACCGCGGCGACCTGGTCGCCCGCATCCACCGCCAGGGACAGGTGCTGGACACCCGGCACACCGACGAGGGATCGGAGCTCCGGGTGCGCGTCGGCGAGCACCTGGCCGCCGATCTGGAGCAGTTCGTCGTGCCTCGGTGATGGGCCCGATACGGTGCGTGCCCCGGTTCGCCGCCCTTTGACCAGCCTTGATCCACGCGTAACACCGGCACGCGACGCCGCATGCGACACTGATCGGATGCGGCGTCTCGTGTTCCCAGCCATGCTGGCCTTTGGGCTGGTAGTGGCGGGTGCCGTGCCAGCCTCCGCCGAGGAGGCCCCAGCGGCCTCGGCGACGAAGGCCGCGGCCGGCAAGAAGGTCTGTAAGGTCACCGATCCGCTTCTCGACGAGCTCTCGGGCATCGTCGCGACGGACGACGGGTTCATCGTCATCAACGACGGGTCGCTCACCGACGAGAAGAAGAAGGTTTTCTTCCTCGACGACAAGTGTGCGATCAAGAACTCCGTCGCCTACAGCGGTGGACCCCTCGACACCGAAGACATGATCGTCTCGCCGGACGGCAAAAAGCTCTGGATCGCGGACACCGGCGACAACGCCGTCCGTGACAAGAGCGCCACCCCCCGCCCCACGGTCGCCCTCTGGACCATGCCGACCGACGGCTCCGAGAAGCCGAAGATCCACCGCCTCTCGTACCCCGACGGCGACAAGCACGACGCCGAGGCGCTCCTGCTGGACGGCAAGGGCAACCCGATCATCGTCACCAAGGAAGTCACCGGCGCGGCGCAGATCTACACGCCCACGACGGCCCTGAAGACGAACAACAAAGAGGGCGTCCCGCTCAAGAAGGTCGGCACGCTCGAACTCCCCCGCACGGACACCTCGGGCACCACGTTCGCCCGCCTCGCCCAGGGAGTGGTCACGGGCGGCGCCGTCTCTCCCGACGGCAAGAAGGTAGTGATCCGCACCTACCTCGACGCCTTCGAATGGGACGTCACCAACGGCGACGTGGTCGCGGCCCTCAAAGCCACCCCCCGCGCCACCGGCCTCCCCAACGAGCCGTTCGGCGAAGCCATCAGTTACAGCGCCGACGGCAAGACCTTCGTCACGGTCTCCGACTTCGGTGACATCGACGACGGCTCGGTCAACTACATCCTGCGCTACACCCCGGCCACCAAGGTCGTCGAGGCGAAGTCCGACTCCGCCTCCGACAGCAAGTCAGCCGGCTCCAGCTTCTTCTCCGACCTCAGCCTCGACGACATCACCTACCTCGTCGCCGGCGTCGGCGTCATCGGCCTCCTCCTCGTGGGCGCGGGCGTCATCGGCATCGTGAAGGCCCGCAAGAAGCGAGCCCTCGAGCCGGCACCCGCCGACGACGACGAGGACGATCTCCTCGGCGCCCCCGCCCCCGGCGACGCCAAAACCGAACTCCTCACCGTCGGCGGCCCACCCCGCGGCAACGCGGCCTACGCCGCCGGGGCCGGCCCTTCGGGCCCGATCTACGGAGCCAAAGCAGCCGCAGCCCAGAGCGCAGGCGTCTACGGCGGCGCCGCTGCTGGTGCAGCCGCCGCGGGTCGCCCTGGTCCTGGCGGTCCCGGTGGCCCGCAGGGTCGCCCTGCCGGTGGCCCTCCGGGCGCAGGTCAGCCCGCTCGCGGTGCGCAGCCCGCCCGCCCTGGTGGCCCCGGCGGTCCCGGTGGCCCCCAGGGTCGTCCCACCGGCGGCGCCCAAGCTGCCCGCCCCGCCGGCGCGGCCCAGCCCGGCCGCCCCACCGGCGCCGCTCAACCTCCCCGCCCCGGTGGCGCTGCGCAGCCCGCCCGCGCCGGTGGAGCTCCTGTCGCCCAGCCCCCTCGCACCGGCGGTTCCGCCCAGCCTTCTCGTCCCACGGGCGCAGCTCAGCCTCCGCGTCCCGGTGGCGCTGCCCAGCCTCCGCGTCCGGGCGGTGCGGCTCAGCCTCCGCGTCCGGGCGGCGTTGCCCAGCCCGCTCGCCCGGCGGGTGGTGCTCAGCAGGGCCGTCCCACTGGTGGTGCCCAGCAAGGCCGTCCCTCTGGTGGCGCTCAGCAGGGTCGTCCCGCCGGTGGCGGTGCCCAGGGTCGCCCCGCAGGTGGGGCTCAGCAAGGTCGTCCCGCAGGTGGTGCCCAGCAGGGTCGTCCCGCCGACGGTGCCCAGTCCGGCCGTCCCGCCGGCGGCCAGGGCCGTCCCACCGGCGGCGCACCCCGCCCGCCCCAGGGTGGCCAGCCCGCTGCCCGGCCTGCCTCGGCCCCGCAACCCGGCCGCGCCCCTCAGCCTCCCGCCCGCGGTGGCCAGCCCCCACGCGGCGGAGCCGCCCAACCCGGCCGCGCCACACCCCCTCCCACCCGCGGCGGCGGCCCCCAGCAAGGCGGTGGCGACAACGGCCGCCCCGGCCGCGGCGGAGGGGGCGTCTATGGCGGCGGTCCCCAGCAGGGTGGCGGCGGAGGCCGGTAAGCGAGCCAACCCCAACAGCTCCCTGAACAACGCGCACCGAGGCGGGGGAGGCCTGGAGAACCGGGGCTCCTGCGGCCCGTCTTCTTTTGGTCAGATGTACGGCCGCTGACCACTCAGCTCAGCGAGGCTGGACACCACACCGGGTGTCCGGCCTCGCTTGGTTTCCATCGCCGTTGTCATGACCGCTCGTACCTGCCAGTCACGGGCCCCACTCCGCGGAGCGTTCGCCGAGAGCCTCGGCGACGGCCTGGTTGATCGAGGGCAGCTGATGCAGGGACAGGCCGTCGAGCGCCGCGGGGTGCAGGTATGCGAGCCGGAGCACTTCGGCGGCCGTCTCATCGCCGACGAGGCCCGGCGCGAGAGCGGCGGATACCCGGACCCCCAACTCCGCATCCGAGAGCCACTTCGTCGGCGTCACGCCCAGCTCGCCGAGCCCGAGGACCATCGACTCCCGATAACGCGGTGAACCCTGGCAAGCCTGCTCGGCGTGGTAGGCGGTGATCTCGTCGTGGTACCTGCGGAGGCTGGGGTGGGCGACGAGCAACGCCGTGGCGCTCGCAGCGGCTGCGCGCAATTCCTCCGGCTGACTTGGCGCGAGCAGCGTTGACAGCGGTGCGAAACACTCCGGGAGGAAGTCGAAGCAGTCCACTCGGGCCGCGGCGATCAACACCTGGCCAGGTGCGTCACCGGCATCCCAGTCGAAGATCGACCGCTCCTGCCGCAGGAATTCGTCGAGCCATTCGTGCACGGCCGGGTCGTTGCGGCGGGCGGCGATGAGCCGCGCGCTGTCCAGGTCGTTGCCGGTGAGGGCGGAACGGATCACATCCCGGATCCACCACACCGCGGCGACCCGCAGGGTGGGATCGGACCCGCCGAAGTCGTCCGCGGTGACGGCACTCACGAGGTGGCGCAGGCCGAGAACCGTTGCCGGGGTGATCCGCCCGCCGCAGTGGAGCGCTGTCCACAGGAACGTGTAGGGCTGCCACACCGCGCCGGGATGATCCTTGAGGTAGGTGTCTTCCCCGCCGCGCTGGAGCACGTCCAGCAACTCGTCGCCACCGCGCGCCGGTCCGTACGCGTGGAAGGCCCGGTCCCAGCTGCTCATGCCCAACTTTCCCGCCGTACCCGGAGAATGCTCGTGCGGCGGGGCGGCCCGGTTGGTGTCAGATCCGGCGGAGGACGGCCACCACGCGGCCCATGACGACGGCGTCGTCACCGGGGATGGGGTCGAAGGAGGGGTTGGCGGGCATCAGCCAGACGTGGCCGTCCCGCTGGCGATAGCTCTTGACGGTGGCTTCGCCGTCGATCATGGCGGCCACTATGTCGCCCACGTTGGCGGAGGGCTGCTGGCGGACCACCACCCAGTCGCCGTTGCAGATGGCCGCGTCGATCATCGAGTCGCCCTTGACCTCGAGCATGAAGACCTCGCCCTCGCCGACGAGCTCGCGGGGGAGGGGGAAGAAGTCCTCGACCGCCTGCTCGGCCAGGATCGGGCCACCGGCGGCGATGCGACCCAGCAGCGGCACGTAGGCCGGGGCCGGGCGGGCCGAGCGGAGGGTCTCGTCGTCGACCATCTCGCTGGGGGAGCGGACGTCCACCGCGCGCGGCCGGTTGGGGTCGCGGCGCAGGAAGCCCTTCTTCTCGAGCTCCTTGAGCTGGTAGGCCACGCTCGACGGGGAGACCAGGCCGACCGCTTCGCCGATCTCACGGACGCTCGGCGGGTAGCCGTAGCGCTCCACCCAGTCCTTGATGAACTCCAGGATGCGGCGCTGGCGGGCCGTGAGGTCAGCCGTCACCACGTCGGGGAACTGGCTCACCACCGGTGTCACCGAACGCAACTGCGGCGCGTCGGCGCTGCGGGCCCGGGCCGGGGTCCGGCGGCGCAGGGCCGCCCGGTTGTTCGTCGCCTCGGGCTTCGAGTCCTTCTGCTGTTCCCGGCTCGTCCGGTCGTCGGTCGACACGTCGGCCCTCCTTGTCGGCCAGTGCCCTCTCGGACACGTGGTGCGCTCGCGGAGCCGGACATCTGCCGTGGGGATGACGTATGTCCGGCTGACCCCTCTTGAAGCAGAACCGTACTTGCGCGGTACGACATATTCAAACATCTGTACGACATTCTCCCGGCGTGTCGCCCTGAAGTGCTCGACTTCCGTACGCCTGTTCTGATAGACCGTCGTACGGGCGTTCGATCGAACGCCCGTACGAGAGAAGTATGCGATGAAAGGAATATGCCGTGGTAGCAACCGGTGTGCGCTCGGGCCGCCCCGCCCCGCTGCGGTTGACGCGGCGGGGACGTGTCGCCGTTCTGGCTTTCTTCGTGCTTCTGGCTTCCTTGGCCAGTGCAGTGCTGTGGACCACAGCCTCGCGCGCCGACGAAACGCCCGCCGGACCCGCCGTGTCGGTGGTGGTCCAGCCGGGCGACTCGCTGTGGTCGATCGCCGACCGGATGGTCCCGGAGCGCTCGCCGCAGCAGGTGGTCCCTGAGATCCGCGATCTGAACGGGATCGACAGTGCGTACATCTATGCCGGCCAGACCCTGGCGGTCCCGAGCCGCTGAGGGTTCGCCCCGCGGGCGCTCGGCGTGGTGGGTAGTGGCGGCGACCGGGGTGAGTAGTCGGGATCACCTGTCGTCGGTGGCGTGGTGGTGGGGGTGCTGTGGTGTCCGGGGGCTGCCGGCAGGGGTGGAGAGCAGGCCGTTGACCGGTCGGGGCATTCATGGATATGAGGGTCCGGGCGTGGTGGGTTTACCCCGTCGCGTGACCTTGATCAACTGGTTTCGGTGCTGGCCGTGACCGGTGCGGCACCCGGCGTGTTGAGGTAGAAAATACGGCGCGCCGAACCGTCGGTGAACTTGCGTCGGCGTCCGCAGCGGCATAACGTCAACCCCAACATCTAGTAGTTACAAGGGTGTAAGTCATCCACAGGTTGGGGTCTGGCCCCCACGTCGTCCACAGATTCGTCCACAGGTCCGAGGCGGAAATTGATCACCTCGGAGCTGCGTGTTGGCGTGTCCGGGCGGCGGGGAGACCGCGGGCAACTTCCTCTGGTGATCAGTGCTCTGAAGCTCTGGCGACAGGAGGATTACGGTGCGGTGCCCGTACTGCCGGCACGCGGACTCCCGCGTGGTCGACTCGCGTGAGGCCGACGACGGTCAGTTGATCCGTCGCCGTCGGTCGTGCCCCGAGTGCGGCAAGCGGTTCACCACCGTCGAGGAGGCCGTCCTCGCCGTGGTCAAGCGCAGCGGAGTCACCGAGCCCTTCAGCCGGACGAAGATCATGAGCGGGGTGCGCAAGGCCTGCCAGGGCCGGCCCGTCGACGAGGACTCGATCGCGCTGCTCGCGCAGAAGGTCGAGGAGACCGTGCGGGCCAAGGGTGCGGCCGAGGTGCCCAGTCACGACGTGGGCCTGGCGATCCTGCTTCCGCTTCGTGAGCTCGACCAGGTGGCCTATCTGCGCTTCGCGAGCGTCTACAAGTCGTTCGACTCGCTCGACGAGTTCGAGCGGGAGATCTCCGAGCTGCGAGAGGCCGCCACGAGCCGGGAGGCGGCCGCCCGGCACGTGGTCACCACCAGGCCCTCCGGCGGCAGGGCACCGAAGATCAGCGACAGGTCGCCCTAGGCCGGCACCACCACGCCGGGCGAGGCGGCACGGCGAGCACCAGCGGCGCGCGCAGACACCATCAGTGTGCGCCGGCCGAAGCGCGTGGGGCTAGGAAAAGCGCAGCGCCGAAGCAAAACCCGTGGGAGGGCAAGTAACCGCGGGCGTATCACCTGGGACTGCAACACCGGCGCGAGTACTGCACCGCCGCCACGGGGCGCCGCGCGTACCGGTGCGCTTTCGGGCGTACCGGCAGAGGGGTTTTGCCCCGAAACGGCTGGGAATGGAAGCACGGCCCGGGAGGCCGCGCTGTCGGAAAGTGGATCGCGGTGGGGAAGCCGTGATCGTTCGAGGGGGAGCACGCACATGGCCGGTGACGGCATCACAGCAGGTCGGCAGCGCACTCGCGCTGGTAACGGGGGCGCCGCGGTCGGGGGGCTGCGCGTCGAGCGGGTCTGGACGACCGAGGGGGTCCACCCGTATGACGAGGTCGAGTGGGAGCGCCGCGACGTCGTCATGACGAACTGGCGGGACGGCTCGATCAACTTCGAGCAGCGCGGGGTCGAATACCCGGCCACGTGGAGCGTCAACGCCGCGAACATCGTCACCACCAAGTACTTCCGGGGTGCGGTCGGCACGCCGGGACGCGAGTGGTCGCTCAAGCAGCTCATCGACCGGGTCGTGAAGACCTACCGCAAGGCCGGCGACGACAACAACTACTTCGCCGCCCCGGCCGACGCCGAGGTGTTCGAGCACGAGCTGACCTGGATGCTGCTGCACCAGGTGTTCAGCTTCAACTCGCCGGTGTGGTTCAACGTCGGCACGTCCTCGCCGCAGCAGGTCAGTGCGTGTTTCATCCTGTCCGTGGATGACTCGATGGACTCGATCCTCGACTGGTACAAAGAAGAGGGCCTGATCTTCAAGGGTGGCTCCGGTTCCGGCGTCAACCTCTCCCGGATCCGCTCCTCCCGTGAGCTGCTCTCCTCCGGTGGCACCGCCAGCGGCCCGGTCAGCTTCATGCGTGGCGCCGACGCCAGCGCCGGGACGATCAAGTCCGGTGGCGCGACCCGCCGCGCGGCCAAGATGGTCATCCTCGACGTCGATCACCCCGACATCGAGGAGTTCGTCACCACCAAGGCCCGCGAAGAGGACAAGATCCGGGCCCTGCGCGACGCCGGGTTCGACATGGACCTCGGCGGCGCCGACATCGTCTCCGTGCAGTACCAGAACGCCAACAACTCCGTTCGCGTCAGCGACGAGTTCATGCGGGCGGTTGACGAGGGCACCACGTTCGACCTGCGGGGCCGGATGCACGGCGAGACGATCGAGAGCATCGACGCCCGCAAGCTGTTCACCGAGATCGCGAAGGCCGCCTGGGAGTGCGCCGACCCGGGTCTGCAGTACGACGACACGATCAACGACTGGCACACCAACCCGGAGACCGGCCGCATCACCGCGTCCAACCCGTGTTCGGAGTACATGTCGCTGGACGACTCGTCCTGCAACCTCGCCTCGCTCAACCTGATGAAGTTCCTGAAGTCCGACGGTGGCTTCGAGATCGAGAAGTTCGTCAAGAGCGTCGAGTTCGTGATCACCGCCATGGAGATCTCGATCTCCTTCGCGGACTTCCCGACCCCGAAGATCGGCGAGACCACGCGTGCCTACCGCCAGCTCGGCATCGGGTACGCGAACCTCGGCGCGCTGCTCATGGCGACCGGCCACCCGTACGACTCGGAGTCGGGCCGTGGCGTCGCCGCCGCGATCACCTCGCTGATGACTGGTGTCGCCTACCGCCGCTCCGCGGAGATCGCCGGCGTGGTCGGCGCGTACGACGGCTATGCCCGCAACGCCGACGCCCACAAGCGGGTCATGCGCAAGCACGCCGCGGCGAACGACGCGATCCGCCCGCAGGGCGACGTCGCCACCGCCCTGGTGAAGGAAGCCACCAAGCAGTGGCAGAACGGCAACAAGATCGGTGAGAAGAACGGCTGGCGCAACGCCCAGGCGTCCGTGCTCGCGCCGACCGGCACCATCGGCCTGATGATGGACTGCGACACCACCGGCGTCGAGCCCGACCTGGCCCTGGTCAAGTTCAAGAAGCTCGTCGGCGGCGGCTCGATGCAGATCGTCAACCAGACGGTCCCGCGCGCGCTGCGCAGCCTCGGCTACCCCGAGGAGCAGGTCGAGGCGATCGTCGAGCACATCGCCGACCACGGCATCGTGGTCGACGCGCCCGGCCTCAAGCCCGAGCACTACGCGGTCTTCGACTGCGCGATGGGCGAGCGCTCGATCGCCCCGATGGGCCACGTCCGGATGATGGCGGCCGTCCAGCCGTTCATCTCGGGCGCGATCTCCAAGACGATCAACATGCCGGAGTCGGCGACCGTCGAAGACATCGAGAACGTGCACTTCCAGGGCTGGAAGCTGGGCCTGAAGGCGCTCGCGATCTACCGCGACAACTGCAAGGTCGGCCAGCCGCTGTCGGCGTCCAAGGGCAACAAGGCCGCCGCCCCGGCAGTGGTCGATGTGGTCGCCGAGGCCGAGAAGATCGTCGAGAAGGTCATCGAGTACCGCCCGGTCCGCAAGCGCCTCCCCAAGAAGCGCACCTCGGAGACGGTGTCGTTCTCGGTCGCCGGTGCCGAGGGCTACCTGACGGCGTCGTCCTACCCGGACGGCGGCCTCGGCGAGGTCTTCCTCAAGATGTCGAAGCAGGGTTCCACCCTGGCCGGCGTCATGGACGCCTTCTCGGTGGCAATCTCGATAGGGCTGCAGTACGGCGTCCCCCTGGAGACGTTCGTCAGCAAGTTCACCAACATGCGCTTCGAGCCCGCCGGCATGACCGACGACTCCGACGTCCGCATGGCCGCCTCGGTGATGGACTACATCTTCCGCCGCCTGGCCCTGGACTTCCTGCCCTACGACACCCGCGCCGAGCTGGGCATCTTCACCGCCAAGGAGCGTGCGGCCCAGATCCAGGCCGAAGCCGCCGAGGCCGCAGGCGTGGTCGCCGAGACCACAAGCGTCGACCTCGCAGGCATGGCCGCCTCAGCCCCGGTCACCGCCCCGACCGCCGAGGTCCCCGCCGCCACCGAAATCGAGAAGGCCGCGCCCACCACAGCGCACTCCTCCACGGAGCTCCTCGAAATCGTCCTGGGCACCTCCGCCGACGCCCCGCTCTGCTTCACCTGCGGCACCAAGATGCGCCCCGCAGGCAGCTGCTACGTCTGCGAAGGCTGCGGCTCCACCTCCGGCTGCAGCTGAAAAATGACCGTTCTGGGGCGTCCCCTCCAGGGGCGTCCTGAGACCCAGAAGATGCTGCACGCTTGATAAATCGGGAAGTCCCCCGGACCTGTCGCGGTCCGGGGGACTTTCCGTTGGTACACGACGTGGACTCGACCGGGGTCCGCGAGACCCCGGCACCTGTCCGGAGCAGGACCCGAGCCCGTGCCACGCCCCGTCAAGGCACCACGATGCCAGCCGCGCCTCGTGCCCAGCGTCCAGCGGCGGATGAGCCGGGGGATCGGTGAGGAGACTCACCAGCGGAGGTCATTGCCCTCCAAGGAGAGATAGCGCGGCGAGGTGGTGTCGGAGCTGTCCAGGAGTTGACCGAGCCGGATGGCAGCCTCGCGGGGCGACGTGTCCGCGTCGCCCGCTCCCATGGCAGTGGTGAGGCTGCCCGGATGGACAGCCCAGCACCGTACGCGACCGGCGAGTTCCTGGGCGAGGGCGATTGTCAGCATGTTCTGAGCAGCCTTGGAGATGCGGTACGCGTAGCTGGTCCGTCGGACGGCGAAGTCGCCTGCGGCCTGCGCAGCCAGCGAGCCGAGCCGGGACGACACGTTGATGATCAGCGGCGCGGGCGCGGCCAGGAGCATCGGTAGCAGGGCCTGGGTGAGACGCATCGGGCCCGCGACATTGACATCGACGGCGTCCAGGATCGTCTGCGGGTCGCAGTCCTCGAGTGGGCAGGCCGACGCTCCGATGCCGGCATTGTTGATCAGCGCGTCGACCGGCCGTCCGTGGACAACCGCCAGAAGGGCCTCGCTCACCGGATCCCGGACGTCCTGCAGAACAGGTTCAACGCCGGCCCGCTTGATCGACACTGCTGCGGACTCTGTACGGACACAGGCCACGACGTTCCAACTCTGATCGGCGAGATATCTGGTCAGGGCCGCACCGAGCCCTCGGCTGCTGCCGGTGACCACTGCCAACCGGGTGGTCACCGGAGTACGAGCAGGTCGAGGGCGTCGACGACCGGGCCGGACTCGGTTCGTGCGGCCTCCTGAAGACGGGCTACACCCGCGGCATAGGCTTGATCGCTGATCAACTGCAGGGGCGTATGCGCATCGCGCTGCAGGCCGGCGGCGGCATCGGCCACGGAGGGGGCGGTCACTTGTGGGACCGGTTCGCAGCCGGTTGCCGTGAAGCCGGCGGTGGCGAACGCCGCCTCGACGTCGGGGATGCTCGGGTAGCGGTCCAGCACGGCGACGGCTTCCGGGAACCATCGGAACAGGTTGATCGCTTCGTGCCGGCCGGCGAACGCGGAGCGGATCAGCACCGGCGCGCCCGGCTTCAGTACCCGCCGGATCTCGCGGGCGGCGGCTTCCAGGTCGGGAACGTGATGAATCACGGTGGAGAGCCAGACCCCGTCGAGACTCGCATCCGGGAACGGGATGTCGTCGGCGGCACCGGCGGAGACCGGTTGAAACATCGACCGCTCACGCATCGCTGCCGAAGGCTCGACGGCCAGGACGGCGATGCCGGGCCACCAGGTGCGGAATGCCCGCGCCCAGCTGCCGGTGCCGCACCCGAGGTCGAGCAGGCGCACCCCGGGTCGGGGCTCGAAGTGCCGCCCGATCGCGGCGCGCCAGGTAGCGAGGTCATCGTCCCGCAGGTGACGGGTCTCCTCGAACGCCGCTGTGTCCACTCTGTCGTACGCGATAAGTGCCATGCGCCGACCCAACCTGGCCGACCGCGCGGCAGGCAAGAGGTAGTGCACCGGTTCACATCGATCGAAGTCTTTCGCCGGTCTCGCCCACGCTGCCTACGGCACTGATGGTTTCGACCTGGTGCTGATACTGGGCGGGAGGCGCCTGAGGGGCCCCACGGTTGCGGAGCCCCCTCAGCCTCTATGCGGTCCAAGCGGGGTCGCGGCCGGTGAGGCCGAGGATGCGGTCGAGGGGTGGGGCGTCGGCGGGGATGGGGATTTCTTTGCCGTAGGCCTCCATCTGGCGGCCGAGTTCGGCGGTTTTCGCGACGTCTTCGAGGAGGAAGTCGAGCACCCCGGGCGCCCATTGTGGGTGCTGACCGGTCGCCGTGGCTACGTCCCAGCCGTGGACGACGACTTCGCCGATGGCCATGCCGCCGACCATCGGGGCCGGCATCGGGGCATTGCCCATGGAGATTTCGCCCTCCCACGACTTGGGGTCGGAGTAGACGGTGCCCAGGATGGCGTAGCGGTCCTCGAGGCTTTCCGGGGGCTCGGATGTCACCCCGGCGGCTGAGGACAGCCAGGTGGCGGTGCCGGCCATGTGGTCCAGTAATTGGCGTACGGTGAAATTGCCGCACGGGGTGGGGAGGTCGAGCTGGTCGGGGCGGACGGCCTTGACCACCGCGATTGTGGGTTCCAGGGCCGGCGTGACGAGCTCATGTGCTGACATGACTACTGACCATAGGCCGCTTCGGTGCTCAGGTGTGGGACCGGTTTGACAAGATCGAAACACGCTATCGGTCAATATTTGCGATGCTGGATGGGTGCAGATTCTCGCAGCCGCCGCCGCGGTGCTCACCCTGATCAGCGGTCCCACCCCGCCCGCCGAGTTCGGCAGCGACTGGGACGACCCCGTGACGGCGGCCCCGCCCGTGACCGCCCCGCATGCCCCCAGCTGCTCGACGACGATTGTGGATACCGAATTCCGGGACTTCACGCCGTACCGGTCGAATTATTCTCCGTCTTGTGCCGGGCCCTGGCAGAAAGTGGTGCTGCGCCTGGATGGTGCGGTCGCGGGGCGGCAATATGACCGCCTCGGCTATCTGACGGTCGGCGGGGTGACCATCTTCAAGACCTCGACTCCCGAGCCTTCGCCGGACGGAATCACCTGGTCGGTGGAGAAGGACATCACGCAGTACGCGTCGCTGCTCGCCAAGCCGCAACCGATCGAAATGCTCATCGGGAACGTCGTCGACGGCACCTACACGGGCGTGCTCGACGTGACGGTGAAGCTGACTTTCTATCGGGGTGCGTCCGGTGACCGGCCGGATGTGCTCCCGATCAGCCAGGCCATTCCCCGCAACACCGAAAAGCTGTTCGCCGACGTGTATGCGACGGGGTCCGGTGGTGGTTGCGAGGAATTCTGGTATCAGACCGTTCCGGACGGGATCCCGTACTCCTGCCCCGCGGACAACGGCCCGTATCGCGAAGTTCAGATCACCATCGACGGCCGGCTGGCGGGCATTGCCGCACCGTATCCGCACATCTACACCGGTGGATGGTCAAACCCGTTCCTCTGGTACGTCCTGCCGGCGCCCCGCGCATTCGACATCCAGCCCATCCGCTATGACCTGACACCTTTCGCCGGTCTGCTCACCGACGGTAAAGCGCACGACATCAAGGTGGACGTGGTCGGTGTACCCGAAGGCCAGTCCGGGTGGGACGTCCCGACGGCGCTGCTCGCCTGGCGGGACAAACACGCCACGCAGGTCACCGGCGGCCTGCTGAGCAGCACGTCGTCGCCGCTGCGCAACACCTCGGTCTACACCGAACCCACCCTGAAGACCACCGGTGGCCATTCGCTCACAGTCAGTGGTTACCTCAACACCTCACACGGCCGCGTCACCACGACGGTCGGCCGCACGGTCGCGAACACCAGCACGCACACCTGGAACGCCGACGAAACCAACGATGCGCTCCGCGCGATCTGGACCGACACCACCAGCACCACCATCAAAGCGGGCCGCTCCAGGCCGTCCACCACAACAACCAGCCGTCAGTACGCCCTGAGCGGCGCGATCACCATCGATGAGAACGACCGCCTGACCACCACGATCTCGCTCACCGACGCAGCGACAACCCCCGCCACCCGCCTCCTCGACACCTACGAGGGCACCGCCTCCTGGCTCCTCAACGTCCCCCGCGACCAGCGCCACGCCACCGGCACCTCCACCGAGCGCTACCGCCTGTGGCAGCCCGGACCCGACTACGACCACACCATCACGGCGGTGAACGGCACGATCACCGCCGACCGTCACTGACGCTTTTATCGGCGTTTCTACTCCGGCCCGCTCGGGATTGCTTTCTCTCCCGGGCGGGCTTGTCCGCGTTTTCTCTCCTTGCGGCTTGCCGACGTGCTCTTTCCATGCGGCTTGCTGGCGTGCTCTCCCTATACGGCTTGCTTACGCGTCTTCCCTCTGCGGCTCGCTGGCGTTTCTGCCCTGCGGCTTGCTGGCGTTTCCGCTCTGCGGCTTGCTGGCGTTTCTGCCTTGCGGCTTGCTCGCGTTTCTGCCTCTGCGGCTTGCTAGGTTGAGACGTGATCGACCGGCGCGACTCGCACGTCCAGGCTGCGAAGATCGCCGTCGCGGTCACGTTCGCCACCAACGGGATCGCGTTCGCGGGCTGGCTGGCCCGCGCCCCCGCCGTACGCAACGATCTGGGCCTGTCCCCGGCCGGCCTCGGACTGCTCCTGCTCTGCCTCTCGGGAGCGGCAGTCCTGGCGATCCCCCTGGCCGGCCCGCTCGTCCAACGCTTCGGCGCGGCCCGCACGGTCCTCACCAGCAGCATGTCGGTCGTCCTCGGCCTGCTCATTCTGGGCACCGGCACCGCCCTCGGCTCAGTCCCGATCGCCGGCGCCGGCCTCGTCCTCCTCGGCGCGGGCAACAGCCTCTGGGACGTAGCCATGAACGTCGAAGGCGCCACCGTCGAACGCCGTCTCGCCCGAACCCTGATGCCCCGCTTCCACGCAGCTTTCAGCCTGGGCACAGTCGGCGGGGCGGGCTTGAGCGCGCTGGCTGCGTACCTGGGAATCTCAGTGACCACACAGGTCTGCGCCACCGCTCTCCTGGCAGCAACGGTCATGCTCTTCACGGTCCGCTGGTTCCTCCCGGCCGAACCCACCCCCGCGGGCAACCACCCCGGCGGCCGCGTCCGCGACGCCTGGCGCGAACCCCGGACCCTGCTCATCGGCGTCATCATGCTCGGCTTCGGCTTCACCGAAGGCGCCGCCAACGACTGGCTGGCCATCAGCCTCGTCGACGGTTATCACGCGACAGAGACGGTAGGGGCCATCGGCTTCGGTTTCTTCGTCACCGCCATGACCCTCGGCCGCCTCTTCGGCGGCACGGCAATCGAACGCTGGGGCCGGGTAACAGCCTTACGGGTGACGGCGATCTCCGCCCTGCTCGGCCTGCTCCTGGCGATCTCCGGCCTGCCGATCCCCGTGGTCCTCGTCGGCGCGCTGCTCTGGGGCGCCGGCGCTTCCCTCGGGTTTCCCATCGGCATGAGCGCAGCCGCCGATGATCCCCTCCGCGCGGCGATCCGGGTGTCCGTCGCGGGCTCGATCGGCTACGGGGCGTTCCTGGCTGGGCCGCCGCTGATCGGCCTTCTCGCGGAACACTTCGGCATCCTGCGGGCACTGCTCCTGGTCGTCGTCGCCATCGGGCTGGGCCTGATCGGCTCGGGAGCAGCCCGTCCCTTGCCCGCCGCAGTAACCCGAACCACTCCGGCCGGCCCGCCGCACGACTCGGACGGTAACGCCGCCGGCTGAGCTGCTGCTGGTGTCCGCCCTGGCTGGTCGCTATAGAGGTTTGTCCGTCGGAGGTTGACCCGATTCGGGCGGGCTCACCTGGTTCGGACACCACCGCTCCAGCAAAAGCCGGATCGGTGTTCGGCCTGGACCGGATTCAAATCCGGACCTGAACGCGGACCCGGACCCGGACGCGGACCCGGACCCGGACGCGGACCCGGACCCGGACCCGGACCCGGACGCGGACCCGGACCCGGACGCGGACCCGGACCTGAACGCGGACCCGGACCTGAACGCGGACCCGGACCTGAACGCGGACCCGGACCTGAACGCGGACCCGGACCTGAACCCGGACGCGGACCCGGACCTGAACGCGGACGCGGACCCGGACGCGGACCCGGACCTGAACGCGGACCCGCACCCGCACTCGCACGCGGACCCGGACCCGGACCTGAACGCGGACCCGGACCTGAACGCGGACCCGGACCCGGACCTGAACGCGGACCCGGACCCGGACCCGGACCCGCACCCGCACTCGCACGCGGACCCGGACCCGAACCCGTGCCCGGACCAGGTCGCGGACCTTGGCCATCGAGCCTGGCCCAGCCTGTCGGCGCAGGCAGGGTCGGATCCAGCCGGTTCGGAATGGCGCCCGGGTGGGTCGGCACTTGGATGAACTGGCGCCCTGGCTGGGGTCGGCACTCGGGGGCTGCTCGGCGGGCTGCGGGAGGGATCACCCTGCTGTGGGCGGCGTTCGACGATGGGTTGGCGCCTGGCTAGGTCTGCCGCCGGTTGGCCGATCCCGGCTGGGCCGGCGCCTGGTCGGGGTGGGGCGCGCGGTGGTGGTTAGGCGGGGGATTCGCCGTGGAGGAAGTTGGTGATTGCTGTGGCCAGGGCTTCTGGGTGTTCGAGGACCATGGCGTGGGAGGCGTTTTCCAGCGGGAGGTAGTGCATGCGGGGGTTGGTTTTGGCTGCTTGGGTGGCTTGGTTGAGGAGGTAGGTGCGGTGGGCGGTGTAGAGGTCGGCGAAGGGTTCTTGGGCCGGGAGGTTGCGGGTGGCCAGGATGGTGAGGGTGGGGGCCGGGGTGGTTGCGTAGGCGTCGGTGAGGTCCAGGTCTTTCATGAGGGTTCGGAGGGTGCCGGCGGTTTCGGGGGTGGGGCGGATGGTGGTTTCGTCGGCTTTGGTGACGATGTTGCGGCGGAAGGCTTCGAGCCAGAGTTTTTCGTTGGCGCCGGCTTCGCGGGCGGCGGCTCGTTGGGCTTCGACCAGGGCGGGGAGGTCTGTGGTGGGGAAGGGCTGACCCATGGTGAGCTCCATGGAGTCGAAGAGTGCTTCCAGGCGGGCGAGCTCGGTGGCGGCCTTCTCCGGGTCGAGGCCGGGGAGGTGAGCGGGGCTGGCCGGGGGTGGGTTGCCGTCGAGGTTGATCACGCCGGGGGTTTCGGGGTGGCGCTGGCCCCAGAGGGTGGCGAGTATGCCGCCGAGGGAGTGGCCGACCACGGCGGGGCGGTCGAGCTCCATCTGGACCGTGACTGCGGCGAGGTCGCCCAGGCCGGCCTTCCAGGTCCAGGGGGCGTCGCCGGAGCGGCCGTGGCCGCGCAGGTCGAGGGCGATCACGCGGTGGTGGGGGCGCAGGGCGCGGGCCAGGGTGGTGAGTTGGGCGAGGTTGCCGCCGGCGCCGTGGAGCAGGAGCAGGGGCGGCTGGTCGCCGCCGAAGTCCCGGACGGCGATGGGCAGGTCTCCCGCGTCGACGAGGCGATCGTTGATCACGATGGGTCTTCCTCTGTGTGAACGGGCTCTGGGTGAACGGGCTCTGGGAGAACGGGACGGTGGGTGTGCTGCAGGCGGTGGCGGACGGCGGCGGACGGTACGCCGCCGTCGGGGTGGCGGGGGAGTTTGCCCCGGCGGACGAGATCGTGCACACCCTGGCGGCTGATGCCGAGCATGGCGCCGGCGACCGCGTAGGAGACCGACTCGGCTGAGGGGTGGCCGACGCGCTCGGCGACCACACGGCCGAGCGGTGAATACCACCAGTCGATGGGCGGGTTGAAGGCCCTGTCGCTGGGATAGAGCGTCATGACGAGGCGCATCGCTGCCATTGCGGCGGACTGCTCATCGCCCTGCTGCATCGAGTCGGCCCAGCGGCCGGCTCGCAGGCGGACGAGTGTGCGCAGCGCGTTCACGGCATCGTCGCCGTCGAGGAGGATCTCGAGCGGGTCGAGCAGCCGGATGTCGAGCAGTCTGACGATCTGCTCGACGAGCGCGTCGTCGGTCACCCGTCCATCCTGGCACTACTTGACGGTGGCTGCCAAGTAGTCGTGTGCCGCGCGGTGGGCGTACGTTGGGATGGTGGATGAATTGGCCTCACGCCCGCTTTCGGAGCCGCACCACAGCCGGTTGGCTCTTGATCATCCGCGCCGGGGCGAGGTGCTCGCCGCCCATGATGACGCGCTCGGTGCCGGTCAGGCGGGCTATCTCGACCCTGGTTCGGGACTCTTCGTGTTGACCGCGGCGTTTCTCGCGAAGCGTGGGACCTGCTGTGGCCGGGGATGTCGTCACTGTCCGTATTTTGATGGTGCCTGAGTTGGACTTCCGCCGACGGCCCGTCGGCCAGTACGGTGTGCCCCGAAATGATCGGGAGGATTCCGGTGCGCACGCGTCTCTTCGCCCTCGGTGCCCTGGCGGTGCTGCTTTCCCTGGCGGGTTGCACGGAGAAAAAGGTTGAGGCTGCGACGACGAAGCTGCCGCCGGTGAAAGTCGTCCAGCTGCCCGCGGCCTCGGCCGGTGGCGTCTGCGCTCTCTGGGACTACGCGCTCATCAAGAAGGAGATCGGCGTCGCGTTCACGGCTGCCGCCTCCGATGAGGTGGACGACACCTCCACGTGCGTGGTGCAGATGACCAGCAGCGAATGGCCGTACCTCGTGCTTTCGGTGGTGAAAAGCACCAAGGCCGATGCCGATCTCTTCACCGGGGAGCTGATGCCGGCGAAGGCCACCAAGATGAAGGGCCTGGGCAAGGCGGGCTATCGCCTCGTCACCAAGGCGAGCGGCGCTCACGGACCGGTGGTGGAGATCTCGTGGCTGAGTGAGGCCGGGCAGTTGCAGACGCTGCGCTACACCTTCGCCAAGAGCGCCAAGACCGCCGACGTGAAGGCGCTGCAGGGCAAGCTGCTCAACCTGGCCAAGGCCCTGGACACCGCGAAAGACTAGCCCGCGGCGACGTCGTCACCGCGGGCTGTCGCAGGTCAGTGCGCGTCGACGAAGACGCGGGAAGCCACCTCGCGCGGGAGGCGGATCTTGTCGCCGGAACGGTCGATCGTGACGCCGTCGCGCTCCTGGGCGACCGTCACGGTGGCGCCGGGGTCGATGCCGGCGGCGTGCAGCTGACGCAGCACACCGGCGTTGGTCTGGACGCTCTCGCAGATGCGGCGCACGACCACGCTGCCACTCAGGCCGGGGAACGCCAGGTTGCGCTCACTGCCGCCATTGAGCCCGGCCGTGACGCTCTCCAGCGGTCCGTCGCCGGGCGTGCCCAGAACCTCAAGACCGGGGATCGGATTACCGTACGGTGAGCGCGTCGGACGATTCAGCAGCTCGTAGACCTTCTTCTCCACCGAGTCGCTCATGACGTGCTCCCAGCGGCAGGCCTCCTCGTGGGCCTCCTCGTAGGGCATGCCGATGACGTTGACCAGGAGCAGCTCGGCGAGGCGGTGCTTGCGCATCACGGCGACCGCGGCGACGCGCCCGTCCTCGGTGAGCACCAGGTGCCGGTCGTTCTCCACGGTCAGCAGGCCGTCGCGTTCCATCCGGGCAACCGTCTGGCTGACCGTCGGACCGCTCTGATGCAGCCGCTCGGCGATGCGCGCGCGCAGCGGCGGCACACCCTCTTCCTCAAGCTCGAGGATCGTGCGCAGGTACATCTCGGTGGTATCGACGAGATCATTCACGGTGCGGCCCTCCCGACAGCGATATTACCTCGCAGCCGGGGGTTGACTTCGCGCCGACGAGGTGGGTCACCGAACCCTACCGTGCCTGCGGCTTGTTCACGGGCATGCACCGTGCGAGCGGGCGGTGGTAGTGGCGGCATTTGTGTGTTGTCCCAGCTGGCGGCGGCCGTCGCCGGGTCGCGGCATCGACCGGGCGGAAAGCTGTCGGACCCCCGTGGTTAAGTGGCTGACATGGCGGACGGGACGACAGCAGTGGTGTGGGACGAGGCACTCCTCTCCTATGACATGGGTGATCACCCACTCAACCCCGTGCGGGTGGAGCTGACCATCGCGCTGGCCCGTGAGCTGGGCGTGCTCGATCGGCCGGGGGTGAGCATGGTGACACCGGTGCCGGCCGACGACGCCGCGCTCACCCGCATCCACCGGCCCGATTACCTGGAGGCGGTCCGGCTCGCGCCCCGCGACCCGTTCTTCCGCGGCTGGGGTCTCAACACCCCGGACAACCCCGTCTTCGATCACATGCACGAGGCCTCGGCGTGGATCTGCGGGGCGACCATCGCGGCGGCCGAAGCGGTCTGGTCGGGCGCCGCGACCCGGGCGGTGAACGTGGCAGGTGGCCTTCATCACGCGATGGCTGCCCGCGCTTCGGGATTCTGCGTCTACAACGACCCGGCGGTGGCGATCGCGCGCCTGCTCGACCAGGGTGCCGAGCGCATCGCCTACGTCGACATCGACGTGCACCACGGCGACGGTGTGCAGGCGGCCTTCTACGACGATCCCCGCGTCCTCACGATCAGCCTGCACGAGTCGCCCCTGACGCTGTTCCCCGGCACGGGCTACCCCGACGAGACCGGCGGCCCCGGGGCCGAGGGCACGGCGGTCAACATCGCCCTCCCGCCCGCTACCAGCGATGCCGGCTGGCTCCGCGCTTTCCACGCGATCGTGCCCTCGGTGGTGCGAGCCTTCCAGCCTCAGCTCCTGTTCACCCAGTGCGGCGCGGATAGCCACCGCCTCGACCCCCTCGCCGACCTGCGGCTGTCGGTCGACGGGCAACGCGCGGCCTACATCGCGCTGCGAGAGCTGGCCGACGAGTTGTGCGACGGGAAGTGGGTGGCCACTGGCGGCGGTGGGTACGCGCTGGTCGAGGTGGTGCCCCGGGCCTGGACCCACCTGCTCGCCGTGGCCACCGGTGACCCGCTCGACCCGCTGACGCCGACCCCGCCGACGTGGCGGAAGCTGGCCGCCCAGCGCAGACCGGGGAGCGTGGTGCCGGAGACCCTGACCGACGGGACGCCGCCCCCGGTCGAGCGCTGGCAGCCGGGCACGACCCCGGACCCGGTCGACAAGGCGATTCTGGCTACACGCATGGAGGTTTTCCCGTTGTTCGGGCTCGATCCGCACGACGGTCGAGACTGACAAAAGGGTCTTCGTCCGGCTGGGAGTGGGAGGCGGTGGTTGTGGTGGTGGGTAAGCGGGAAGCCGATGTGCTTCTCTCCGACGGCAGTGCCGTGCATTTGCGGCCTATTACTCCCGGAGATGCGGCGGCCATCGTCGAATTTCACTCCCGGATGAGTGACCGCACGCGTTATCTACGCTATTTCTCCCCTTATCCACGCATTCCGGAGCGGGATCTGGAGCGGTTTGTCAACGTCGACCATCGCGATCGGGAGGCGTTCGTGATTGTTTCCGGGCGCCAGATCATGGCGGTCGGGCGTTATGAGCGGTTGGGCCCTGATTCGCCCGAGGCCGAGGTCGCTTTTGTGGTGGAGGACGCGCATCAGGGGCGGGGGATCGGGTCCGTTCTGCTCGAGCATCTCGCCGATGCGGCCCAGGAGAACGGGATTCTGCGGTTCGTGGCCGAGGTGCTCCCGCAGAACAGCGGGATGCTGCGGGTCTTCAGCGACTTCGGCTACCAGGTGCAGCGCAAGTACGCCGACGGGGTGGTGCACCTCAGCTTCCCGATCGCGCCCACCGAGAAGTCGCGGGAGGTGCAGGACAGCCGCGAGCAGCGCACCGAGGCGCGCTCGATCGCCAGGCTGCTGCATCCGCGGGGGGTCGCCGTCTACGGCGCGAGCGCGAGCGGGCAGGGGATCGGGGCCGCGATGCTGGCCCACCTGCGTGACGGCGGGTTCACCGGTGAGGTCGTTCCGGTGCATCGCAGTGCTGAGCGGGTGGCGGGGCTGCCCGCGTTCCGGTCGGCTGTCGACGCGGGCGTTGCGGTTGATGTGGCGCTCATCGCCGTACCCCCCGATGGGGTTGCGGATGCTGTTGCCGACGCGGCCCTGGCCGGAGCGGGTGGTCTTGTTGTTGTCTCCGCCGGGTTCGCCGAGGCGGGGGTGGAGGGTGCGCTCGCCCAGCGGGCGCTGATCGACGCGGCGCGGTCGGCGGGGCTCCGGGTGGTCGGCCCCAACTGCCTGGGGGTGGCCAACACCGATCCTTCGGTACGCCTGAACGCCACGCTGGCACCGCGCTTGCCGGCCGCCGGGCGCGTCGGGTTCTTCAGCCAGTCCGGGGCGCTGGGTGTGGCGTTGCTGGCCGAGGCGGAGAGCCGTGGTCTGGGGCTGTCGAGCTTCGTCTCCGCCGGTAACAGGGCCGACGTCTCCGGCAACGACCTCCTGCAGTACTGGCAGGACGATCCGGGCACCGACGCCGTCCTGCTCTACCTGGAGACGTTCGGCAACCCGCGGAAGTTCGCCCGGCTCGCCCGCCGGATGAGCCGCGTCAAGCCCGTTGTCGCCGTTGCGTCGGCCACCCGGCCGCCGGGGCTCGCCGGTGACCTGCCCGGTCCCGACACCAACGCGGTCACCGCCCTGTTCGCGCGGTCCGGGGTCATTCGCGTCGACACGGTCGCGGAGCTGTTCGACGTCGGCATTCTGCTCGCGCATCAACCGTTGCCGGCCGGGCGGCGGGTCGGGGTGGTCGGCAATTCGTCGGCTCTGTCGGGGCTGGCCGTCGCCGCGTGCCGGGCCAACGGGCTGGTCGTCGGCGAGGGATACCCGCATGACGTCAGCCCCGAGGCGAGCGCCCACGACTTCGCCGACGCGCTGGCCGACGCCGCGGTCGACGAGCGGGTGGACGCCCTCGTGGTGGTCTTCGCACCCCCGCTACCAGGGCAGTTGCCCGACGAGGACGCTGACTTCGTCGCCGCCCTCAGCAGCGTCGCGCTCGCGGGGGAGAAGCCGACCGTCGCCATGTTCCTGCTCGGGCAGTTGCCGTCCAAGGTGCCGTCGTACCCGTCGGTCGAGGAGGCTGTGCGGGCTCTGGGGCGCGTCGCCACGTACGCCGAATGGTTGCGCCGGCCGCCCGGGGTCATGCCCGCGCTGTCCGGCGTGGACCAGGACGCTGCCGAGATCCTGGGGCCGCCGGCCGAGCTGCTCTCCGCGTACGGAATCCGGGTTGAGCCCTCGACCTCGGCCAACGACGTGGCGGAAGCGATCGCAGCGGCCGCCGCCCTCGGCTATCCGGTCGCGTTAAAAGCGGCCGGGGGTGCGCTGCGGCACCGCATCGACCTCGGTGCGGTGCGGCTCGCACTGGCCGACGAGGACGACGTCCGGGTCGCCTACCGTGAGCTGGCCGCCGCGTTCGGGCCGCACGTGCTGGTGCAGTCGATGGTCGCGCCGGGAGTCGCCTGCACGATCGACCTCGTGGAGGACCCGGCGTTCGGGCCGGTGGTCGGGTTCGGGCTCGGCGGGGTGGCCAGCGAACTGCTCGGCGACCGGGCCTGGCGCGCGGCCCCGCTCACCGACCGGGCCGCGGCGGCTCTGGTCGACGAGCCCCGGGCGGCGCCGCTGCTGCATGGATATCGAGGGTCTCAGCCGGTGGATCGGGAGGCGTTGATCGACCTGCTGCTGCGGGTCGGGCGGCTCGCCGATGAGCATCCGCGGGTGCGGGCGTTGTCGCTCAACCCGGTGCTGGCCCGGCCCGACGGCTACGCGATCCTGCACGCCTCGATAGAGGTCGGTGAGCCCGGCACCCGCCTCGACACCGGCCCCCGGAGATTGCGCAGCGCGTAACCGCGTCGGCCCGAGAAGATTGCGCGGCGCGTGGCCGCGCCGGCCCGAGGAGATTGCGCAGCGCGTGACCGCGCCGGCCCGAGAAGTTTGCGCCGCGCGTGACCGCGATGGTCGGGAGGGGTTGCGCCGAGGCCGCATGCCGCGACCGGTGCTGCTCCGAAAGGGCCAGTGCGGCGGGTCATATAGGCGTTCATTGCAGCAGCGGGCATGCAAAAGACCGGTCGCGAACCGCGACCGGTCTTCTGGGATCTGGGGCGTCAGCTGGCGTAGGCCTCGAGGCGGGAGGCGCGCTGGGGGTCGCGGAGCTTGGACATCGTGACCTTTTCGATCTGGCGGATGCGTTCGCGGCTGAGGCCGAATTCGCGGCCGACCTCGTCGAGGGTGCGCTGGCGGCCGTCGTCGAGGCCGAAGCGGAGGCGGATGACCGCGGATTCGCGCTCGGAGAGGGTGGCGAGGACGATTTCGACCTCGTTGCGGAGCTCGCCTCGGCTGACCGTGGCGCCGGGCTCGGCGTTGGGGTCGACGGCGGCTACGAAGTCGCCGAGGGCGCTTTCGCCGTCTTCGCCGACGGCCTGGTCGAGGCTGACGGGCTCGCGGTCGTAGGAGATGAGCTCGATGATCTGGAACTCGGGGACGCCCATGGCCTTGGCGATCTCGGCGACGTTGGGCTCGCGGCCCAGCGAGGTGGCGAGGTCGCGGCGGGCCCGGACCATGCGGTTGACCTGCTCGACCATGTGGACCGGGATGCGGATGGTGCGGGCCTGGTCGGCCATGGCGCGGGTGATGGCCTGGCGGATCCACCAGGTGGCGTACGTGGAGAACTTGTAGCCCTTGGTGTAGTCGAACTTCTCGACGGCGCGGATGAGGCCGAGGTTGCCTTCCTGGATGAGGTCCAGGAACGCCATGCCGCGTCCCGTGTAGCGCTTCGCGATGCTGACCACGAGCCGGAGGTTGGCCTCGAGCAGGTGGTTCTTGGCGGCGCGCCCCTCGGCCATGATGATGGTGAACAGGGGGGCGAGGTCGTCGCCCGCCGTGGGGAGCTTCTCCTCGGCGTAGAGGCCGGCCTCGATGCGCTTGGAGAGCTCCACCTCCTCGACCGCGGTGAGCAGCCGGGTTCGTCCGATGCCGTTCAGGTATGCCCGCACCAGGTCCGCGGAGACGCCGCGCTCGTCGGTGGCGTCGAGGTCGACCTGCTGCGGCTCGACACCGTCGGCAATGCTGGTCTCAACAGCGACTGCCGCCGTGGACTCCGAAGCCTTCATCTCCAGGACCGCCATTTCAGTCCCCTCCCCGCGTTGACCGATGACGTGCGTTCCCAGCCGCTTTCCGCGTCCGGTGATCAAAAGTTTGGACCTGAGGGCGTTAAGCGGAGGTGAGGCAAGCCTCCACGTGGCATGAATCAGGGAGAACCCTGAGGTCGCCGACCCGACAAAGCGTCCGGATCAGCTGGACATTTCCGGAATCTCGGCAATTACGATTACCTTGCTCGTCCCCGATAATCTGCGAAGAGAACAAGGAGGTCCGGTGGTTTTCAAGCGTTTGATGCAGGCAATGGGCGTGGGCGGCCCGTCGGTCGAGACGGTGCTGACAAACCCCAACTGCCGTCCCGGCGGATTCCTGGAGGGCCAGGTCCACGTCATCGGTGGTGAGCACGCCGTCGACGTCGAATACGTCTCGGTGGGGCTGCTGACCCGGGTCGAGGTGGAGAGCGGCGACAGTGAGTACAACACCGATCAGGAATTCCACCGCCAGCGTCTGACGGGTTCCTTCAAGCTCGACGCGGGGGCGCGCTACGACGTTCCGTTCCGCTTCGAGGTGCCTTGGGAAACACCCATCACCGAGGTGTACGGGCAGCATCTGCACGGTATGACGATGGGTCTGCGTACGGAGCTCGAAGTCGCCCGGGCGGTCGACAAGGGTGACCTGGACGCCGTGGCGGTGCACCCGCTGCCGGCCCAGGAACGGATCCTCGACGCGTTCCTGCGGCTGGGGTTCCGGTTCAGCCGGGCCGACGTCGAGCGCGGCCGGGTCTACGGCGTGGAGCAGCAGCTGCCGTTCTACCAGGAGATCGAGTTCCACCCGCCGTCGCAGTACGCGGGCGGCATCAACCAGCTCGAGGTGACGTTCATCCCCACGCCGTACCAGCTGCAGGTGGTGCTGGAGATAGACAAGCGCGGCGGGGTCTTCACCGAGGGGCACGACGCCTTCGGCCGCTTCGACGTCGACTATCAGAGCGTCGATCAGGTCGACTGGACCTCGCAGCTGAACAACTGGCTGCAGCAGTCGGCCCAGCGCCGCGGCTTCTTCTAAAAGGCCCTAGAGGTCGAGGATGACGGTTTGCGGGCCCACGTTGATGCTCGACACGAGCATGTGGGCCTGGAACCGCCCTGTCTCGACGTGCGCACCGCGTGCCCGCAGCGCGTCGACAAACGCGGTGACCAGCGGCTCGGCCACCGGCGCCGCTGCTGCTGCGGACCATGACGGGCGGCGGCCCTTGCGAGCATCGCCGTAGAGAGTGAATTGGCTGACCACCAGCAGCGGCGCACCGGTCTCCGAGGCGGAGCGGGACCCGTCGAGAATGCGCATCTCGTGCACCTTGCGGGCCAGCTCGACGGCGACCGCGGCGGTGTCGGTGTGCGTGATGCCGACCAGCACCAGCAGGCCGTCCGTGATCTTGCCGATCACCTCGTCGTCGACCGTGACGGATGCTTCGCTGACGGTCTGGATGACGGCCCTCATCCGCGCACCAGAGAAACCGCTCTGTCGACGACCTCGAGCTCGTCGGGCGTCAGCGTGACGGTCTGACCTCGGCGCTGGGCGGCCACGTCGGCGACCAGCCGGCGCGGGTCGCCGGGCGCGATCGCCAGGAATTCGTCGAGGGTCGCGCGGGCCAGGGCGCTCATCGGGTGGTCCCAGAGCGAGACTTCCGCGAGGATCAGCGCGGTCATCGCGGTGTCGAGATCAGGGTCGTCCGCGCGGACATTGCACCAGTCGATCACCACCGGCCCACGTGCGGTCATCAGCACGTTCTCCGGATGCAGGTCGAGGTGCACGATGCTGGTGCCGGCCGGGGCATCCGGCCACGGCGGCAACTCGTGCAGGCGCCGGTGCAGGTCGGCGAGGATGCTGGCGCACTCGGCGGGAGGCAGGCCCGAGGTGGCCATCGTAGGACCGTCGAGGCGTTCCAGGACCATGTCGATGCCCGAGGCGCTGTGGACCTCGGGCACCGGATAGTCCAGAGCGCCGACATAACGCATCGCCTCGGCCTCGGCAGTCACGTCGGCGTCGCGCCGGTAGCGGCGGAGCACCCTGGTGCCGTCGATCTCGAAGACGTCGGCCTCACGGCCGGAGGCGAGCAGGCGGCCGGTCACCCGGCGAAGCTATCAGTCGACCGCGCTGCTCGTCGCGTCGCTCGTGGCGCCGTCGGTCGGGGAATCCATGGAACCCGTGGTGGCGTCGCCGGTCGTGGTCGGGGCGATGCCCTGGCCGTGGCGGGCCTTGGGCCGGAAGCTGTTGGGGCCGGCGTTGCCCCCGGTCGTCGTCATGATGCCGTGCTCGGGGCGCGGGCCGCCGTTCACGAGCTCCTCCGGGTCGGTGCCCGCCGCGTACGTGCTCGACAGGCCCGGGTCGGGGTCGCCCTTCTCGGGGCGGTAGGTCGTGGGCTCGTCGAGGACACCCTCGCCGTACGCGCCGTGGCCGATTTCGTTGATGTCGCTCATGGCAGGATTGGTTGCCCCTCGCTGGGCACGGCAAACCCCTCCAGCTCGGCGGCGGCGCTCGGGCGCGCGTACAGATATCCCTGTCCGGTGTCGCAGCCGAGCGCCCGCAGCTCCTTGGCCTGGGCAGGGGTTTCGATGCCCTCGGCGATCGTGGTGAGGTGCAGCGCCTGGCTCAGCCGCAGCACCGCCTCGGTCACCGCCGCGCCCTCCGCCGTGCCGTTCAGCTCGTTCACGAAGCTGCGGTCGATCTTCAGGATGTCCACGGGCATCCGGGTCAGATAGTGCAAGGACGAATAACCAGTGCCAAAATCATCAATCGCAATCCGGATTCCGTACGACCGGAGCTCCCGCAACGCCGGAATGCCCGCGGCCTCGTCCACGATCACGGACTCGGTCACCTCCAGCACCAGCCGCGACGGGGCCAGCCCGGTACGCCGGAGGACCGCCAGCACGTCGTGCACGATCGCCGGCTCCTGCAGCTGACGTGGCGACATGTTGACGCTCACGTACCGGACGTCCCAATCGCACGCCTGCCGGCACGCCTGCTCGAGCACCCACAACCCGATCGCGGCGATGGACCCGTTGCGCTCGGCCAGCGGGATGAACCGGTCGGGCGGCACCAGGCCGTGCCGGGGGTGCTGCCAGCGCAGCAGCGTCTCCGCCCCGACCGGCGTGCCGTCGTCGAGGTCCACGATCGGCTGATAGACGGCGAAGAGCTCACCGCGTTCCAGGGCGACGGAGATGTCGTCACCCAGCGCGGCGTCCGCGGCCCGGCGGTCGATCATCGACGGGTCGTGCACCGCCGCGTTGTGAGAACCGGTGCGCTTGGCGTGGTACATCGCCACGTCGGCGCGGCGCTGCAGCTCCTTGGCGGTGTCCCCGGGGCGGGCGATCGTCACGCCGATGCTCGCGCGGATCGGGAGGGTGTCCTCGCCGACGCGTACGGGGGTGGCCGCGGCCGAGGCCAGGATGCGCTGGGCGACGACCATGGCGTGGGGCTCGTCGGGTACGTCGGACAGCAGCACCACGAACTCGTCACCGCCGATCCGGGCGACCACGTCGTCGGTGCGTACGGCGTCGCGCAGCAACCTGCTGAACTCCGTGAGCACGAGATCGCCGGAGTCGTGCCCGTACACATCGTTGATGGGTTTGAAGCCGTTGAGATCGATGAGCAGCAGGCCGATCCGGTCGTCGTGGCCCAGCGCCGCACCCAGCCTGGCCTCCAGCGCCGTCCGGTTGGCCAGCCCGGTGAGCGGGTCGTGCAGGGCGAGGCGCTGCAGCTCGTCCTCCCGCTCGCGCAGTTGCCGCTCGACCTCCTGCCGCTGCCGGATGTCGCTGCGCAGCGCCGAGGTGGCCTCCTCGACCCGGGTCATGGCGCGGTTCCTGCCGGTGACCAGGACGGCCACCAGGGCCGCCATGAGCAGGGTGACGACGGACCCGACCGCGAACGCGATGCTGTCCATCCGCCGGTCCGACGTGCTGAGAAGCCGCTCGGTGGGGTGGATCGTGAGCCGCCACTCGCGCTGCCCGACGAACAGGGTGCGCCGCCGGGCCAGGTCGGACCGGGCATCCGCCTCGCCGACCCGCACGATCGGGATGTCCTGCCCGGCCACCCGCTCGGCGAGGTCCGCGCTGACCGCGTTCTGCGCCTGGGCGGCGATGCTGAGCCGTACGAAGTCGTTCAGGTGCACACCCATGACGACCCAGCCGCGCAGCTGGCCCTTCAGGCCGTTGCCACCCTTGGCATAGATCGGCATCGTGATCAGGAAGGACATCTGCTGCTGTGCCTTGGGCAGACCACGATCCCTGATCAGCACGTACGCCTGACTGATCGCGACCTCCCCACTGCGCCGGGCGGTGGTCATCGCGTCCACGGCCGCCGCGGAGAGCGTCATGTCGAGACCCGGATGGGTGGGCATGCCGTCGAAGGAATGGCTGAAGATGATGAAGTTGTGCTCGTCGACGGCCGTCTGCGGCTTCAGGACCAGCCCCTCGGCACCCCGCGCCCGCCAGTAGCTCTGCGCCGCGGGCACCTCGTCCACCGTGGCGGGCACGACGAGGCCGACATAGCTGGCGCCGGGGAGCCGGACGGGGCTCAACCCAGCGGTGATCGTACTGAAATCTTCCTGGTTGAAGTCGTTCTGGGCGTTGATCCCACCGGCGACGTCCTCGATCGCATCGCTGTACGTCTGCACCTCGTCGAGAACCGATCGGCACACCAGGGTGGTGTAGTTGTCCATGGCCTGCGTCGCGTTGTGCTCCTCGGCCCGGTGCACGAGAACCGTCGCCAGCGCCGTGCCCGAACCCCCGGCCATCAGCACGAGCAGCACGACGGCCAGACCGAACCATCGCCGCCGCCGTACCGATGCACCCGTCACAGAATTGACGATCGGTATCCCGGCCACCGACCTGACGTTTTCAGCGCGCCCGGACCATGCCTTCCACCCGCCGGCCCGACGTTTTCAGCGCGCCCGGACCATGTCGTCCAGCATCGCGACCAGCGGGCCGATGTCACCGTGCAGCGCAGCCGCCGACGCCGCGTCGTTCTCCGCCGCGTCGAGCTCACTCCACGCGACCCGCCATCCCGCCTCCCTGGCCAACTGCCCGAGAAAAGCACGCTGCGCCCGGCCGTTGCCGTCCCGGAACGGATGGATGGCGTTGATCTCGCCGTAGTAGTGCGCCAGGCGCGCCACGAACGCCTCCCGGCCCAGCCCCCTCAAACGGCCATCAGCGGCGAGAGCACCGAAGACACCTGCGGCGTACGACTCGATGAAACGCCAGTGGCAGAACAGGTCCTGTGGGGTCCGCGCGATGTCCACCGTGCGCAGCTGCCCGGCCCACGGATAGATCGCCCCGAAGATCTGCCGGTGGAACTCCCGCAGGTGATCGAGGTCGTAGCCGCCGGGAAGAGGCTGCACCGACAGGCGCAGCAGCGCGGCGAGGCTCAGGTCAGCTTCAGCCCGGCTGAGCGCCACCGCGGACGTTATGCCAAGTTTGTTCGCCTCGGTCACCCGACGCGGTGATAGGCCAGCAGCATCGCTTCCATCTGCCCCGCGGTGATCCGCCCCTGCGAGAACAGCCCGGCCAGCTCGGTAGCCACCGAGGACGGCTCCAGCCCTTCGGCCCGCAACGACCCGACCGAGTCGTCGACAGCCCGGTCGCGCTCGCTGCGCAGCTCCTCGTACACCCGAACCGGCATGAGCACACCGACCGCCTTGCGGTGGGCCCCGAGGAACACGGACTCCGCCGAGCCGCGACTGAACCCGGCCAGGAGGTCGGGCAGCTGCTTACGAGCCTCTGCGACACCGAGAACACTCATGAGCCAATGGTACAAGAAGATGTACACCTTTGCCTGCGCGAACGGGCGTGATCAAACGCGTTCAGCGCGGCATCCTCCACCATCTGAACCGCCAGGCTGACGTCGGATTTCTTCTCCTCGTACGAGACCCGGGTGTGGTTGCAGTAGCAAGATGGCTGGTGTGACGTTTTCATTGCCTATCGCTGCTGAGGCCAACGCGCTGCTGGATCGGGATCCGCTGGCGCTGCTGGTCGGGATGGTGCTTGACCAGCAGATTCCGCTGGAGAAGGCGTTCAGTTCGCCGTACGTGCTGGCGCAGCGCCTCGGCCATGCACCCACCGCGGAAGAGCTCGCCGCCTATGACCCCGAAGCGCTGATCGCGATCTTCGCGGAGCCCCCAGCCCTGCACCGTTTTCCCAAGGCGATGGCGGGCCGTGTCCAGGAAGTCTGCCGCGTGCTGGTCGGCACCTACGACGGTGAGGCCGCCAATCTCTGGCAGGACGCCACGGACGGCAAAGAGCTGGTCAAGCGGATCGCAGCACTCCCGGGCTTCGGCAAGCAGAAGTCGCAGATCTTCGCGGCGCTCCTTGGCAAGCAGTACGGCGTGCAGCCCTCCGGCTGGCGCGAAGCGGCCGGGGCATATGGCGAGGAAGGCTCCCACCGCTCGGTTGCGGACATCGTCGACGCCGAGTCGCTGGGGAAGGTGCGGGCTTTCAAGAAGGAGATGAAGGCAGCAGCACGCTGAGGACCTCGTCGGCAGGGAGGGGCTTGGCGAACAGGTAGCCCTGGCCGATGACGCAGCCGAGTTCTCGCAGCTCAGCGGCCTGGGCGGTGGTTTCGATGCCCTCGGCGACGGTGGTGAGGTGCAGGGCCTGGCTCAGGCGCAGGATGGCGTCCGCGATGCCGGCGCCCTCGGGGGTGCCGTTGAGTTCGGCGACGAAGCTGCGGTCGATCTTCAGGATGTCGATCGGGAGCCGGGTCAGGTAGTGCAGGGAGGAGTAGCCGGTGCCGAAGTCGTCGACGGCGATGCGGATGCCGTGGGAGCGGAAGGCGGCGAGCATGTCGATGGCGGTCCGATCGTCGACCAGGGCGGATTCGGTGATCTCCAGGACGAGATTGGCCGGGTCCATGCCCGTACGCGTCAGCACCGCCAGCACCTCCTGCACCAGCGACGGCTCGCTCAGTTGCCGGGGGGAGAGGTTGACGCTCACGTAGAGGCCGGCGTCCCAGGCGACCAGCTGGCGGCAGGCGGTCTCGAGCACCGCCATGCCGATGGCGCCGATCACGCCGGTGCGCTCGGCGATCGGGATGAACCGGGTGGGCGAGACCGTGCCGAGGTAGGGGTGTTCCCAGCGGACCAGTGCCTCGACGCCGAGCGGGCGGCCGTCGGCCAGGTCCACGAGCGGCTGGTAGAGCACGGTCAGCTCGTCGTTCGCGACCGCGTCGGCCAGTTCCTCGCCGAGCTGGGCGTCGGCGCGGCGCTGGTCGATCATCGAGGGGTCGTGCAGGCTGACGCCGTGCGTGCCGAGGTGTTTGGCCTGGCGCATCGCGATGTCGGCGCGGCGCATCAGCTCCTTGGGCCTGTCCGCGTCCCGGGTGGTCGTGACACCGACGCTCGCGCGTACCTGGATGAGGTCGTCACCGACCCGGACCGGCGTGGCGGCCGCCGCTGCCAGGATGCGCCGGCCGGTCGCGCAGGCCTCCTCGGCCTCGGACACGCCGGTGAGCAGGACCACGAATTCGTCCCCGCCGATCCGGGCGGCCACGTCCGACTCCCGGACCGCCCCGCGCAGGATCTCGGCGAAGCCGGTCAGCACGACGTCGCCGACCGCGTGCCCGTACGCGTCGTTGACCAGCTTGAACCCGTCCAGGTCGATGAGCAGCAGGGCCAGGTCCGGCCGGGTTCCGACGAGCTCGTCGAGCCGCGCGTCGAGCCCGGCCCGGCTGGCCAGCCCGGTGAGCGGGTCGTGCAACGCCATCTGCCGCAGCTCCTGCTCGCGCTGCCGCAGCCTCGTCTCGACCTCCTGGCGCCGCGCGATGTCGCTGCGCAGCGCCGCGGTGGCCGCGTCGACCTTGCTCATGGCCCGGTTACGCGCGTTCGCCAGCAGGCCGACCAGGGCCGTGGCGAGCAGGGTGATCAGCATCGCGACCACGAAGGTGGTGCTGACGATCCCGCGGTCGGTCTCCTGGAGCAGCCGCTCGGTGGGGTGCACCCGCAGCTTCCAGGTGTGCAGCCCGGCACCGATGTAGGTGAGCCGGTCGAGAGCGGGCGGCGCTGCGACGTCGCGCCCGGCCACCTCCGCGACCATCAGCTCGGCGCCGCCGGTCGGGTCGACGAGCTCGGCGGCGACCGAGTCGTGTGCCTGCGCCCGCAGCGTCGATTCCAGCAGGTCACGCCCGTGCACGCCCATGGTGAGCCAGCCTCGGAACGTGCCGCCGAGGAAGTAGACGGGCACGGCGAGCGTGAACGAGAGCTGTTGCTCGGCGGCGGGCAGGGTGCGGTCGGCGGCGAGCACGTACGCCCGGCTGACCGCGAGCCCGCCGATGGTCCGTGCGTCGTGCAGTGCCTGGCCGGCCTGCGGTACGGCGCTCATGTCCCAGCCGGTCTCCACCTGCTGGCCGTCGAACGACCGGGCGAACACCATGAACGCGTGCTCCGTGTCGCTGCCGGAGGGCTTGAGGCGCAGATCGGTGGCGCCCTTGTCGCGCCAGTAGTCCTCCAGCGCGGCGACTCCGGAGTCCGGCGCGGTGACCACGAAGCTGAGTGACGTCGCGCCGGGGAGCCGCCGGGTGCTCACCCGCGTGGTGATCCAGCCGAAGTCGTCGGCGTTGAGGTCGCTCTGGGCGCCGAGCGCGGTGGCCACGTCGGCGAGCGTGTCGCCGTACCGCTGGATCTCGGTCGAGATGGCCCTGCTCAGATCGCTGGTGTAGCGGTCCATGAGCTGCGCGGCGTAGCGCTGCTCGGCCCGCTCGGCGTTGCGGGTGACCACGCCGGTGGTGACGAGCCCGGCGAACAACACGACGATGACCAGGGCGAGACCCGCCCACCGTCGCCGCTTCGAGACCCGCACGCCTCCATGATCGGTCGGGCAGCGCGCGAATGAACCGGTTTACGCTCCATCCGGACCGCTGCGTCGATAGTGGCCGACCTGGTGACCACGGTGCAAGGATGAGGAACGTGAAGAAGCAGCCGGAGCGGCCAGTCCTGATCACCGACGCCGCCCGCAGCCAAGGTGACCAGCTCCGCACCCGGCAGATCCGTTACGTCACGATGATGGGCATCCGTTCGCTCTGCCTGATCCTGGGCGCGGTCCTGATCAGCATCCAGCCCCCACTGCTCCCGGTCTGGTTGATCCTCTGCGCGCTCGGCATGGTCCTCCTGCCCTGGATGGCCGTCCTGATCGCGAACGACCGCCCGCCCAAGAGCCGCGAGAACCCCGCCGCCCCGCAGCCTCAGCACACCACCCAGCCCATGCTGGAGAAGCACAGCGAGGAAGAAGAGATCCAGCACCGCACGATCGACGTCGAGCCTTAGCCCTAGGGTCTCGCGCCGACCTTCTGCACGGCCGCCGCGCCCAGTGCGGCGCCGGCCAGGAGGGCGGCTTCCGGCTCAGAACCCCTCAGCCAGGCGTTGAGCAGGCCAGCTGCGAAGGCGTCACCAGCACCGGTCGGATCTTTGGCATGTACGCGCTGGGCGCCGGACAACCGCAGCTCCCCGTCCTGCGTTCGCCACACGGCGCCGTCGGGCCCAAGCTTGATCACGACGTTCCGGGCGAAGGCGGTGAGCACTCTTGCCTGCTCCGCCGCTGATCCCTCCCCGGCCAGCGCCGCCGCCTCATCGGCGTTGCACAGGAGCAGGTCGGTTCCGCGTACGAGCTCGAGGAAATCCCCCGCCGACCGCAGCGGAGCCGCCGAGGCCGCGTCGACGCTGGTCGTGAGCCCGCGCTCCCGGGCCGCATCCAGCGCGGCCAGCCCACCCGGCCGCGACCCGGCATGCAGCAGCGGATAGCCCGACAGATGCAGGTGAACCGCGTCCGGGGCGACCTTGACCGCGTCCCGCACATCCGTGGGGTCCAGCAGCAGCGAAGCGCCCCGATCGGTGATCATCGTGCGTTCCGAGGCGTCGGCGAGCACCACGACACTGCCGGTCGCCGTGCCCGCGTGATGCCGGACCGCGCACCGCACCCCGGCCGCGACCAGCTCGGCGACCCGCTCCCGCCCGGCCGGGTCGTCCCCGGCGGCGGCGATGAGCGTGGGGGCAGCGCCGGCGTGGGCCAGCCAGGCAGCGGTGTTCGCCGCCTGGCCGCCCCCGCCGATGCTGATCCGCGCGTCCGTGTCGGAGCCCGCGGTGATCTCCCCGCGCTGCTCCACCAGGATGTCGGTGACCAGATCGCCGACTACGAGGACGTTCATCCCGGCAGGCTGAACCCGAGCGACGCGTGCGCGGGCGTCGCGGCGACCGCGATCTGGGCCGCGAGGGCCGCGTTACGCAGGATGATGCGTACGTTGACCTCGAGGCTCTTGCCCTCGGTGCTGCTGTGGAAGTGCGCGAGCAGGAACGGCGTGACGGCCTTGCCGGTGATCCCGTCGCGGGCCAGCAGCTCCAGCCCCTCGGCCAGCGTCGCGTCGTGCAGCGCCGGGTCGAGCTGCTCGTCGACCGGCAGCGGGTTGCCCAGCACCAGCGCGCCCGCGCCGACGCCGTGATCCGCCCGGGCCGCCATCACGCCGGCGATCTGCGCGGGGGAGTCGAGCTGCCAGTCGACCTCGTGGCCGCCGTCGGTGATGAAGAAGCCCGGGAAGCGCCTGGTGCCGTACCCGGCCACCGCCACGCCCAGCGTCTCCATGCGTTCCAGCGTCGCGCCCACGTCGAGGATCGACTTGACCCCGGCACAGACCACGACGATGGGCGTACGCGACAGCGTGGTGAGGTCGGCCGATTCGTCGAAGGTGTGGCTGGCCTCACGGTGCACCCCGCCGAGCCCGCCGGTGGCGAAGACACCGATCCCGGCCGCGGCAGCGACGGCACTCGTGGCGGCAACCGTGGTCGCGCCGTCCGCCCCGGTAGCGGCACCGAGGGCGAGGTCACGCACGGAGAGTTTCGCCACTCCGTCCGCGCCCGCCAGGTGCTCGATCTGGGCGTCCTCGAGGCCCACGATCAGCTCGCCGCCGATCATGCCGATCGTGGCGGGCACCGCGCCGTTGTCGCGCACGGTCTGCTCGATCTCGCGTGCGACACGCAGGTTGTCCGGCCGGGGCAGGCCGTGCGAGACGATAGTGCTCTCCAGCGCCACCACCGGAAGTCCGTCGCGGCGTGCCCGGGTCACGTGCTCGCCGTAACGGATGCTGAAGCGGCCCAACTGCCGCGTGGAATCGGTCACGATGGCAACGGTACGGCCCCGCCGAGCGCCCTTGTCGTTGGACCGACCAGGCGTGAGGTGTCAGACTTGCTGGTTGAAGCTTATGCCGCGCAGGCCGGGGGGCACGCGGTGCGATTCTTGCTGAAGACTGACGACGAGAGGCAGATGCCGTGAGCACGCAGATCCTCGAGCGCCCGGAGACGAAGGACGCCGACACCGGGCCGGAGATGTTCCACTATGTGCGCAAGGAAAAGATCGCGGAGAGTGCGGTCATGGGCACCTACGTGGTGGCGCTGTGCGGGGACAAATTCCCGGTGACCAAAACACCGAAGCCCGGCTCCCCGGTGTGTCCGGCCTGCAAAGAAATCTACGAGGCGATGCAGCACTGATGGGGCAACACTGACCAGGAGTAACGTTCTGTGACGGGAAGTTACAGTCTGCTCGTCGCAGACCTGATCGGGGTGGCGGTCTTCGCGGCCTCCGGCGCCAGCGCCGCGGTCGCGAAACGCCTCGACCTGTTCGGAGTGGCGTTCGTCGGTTTCGTGGCGGCGCTGGGCGGCGGCATCCTGCGCGATCTCGTGATCGGCGCGGTGCCGCCGCTCGCCTTCGCCGACTGGCGTTACGCGATCACCGCCGTGCTCGCGTCGGTCGCCGTGTTCTGGCTGCACCCGCAGCTCAACCGGCTCCGGCGCACGGTGCTGCTGCTCGACGCGGCCGGCCTCGGCCTGTTCACGGTCACCGGCACCCTCAAGGCCATCGCCGCCGGCGTCCCACCCGTCGGCGCCTGCTTGGTGGGAATGCTCACTGCGATCGGCGGTGGACTGGCCCGGGATCTGCTCACCGGCGAGATCCCGGCGGTGCTGCAGCGTGACATCTACGCGATAGTCGCCCTCGGCGGTGCCATCGCGGTTACCGTCCTGAGCTGGCTCAACGTCGCCGACATGGTCACTCTCGCGGCGGCTGCGGCCGGCATGACATCGGTACGCCTGATCGCGCTCTACCGCCGTTGGTCGGCTCCCGTGGCCGTGCCGTAGCCCCGGGTAGCGGCCCGATTTGGTTATGCTGGGGGTCGCCTCCGCGCCTTTCCCGCGGAGGTTTTCTGTTGAAGGGCCGCCTCCGCGTTTTCGCGGGGGTTTCTGTTGAAGGGGCCGCCTCCGCGTTTTTGCGGGGGTCTCAGTTGAAGGGCCGCCCCCGCGCTTCTTGCGGGGGTCTCTGTTGAAGGGGATCGTCGCAGCTTGAGTCCGTCGTTGCCGAACCTGGAAACCTTCCCACCGCTGCGTGACTGGCAGCGCAAGGCCCTGGTCAAGTACCTGCGCCGACGCTCGCCCGACTTCATGGCGGTCGCGACACCCGGCGCGGGCAAGACCACCTTCGCCCTGCGCATCGCCGCGGAGTTGCTCAACGACGGCACCGTCGAGGCGGTCACGGTGGTCTGCCCGACCGAGCACCTCAAAACGCAGTGGGCGTCCGCGGCGGCCCGCGTCGGCATCCAGCTCGACGCGTCGTTCCGCAACGCCGACGTCCACAGCTCCCGCGACTTCCACGGCGCGGTGATCACCTACGCGCAGGTCGGCATGGCCCCCGCAGTCCACCGCCGCCGCACGATGACCCGCCCGACCATGGTCATCCTCGACGAGATCCACCACGCGGGCGACTCCCGCAGCTGGGGCGACGGCGTCAAGAACGCGTTCGACGAGGCCGAGCGGCGCCTGATGCTGACCGGCACCCCGTTCCGCTCCGACGACAACCCGATCCCGTTCGTCGAGTACGAGCGCGGCCAGGACGGCCTGCAGCGCTCCCGCTCCGACTCGATCTACGGCTACAGCGACGCCCTCAGCGACGGCGTTGTGCGCCCGGTCATCTTCCTGGCCTACTCCGGCGAGACCCGCTGGCGCACCAGCGCGGGTGACGAGCTCGCCGCCCGCCTCGGCGAGCCGATGACCAAGGACCTGATCGCCCAGGCGTGGCGCACCGCCCTCGACCACCGCGGCGACTGGATGCCCCAGGTCCTGCGTGCGGCCGATGCGCGTCTCTCCCGGATCAGATCCCACGGCATGACCGACGCCGGCGGCCTGATCATCGCCAGCGACCAGCAGACCGCCCGGGCGTACGCGAAGCTGATCGGGGAGATCTCCGGCGAGCAAGCTGTTGTGGTCCTCTCCGACGACAACGGATCCTCGTCCCGAATCGCCGAATTCGCACTATCCGAACAACGCTGGATGGTCGCGGTCCGCATGGTGTCGGAAGGCGTCGACATCCCCCGCCTCGCCGTCGGCGTCTACGCCACCAGCGCCTCCACCCCGCTCTACTTCGCGCAGGCCATCGGCCGCTTCGTGCGAGCCCGCCGCACCGGCGAAACCGCCACGGTCTTCGTCCCCAGCGTCCCCCACCTCCTCGGCCTCGCCAGCGAGATGGAAGCCCAGCGCGACCACATCCTCGGCGCACCGAAGGAGAAGGACGGCCTCGACGACGACCTCCTCGAGCGGGCCCAGCGAGCCGAGGACGCCGAGGGCGAGCTGGATAAACGCTTCGAGGCGCTCTCCGCGACCGCCGAGCTCGACCAGGTCATCTATGACGGCACCTCCTTCGGCACCGGAGCCCGCACGGGCACCCCCGAGGAGGAGGAATATCTCGGTCTTCCCGGCCTGCTGAGCCCCGACCAGGTCACCACGCTGCTCTCCAAGCGCCAGTCCGACCAGATCGCCGCCCAGAAACGGGCCGCCGCCCTAACCCCGGACCCGGTCCCCGCCCAGCGCGAGCCGGTCGCCCCGATGAGCGCCGGCGAGCGCCGTGCCGCCCTCCGCCGCCAGCTCAACACCCTGGTCGCGGCCCACCACCACCGTACCAACCTCCCGCACGGCAAGATCCACGCCGAGCTGCGCCGCCTGTGCGGAGGCCCGCCCTCGGCCCAGGCCACCATCGAACAGCTCGAAGAACGCATCGCCACCGTCCAGACCCTGTGACCCCTGAGGTGCTCGTCCAGGCTGAGCGCCGCAAGAATCACCGCAGCGGAAGCTGGGTCTGGATCCCGGGGTGGTCGCGAGGCCGGCGTTGGCCGGGAGGGCGCCACGCCCCTACTGTGTCCCGATGACTCTCGCCGACACGGCCCAGCCACCCCACGAACCGGTCTCTGCCCCGCCCGCACGGCGTCGCGGCCGACGACTGGCCATCGGCATCTCGATCGCTTTGCTGGTGGTGGCCGGCGGCACGGTCGCGGGCACGTACTACTACGACAGCGTGCCCCTGATCGAGAGCAACGCCGCGGCACCGGTGACCTCGGTGCCGCCTCTGGTGGAGAAGCCCTTCGTCGCCGCCATCGACCCCGACTTCTACGCCGCAAGCGACTCGCTGATCACCCGGCGGTACGTGGTCCTCGGGTTCGGTGCCGAGAAGGAGTCCGGCCTGCGTACCCGGATCATGGCCCACAAGGCCGAGACCAGCTACACCAAGACGGAAATCCTGGACGGCTACCTCAGCAGGGCCGACTACGGCCGCGGCGCGGTGGGCCTGGACGCCGCCGCGCAGACATACTTCGCCAAGCCGCTCGCGCAACTGAGCGTCGCCGAGGCGGCGTTGCTCGCGGTGCAGCTCCACCCGGACCGGCCCGAGCCGAAGGCCGGCTGGAACCAGATCCTGGACACCATGGTCGAGCTCGGCTGGCTGACCCCGGCCGATCGCACCGGGCTCGCCTTCCCCGGCTGACGTCCGCCGCGGGCGGGTTGCCGGCGCCGCGGGCGGGTTGCCGGGCGGCGCGAGGCGGTTGCCAGCGCCACGGGCTAGCTGACGGGCACCCGGGCCGGGGTGGCCGGGCCGGGGTGGTCGGGCCGTTTTGGGCACAGGGAAAGGGCGTCCCCACACCGGGACGCCCTTTGGTGCCTGTTCAGGGGGTTTTTAGTTAGAGTTGGACATCATGTCCGCGCCGCGCCAGGTGAACTCGGGATCGGCCGCATACTGGACCGCGATCTTCACCAGGTCTTCGGCGTAGCGGTTGGCGTGGTGTCCGCAGAACACCAGCTCGCCACCGCCAGCCAAGGTCAGACGGAGCTTCCCTGCTGCATTGCAGCGGTCGCACCGTTCATCGGCTGCTGTTCCGGCCACGCTTCCCGCCGGCGGCGTGAGAGTCGGGGTCATCGCCTTCCTCCTCTGGTCGTCACCGATGAACATGTTCCTCGGCTACCGTTCACCCATCGTGCAACACCCTTGGCCGTTGCAGCCTTCCCACAGTGCCCTGAGGCGACCCAAGTCACACGTGGTCGAGCTGAGCCCTGTCCCGTCGATCAGGCCGGGACACGGCTAGTCTGCCGTCCCTCAAGGGTGCCACGTCAACGATCACTTCTGCACAACGGTCTGATCACCACTCGATGATGTACGGGTAGTGACCAAAAGGGCACGTAATGTTGACGGGCTGGGCGGTTATCCAGTATTGATCAAGGTGTACGTGTCGAGTGCGAAACGACCCGCACACGCGGCCCTGGACACGACTGAGCCCCCGCACCGGCAGTCGCCGGCACGGGGGCTTCGGTGTCGCTGTGGGTCAGTCCAGGTAGTCGCGCAGGACCTGGGAGCGCGACGGGTGGCGCAGCTTGGACATCGTCTTGGACTCGATCTGGCGGATCCGCTCGCGGGTCACGCCGTAGACCTGGCCGATCTCGTCCAGGGTGCGGGGCTGGCCGTCGGTCAGGCCGAAGCGCAGCCGGACCACGCCCGCCTCGCGCTCGGAGAGCGTCTGGAGGACCTGCTGGAGCTGGTCCTGCAGGAGCGAGAACGAGACCGCGTCGACGGCCACGACCGCTTCGGAGTCCTCGATGAAGTCACCGAGCTGGCTGTCGCCCTCGTCGCCGATGGTCTGGTCGAGTGAGATGGGCTCCCGGGCGTACTGCTGGATCTCCAGCACCTTCTCGGGAGTGATGTCCATCTCCTTGGCCAGCTCCTCCGGGGTGGGCTCGCGGCCCAGATCCTGGAGCAGCTCACGCTGGATGCGACCGAGCTTGTTGATGACCTCGACCATGTGCACCGGGATGCGGATGGTGCGGGCCTGGTCGGCCATGGCGCGGGTGATGGCCTGGCGGATCCACCACGTGGCGTAGGTCGAGAACTTGTAGCCCTTGGTGTAGTCGAACTTCTCGACGGCACGGATCAGGCCCAGGTTGCCCTCCTGGATGAGGTCCAGGAACGCCATCCCGCGGCCGGTGTAGCGCTTGGCCAGCGAGACCACGAGGCGCAGGTTGGCCTCGAGCAGGTGGTTCTTGGCGCGCTCGCCGTCGCGGCCGATCCAGCGCAGGTCACGCTCGAAGTTGCGCTCGAGCTTCTCCTCGCCCTCCTCGACGGCGCGGAGGCGCTCAGCGGCGTAGAGGCCGGCCTCGATCCGCTTGGCGAGCTCGACCTCCTGCTCCGCGTTGAGCAGCGGGACCTTGCCGATCTGCTTGAGGTAGGCGCGGACCGAGTCGGCGGACGCGGTCAGCTCGGCGTCGCGACGCGCCTGCTTGAGGGCCTCGGACTCCTCGTCGTCCCACTCGAAGTCGCCGTCGGTCGCCGAGCTGGCGGCGTCGGTGGCGGCGGCCTGGACCATGGCGGCCGGCTCCTCCACGACGACATCCTCGATGCCGGCGGCGAGCTCCTCGGGATCGATCTCCTCGCCGTCGGCGGGGGCCTCGCCCGGCTTGGCGGCCTTGGCGGGGCCTGCCTTCTTCGCCGGGCCGGCGGTCTTCTTGGCGACCGCGGCCTTCTTGGCCGGGCCGGCGGCGGTGCCGTCGGCCGGCTTGGGCGCCGCGGGGGCGGCCTTCTTGGCGGCCGGGGCGCGGGTCGCCTTGGCGGTGGTGGCCTTCGAGGCGGGGGTCGCGGCGCGCGCGGCGGAGACCCGGCGGCGCGTGGTGCTCGCCGAGCCGTCGACGATGACCGTGACACCCGCGTCCACGAGGGCGCGCAGGATCTTCTTGGCCTGGGCCGGAGTCACCTCGGCGGCCTCGACCGTCTGCACGACCTGCGCCGACGTGACCTGCCCACCCGCACCCTGCGCGTGGGCGATCAGGGCCTCGGTGAGAGAGCGAACGTCGGCACCGGTCTGGTGGGCTTCTGTCACGAATGACCTTCCGGAGGGCGATGAAACACGGCCATGGGCCCAGCGCAGCACAGGGCTAAACAAGGCTGGCCGGTGTGGTGTGGGAGCCCCCGGAACGCGGACTGGCTTGCAGGCGGTCGTCCGTGAAGCGTGGGCAGGGGTGAATTGTAGCGCCGTCGAGCGAGATCCTCCCGCCGCAGCGCGCCGCGAGGGGTCGCCGACCTCCCTTCGGGCGCCGGTGCGAAAGAATGGTAACTGCTGAGAGGGTGGTGTGTAGTGGCTGAGAACCCCGGGGTACCAACACCGGATGAGCTGCTGGTGATCGCGGTGCGAACAGCGCGGGAGGCGGCTGCGACCGCCCGGCGGATGCGCGCTGAGGCGATCACCGATGTGCAGACGAAGAGCACTGATACCGATGTGGTCACGGCCGCGGACAAGGCTGTCGAGCGTCAGGTTGTCGAGGCGCTGCGGGTCGAGCGGCCCGGCGACGGCGTGCTCGGCGAGGAGTACGGCGACACCACCGCGACGGGCGCGGTCCGCTGGATCCTCGACCCGATCGACGGCACGGTGAACTACCTGTACGGCCTCCCGCAGTACGCCGTCTCGCTGGCCGCCGAGGTCGAGGGCACAGTGGTGGCCGGCGTGGTGCACAATGCGGCCACCGGCGAGGAGTGGACGGCGACGCTGGGCGGTGGTGCCTGGCGTGACGGCCGGCGGCTCGGCGGGTCGGCTCGCACCACGCTGGACCAGGCGCTGGTGGGCACGGGCTTCGGCTATGACGCGGCGCGCCGGGCACATCAGGGTGCGGTGCTGGCCGGGCTCATCACGCAGGTGCGCGACATCCGCCGGTTCGGTGCGGCCTCGCTCGACCTGTGCATGGCGGCGGAGGGCATGCTCGACGCGTACTACGAGAAGGGCCTGAACCCCTGGGACCACGCTGCGGGCGGCCTGGTTGCCACGGAGGCGGGCCTGACCGTGTCCGGACTGGATGGTGCTGCGGCGAGCTCGGAAATGCTCGTAGCGGCGCCGTCAGCCCTGTTCCCGGCGTTGCATGACGCCCTCAGCAAGCTGGACGCATCGGGCGGTCCGTAAAACGCCGTAAAACCCGCTAGACGACAATGCCCGCCGGTTGAAAAAATCGGCGGGCATTGTCACGCGGGAGCTCAGGAGTCCTTGTCGTCCTTCTTGGCCGGTGCCGCGCACGCGCCCGGCGGCAGGACCGGCTCACCGAGCTCGACGAGCGACTGGTTGACCTCGGTGGTCGTGGCGAGCTGCTGGAACTGGCTGCCGATCGCGATGTCGACGACCGTGCCCTTGCGCTTCGCGTCGTACTGCGTGTCGGCCTGGTTCAGGAAGTACGCCCGCAGCAGCCACGCCGAACCGACCGCCTCCGGCCCGTACGTCATGACCGCGACGCCGTCGACCTTCTTCTTCGCCTCGTCGGGCTTCTGGGTCTTGAACCGGCGGTTCTTGAACTCGTTGGTGACGTTGTCGGCGAGACCCGGCTGGTCGGTGCCGTTCAGGACCTTGACCGTGACGCCCTGGGGATCGTCGGGCAGGGTCACGTTGGCCATCACGGAGCCGTCGGGGCAGCCACCGGAGGCCACCGCTCCGCCCTGGGTGTCGCGCACCAGCGCGACTACGACGAAGACCACGGCGGCGACGGCCAGGACGCCGACCACCACGAGGGCTCGGACGCGCGCAAAGCTCATGGTGCAGGCACTCCCGGGATTCGTTCGAGGGACGCGGTCTCGGGTGAGGTTAGCGTGAGGCCGCCGGGTGCGCGGAAACAGGGAAAGACTCCGGCGCGCCGACGATGATCCACGGCCATGTGCCCCTACTTTGATGTCGCCTCAGTCACATCGGGAACAATTGGCTGCCACTGGGCGTACAACCCTCCCACGAGGGAGGTAACGTGCCGCGTCTGCCGGGGCAGTTTCACGAGGGGGTGGGGGCGCCTCGGCGGATGATCGTTCCTTGCTGATCGGGCTGGGGAGAAAAGTCCGTCGGAACGGGAACCGAAACGCCGTCGCGGGCGTTACTTACGCCAAGTGACACATCGATACAGGAGAGTGAAAACCGATGGCCACCGACTACGACGCTCCGCGTCGCGATGAGGTCGACCTCGGCGAGGACAGCCTCGAGGAACTCAAGGCCCGCCGCGCCGACTCGCAGTCGGGCGCAGTGGACGTCGACGAGGTAGAGGTGGCGGAGAGCTTCGAGCTCCCCGGCGCCGACCTGGCCGATGAAGAGCTCACCGTCAAGGTCCTGCCGATGCAGACCGATGAATTCCGCTGTGCTCGCTGTTTCCTCGTGCATCACCGCAGCCAGCTGGCCGCGGAACGCAACGGGGAACTGATCTGCCGAGAGTGTGCCTGACCGGCGCGTCTCGGCAATGTCCTACCCGGCCGTCGCCGACGGCCGGGCGTCGTGTCAACCCCTGAAAACCTCAGGCCAACCCTTGAGAAGTTCAGGGACACATGACGGGTGATGTTGTGTGCCCGCCCGCGAGGATGGGTATGTGACCCGCCAACGGCAGACGAACGGGGAGGTCGACCACCATGAGCCGCCCAGAAGAGAACTCGGTACCGACCGCAGAGCCGGGGCCAGAGCTCATCGAGGTCGACCCAGCTCCCCGTGCGGGGGGCACCGCACCAGGAACGGATCTGGTGCGAACCGACGAGAAGGTGGCTGTCGACGCTGAGATCGGCGCCACCGTGGCCGAGCTGACGGCTGACGATCTCGCCCCGGACAAGCGGCGCAGGCTCCTGGGCCGCCTCGTGGGTGACGTGCGCAAGCGTGGGCTCGGGCAGATGTTCCGCCCGAAGTCCGCGATCAAGTGGATGGCCGACGTGGTCTCCGACGTGGCTCCGCACGTGCCCGTGCGGGATCAGGCGACGCTGCGCCGGCACTTCAGCGGCCTCGACGACGACGATCTCGCCGAGCGGCTGGTCCGCAACGCCGCGCGGGCGACCGCCGGGGTGGGCGCGGCCGGCGGCGGTGTGGCCTCCCTCGAGTGGGTCGCCGCTCCGACCCTGCTCTCCGCGCCGGTGCTGCTGGCAGCGGAGACCGTCGCTGTGGTCGCCATCGAGCTCAAGCTGATCGGCGAGCTGCACGAGGTGTACGCGCAGCCGGTCGAGGGCTCCGGCGGGCAGAAGGCGATGTCGCTGGTGCAGGCCTGGTCCGGGCAGCGTGGGGTCAATCCTCTGGTGCCGGGTGTCGGCGTGGCCTCGGTGCTCGGCACGGCGGCCCGGCAGGAGCTGCAGAAGACACTTTTACGGCGTTTCGGGCGCAACCTGACCACGATGGGTCCGATGCTGACCGGTGCGGCCGTGGCGAGTTACCTGAACCGCCGGGCGACCCGCTCCCTCGGCGAGAAGCTGATCAAGGACCTCAGGAAGAAGCAGCAGCGCGCTTTGCGGTGACCAGGGCGGTGGCGAGCTCGACGGGGTGCCGCGTGCTGATGACCCAGAACGGGGTCGGGTCGGCGGGATCGTCGAGAACCACCTGTACCGCGCCACCGATCCACGGCCGCTGAATGACGAACGCGAGCGGGTGCGCGCCGACGCCCAGGACCTCGCGCTTTCCGTCCGCGTCCAGCGCCACCACCTCGGCGATGACGCCGATCGGCAGGCGCGCGTCGTCGACCTGGAGCTCGCCGGCGGTGACCGCGACGCGGATGCGACCGAGCCACCACGGGCCCAGCAGGGAGACCGGCAGGAGGATCGCGAAGGGGACCCAGGCGCGCAGCCCGTCGTACCCCATCCAGATCTCGGCCGCGAGCAGCCCGCCGACGCCCAGCGCGGTCGGCCACATCCACCACGGCGCGCGCAGCCGTTCGGCGTACCCGGCCGGGGCCGCCGTGCGTGTCGAAGGCTCGGGTGTCACGCTGGTGAGGGTACGGCGCGCCTCCGCCCCTGCCGACGGCAGGATGGCAGGGTGGGTGCCGCCCGATTCCGATCCGACGTGAGGAAATTCGTCTTGGAGATCCAGGTCCGCCTCCTCGACCCCGGCCTGCCCGTGCCCTCGTACGCGCACCCCGGCGACGCCGGCGCCGACCTGTATGCGGCCGAGTCCGTGCAGATCGCCCCCGGCGAGCGCGCGCCCGTCCGCACGGGCCTGGCGATCGCGATCCCGGAGGGGTTCGTGGGCCTCGTGCATCCCCGCTCGGGGCTGGCGGCCAAGCTGGGTGTGACCGTGCTGAACGCGCCCGGTACGGTCGACGCCGGTTACCGGGGAGAGATCCTCGTCGTGCTCATCAATCACGATCTCGCGAACACGGTCAAGATCTCCCGCGGCGATCGCATCGCCCAGCTGGTGTTCCAGCGGGTCGAGCGGGCCGTGTTCCACGTCGTCGATGAGCTGCCCGGCACCGAGCGCGGGGCCGGCGGGCACGGTTCCACGGGCGGTCACGCCGCCCTGACGTCTGAATAGTTCCGGAAGGTGGCAAGCAGATGTTCTCCCGCAAGCGCGGAGTCCCGCGGCACGTACGCCCGGACGACGCGCCCCGACCCGCGGCGCTCGTCCAGAGCATGGGCGGGCTGCCGCCGGCGCCTGATTTCGGGCCGTGGGACAGCCGGCAGGCACCCGAGGGGGTCCAGCGACTGGACCTCGGCAGCCTGCTGATCCCGGCGATCGACGGTGTCGAGGTGCGGGTGCAAGCGAACCCGGACGGCGGCGTCGAGCAGATCGTGCTCGTGCACGAAAACAGCGCACTGCAGCTGAACGTCTTCGCGGCGCCCCGCAGCGAGGGCATCTGGGACGAGGTGCGCGACGAGATCGCCGCCACGATCAAGACCGACGGGGTGCCGGCGCACGAGTTCGACGGCCCGTGGGGCGTGGAGCTGGCGGCCCGGGTCACCACCCCGGACGGCCCGGCGGATGTGCGGTTCGTGGGCGTGAACGGCCCGCGGTGGCTGCTGCGTGCGCTGTTCCAGGGCCCGGCTGCCGCCGACCCGAGGCACGAGGGTGTGCTGGGCGAGTGCTTGCGCGGTGTCGTGGTGGTCCGTGACGACGAGGCCCGCCCGGTCCGCGAGCCCCTCCCGTTGCGGCTGCCGCAGGAGATGGCGGCAGCTGCCGAGGAGGCCCACGCGGGTCACGACCACTCACACGAGGGTCACGACCACTCGCACGACGGCCATGATCACGGCCCGAACGGCCGGCACATCCACTGATCTGATCGAATTCGCGCCCGGGTGACGTCGATCACCCGGGCGTGCCGGGCGTACCGTGGATGCGCGGGCCCAACCGGCTGCGTATCCAGGCTTGCCGACGATGAGGTGTCACGGGCCATGACTACCGAAGAGCGCACCACCGAAGAGCGCAGTCACGGGCTGCGCCGGTTCTTCGAACGGCTGACCGCCTCCGAGGAGGAGCTGGACGCCGAGGAGCTGCAGCGCGACAGCCGCAAGTGCGGGGCGGTTCCGGCCACCCAGTGCCACCGCGGCCAGGTCGTCTCGGTCTCGGGGCGGCTGCGGACCGTGGCATACACTCCCCGGACCAACCTGCCGACGCTGGAGGCGGACCTCTACGACGGCAGCGACGTGGTCACACTGGTCTTCCTGGGCCGGCGTTCGATCGTCGGCATCGAGCCGGGCCGCCAGCTCACCGCGCGGGGCCGGATCGCGATCCGGGACGAACGCAAGGTCATCTACAACCCGTACTACGAGCTGGAGGCGCCCCGGTGACACCCGGCCATGAACCCCAACACGCGGCTGCTGAGACGGCCGGCGAGCGGGTAGCCGCGGAAGTTGTCGAGGAAGTTGTCGAGGAGCTCGACCTGCACCCGGTGACGGAACACCCGGCGAAGGGGCCGGAGAAGGTCGACGACGAGCTGCCCTCGATGAGCGAGCAGATCTCCGAGCAGCTGGGCGGGGTGCGCGGGCTCATCGAGTCGAGCGTGCCGGTGCTGGCGTTCGTGCTGCTCAACGTGCTGCTGGGCGACATCGGGCTCGGACTGGAGAAGAAGACCGCGCTCTACTGGGCGATCGGCGGCAGCGTCGGCTCGGCGCTGGCCATCGGCGCGTACAGGCTCAGCCGCAAACAGCCGGTCCGGCACGCGGTCAACGGCATCTTCGGCATCGCGGTCGGCGCCTATCTCGCCTACCGCACTGGCGACGCCAAGAATTTCTACCTGCCGGGCATTCTGCTAACCCTCGGCCAGGTGGTCCTGCTGATCGGCTCGGTCGTGGTCCGCAGACCGATCATCGGGTACGTCTGGGGCGTCCTCGCCAACGGCGGCAAGCACGACTGGTTCCACAACAGCCGGCTGTTCCGTACGTTCCAGTGGCTGACCCTGGTCTGGGCGGTCTCGCTGTTCGTCCGCGCGGGCGTCCAGGGCTGGCTCTACCTCGCCGACGAGGCCAACGCGATCGGCATCGTCCGCATCCTGATCAGCTGGCCCATCTACGCTGCCACCTTCGCCTACACCGCCTGGGCCGTCCACCGCGTGACGGCAGCCCAGGCCCTCGAGGCCGCTCCCGAGAAGGCGTGACGCTCAGCCGAGGTCCGCGGCCTTGCCCAGAACGACTGCCCTGACCTCGTCCTCCACCTCCGCGGTGCAGATGAAGATGAGTTCGTCGGCGGCTTCGAGCGGGTCGTCCGGGGTGGGGACCAGGACCCGCTTGCCGCGCAGGATGGCGACCAGGGCGGAGTCGTGGGGCAGCGGGACCGAGCGGACCGGCTCGCCGACATAGGGCGCGTCGGACGGCAGGGTGATTTCGACAAGGTTGGCCTGACCCTGGCGGAACGTCATCAGCCGGACCAGGTCGCCGACCGTGACGGCCTCCTCGACCAGCGCGGCCATCAGGCGGGGCTTGCTGACCGCGACGTCGACGCCCCACTGCTCGGTGAAGAGCCATTCGTTCTCGGCGCGGTTGACGCGGGCGACGACCCGGTTGACCGCGAACTCGGTCTTCGCCAGCAGCGAGCAGACCAGGTTGGCCTTGTCGTCGCCGGTGGCGGCGATGACCACGTCGCAGCCCGCCACGTCGGCCTCCTCGAGGCTGCTGACCTCGCAGGCGTCGGCGAGGATCCATTCGGCCTCGGGGACGCGCTCCGGGCGCAGCTGGGCGGGGGCGCGCTCGATGAGCATGACCTGGTGGCCGTTGCCGATGAGCTCCTGGGCGATGGACCGGCCCACGTTGCCGGCGCCCGCGATGGCGATCCGCATGGTCAGTGACCTCCGAGCCCGGCGCTGCCGGCGGCCGCCAGCACACCCTCGACGATGTCGTCGGTGACCACGAAGAAGACCTGGTCACCGTCCTGCAGCACGGTATTCGGGGTGGCGAGCGAGCCGATGCCGAAGCGTACGAGGTAGGCGACCCGGGCGCCGGTGCTGTCCTCCAGCGACCTGACGGTCTGGCCGACCCAGTCGCGGTGCAGCGGGGCCTCGACGATCGAGACGGCGCTGGTCGGGTCGCGGAAGACCTCGACCGTGCCCTCCGGGATCAGGTGGCGCACCATCCGGTCGGCGGCCCAGCGGATCGTCGCCACGGTGGGGATGCCGAGCCGCTCGTAGACCTGGGCACGGCGGGCGTCGTAGATGCGGGCCACCACGCGGGCCACGCCGAAATTCTCCCGGGCCAGCCGTGCGGAGATGATGTTGGAGTTGTCGCCGCTGGACACCGCGGCGAAGGCGTCGGCGCGTTCGATGCCGGCCTCGCGCAGCACGTCGCGGTCGAAGCCGATGCCGGTGATCGTCGTGCCACCGAATTCAGCGCCGAGCCGGCGGAAGGCGTCGGCGTTGCGGTCGATGATCGCGACCGAGTGGCCGCGAGCGTCGAGCTTGTGCGCGAGCGTCGAGCCGAGCCGCCCGCAGCCCATGATCACCACGTGCACTTTTACGCGCCTCTCCGAAACGGGGCTGACACGCAGAGCGTGCCATGCCCGTGCGACCGCCGCTGGCCGGGGCGCCCGGCGGCGTGGCGCGGGCAGCCGTACGCTTTGGCCTTGTGGCGAGTTCGACGTCCTTAGCCAAGCGGCTGTTACTCGGCCGGCCCTTCCGCTCCGACAAGCTGGCGCACACGCTGCTGCCGAAGCGGATCGCGCTGCCCGTGTTCGCCTCCGACGCGCTGTCGAGCGTGGCCTACGCCCCCGACGAGATCCTCCTGACCCTCTCGATCGCCGGTGCGACGGCGTTCACGATCTCGCCGTGGATCACGCTGGCGGTCGCCGTCGTGATGGTGACGGTGGTCGCGAGCTACCGGCAGAACGTGCACGCCTATCCGTCCGGCGGCGGCGACTACGAGGTGGCGACGGTCAACCTCGGGCCGCGGTTCGGGGTGGCGGTGGCCAGCGCGCTGCTGGTCGACTACATCCTGACCGTGGCGGTGTCGGTCAGCGCCGGGGTCAGCAACCTCGGGTCCGTGGTGCCGTTCGTCGCCGAGCACAAGATCGGCATCGCGATCGCCGCGGTCGCCATCCTAACCGCGCTCAACCTGCGGGGGCTGCGGGAGTCGGGCACGGCGTTCGCCATTCCGACGTACGCGTTCATCATCGTCATCGTCGGCATGATCGTTACCGGCCTGGTCCGGGTCTTCGTGCTCGGCCAGGACCTCCGCGCGCCCAGCGCCGGGCTGGTGATCAGCGCCGAGGAACACCATCTGACCAGCTTCGCGTTCGTCTTCCTGATGCTGCGCACGTTCTCGTCCGGCTGCGCGGCGCTGACCGGTGTGGAGGCCATCTCCAACGGCGTGCCCGCGTTCAAGCCGCCGAAGAGCAAGAACGCCGCCACCACGCTGCTGCTGCTCGGCAGTCTCGCGATCACCATGCTGGTCGGCATGGTGCTGCTGGCCCGGGTCACGCACCTGCAGTTCGTCGAGGACGCGTCGCAGATCATCGGCGGGCCGCCCGACTACGTGCAGAAGACGGTCACCGCGCAGCTCGGTGAGACGGTCTTCGGCCAGGGCTCGGCGCTTGTCTACCTGGTCGGTGCGGTCACCGCCCTGATCCTCTTCCTGGCCGCGAACACCGCGTTCAACGGCTTCCCGGTGCTCGGCTCGATCCTCGCCCAGGACCGCTACCTGCCGCGCCAGCTGCACACCCGCGGCGACCGGCTGGCGTTCAGCAACGGCATCCTGTTCCTCGCCGTGGCCGCGATCGTGCTGATCGTCGCGTTCGACGCCCAGGTCACCCGGCTGATCCAGCTCTACATCGTCGGCGTCTTCGTCTCCTTCACGCTGTCGCAGGCCGGCATGATCCGGCACTGGAACAGGCTCCTGCGCACCCAGCGAGATCCGCTCAAACGCCGGCAGATGTACCGCTCGCGCACGATCAACACGGTCGGTATGGCGCTGACGGGTGCGGTGCTGGTCGTCGTACTCATCACGAAGTTCCTGCTCGGTGCCTGGATCGCGATCGCCGCGATGATCTTCATCTACCTGCTCATGCTGGGCATCCGTAAGCACTACACACGGGTCGCCGAGGAGCTGGAGCCCACCGAGGAACGGTTCGTGCTGCCGTCGCGCAACCACGCGGTGGTGCTCGTCAGCAAGGTCCACCAGCCGACGCTGCGGGCGCTCGCGTATGCGCAGGCCACCCGCCCGGACTCGCTCACCGCCGTCACGGTCAACGTGGACGACAAGGACACCCGCAAGATCCAGGCGGAATGGGAGCGCCGGCAGATCCCGGTGCAGCTCACCGTCGTCGACTCGCCCTACCGCGAGATCTCCCGCCCGATCATCGACTTCGTGAAGGGCGTGCGCCGCGGCTCACCCCGCGACGTGGTGACGGTCTTCGTCCCCGAGTACGTCGTCGGCCGCTGGTGGGAGAACCTCCTGCACAACCAGAGCGCGCTGCGGATCAAGGCCCGGTTGCTCTTCGAGCCCGGCGTCATGGTCACCAGCGTCCCGTGGCAGCTGCGCTCCAGCCAGGACCGCGACCTCGACCGTTACGACCGCGGCCTGAGCTCGGCACCCCGCCGGGGCCCCCGCACCCGTCTGCCCGCACCCGCCACCACCACCGCCACGCCCGATCCGGCCGCGGAACCCGAGGAGTCCCCCAAGTGACCGTAGAGACCGTGGAACTCGTCGAGGGCGACCTGGTGGAGCTGACCGTGGGCGCGCCCGCCCACGGCGGTCACTGTGTCGCCCGGCTCGGTGGCGAGCACGGCCGGGTCGTCTTCGTGCGGCACGCCCTGCCCGGTGAGAAGGTCACGGCCGAGATCACCGAGCTGCACAAGAGTTGGGTACGAGCCGACGCGATCACCGTCCACGAGGCCTCCGCCGACCGGGTCGAGCCGCCCTGCCCGTGGTCCGGTCCCGGCAAGTGCGGCGGCTGCGACCTGCAGCACGTCGCCCCGGCCGCGCAGCTCGACTGGAAGACCGAGGTGGTGCACAACCTGCTCACCCGGATGGCCGGTCTGAGCGAGATCCAGATCAAAGATTTGGGTGTACGCGTGGAGCCGCTGCCCGGTGGCCCACTCGGCTGGCGCTCCCGCGTGCGGTACGCAGTCGACGCCGCCGACCGCCCCGGCCTGCTCAAACACCGCTCGCACGAGGTCGTGCCGGTGGACCGCTGCCGGATCGCCCACCCCGGCATCCAGGCCCTCGACATCACCACGCGTACGTGGCCGGAGGCGTCCTCGATCGAGACCGTCGCCTCCACCGGTGGCGACGTGGTGGTCATCCCGCGAGCGACCGTCGGCAGCGCCGGTGACCTGCTCGACGAGGTGAACAGCGCACCCGAGGCGGGTTCCGTCGAGGTGCGTGAGCTGGCCGCCGGGCGGGAATGGCACGTGCCCGCCGACGGCTTCTGGCAGATCCATCCGTCCGCCGCCGACACGCTCGTCGGTGCCGTGCTGGAGCTGCTCGACCCGCAGCCGGGGGAGACGTCCTGGGACCTCTACGGCGGGGCGGGGCTGTTCGCCGCCGCGCTCAACGGCCGTACCGGTGCCCGCACCACGGTCGTGGAATCGTCCCCGATCGGCGTCGTCGCCGCCCGGCGCAACCTGGCCGACCTGGTCGGCACGGAGGTCATCGCGGCGAAGGTCGAGGTCGCCCTCGCCCGCCGCCGCCCCGCCGGTCCGGTCGACCTGATCGTGCTCGACCCGCCGCGCACGGGTGCCGGCGCCAAGGTCGTGCGCGCGATGGTGGACGCCTCGCCGCGTGCGATCGCGTATGTGGCGTGCGATCCGGCGGCGCTGGCCCGGGATCTCAAGACGTTCGCGGGGCTGGGGTGGAAGGTCGCGCAGCTGCGGGCGTACGACTGCTTCCCCATGACCCAGCACGTCGAATGCGTGGCGCTGGTGGTGCCGCAGTGACCGGCGGGATGTGTGCAGGTTTTGTGGAGGACCCCGGTATGGCCGTCCGTGCCGGATGCGGGCGAGCTTCGCGCCGATAGACTGTGCCCCTATGAGCGAGCGCAGTGATCAGACGACGACCGGCATCCTCGGCGGCATCAGGACGCCCGGCGACCTCAAGCGTTTGAGCTCTGAGCAGCTCACCCTGCTTGCCGCGGAGATCCGTGACTTCCTGGTCGCGAAGGTCTCCCGCACCGGCGGGCACCTCGGGCCCAACCTCGGGGTGGTCGAGACGACCCTCGCGCTGCACCGGGTCTTCGACTCCCCGCGCGACCGGGTGTTGTTCGACACCGGGCACCAGGCTTACGTGCACAAGATCGTGACCGGCCGGCAGGACGGCTTCGACCAGCTCCGCCAGCGCGGGGGGCTGTCGGGCTACCCCAGCCGGGCCGAGAGCGAGCACGACCTGATCGAGAATTCGCACGCCTCGACCGCCCTGTCGTATGCCGACGGCCTCTCGAAGGCGTTCACGCTGCGCCGCGAGGACCGGCACGTGGTCGCGGTCGTCGGCGACGGCGCGCTGACCGGCGGCATGTGCTGGGAGGCGCTCAACAACATCGCCGCGGCGAAGAACAAGCTCGTCATCGTCGTGAACGACAACGGCCGCTCCTACGCGCCGACGATCGGCGGGCTCGCCGACCACCTCTCCACGCTGCGCCTCAACCCGGGTTACGAGCGGGTGCTCGACCTGGTGAAGAACGCGCTCGGCTCGACCCCGGTGGTGGGCAAGCCGGCGTTCGAGGTGCTGCACGCGGTCAAGAAGGGCATCAAGGACGCGGTCAGCCCGCAGCCGATGTTCGAGGACCTCGGCATCAAGTACATCGGCCCGATCGACGGGCACGACATCGAGGCCATGGAGTCGGCGCTGCGCCGGGCCAAGGGCTTCAACGCGCCGGTCATCGTGCACGCGGTCACCCGCAAGGGCTTCGGTTACCGGCCCGCCGAGGACGACGAAGCCGACAACTTCCACGGTCCGGGCGCGTTCGACCCGGAGACCGGGGCGCTGACCGCCAAGCCGTCCGTCAAATGGACCAACGTCTTCGCCGAGGAGCTCGTCAAGCTGGCGGGGGAGCGCCCCGACATCGTGGGCATCACCGCCGCGATGGCCGAGCCGACCGGCATCGCCGCGCTGGCCAAGAAGTACCCCGAGCGGGTCTACGACGTGGGCATCGCCGAGCAGCACGCCGCCACCTCGGCGGCCGGGCTGGCCATGGGCGGGCTGCACCCGATCGTCGCCGTCTACGCGACGTTCCTCAACCGCGCGTTCGACCAGGTGCTGCTCGACGTCGCCATGCACGAGCTGCCCGTCACGTTCGTGCTCGACCGGGCGGGCATCACCGGTCCCGACGGCCCGAGCCACTACGGCATCTGGGACATGAGCGTCTTCGGGGTCGTGCCGGGTCTGCGCATCGCCGCCCCGCGCGACGCCGCCACGCTGCGCGAGGAGTTGCGCGAGGCCGTCGCCGTGGACAACGGCCCGACGATCGTGCGGTTCCCGACCGGCTCGGTCAACGCCGACCTCCCGGCGCTGCGCCGCGTCGGCCCGGTCGACGTGCTGCGCGAGGACGACCGCAAGGACGTGCTGCTCGTCGCGGTGGGTGCGTTCGGCAAGCTGGGCATGGAGGTCGCCGAGCGGGTCGCCGAGCAGGGTTACGGCGTGACGGTCGTCGACCCGCGCTGGGTGCGCCCGGCCCCGGTCGAGCTCGCCGCGCTGGCCGCCGGGCACCGCCTCGTGGTCACCGTCGAGGACGGCGTCCGGGCCGGTGGTGTGGGCGAGGCCGTGGCGAGCATGCTGCGGGACAACGCCGTCGACGTGCCGCTGCGTGACCTGGGTGTGCCGGCCGGTTTCCACCCGCACGGCACGCGGGCGGAGATCCTCGCCTCGCTCGGGCTGACCGCGCAGGACATCGCCCGGGATGTCACCGAATGGGTCTCGCGTATCCAGGCGTCCGATTCGGAGCCCCAGCCCGCCAAATAACCGGCTCGCCAAATAACCGGGCCCGCGAAATAACTGGGCCCGCGAAACTGGGCCCGCGAAATAACTCGCTCCCGCGCGCCGGGCGTTTTCGTTATCTAGCCGTTACCTTTGAGGGTATGGCGGCGGAGACGTTCGGCGGCGTGACGGTGGTCATCGATCTGGGCACTGCCCGCGGCGAGCCGGCGGAATACGTGTCACCGACCCGTTCGACCATGCCCGGCTGGCTGTGGCCGGTCGCGGCCGCCGTGCTGGTCCTGCTCGCCGCCACCGCCTCGGCCGGCCCGCCCCCGCCGGCCTTGACGCCGCTGCTCACGATCCAGGTCGGGCCCGCGGATCCGTATGCGATGACCGACGACGGCACCCTGCTCGCCCAGACCCAGGGCACCCTCGCCTCGTTCGACCTGGCCGACGGCGCCAAGCTCTGGCAGGCCGGCACCGAGACGCCCACCTACCGGCTCACCATCGGTGGCGGCCTGCTGCTGCTCCGCTCGCTGACCAGCGCCACCCGGGCCGTCTCCCTGCAGGACGGCAGCGTGCGCTGGCGCCGCGCGGACAGCGTCACCACCGTGGCGGGCTCGCCCACGCTGCTCGCCGTCACCCCGGTCAAGAGCTTCACCTCGGTCGGCCGGCGGGTGCAGCGCGCGATCGACGCCGTTGATCCCGCCACCGGGCAGACCCGCTGGGAGGTCCCGGTGCCGTCCACCGCCGTGCTGCTCGGCGTGCCCGGGCCGGCCGACGACGGCGCCCGCATGCTCCTGGTGCACGACGACCGCACCGCGACGCTGCACGACCTGGTCACCGGCGAGAAACTCGCCGCCGGCCCGCTGCCACCCGCCGACTACGGTCCGGACAACCCCGTCGTCTCCGGGGGCCTGATCCTGTTGCGCCACCCCACCCCGACCGGGCGCATGGTCTCCGCCTTCGACCCGCTCACCCTGCGGCTCCGCTGGACCCGACCGGCCGGCTTCGCCTTCGGGATCACCACCTGCGGCCGTTACGCGTGCCTGACCGGCCCCGACGGCGTCCGCGCGATCGACCCGCGGGACGGCACCGAGCAGTGGTTCCAGCCGGAGTGGCGCGGCGTCGACCAGCGTGGCAGCCTGCTCGTCGCGTTCGGGACGCCCGCCGGGGAGAACGATCCCATCGGGCTGGTCGACCCGGCGACCGGCAAAGTGCTCACCGGTCTGCACGGGTGGCGGCTGGTCGGCGGGGACGGCGGTGACCACCTGCTGGTGACCCGTCCCGCCGAGGCCGGTCGTACCATGGTCGCGGTCGCCGCCCCCGGCGACGCGTTACCCCGGATCCTTGCGGCACTTCCGGCCGGCACTGCGGATTGCCAGTCAGCGCCGGGCCGGCTCGCGTGCCGTTCCACCTCGGGTGATCTGGCGGTGTGGGCGTACCAGCGGAAAGGCTGACCGTGGCGCTGATCGAGCTGAGCACCGAAGCCCCCGCTCAGCCCGTCGGCGGACCGCCCCCGGCGTACGTCTACCGTCGTCTCGGCCTGTTCCTCAGCGTCCTGCTCGTCCTCGCCCTCGGCGGTGCCGCCCGCCCCGAGTCGATGCTGCTGCGGCACACCGGGCACATCCCGCTCGGCGACGCCGACTTCGTGATCGGCGACGGCCGGCTCTACGCCGCGGACTTCGCCGTCGACCCGCCCATGATCACCGCCTGGTCCGCCGCGACCGGTCGCCGGCTGTGGCGGGTCCAGGGGCCGCAGGGCAGCGCCGAGGGCTACTACTCGCTCTCCGCCGGGGTGCCGGGCCTGCTCATGGTCAACGTGGCCCGCTCGACCACCGTGCTCGACGGCGGCACCGGAGCCCTGCGCTGGCGGTCACCGACCCCGCTCCAGGCGCTCGCCGCCGGCCGGGGGATGGTCACCAGCGAGAGTTTCCGGGCCGGTACCGAATACGACCCCGAGTCCGGCGACCCGGGCCGCCTCTACGGCACGACGAGCCAGACCCTGCACACCGAACCCGCCCTGAGCACCTCGCTCGAGGGCGTCGAGCTCGCCACCGGCCGGCACCTGTGGTCGGTCACCGTGCCCGGCTCGGTCGCCACCGTCTGGACCGGCGACGTCGTGGTCGTCTTCTCGGCCGACCGGGTCACCGTGCGCTCGCCGTCGACCGGGGAGGTGCTGCGGGAACGGGCCGTCGAGGACAGCGGGGCGTGGCCGATGTGGGGTGAGGTCGCCGGGGACACCGTGCTGGTGCATCACGGCGCGTTCGGGGAGGGCGGAGAGGTCATCGCGTACGCCCTCGACACGCTCGACGAACGCTGGCAGCAGGACCAGCCCGACTCGCAGGGCAGCTCGTCGACCTGCGTGGGACTGCCCTGCCGCAAGACGCGTACCGACCTGACCGTGCTGGACCCGCGCACCGGCACCGCGCTGTGGAGCGCGGGCAACGACCTCGACCTGGTCGCGTTCGGCGACGACGCGATCCTCGAGCTGCGCTCGCTCTCGGCGCCGCAGCGGGTCGTCGACCGTGGCACCGGCCGGGTCCGGGTCGAGCTCAGCACCTGGTCGAGCTTTGTCGACCTCTCGGACTCCCGCGGATATCTGCTCATGCGGCCCGAGCCCGGAGCCGGACTGGTGCTCGGCCTGCTCCGGCGCGGCGCACCCGCGATCCAGCTGCTCGGACGGATCCCCCGGGCGGCCGCCGCGTGCGAGCGCGACGACAAATTCCTGGCCTGCCGCGTCGGGGGCAGCGCCGAGGTCTATCAATACCTAGGGTAAGGGCGTGAGCGACGCTCTGATCGATCTCGGTACCGTTCGCGAACCCCCCGCGGAAAAGCGCTTCCGGCTGCCCCGATCGACATTCGTCGTTGCCGCGGTGGCGCTGGCCTGCCTGCTGGGCGGCGCGGCGCCGAGCTTCGGCGAGCCGGCGGTCGTGAACGTGCCGGCCCGGCTCGGGGACAGCACGTTCATCGACCGCAGTTCTCCGCGGTTGTACGTCGTCGACCCACCCGACCAGCAGTATCGCTGGGTCAGCGCGTACGGGCTGCCCGGCGGCGAGCTGATCACGCGGACCCGGATGGTCGCCTCCGGCACGGTCCAGGCGGTGGCCACCGTGGGCGAGTTCCTGCTGGTGTCCTACCGGGAGAACGACTCCCAGGTGGTGTCAACCGTTGCGACCAGGCTCGGCGCGCAGACGGAGTCCTGGCGGGTGCCCGCCCAGGTCTTCGCATTCTCCGTCGCCGACCGGAGCGCGGTGATGCGCGCCGAGGACGGCACCTGGTCCGGCCTGGACCTGGTCACCGGACAGCGCCGGTGGACGGTTGCCGAGCCGCCCCAGGGATTCACGTTTCTGGCCGGGGAGGACCGGTTGATCCAGGCCACCACCGACGGCACCGTGACGATCATCGAAACGGCCGGTGGCACGGTGGTCCGGGCCGCGAAACTGCCGGACACCCAGAGCTGGCCGGGCCTCGGGATCTCGCTCATGCCCGTCGGCGATCTTCTGCTGGCGGGTGGGCCGAAGCGCGTCACCGCGTACGCGATGCGCGATCTGACCCAGCGCTGGACCGCCACCTTCGACCTGCAGCAGCGTTTTGTGCTGCCCGATTGCGCGGGCGGTCTCTGCGTCGTCGGCTTCGAGGGCGGCCTGGAGATCCACAACGCCGCGACCGGCGCACCGCGCTGGCGCCAGCCGGGCTGGGCCACCGTCACCCCGGCCGGGTCCGCGCTGATCGTCAGCGGCGACAACGGTGCCGGCGCCTACAACGCGCTGTACCCGCTCGCCATCCTCGACGGCGCAACCGGCAAGCGGCTCGCGGACTTCGGCCGGTGGCGGATGACCGGTGTGCTCCGCGCCGACGGCACCGCGATCGTGACGCACCTGACCGGTGACGTGCTCAACATCGGCCTGCTCGATCCGGCGGCGCGAGCCCTTCGCGTGCTCGGCACGGCCGCCGGCATCTCCGGGGACTGCGACGCCACCCCGGACGTTCTGATCTGCCGCCGCGTGGATGCCTCGATCGCGATCTGGTCGATGCCTAAGCTGACCCGGTGACCGACGCGGTGATCGATCTCGACCGTCCGCACGACCCCTCCGACGATCGCCCGGCACCCGGGATCCGCCGTTTCCGCATGCCCCGGTCACCGTTCCTCGCGCTCTCGATCCTGCTGCTCGTGCTGCTCGGCGGGGCGGCCCGCCTCCCGGCCGAGCGGGTCCCGGCGATCGTGCCGGTACGGGTCGGCGAGTCCATCTATCTCGACCCCCACAGGCTGCACGTGCTCAGCCCGCCCAGCGCCGCCAGCCGGGTGGTCACCACCTACTCGCTGCCCGGCGGCGAAGTGCTCGCCCGGACCCCGATCGGCGACAACGGTCAGCTCGGCATGGTCGGGCTGGTCGCCTCGGCCGGCGACATGCTGCTGGTGTCGTACCAACCGGTCTACCCCGACCCCCCGACCACCATGGGGATCCGGCTGGGTGCGGCGCAGCCGTCGTGGAAGGTGCCCGCCCAGCTCGTGAGCGTCTCCGCGGCCACCGGGCTGGGGCTGCTCGGCTCCAGCGACTACCAGGACTGGTCCGCCATCGACGTGGCCACCGGCAAGCTCCGCTGGTCGATGCGGACGCCGGAGGACGGGGAGTTGACGAGGGTGGGGAAGGCTTCCCGCGCCTGATGGTGACGGCGGCCCCCGACGGGCACGTGGAGCTGCACGACGGGGTCAGCGGTGCGCTGCTTCACGCCGTCGACCTGCCCGCGGATCCGACCTGGAACCAGCAGGGGATCGCCGTCTGGGCCGGCGACGAGGCGATGCTGACCGAGGGGGAGAGCGGGCTCACCGCGTACGGTATGACTGATCTGACCGCGCGCTGGACCGTCCCGATAGATCTCACCGACGACAGCTACGTGGAGCCCGACTGTGCGGGCAGCATCTGCGTGTTCGGCCTCGCCGACGGCCTGGAGGCCCTCGACCCCGCGACCGGTGCGGTCCGCTGGAGCACCGACCGATGGAGTACGGCAACCGCGGTCGGCTCCGCCCTGATGGTCCGGGGCACCGAGGTCGGCGACGCCGTGCCCGGCAGGTTCCCGCTCGCCGTCATCGACCCCGTCACCGGCAAGGTGCTCGCCGACTACGGCAGATGGCAGCCGTCCGGCTCGGTGCGCCCCGACGGTACGGTGCTCCTGCTGCGTCAGGAGGGAACAGTCGTCAACTACGGCCTGCTGGACCCCGCCGTGCCGGCCCTGCGTCTGCTCGGCACGGCCACCGGCATCTCCGGCGACTGCACCGCCACCACCGACTTCCTCGCCTGCCGCCGGCTGGATGCCTCCGTCGCCATCTGGGACATTCGGTGACTGGCCGGTAGCCTGCACTTACAGCCCCTTTACGCGATGCCGGGGAAGCTGGTGCGCGGGGGCTGACAGATCGGAAGGACCCGCGGTGCGCGTGCTGGTGGTGGAAGACGAGCGGAACATGTGCGACGCGATCGCTCGGGGGCTGCGTCGCAAGGGCATGGCGGTCGACGTCGCCTATGACGGGCTGACCGGTCACGAGATGGCATACGTGACCCGGTACGACGTCGTCGTGCTGGACCGCGACCTGCCGGGCATGCACGGGGACGAGATCTGCGCCGCCCTGGTCGAGTCGGGTGCGCTCACCCGGGTCCTGATGCTCACCGCCAGCGTCACGGTCGCCGACCGCGTCGAGGGCCTGCAGCTCGGCGCCGACGACTACCTGCCCAAGCCGTTCGCGTTCGAGGAGCTGGTGGCTCGGGTCCAGGCGCTCGGCCGGCGCGCGACCCCGGTGGCCCCGCCGGTGCTCATCGTCGGGGACCTCGTCCTCGACCAGACCCGCCGGGTGGTGACCCGCGGCGGCACCCCGATCGACCTGACGAACAAGGAGTTCGGCGTCCTCGAGGAGTTGCTCAAGGCCCGCGGCGGCGTGGTGTCGAGCGAGGAGCTGCTCGAACGGGTCTGGGACGCCAACACCGACCCGTTCACGACGACGGTCCGCGTGACGGTGATGACCCTGCGCAAGAAGGTCGGCGACCCGCCCCTCATCGAGACGGTGGTCGGCTCCGGATACCGGGTTCCCGAGCCGGTCGTGGTCACCCCCTCATGACCGTCTACGCGTCCAAACGGGAGCGGCTGCGGTTGCGGCCGACCCTGCGGCTCCGGCTGACGCTGCTCAACGGCATCCTGCTCGTCGGCGCCGGGGCGATCCTGGTGCTGCTGGCCTGGCTGCTGGTCGGCGACGCGCTGCGCCCCGGCGACGAGCTGGCGCCCGGCACCCAGGTCGTGCTCTCCGACGGCACCCGCCTCGACGCGCTGACCTGGCAGCAGAACCTGGTCGGCTCCGCCTCGCAGGAACTGCTGGTCAAAGGCCTGATCGCACTCGTCGCCATCGGCATCATCGGCATCGCCGGCGCCTACGCGGTGGCCGGCCGCGCCCTGCGCCCCCTCCACAACGTCACCGCCACCGCCCGCCGCCTCGGCGAGGAAACCCTCGACGAACGCATCCGCTACTCCGGCGCCGACGACGAGGTCGCCGAGCTGGCCCGCACCTTCGACGCCATGCTCGACCGCCTCGCGGGCGCCTTCGAATCCCAGAAACGCTTCGTCGCCAACGCGTCCCACGAGCTGCGAACCCCGCTCGCGGTCATGCGTACCGAAATCGACGTTACCCTGAGCGACGACGAAGCCGACGTCGCCGAATACCGCCGCATGGCCAAGGTCGTCCGCAACGCCTCCGAACGAGCCAACGGCCTGGTCGACGCCCTCCTCGTCCTCGCCCGCAGCGAAGCCCAGTCCGGCCGCCGCCTGGTCCGCAAAATGCCCGCCGACCTGGCCACCAGCGTCTACAACGCCCTCTCCGCCGTGAAGGCCGAAGCCGAGCGGATGAAGCTCGACGTCACCACCGACCTCGAAGCGGCAAACGTCGTGGGCGACCCGAGCCTGCTCGACCGCCTGGCCGGCAACCTCATCGAGAACGCGATCCGCTACAACCACCTGATGGGCAAGCTTTGGCTGCGCACCTCCAGCGTGAATGGCCGGGCCATGCTGGTGGTGGGCAACACCGGCTTCGAGGTCGACCAGGTGGACGTCCCCGGCCTGTTCGAGCCCTTCCGCCGCGGCGGCTGGGAGCGCACCGGCTCACGCGGGTCAGGCCTCGGCCTGTCGATCGTCCGAGCGGTCTGCGACGCCCACGGCGGCACGGTCTCAGCAGTCGCCCAGCCGGGCGGCGGCCTCGAAGTAACCGTCAGCCTGCCCGCTGCCGACACCACCCCGGTGGTAGCTGCCACCGCGACGGTCCCGCGCGCCAAGGGCCTCGGCGTGGCACCCAGCTAGAAAGTCTGGGTTCCGGGATGCCTGGTCGATCCTGGTGGACAGATTGCATGCTCTGCCCTCGGCGCCTGAAACCGGGCTTATCGGTCGGGCCGCAGTCAACAGCGTCACGGTAGGTAATCTCAGCCCAAGGGTATGTGTCCTGCGCTGAACAATATTTGCCCCGCGCTTGACAGAAGGCGCTGGCAGACATTGTGGTATTCGGTCAAGCGGCGCAATATTCGGTGGATTTCACGCCTCTGATGGCCCGCGTCCAGCCGGGTGCCCCGATAGACAACACGTGCCGTAACCGACTGCATGGTGTGGGGCGCGGCTGGTCCAGACCGATCATCCGGCCGGAACCCGCCCTGCTGCCGTATGTTGCGCTGAAGCCTGAGGTGCCGCAATTTGTGATGGGGGCGGCTGTCAAATGCGAGCGATCGTTGTTCAGCGCAGGGCACATACCTTGTGGCTGAGGTGACCTACCGTGACGGTCGCGGCTTTCGGGTGAGAAACGGGGCGCCGCCTCCGTGAGGAGGAGCGGCGCCCCGGAATCGCGGTTCGGGTTACTTCTTCTTTTCGACCTGGGCCCGGAGCTTCGGGAATTCGGCCTTGGCGGAGCTCATGGACTTGAAGTACCAGATGACCCAGCCGATGCTGCCGTCATCGGCCCAGCCGCACATGATGAGGTCGGCGCCGCCGGCGTCGCCCTTGCCACATTTGGCGGAGCCGCCCAGGGCGCCGGGGGAGGCGTCGACGATGCCGGTGAGCTTGAGGCCGCCGATGCCGGCGCCGAGGAAGGTGTTGTCGAGTTCCTTCTCGGGGTCGGCGATCGGGGCTGCTGCTGCCGCGACGATGACGATGTCCTGCTTGGTGGGGGTGCCGTAGAGCGCGCCGACCGTGTCCGTGGCGTCCGGGACCTCTTTGAGGCCCTGTTCCAGCTGGTCGGCGGCGCCGGCGAACTGGGGGTCGGTCAGCTTGGGGCGGCCGCCGAGGGTTTTGGGCTCGGTCACGGTGATGTTGGATTCCGCGGCGGGCTCGGTGGTGGGGGTCGTCTCGTCGGGGGTGGCGCCCGGTTCGGTGGTCGGGGCCGCCGAGGCGATGGCGTCGACGACGTCCTGGCCCTTGTCACGCAGGAGCAGGAAGCCGGCGGTGCCGCCGCCCACGCAGAGGACGAGGACCACGGCGATCGAGATCAGGACGATCGGGAGCGCTTTGGACTTCTTCTTCGGCGGGGTCTGGAACGGCTGGCCGGGCTGCGGGAAGCCGGGCTGCTGCTGGGTGTAGTCCGCGGCCGGCGGGTAGCCGGGCGGCACCGAGCCGGGCTGGTCGGGGTTGGGCTGCCCGTAGGACGGCTGCTGAGCGCCGTAAGGGGGCTGAGCACCAGTGGGCTGGGCACCGTAGGGCGGCTGAGCCCCATAGGGCTGCTGCGAGTCGCCATAGGGCGGCTGAGCGCCATAGGGTCCGCCGGAGGACGGGGGCTGAGCGCCATAAGGCCCGCCGGAGGACGGGGGCTGAGCGCCGTAGGGTCCGTCCGAGGACGGGGGCTGAGCGCCGTAAGGGCCGCCCGAGGTCGGCGGCTGGGAACCGTAAGGTCCGCCCGAGCCGGGCTGGTTGTAGGGCTCGCCCGGGTAAGGCGGCTGGTTGGGCGGCTGGGACATCCACGCTCCATCGGGTCAGGCTGCGGCCCTGGCGAGCTTAGCCGCCCTGAGCGGCCCGTGTGATCCCCTGTTACGCGATCATGACAGTCCGAACGGATGGGACAACGATGCCCCCGCGCCGTGGGGACGCGAGGGCATCGATGGTCTTCAGCGCGGCGAAGCAGGGTTCGCCGGCGAGGCGGGGGTCAGACCGGAAGGCTGGCCACGCCCTGCGGCAGGAAACGCTTGCCGGTGACCCGCTCGGCGGTGCCGCTACGGTCGAGGTACGGCGTGACGCCGCCCAGGTGGAACGGCCAGCCCGCGCCGAGGATCATGCACAGGTCGATGTCCTGTGCCTCGGCGACGACGCCCTCGTCGAGCATGAGGCGGATCTCCTGGGCGAGCGCGTCCAGCGCCTTCTGGCGTACCTCATCGGCGGTGAGGGGAGCGGAACCGGCCTCGATCAGCTTGACCACCTCGGGGTTGATCTCGTCGTCGGCCATCAGGGGCAGGCCGGCGTCGACGATCTTGCGCAGGTTGGGGCTGTCGCCGAAGCGGTCCGGGAACGCCTCGTGCAGCGTCTCGCCCACGTGCAGGGCCACGGCGGGGCCGACGAGCTGGAGCAGCGCGATCGGGCGCATGGGCAGGCCCAGCGGGTCGAGGGCGACGTCGACGACATCGAGGGGGGTGCCGGCGTCGATCGCGTTGAAGACCTCGCTGGTGAAGCGGGTCAGCAGGCGGTTGACCACGAACGCCGGGGCGTCCTTGACCAGCACCGACGACTTGCGCAGGTCCTTGCCGACCGCGAACGCCGTGGCCAGGGTCACGTCGTCGGTCCGCTCGCCCTTGATGATCTCGAGCAGCGGGAGGACGGCGACCGGGTTGAAGAAGTGGAAGCCGACGACCCGTTCGGGGTGTTCGAGGCCGGCGGCCATCTCGGTCACCGACAGCGAGGAGGTGTTCGTCGCCAGGATCGCCTCGGGGGTGACGATCTTCTCCAGCTCGGCCCAGATCTGCTTCTTGAGCTCGAGGTTCTCGAAGACCGCCTCGATCACGAAGTCGGCGTCGGCGAAGACGGACTTGTCGACCGAGCCGCTGACCAGGCCACGCAGCTTGGCCGCGGTGCCCTCGTCCATCCGGCCCTTGGACTGCATCTTGGCGATCTGGCCGTGGACGTACTCGACGCCCTTGTCGACGCGGGTCTGGTCGAGGTCGGTGAGGACCACCGGCACCTCCAGGCGCCGGGCGAAGAGCAACGCGAGCTGGGAGGCCATGAGACCGGCACCGACGATGCCGACCTTGGTGACCTTCCGGGCCAACCCCTTGTCGGGTACGCCGACCGGGCGCTTCGCCCGCCGCTGCACCAGGTCGAACGCGTACAGGCTGGCGCGGGACTCGTCACCCATGATCAGCTCGGCGAGCGCCTCGGTCTCCGCCGCGGTGCCGTCCTCGAACGTCGCGTCCTTGGCGAGAGCGAGCAGCTCCAGCGCCTTGTTCGCGGAGGGGACGGCGCCGTGCAGCCGCTCGTCGAGCTGCTGCTTCGCGAAGAAGAGCACGCCCTCCCACATGTCCCGGTCGACCTCGGGACGCTCGACCGTCACCGTGCCCTGGACCACGCCGGCGGCCCATTCGAGCGAGCGCTCCAGGAAGTCGGCCGGCTCGAACAGCACGTCGGCGACGCCCAGCTCGGCGGCCTGCTTCGGGCGGAGGACCTTCTGGGTGAGCGGGTTCTGCAGGATGATCTGCGCTGCTCCGGGCGTACCGATCAGATTGGGAAGCAGTTGACTGCCGCCCCAGCCGGGGATCAGGCCGATCGCGACCTCGGGCAGGCCGAGTGCCGCCGCGCCGCCGGAGACCGTGCGGTAGTGGCAGTGCAGGGAGACCTCGAGGCCACCACCGAGCGCGGCGCCGTTGATGAACGCGAAGGTCGGGATGCTTGAGTTCTTGAGCCGGGCGAAGACCCGGTGGCCCAGCTCGCCCAGGGCGACGGCCTGCTCTTTCTTGGTGATGAACGGCATGCCGGTGATGTCGGCGCCGACACAGAAGATGTACGGCTTGCCGGTCAGCGCGATGAACGCCGGCTCCGCCTCGGTTGCCTTGGTGATCGCCTCGTCGAGCGACGCCAGCCCCGCGGGACCGAAGCTGTTGGGCTTCTTGTGGTCGAAGCCGTTGTCGAGGGTGATCAGCGCGGCGGGCTTGTCGAGCCCGGGCACCTTGACCAGGCGTACGAGCGCCTTGGTCACGACCTCGTTGGGGTAGTCCGGGAGCGCCGTCACTTGTCGTTTCCTTCCCAGTGGGGGTTCTCCCAGATGACCGTTCCGCCCATGCCGATACCGATGCACATCGCGTTGATGCCGTAGCGGACCTCGGGGTGCTCCTCGAAGTGCCGCGCCAGCTGCGTCATCAGCCGCACGCCGGACGAGGCGAGCGGGTGGCCGATGGCGATCGCGCCGCCCCACGGGTTGACCCGGGGGTCGTCGTCGGCGATGCCGTAGTGGTCGAGGAACGCGAGCACCTGCACGGCGAACGCCTCGTTCAGCTCGAACAGGCCGATGTCGTCGATGGTGAGCCCGGCCAGGCGCAGCGCCTTCTCCGTCGACGGGATCGGGCCGTAACCCATGATCTCCGGCTCGACGCCGACGAAGCCGTACGACACGAGCCGCATCGCGATGGGCAGGCCCAGCTCGCGAGCGGTCTCCTCGTCGGCCAGCAGCGCCGCGGTCGCACCGTCGTTGAGGCCGGCCGCGTTACCCGCGGTGACCTTGCCGTGCGGGCGGAACGGGGTCTTGAGGGTGGCGAGCTTCTCCAGGGAGGTCTCGCGGGGCGCCTCGTCGGTCGTGGCGAGACCCCAGCCCTCCTCGGCGCTGCGGACCGCGACGGGCACCAGGTCGGGCTGGAGCTTGCCGTTCGCGTACGCCTTGGCCGTCTTCTCCTGCGACGCCAGCCCGTACGCGTCGACGCGCTCCTTGGTGATGCCGGGGAGCCGGTCGTGCAGGTTCTCGGCGGTGCTACCCATGACCAGCGCGGACGGGTCGACGAGCTTCTCCGCGAGGATCCGCGGGTTCGGGTCGACGCCCTCGCCCATCGGGTGGCGGCCCATGTGCTCGACACCACCGGCGATGGCGACGTCGTACGCCCCCATCGCGATGCCGCCGGCGACGTTGGTCACCGCGGTCATGGCACCCGCGCACATGCGGTCGATGGAGTAGCCGGGCACGGTCTTGGGCAGGCCGGACAGCAGAGCGGCGGTGCGGCCGATGGTCAGGCCCTGGTCGCCGATCTGGGTCGTGGCCGCGATCGCGACCTCGTCGACCTTCTCGGGCGGGAGCTGTGGGTTGCGGCGCATCAGCTCACGGATGCATCGGATCACCAGATCGTCGGCGCGGGTCTCGGCATACATGCCGCCCGCCTTGCCGAACGGGGTGCGGACGCCGTCTACGAAGACGACCTCGCGGCTTACTCGGGGCACAACAAGCCTCCTTGCAGGCGTGAACCCAGGGCTCTAGACACGCTTATGTTACTCGCGGGTAAGTAGCTCGGCCAGTCAGTGTGGGAACGCGCGCGGAATGCGTGGGGAGATCTCCGCGCGGAACTCCTCGATCCGCAGGCTGACCTGTCCCGTGTCCGTGGTGCCCTCGAGCCGGTCCAGATAGAGGTTACGCCTGGTCAGGGGCTCCAGACGGACAGTGAAATAGATCGACATCAGGGGGTTGACGAAGAGTTCGCTGCCGGTCGTGCGGGTGGTGAATTGCACGTCACCGAAAGCCCCACGGGTGGCGGCGGCTTGATCACTCCGCCGCGGGCGGGGCGTCGGGCAGGACCGCGGCGACCTGCTCCGCGAGCAGCACGACCTGCCAGTTGCGGGCGCCGAAGCCGAGCAGCACCTCGCCGACCGCCTCCGGGGTGACCTCGTCCGGCGGGGCCCAGGCCAGCCGGCGGATGAAGTCCGGGCTGATGAGGTTCTCCGGGGGCAGGGTGTGGGACTCGGCGATGGCGATGACGACCTGGCGGCAGCGCTGCAGCCGGGCGGCGGCGACCGGGTCGCGTTCGGCCCAGCGGTGCGGCGGGGGCGGGCCCTCGACCGGCTGGTTCACGGGCAGCTCGTCGTCGCCCAGGGCGCGGGCGGAATCCAGGGCGTCGAGCCAGACGCGGGCCAGGCGGCGTACCGATCGGCCACCGAAGCCCGGCAGGGTGAGCAGCGTGCGCTCGTCCTTGGGGTCCAGCTCGGCGGCGGCGATGATCGCGGAATCGGGGAGCACGCGGCCCGGGGCCGAGTCACGGCGGGAGGCGACGCCGTCGCGGGCGTACCAGAGGGCGCGGACCCGGGACTGGGCGCGGGCACCGCGGACTCGGTGTATTCCCGACGTGCGCCGCCAGGGATCCGGGCGGCTGCGCGGCGGGCGGTCGGCGCTCGCGACCAGCGCGGCGAACTCCTCGGCCGCCCACTCCGCCTTGCCCTGCCGCTCCAGCTCGGCGGCGAGCAGGTCACGCAGGTCGGTCAGAAGTTCAACATCGAGCGCGGCGTACGTCAGCCACGACTCGGGCAGCGGCCGCGTGGACCAGTCCGCGGCGGAGTGGTGCTTCTCCAGCGAGAAGCCCAGCAGCTGCTCGGTGAGGGCGGCGAGCCCGACCCGCTCGAACCCGGCCAGGCGCGCGGCCAGCTCGGTGTCGAAGAGCCTGCGCGGTTTCATCCCGATCTCCGCCAGACAGGCGAGGTCCTGGCTCGCGGCGTGCAGCACCCACTCGGTGTCGGCCAGAGCCTCGTCGAGGGTGCTGAGATCGCTCAGCGGCATCGGGTCGACGAGCACCGTGCCCGAACCCGCGCGGCGTAGTTGTACGAGGTACGCACGCTGGGTGTAGCGGTAGCCGGACGCCCGTTCGGCGTCGACGGCAACGGGGCCGGAGCCGGCGGCCATCCTGGCCACGACCTCGGCTAACTCGGCGCTGGACTCCACCGGGCGCGGCGTTCCCTCGCGGGGCGCGGTCAGCGGGACAGCGGTGCGGGCAGGCTCGGGACCGCCAGACGTTAGGTCGGGCGGCACGTCGTGCGGTCCGTCTTGTGCAAGGTCCGGCGTGTCCCGACGGTGCAGGGGTGCGTCGTCGGTCACTCCGTAACCGTACGGGGGTACCCACCCCCGCGTGTGCAGCCGGGTACCGGCGCGTCGGCGCTCGATCCACTTGTTGCCTGAATCCGCGCCGAAAAAGGCCCGTCCGGACCCGTCCGGACGAGGGTTTTTTCTCGTACTACCCCCCGAAGCCTCTAGTACTCGGGAGTTTCATGACCACCGCCTATGACCCCTACGGGGTGCCGGGTCAGCGCCGGGCGCCGCACGACCCGTTGCTGAGCCTGCCCGACCACCCGTCCGGCGAGTGGGCGGCGACCTCCTATCCGCCGCAGCCGATGCCGGACATCGACATGGGTCCGCCGCGGGTGGGTCATCCACGCCCGGCGCGTCGCGACAGCGGGCCATACCTGGTGTCGCCGTCGGGTGGGGCGCCGTTCCCTGTCGTCTCCGAGCCGATCGAGGGCCGCCGCCGCAGCCGGGTGATCCCGGTCCTGCTGGCGCTGCTGCTGCTCGGTGGCGGGGGATTCCTGGCGTGGCGGATGGAGCAGGCCGACGCCCGGCTCAACGACCAGCTGACCGCCTCGCAGGTGCGGCAGACCGAGCTCGCTGATCGCGCCGAGAAGCTGGAGACCCAGCTCGCCGGCGTCTTCGACCCCGAGGCCATCTCGTCGTCGGTGCTGCCGAGCGTCTTCCGGGTCCGGGCCGGCAACTTCACGGGCACGGCGTTCGCGGTCGGCGATCCCGCGGACAAGCAGACGAACCTGCTGACGAACTATCACGTGGTCGAGTCGGTGTGGGAGGCCGGAACCAAGAAGGTCTTCCTCGAACGCGGCAAGGACGAGCTCACCGCCACGATCGTCAAGGTCTCCAAGGCCAAGGACATCGCGCTGCTGCGTACGGACAAGGAGATCGCCGGGCTGGCGGTCGCCAAGGAAACCGTGAAGCCGGGCCAGCAGGTCGTGGTCGTCGGCACGCCGCTCGGGCTCGAGGACACGGTCACCACGGGCGTGGTCAGCGCGTACCGGCCGGACGACTCGGACGGGCCGTCGATCCAGTTCGACGCCCCGATCAACCCGGGCAACTCGGGCGGGCCGGTCGTGAACAGCGCGGACCAGGTCATCGGGCTCGCCACGGCGAAAGCGCGGGATGCCGAGGGCATTGGCCTGGCCGTACCGATAAAAACAGCTTGTGACACTTTCAAGGTCTGCTGATCAGCTGAACACCCTGGCCGGGTTCCTCGGCCGGCGCGACGTGCCCACCCTCACGCGTCCAGCCGCAAAAGCTCCGCCGACTGATAGTCCAGGCTTGGGTAGTGACACAGTTCTGGTCCTGTTCGGGGGCTGCCCGCCGGAGGGCTGGGATCTTGCCGCCCGGGCCTGGCTGGACGGGATCGCCGGGAAGTTCCTGCTGGTCGGGGGCGCGGGGCATACGACGCCGATGCTCCGGCGCTTTCCTCGGCTCGCGGGGTTCGACGTCGAGGCCGACATGATGGCCGCCTATCTCGCGGCCGAGTACGGCATCACGGATGTGCTGATGGAGCGTGAATCGACGAACTCCGGCAACAACATCACATTCACCGAGCGGACAATTCGGGCATGGGGCGGCGGGCCGCCGGAATCCATGATCCTGATCCAGGACGCGTCCATGCAGCAGCGGATGGATGCCGTGGTCCGCGCGAAATGGACCTACGGCACGCCCAAGGTGGTCAACTTCGCCGGGACCAGCCCTCGGGTCGAAGTCCGCGACGGCAAGCTCGCCTACACGGGTACGCCACACTGGGGCGCCTGGGATCTCGACCACTGGATCTCCCTGCTGATGGGGGAGATCCCGCGCCTTTCCGACACCCCGGACGGCTACGGCCCCCGGGGTCGCGACTTCCTCGCCCACGTCGACATCCCCGACGACGTCCTCGCGGCCTTCGACGAACTCCGCGCAACCTACGACGTGCGGCCGGCCCTGGGTGAGTAGGGGCACGAAGTTGCGCTGAAACCCGCGATGCCGCAACGTCCTGCGGCGTTAGGTGTCAAGCGCGGGCCAATCACGTCTGGCGAGGAAACGTATGTTCTGCTGCCGGACACGATTGCCCGGACTTGACAACCAACACCGCAGAAAGTTGTCGCATCCCGCTTCCCGGCGCAACATTCGCCCGGGAGGCCCGGGAGGCCCGGGAGGCCCGGGAGGCCCGGGAGGCCCGGGAGGCCCGGGAGGCCCGGGAGGCCCGGGAGGCCCGGGAGGCCCG
>NZ_BOMN01000060.1 GCF_016862215.1 Winogradskya humida
CCCGGGAGGCCCGGGAGGCCCGGGAGGCCCGGGAGGCCCGGGAGGCCCGGGAGGCCCGGGAGGCCCGGGAGGCCCGGGAGGCCCGGGAGGCAGAACGCTAGGCGGTTGAGGCGCGCTGGCGGTTCAGGGACGTGACGCCGGGTGGGGGCAGGCCCGCGGTCGAGGCGAGCATGGTGCACCAGCCCTGCAGGTGGGCGCCGAGGTCGTCGGAGGTGGGCGTCCAGGAGGCGCGGATCTCCAGGTCGGCGGTGGGCAGGGGGCCTGCCAGCTCGCCGAAGCGGGTCGACGCTGTCTGGGTGATCGTGCCACCGATCGCTGTGTACGCGGCCGCGTGCTGCTCGAGCCCGTCGGTGAGCCAGGTCCAGGCGACGGCGGGCAGCAGGGGATCGCCGGCCAGGTCGGACTCCAGCTCGGCGGTGATGAGCGTCACGAGCCGCAGATTGCCCCGCCAGGCCTCGTGGCCGTCCGGGTCGTGCAGCAGGATCAGCCGGCCGCTCGCGACCTCTTCGCCGTCGCGCAGCACGGTGGCGCTGAGCGCGAAGCCGTACGGTGCGAGCCGTTGAGGTGCGGCGATCTCTTCGAGGAGGATCTCCTCGCGCGGGGCAGCGGCCCGCAACCCTGCCACAGCGCGGGTGAACGCCTCGGGTGCAGCGGACGTAGGCGCCATGCAAGGAAGGGTATGCCGATCACTGCCTCGTGTCCGCGCGCGGCGCGCCGCACGCTCCCGTTCACTCACGTGGCACGATGTCGCGGGTGAGCAACTCTCCCGCCGACTCCGCCCTCGTCCGCGCCGCCCGCGGGCTGGAAGTGCCCCGCACCCCCGTCTGGTTCATGCGTCAGGCCGGCCGTTCGCTGCCGGAGTACCGCAAGATCCGGCAGGGTGTCGCCATGCTGGAGTCGTGCCGCCGGCCGGAGCTGGTCACGGAGATAACCCTGCAGCCGGTCCGCCGCCACGGCGTCGACGCCGCCATCCTCTTCAGCGACATCGTGGTCCCGCTCGCGGCTGCCGGGATCGACCTCGACATCGTCCCCGGCACCGGGCCGGTCGTGGCCGAGCCGATCCGCACGGCGGCCGCGGTGGAGGCCCTGCGCCCGCTCGACGCCACCGATGTGAGTTATGTCGCCGAGTCGGTCCGGCTGCTGCTGCCCGAGCTGGGTGCCACGCCGCTGATCGGGTTCGCGGGGGCGCCCTTCACGCTGGCGAGTTATCTCATCGAGGGCGGGCCCTCACGCACGTACCTCAAGACCAAAGCCATGATGTACGGCGACCCGCAGCTGTGGCACACGCTGTGTTCCCGCCTGGCCGACATCACCCTGACGTTCCTGCGGGTCCAGATCGACGCGGGTGTCAGCGCCGTCCAGCTCTTCGACTCGTGGGCGGGCGCGCTCTCCGAGGCGGACTACCGCGAATACGTCATGCCGCACTCCACGCGCGTCCTGAGCGGCCTCGCCGACGCGGGTGTCCCGCGGATCCACTTCGGGGTCGGCACGGGTGTCCTGCTCGAGGCGATGGGCGAGGCGGGTGCGGACGTCGTCGGCGTCGACTGGCGTACCCCACTGGACCGTGCCGTGAGCGTCGTCGGCCCGGAGCGGTCCCTGCAGGGCAACCTGGACCCGGCGATCCTGTTCGCGCCGTGGGAGGTCGTCGAGCGCGAGACCCGGCGGGTGCTGGCGCAGGGCAGGGCCGCCCGCGGCCACATCTTCAACCTCGGCCACGGCGTCATGCCGGAAACCGACCCGGACGTGCTCACGCGCCTGGTCGAGCTGGTCCACTCCGTCTGAGGTCCTCGACCACGTAGGCATCCGCCGGCTCGGCCTTCTTCAGCTGCCACTCGGGGCCGAGCTCTGGCGCCCAGGTGTCACCGTCGACGGCCAGGTCGATCCTGGTCCGCACGATGTGGCCGGCGTGGGGGAGCAGCGCGGCGTAGATCTCCGCGCCGCCCATCACCCAGAAGTCGTCGAGTTTGCTCAACAGTTCGTCGATCGAGGACAGCACCTCGGCGCCCGGCGCGGACCAGCCCGGGCGGCGGCTGAGAACGACGTTGCGGCGCCCGGGAAGGGGCCTGACCCTCTCGGGCAGCGACTCCCACGTGCCGCGGCCCATCACGACCGTGGCGCCCATCGTGCGCTCACGGAAGACCTTCTGCTCACCGGGAATCCGCCACGGAATCTCGCCCTCGTTCCCGATGACCCTGTTCTGCGCCTCGGCCCAGATCATGTGGATCGTCATGCTGAGCCCCCGGAGCGGCGCGGTTCGCGAAGTTCGGTGCGGTCGGTCATACCGCGACCGGGGCCCGCAGAGCCGGGTGGTGCTGGTAGCCCTCGAGCGCGAAGTCTTCGTACCTGTAGTCGAAGAGTGAGGGGGCCGGGGCGAGCTTGAGGGCGGGGAAGTCATACGCCTCCCGGCTGAGCTGTTCGCGGACCTGCTCGACGTGGTTGGAGTAGACGTGGCAGTCGCCGCCGACCCAGATGAAGTCGCCGGGGACCAGCCCGGACTGCTCGGCGATCATGTGCGTGAGCAGCGCATAGCTCGCGATGTTGAACGGCACGCCGAGGAACATGTCGGCGCTGCGCTGGTAGAGCTGGCAGCTCAGCCGGCCGTCGGCCACGTAGAACTGGAACATGGCGTGGCACGGGGCGAGGGCCATCTCGGGCAGCTGGGCGACGTTCCAGGCGGAGACGATCATGCGCCGGGAGTCGGGGTCGCGTTTCAGCGTGGCGAGCAGTTCGGTGATCTGGTCGGCGTGACCGCCGTCCGGGGTGGGCCAGGAGCGCCACTGCTTGCCGTAGACCGGGCCGAGCTCGCCGTTGTCGTCGGCCCACTCGTCCCAGATGGAGACGCCCTGCTCGCGCAGCCAGGCGACGTTGCTGTCGCCGCGCAGGAACCAGAGCAGCTCGACCGCGACCGACTTGAAGTGCACGCGCTTGGTCGTGACCAGCGGGAAGCCCTGCGAGAGGTCGTAACGCAGCCGCTCGCCGAAGAGGCTGACCGTTCCCGTGCCGGTGCGGTCCGCTTTGGGGACCCCGGTCTCGAGGACACGTCGGAGCAACTCTTCGTACTGGGTGTCGGGCATGGCCGACACGTTAACGCGCCGCGCCGTGCCGCCCGTGGTTGTTACCGGTCGGCGCGGCGCGGGTCACACGTCATCGGGACCAGGCGTCGCTCATCGCCGAGATCTGTTGATTGAGCTGTGCCAGGTCGCGGTTGGGCTCTTCCTTCTCCGCCGGTTCGGCGTGAAAGCCGAGCTGTGTGCCGAGCTGCTGCCATCTGTCGAACAGGATGGCTTCGATCAGAACGTTCTTGACTTCGTCGTGGGCCTCCTGAAGCTCCTTGACGGCAGCCTCGTAGCGCTCCACCTTCTTCAGCAGCTCAGAACCCTCGTAATTGCTCATGTCCCAACCGTAACGGGAGATGAAGGTTGTTCGGGTTGATATCGCTACAGGTCGAACTCGCCGTCTTTGGCCCCACCCACGAAGGCATCCCATTCGGCGGGCGTGAAGAAGAGCACATCGCCCTCCGGGCGCCGTGAATCACGCACGGCCACCCCATTGTCCAGCAGGGCGACCTCAACGGCCGCTTCCTCGGACTTTGCACTGCGGCGCCACACTGCGCCGCTCAGATCTGCCTCGAACTTCTTCACCACGGCGCACAGTCTGCCATCAGCTGCGAAATACGTCCCCGAAAGGATGACGTACTCTGGCGTGTGCTCGTTTCTACCGATCTTCGACTAAAAGCTTGGACCCGGTCGCTCCGTAAGCCTATGTCGCTTTTCGGGGCCGCGGCGTTGTTGCTCGCCACGGGTCCGGCCGCTCCGGCGGCACCGGTGAAACCGGCGGCACAAGCACCGGAGCGGTCCCCGAGGGCGTACGGTCCGGCGGTTCCCAAGCAGGCCAGGACAGTGGCGCTGACGTTCGATGACGGGCCGTCCCGTTACACGCCGCAGATTCTCGCCGTGCTGCGCCGGCACCACGTGCATGCCACGTTCTGCATGCTGGGTGACGAGGCCCGCCGATACCCCGAGCTCGCCCGCCAGGTCGTCGCCGAGGGGCACCAGGTCTGCAACCACAGCCGCGATCACGCCAACCTGCAGAAGGCCTCGACGGCCAAGGTCCGCGCGGAGGTCACCAAGGCGCAGAAACAGATCAAGAAGGCCACCGAGGTGACACCCAAGGTCTTCCGCTTCCCATACGGTGCGTCGGACAGCCAGGCCCGCAAGGTCGTCCATGGGTACGGTCTCCGCGTACTCGGCTGGAATGTCGACCCCGAGGACTGGACCCGTCCGCCGGCCAAGAAGATCACCACCCGGATCACCGCGCACGTCAAGAACGGTTCCGTGGTCCTGATGCACGACGGCGGCGGGGACCGGAGTCACACCGCCGCCTCGCTCGAAGCCACCATCACCCGGCTCCGGGCCCGTGGATACACGTTCGTCCTCGCCTAGGCGGCGAGCTTGGCACCGATCTCGACGATGCGCTGGGCCAGGTGGTCCAGTGCCGCCGTCGTGGCGTCGCTCAGCGGGTCGTCGTTGGTGGCGCCCGTGACGTGCGAGACGCCGTAGGGGTTGCCGTCGGCGAACTTCAGCGGGTCGGTGTAACCGGGCGGCACGATGACGCCGCCGAAGTGGTAGATCGAGTTGTAGAGCGCCAGCAGGGTCGACTCCTGGCCGCCGTGCGCGGTCTGGCTGGCGGTGAAGCCGGCGTAGGCCTTGTTCGCCAGCAGGCCCTGGCCCCACTGCGCGCCGAGCGTGTCGAGGAACTGCTTGAGCTGGCTCGCCACGTTGCCGTAGCGGGTCGGGGTGCCGAGCAGCACCGCGTTGGCCCACACGATGTCGTCCGCGGTCGCCTTCGGGTCGTTCTTGGTGCGATCGAAGTGCTGGCTCCAGGCCGTGTTGGAGGCGATGGCCTCCTCGGGTGCGAGCTCGGCGACCTGGCGCAGCCGCACCTCGGCACCGGCCTTCTCGCCGGCCTGCTGGAGTCGCTCCGCCATGCCGTGGATCGTTCCGGTGGACGAGTAGTAGATGATCGCCAGTTTCACGTTCGCCACGAGAGCCCCTTCCGTAGTTGTTTGCACCGTCAACTAACGGTAGTTCGTTCCCGGGGAGGGCGAGGTGAAACTCTAGAGAAGCAACTCGCTGCCGTGCGGCCCCACGCCGTCGGCCTGCTCGTCGTCCAGCCAGACGCCGTCCGAGGCCAGGTAACGGAACTTGTGGTGGCCCGGGGCGAGGTTCACCGTGATGGTGCGGGTGCCGTCGCGGCGCACCTTCAGCTCGTGCAGCCCCGGCTTCCAGCCGTTGAACGTGCCCACCACGCTCACCGTCCCGGCGGGTGCGTCGCTGGGCAGGCAGAACGTCACCCGGGTCTTGTTGCCGAACAGCTTGCTTCGCTTGATCATCTTCGCTCCCAAGGCTCCGGCCTCCGGTCAGAACAACGCCCGAGGATACGGGAAGTCACGGCCTTTAGAATTTTGAGATGCACCCCGAGCCCCATGACGAGATCCGCGCGGCGTCGTTCCGCGATCTCGGCGTCAACACGCTCTACGCGATCCTGAAGCTGCGCGTCGACGTCTTCGTCGTCGAGCAGAAGTGCGCATACCCCGATCTGGACGGCCGCGACGCCGAGCCGGGCACCCGGCACGTGTGGATCGAGCGCGGCGGCGAGATCCTGGCCTGCCTGCGGATCCTGGACGACGGCGAGGTCGAGCGGATCGGGCGTGTCGTGACGGCGCCGTCCGCGCGCGGGGGCGGGTATGCGAGCCGGCTCATCGAGCACGCGCTCGAGATCATCGGCCGTCGGCCCAGCGTCCTGGAGGCTCAAGCGCATCTGGCCGGCTTCTACGGGCGGTTCGGCTTCGAGACCGTGGGCGCTGAGTACCTCGAGGACGGCATTCCGCACGTACCCATGAAGCGCCCTTAAAGCTCTTCCGCGAGGCCGGCGCAGATCGGCTCGATCCGCTGGTAGGTGGCACGGATCCGGTCCAGGGTGGACAGCGGGTCCGGCAGGTCTCCGGCCCGGGCGGTGTCCTCCAGATCGGCGAGGAGCGTGCTCATGGCCTGGATGCCCAGGTTGGCCGCCGAGCCCTTGAGGGCGTGCGCCTGGTCCCGCACCTGCTCGGTGTCGCCCGCGTTCAGTGCTTCGGCCAGGCCGTCGATGGCCGCCGGCGTCTTCGCAACGTACGAAGTGAGCAGCCGGACCATCAGCTTCCGTTCCGGTTCCGACGGTGCGGGTCCGCAGATCTCGCCGAGCCGCGCCTGGATACCGGCGCGGTCGGCCCCGGCGTCTACCAATCGTCCGGAGCGTCGACGGGGCGAGGGAGCAGGCTCTGCACGGTGCTCGCCAGGACGTCCGGGCTGACCGGCTTCTCGAGGTACGGCGCGCCGCCCTGGACGATGCCGGAGCTGAGCGCCACGTGCCGGGGAATGCCGCTCACGTAGACGATCTTCATCCGCGGGTAGACCGTACTGACCCAGCGGGCCAGGCCACCGGTGGTGTCGCCGGGCAGCGAGAGATCGGCGATGAGTACGTCGATCTTGCCGGACCGCTGCTTGCAGATCTCGGTCGCGGCGTCCGTGCCCGCGGCGGACAGCACCTCGAAGCCCCGGCGCTCCAGCGAGTAGGACATGACGTCACGCACGTCAGCGTCGTCCTCGACGATCAGGACAACGGGCAGTGAACCGCTTGATGGCTTAGTCATCGCGGGCCCGACGCTAATCGGGCCCGCGGCTTCTGTGGCTCAAACCGCGACTCTGTCGCCCTTTAAGGTGATGACCGCCTTACGGCAGGGTCGCGACGATCTCGGTGACCGAGCGGCGGCGTCCGGTGTAGAACGGCACCTCCTCGCGGACGTGCCGGCGGGCGGTCGAGGCGCGCAGGTCACGCATCAGGTCGACGATGCGGTGCAGCTCGTCCGCCTCGAACGCGAGGATCCACTCGTAGTCGCCGAGCGCGAACGACGCGACCGTGTTGGCCCGCACGTCGGGGTATCCGCGCGCCATCTTGCCGTGCTCGGCGAGCATGAAGCGGCGCTCCTCGTCGGGCAGGATGTACCACTCGTAGGAGCGGACGAACGGGTACACGCTGATGTAGGGCCGCGGGGTCTCGTCCGCGAGGAACGCCGGCAGGTGGCTCCGGTTGAACTCGGCCGGGCGGTGCAGCGCCATCTGGGACCAGACCGGGGTGAGGTGCCGGCCCAGCGCCGTGCGGCGGAACAGCCCGTAGGCGTCCTGCAGCGCGTCGGAGGTGCTCGCGTGCCACCAGATCATGATGTCGGCGTCGGCCCGCAGCCCGGACACGTCGTAGGTCCCGCGGACCGTGACGTCCTTGCCGCCGAGCTGCTCGAACAGCGCGTCGACCTCGCCCGCGAGCTCGTCGCGCAACGCGGGCAGCGGCGTCGTGGCGCGGAAGACCGACCACATGGTGTAACGGATCGTGGCGTTGAGCTCGTTGATCCGGGCGGCATTGCTTTGGGGCTCGCTCATCGCTTCTCCAGGTATTTCAGGACGTCGTCGGCGGCCTTCTCGCCGCTGGCCACGCAGGCCGGCACCCCGACGCCGTCGAAGGCGGCGCCGGCCAGCGCGAGGCCGGGGTGGTCGTTGAGGGCCGCGCGGGCGAGGGCGACCCGGTCGAGGTGGCCGGGGGCGTACTGGGGGAGTCCGCCGCCCCAGCGCTGCACCCACGAGGCGGTCGGCTGCGGGAGCTCCGTGTCGAGGAGGCGGCCCAGCTCGGCGTGCGCGGTGGCGGCGAGCACGGAGTCGTCGTACTGGAGGCGCTCCTGCTCGCCGTCGCGGCCCAGCGAGACCCGGACGATCACCGGACCGTCCCCGGTGGCCAGGTGCGACCACTTGCGGGTGAAAAACGTGGCTGCCTTGACCAGCGTGCCCTCACCCGGCGGCACCAGGAAGCCGGAGAGCTCGGGCAGCTCGGTGCCGGGCGGCAGCGCGAACGCGGCCAGGGCGACGCTGGCGTAGCCGAGCACCTCGACCTCGGCGGCGGCGGAGAGATCGATCCCGGCCAGCATGCGCGCGGCGGGACTCGCGGGCACGGCCAGCACCACGGCGTCGACGTCGTCGGTCTGCGGCATCGGCACCGGGCCCAGCAGCAACCGCCAGCCGTGCGCGGTGCGCTGCAGCTCGCGGACCGGCAGGCCCAGGCTGATCCGGGCGCCACTGGCAGCGGCGGCGGCGCCGATCAGGCTGCTCATGCCACCGGCGAGCGAAGCGAAGATCGGGCGGCCCGGCGCCCTGACGGAGGCGGCCTGGGCGGCGCGGACGGCACCGGCCAGGGTGTGCTCGGTGCGAGCGGTGCGAGCCAGCGCGGGCATGGTGGTGGCGAGTGACAACCGGTCGGCGCGTCCCGCGTAGACACCGCCGAGCATCGGGTCGACGAGCCGGTCGGCGACCTCGGCACCGTAACGGGCCCGGACCAGCTCGCCGACGGCTATGTCCTCGCCCTCGGCGAGCAGCGGGCGGCCCTCATCGCGGTCGGCGCCGGCTTTCGGTGTCGCCACCGCGCCCAGGGTGCTCAGGTCGCCGGGGACGCCGACGAGCGTGCCGGCCGGGACCCGCTCCAGCTTGCCGCCGATCGCCAGCGCCGCCGGGATGGCCGCGGGGTGCACGAGGGAGTCGCCGAGCCCGAGGCGGCGGGCGAACCGGATCGCGGCGGACTCACCGCCGTCGGGGGAGCTCATCAGCATCGACTCGGCGCCCCGCTCGACCTGGGTGCCCGCGATGTCGCCGGTACGCAGTTTTCCGCCGAGCCGGCCGGACTGCTCGTACACGATGATCTCGGTGTCGGCGGGTGCCTGGTCGCGGATCCGCACCGCGGCGGCCAATCCGGCCACGCCGCCGCCGATGACAGCTACTCGCTTGCGCACACCGTGCAATTGCCCCACCGCCTTCAACCGAACTGAAGCGTTCTCCACACTGTCAGGTTGGCTCGTGCCCCGGTGACCGGGGTCCTTCGATGTGAGCGGCACAGCACCCACCTTGCCCGGCGAAACGATCGGCGGGGCAGGGCCGAAGGTCCCATGTGTGCGATTACGCTGAGGTGATGGACTATCAGGTTTCCGTGACAGTCGAGCAGTTGGCCGAGTGGTACGTGCGACTCAAGGGCATCGCGGACGCCCACCACGGGCATCCGACGGGGGAACACCTCAAGGACCTCGCGCAGGAGGTCTACGAGATGGTCCCCTCGGAGTGGTGGGCCACTCAGCCCGACGCGGTCAGATCCTGACCGGCGCCTACCCTGACCTCGCCTATTTAGCGTCCAGCTTGATCGACAGGCTGTTCACGCAGTGCCGCGTGTTCTTCGGCGTCATCATCTCGCCCTTGAACACGTGGCCCAGGTGGCTGTCGCAGCGGGCGCAGCGGATCTCCGTGCGCACCATGCCGGCGCTGTGGTCGTCGATCTCCTTGACGGCTCCCGGGATGGCATCGTCGAACGACGGCCAGCCGCAGTGGGAGTCGAACTTCGTGTCGCTCGGGTAGAGGTCGGCACCGCAGGCGCGGCACTCGTACATTCCCTCGGTCTTGGTGTTCACGTACTCGCCGGACCAGGGTCGCTCCGTGCCCGCGAGGCGCAGGACGCGGAACTCATCAGGAGTCAGGCGAACCCGCCACTCGTCGTCGGTGGTCGGGATCGTGGATTCGTCAGTCGCCATATATCAAAGGTACTTCGCGCCGCACTGGTAGTGCGGCGTCGCGCGTACCCGCTGCCGTTGAAGTCTCTGTCCGCTCTTCTCCGTGGGTCCAATACGTGCAAAACGGACCTCAAGCGCTAAACTTCACCGGACCAATGGCACAAAACGCGACAGAACGGATTCTTCTGATGAGTTTCACGCGCCGGTTGGCCGCGGGTCTCCCCGTGGCCGGCGTCACCGCCTTCGCCGCCCTGGCTCTCACCGGAGCGCCCGCCGCTGCGGGTGACCAGGCCGCCGTCCAGGCCGCCCAGCCGGCGGTCATGCAGACGCCGTGCGCCGCCGGCGACCGCGACGACGACTGTGGGTACGCCAGCACCGCACCGGGCGCCACCGAGCCCACCCGCGGCGGCCCGGGCTACGGCAGCACCGCGCCGACCACGGCACCGACGCCGACCGCCAGCGTGGACACCGTCCCGCCGGGCGGCGAGCTCCCGGCGACGTCCCCCGCGGCCACCCCGAGCTCGCCCACCCCGGGCGGCGTCAGCCCGGCCGGCACCCTGCCGCTCACCGGTGCGCCGATGGGCCTCACCGTCGCCGTCGGCGCGGTCCTGATCGCCGGTGGCGTGGGCGCGGTCTACGCCAGCCGTCGCCGCCGGTCCGCCTGATCCACTCAAGTAGTGCGACACGGCCGCTCTCCTACCCGAGGAGGGCGGCCGTCGTTATGGTCAGCGGATGGCAGCTTCCCGATCGCCCGCCGAAGAGATCGAGGTCGCGGGGCACACCGTGCGCCTCAGCAGCCCCGACAAGGTCTGCTTCCCCGCGAAGGGCTACACCAAGCGGGACGTCTTCGAGTACTACCTCGCCGTCGGCGACGGCATCATGCGGGCCCTGAAGGACCGGCCCACCACGCTGCAACGCTTCCCGGACGGGCTCGCGGGGGAGACGTTCTTCCAGAAACGCATCCCCACCCGCGGGGTGCCAACCTGGGTGCGGACGGCGACGATCGCGTTCCCGAGCGGGCGTACGGCCGACGAGCTGTGCCCGGCCGACCTGGCGCACGTGGCCTGGGCCGCGCAGATGGGCACGATCGTCTTCCACCCCTGGCCGGTCCGCGGAACGGCCCCCGACAACCCCGACGAGCTGCGTATCGACATCGACCCGCAGCCGGGCAACACGTTCGCCGACGTCGTCAGCACCGCCGGGGTGATCAACGAGGTGCTCGGCGACCTCGGCTGGGCCGGCTACCCGAAGACGTCCGGCGGCCGCGGCGTACACGTATATGTGCGGATCCGGCCCGACTGGTCCTTCGTGCAGGTGCGCCGGGCGGCTATCGCGCTGGCCAGGGAGGTCGAGCGGCGCAGCCCCGACCGGATCACCACGTCCTGGTGGAAGGAGGAGCGCGGCGAGCGGGTGTTCCTCGACTACAACCAGATGGCCCGGGACCGGACGATCGCCTGCGCGTACTCGCTGCGGGCCAACGAGCGGGCCACGGTGTCGGCCCCGGTCACGTGGGCCGAGCTGACCGAGGTGGAGCCGGACGACTTCGATCTGCGTACGGTGCCGAAGCGGTTCGCCGAGATGGGTGACCCGCACGCCGGCATCGACGACGTGGCGCACGACATCACGCCGCTGCTGGAGTGGTCCGACCGTGACGCGGCGGCCGGTCAGGGCGACCTGCCCTACCCGCCCGACCACCCCAAGATGCCCGGTGAGCCGAAACGAGTGCAGCCGTCGAAGAACCGCGATCTCAAATCGACATCTTGAAGCCCTCGTGCGTCGCCTCGAAGCCGAGCCCGGCGTAGAAGCGGTGAGCGTCGATGCGGAGCTTGTCGGTGGTCAGCTGGGCCACACTGCACCCGCGTTCGCGACCGCGATCGATGGCCCACTTCATCATGGCGTTGCCCACGCCCTGCCCGCGCTGGTCGCTGCGGACCCGCACGGCCTCGATCGTCATGCGCTCGGCGCCGCGCCGGCTCAGTGACGGGGTGAACGTCAGCTGGCAGGTGCTGACGACCTCGCCGCCGGATTCCCCCACGATCAGCTCGTTGCGCGGGTCGGCGTCGATCGCCTCGAACGCCGCCCAGTAACCGGCGTCGCTCTGCTCGGTCTCCCGGGTGCTACCTATCACATCGTCGGCCAGCAGTGTCAAGATATCGGACAGGTCTGCGCGGTTGGCCGTCCGGAAGGTCAGTTCATCCACGTGGCCAGAGTGCCCCATCGAACCGCCCCGCCACCACCCGTCACTTGGCTGAAGACTGGCCTTCCGTCCCGGTGCACGATGACTTCGTGCGGATACTGCTCGCGCCGTTCCGCGGCGTCTACCGGGGACTTGTCTGGCTGGCGAACTCGCCGAGGACGCTGATCCTGTCGTACCTGCTGCTGATCATGATCTGTGGTGTTCTGTACCACTTCTTCGAGGACGAGACCTCGTTCGGCGACGCGATGTGGTGGGCGGTAGTGACCGCCTCGACGGTCGGTTACGGCGACATCTCGCCAGAGACGTGGCAGGGCCGCGTGATGGCGGCCCTGCTCATCTCGATCATGGTGCTCATCGTGGTGCCGCTGATCACAGCGCACTTCGCCAGCAAGCTCATCGTCGACACGGACGCGTTCCAGCACGACGAGCAGGAGGAGCTGAAGAACAACCTGCGCCGGGTCCGTCAGCTGCTGGAGGAGCTGGCGGAGCGCGAGGGGATCACTTCGCCGGGCAGCGCAGACCCTCCTGCGGCACCTGGAGATCGATGAGGTAGTTGTCGACCGCCTGGACGATGCACTTGGTGCTCGGGTACGCGGTGTGACCCTCGCCCTCCCAGGTCAGCACGTGCCCGGTGCCCAGCATCGAGGCCAGATGGGCGGTGTTCTCGTAGGGCGTGGCCGGGTCGCCGGTGGTGCCCACGACCACGATCGGCGGGGCGCCGCTGGCCGCACCCGTCGGGTAGGGGTCGTGCTTGCCCGGCCAGAACGCGCAGCCCATCATGCCGATCGCCATGGACGCGCCGAAGAGCGGATATTTCGTACGCCACTCGCCCTGCAGCTGGCGGATCTTGTCGACGGTCAGGTTCTCCGAGGTGTCCGCGCAGTTCACCGCGTAGTTGGCGTCGAACAGGTTGGAGTAGCTGCCGTTCGTCTTGCGGTCGGCGTACTGGTCGGCGAGGTCGAAGACGCCGTCCGGGTCGCCGCCCTGCAGGCTCTCGATCGCGCGGGCGAGCTGGAGCCAGCCGGTCTCGGTGTAGAGCGACGAGATCACCGACAGGAACACCCAGCCGGAGGTGGCCTTGCGGCCGTCGCTGCCCGTAAGCGGTGACGCCTGCGCCTTGGCCAGGGCGTCGGTGACCGCCTTGCGCGGGTCGGCCGAGATCGGGCAGCGTGCCGCGTTGGCCTTGCACCACGCGGTGAAGTTGGTGAACGCCCGCTCGAAGCCCTTGGCCTGGGTCTCCGCGGAGGCGATCCCGTCCTGCTCCGGGTCGATCGCGCCGTCCAGCACCAGGGCGCGGATCTTGTCGGGGTAGAGCTGGGCGTACGTCGCGCCGAGCAGCGTGCCGTACGAGAAACCGAGGTAGGTCATCTTCGCGTCGCCGACGGCGGTGCGCAGCGCGTCCATGTCGTGCGCGGCCTGTTCGGTGCTGAAGTTCGCGAGCTGGTCGCCGTACTTCTGACCGCAGGCCGCGCCGATCTTCTTGTTCAGATCGACGGCCTGCTGGAACGCCGCGGCCGATTTCGGGTCGGGCTCCATCGCGAACGAGGCGTCCTGGTCGGCATCGCTGATGCACTTGACCGGGCTGGAGCGCCCGACACCGCGCGGGTCGAAACCGATGATGTCGAACTTGTCGGTGACCTCGGTCGGCAGGCCACCGAGGGTCTGGCCGTACGACAGGTAGACGGCCGTGTCGATGCCGGAACCGCCGGGGCCACCGGGGTTGATCAGCAGCGACCCGACCCGGGCGGTCTGCGTGTCGGACCGGATCCGGATCATGGCGACGTCGTACGTCTTCCCGCTCTGCGGGTTGTTCCAGTCCTGGGGCACGGCGACCGACGCGCAGTCGTACGTCATGCCGCTGGCACCGCGGCCGACGAGCTCCTGCGGCACCTCGGGGCACGAGGTCCACTGGGCCTGTGTGCCGGGCACCGCGGCGGGCGCGCTGCCTCCGGGGGTGGCGGGGGCGGCACTGTCATCCTCGGGCGCGAAGACCGGCAGTGTGCAACCGGCAGTCGCGATGACCGCGGCGGCCAGGGCAGCCAGAACCAGGCGGGGGGTACGCGGCATATTTCCTCGCATCTCGGCGGTGTCCGCTCACGAGGCTACGCGGTGGTCGCCGCAAGCCCGGTCATCGGCTTGTCAGAACGTCCGCCAGCTGGAACCGGACCGGCCGTTCGAGCTGCTCATAGTTGCAGGAGGCCGGCTCGCGATCGGGCCGCCACCGCTCGAACTGGGCGGTGTGCCGGAACCGGAGGCCCTCCATGTAGTCGTAGCGCACCTCCACCACCCGTTCCGGGCGTAGAGGCGTGAAAGAGAGGTCTTTGCCGTTGTTCCACCGGCTCACTTCATTCTTGCGCGGCGTACGCTCACCCGACTCGTGCGCCGCCCAGTTCCACGGATGCCCCTCGAACGGCACGATCAGGTGCTGGAGCTCGTCGAACAGCTCCTCGCGTACCTTCATCGGGAAGGCTCCGATCACCCCGACCGAGACCAGCACATCGCGCTCGTCGAAGAGCCCGAGCAGCAGCGATCCGATGCGGTTCTCGGCAGACTTGTGCACGCGGTATCCGGCGACCACGCAGTCCGCCGTACGTTTGTGCTTGATCTTGGCCATGACCCGCTTGTCCGGTTCGTAGCCGAGGTCCTTGCCCTTGGCGATCAGCCCGTCCAGCCCGGCACCCTCGAACTCCTCGAACCACCGCCGCGCGGTCGCCAGGTCATCGGTCGCGGGCGTGACGTAGACCGGCGGTTTCGCGCCGGCCAGCGCCGCCTCCAGGCGGGCCCGTCGCTCGGCGAACGGCCGCGTGGTCAGGTCCTCGTCGCCGAGCGCCAGCAGATCGAAGGCGACAAACCCGGCGGGCGTCTGCTCCGACAACAGCTTGACCCGGCTCGCCGCGGGATGGATCCGCTGCTGCAGCGCCTCGAAGTCGAGCATGTTGCGCTCGGTGTCGGCCACGATCACCTCGCCGTCGATCACCGCCCGCTCCGGGAAGTTCGCCAGCACCGCCCGGACGACCTCGGGGAAATACCGGGTCATCGGCTTCTCGTTGCGGCTCCCGATCTCCACCTCGTCCCCGTCGCGGAAGATGATCGACCGGAAACCGTCCCATTTCGGCTCGTAGAGCTGCCCCGCCGGGATGTCGGTGACCGGCTTCGCGAGCATCGGCTTGACAGGCGGGTTGATCGGCAGGTCCATGCCGCCAGTCTCCCTTTTTGTTCTCGAAAAGAAAGCGTTCATCGGCCACCACGCCGGGTAATCGTGGTCCATGACGTCACGTGTGGTGGTTCTGACCGGTGGTTCGAGCGGGATCGGCCGGGCCGCCGCGCTGGCGTTCGCCGCCCGCGGGGACAAGGTGGTGCTCGCCGCGCGCGGCCTCGCCGACCTGGAAAAGGTGGCGGCTGCCTGCGGCGGCGCGGCGCTGGTCGTGCCTACCGATATATCAGTACGCGCGGAGGTCGAGGACCTCGCTGACGCGGCCGTCGACCAGTTCGGCCGGATCGACGTCTGGGTCGACACCGCGGCCGTCATGGCGTACGGACGCTTCGAAGACATCCCCCCGCACGTCTTCGACCGGACCGTGACCACCGACCTGCTCGGCTCGGCCAACGTCGCCCGCGCCGCCCTGCGCATCTTCCGCACCCAGCGCCGCGGCACCCTCATCCTGACCGGCTCGCTGCTCGGCCACGTCACCGTCCCCAACATGTCCGCCTACGTGACGTCGAAATGGGGCCAGCGCGCCCTCGCCCGGACCCTCCACCAGGAAACGATGGACGCCCCGGACATCCACATCTGCCAGCTCGCCCCGGGCAGCGTCGACACACCCATCTACACCAGCGCGGCGAACTACGCGGGCTTCGTGGGCCGCCCGCCCCCGCCGGTCGACACCGCCGCCCGCATGGGCGCCGCCATCCTCAGCCTCGCCGACCGCCCCCGCCGCTCCATCTCCGTCGGCGCCACGAACAGGCTCATCGAATTCGGCTTCACCGCCCTGCCCCCGGTCTACGACAGGCTGGTCGGCCCCCTGATGACCCGGGTCGCCCTGTCCCGCCGCACCACGCCCCCGACCACGGGCAACGTCCTGGGCCCGGCCTCCCGCTCCGAAGGCGGGCCCCTGCGCCTCGGCCGGGTCGCGGTGGGCGCTGCCGCTGCCGTTGGCGCTTCGGCCGTACTTTTCCTGGGCCGTCGCGTTTTCCGGGGTTGACTCTCCCCTTAGGGGAGGCTCCAGAGTCGTTGTATGACCAACGACCTGCGGGGGTTGACGACTCGCCGGGGTGTCCGTGCTCGCCGACACCGCCGGATCAGCCTGTTACGCCCAGCGACATGCCCCTGTCCATCGTGGCGGAGGTGCTCGCCGGCACGCGCGAGGTCACCGCCGTGAAGCTGGCCTCGGTGCGCTACGAGACCGACCAGGCGGGCCTGATGGAGACGATCGAGCGGGGCGAGGCCGAGGTCCGCGCGGTGCTCGACGCCGCCGGTGCCGTCAGCACGACCGAGCACTGGGTGATCTACCACAGCTTTGTCACCGCGGAGAGCGCGGCGCCCGTCGAGATCTGTGTGCGGTTCCGGGGCGTGGCCGAGCCCGCCGGCGATGTGGTGATCCGGATCGAGCCGGCCCACACCCAGGTCTGTACGACGGTCGCCCGTGACGACTGCTTCTATCCGCGAATCATGCGGGCCTACGCGGCGGTCGAGGTGTATGCCAAAAACCTTCGGCTGTGCGCCCCGCCTCGCGAGATCTACCTCGGTGCCTGGCACGAGATCGCCGGCACGGATCCCTTCGTCCACGTCGCTCAGCCGATCGAGGTGCCCTGATGGATTACACCCGCCAGACCGCCTACTCCGACCCGCGCGAGTTCACCGCCCTGCTCGCCGAGCTGCCGTCCGACGTGCCGTCCCTGGCCGCCGCGATCCGCAACCTCGTGGTGCACTACCGGGCGTCCGGCATCGCGTTCCCCGACGAGCGGCTCAGGGAGATCGACAGCCGCTGGGCCGACCGGCTCCTCGCCCACGATCAGGGGCGTTTCCCCGGTTCGCTGCTCGCACCACGCCCCGAGAAGGACCGCATCGTCGGCTGCTGCCGTGACTTCACGTTGCTCAGCGTTGCCGCCCTGCGCGTGCACGGCATTCCCGCTCGCAGCCGGGTGGGCTTCGCCGACTACATCGAGCCCGGCTTCCACAGCGACCACGTGATCACCGAGTGGTGGGACGGCATCCGCTGGCACGCCGTGGACGTCGAGGTGGATCCGGCGTGGGGGATGCCGGTCGATCCGCTCGCCGTGCCGCTTGCGCCCGGTGGTCTGATGCCGGCCTCACAGGTCTGGACGGCGTATCGGCGCGGCGACATCGACGCTCGCAAGTGTGGGGTGGGCGGTGCTGAGAACCCGTTACGGGGTGCGTGGTTCGTCCGCAACTACGTGCTCAACGAGGTCGCCCACCGCTATGGCGACGAGTTGCTGCTGTGGGACACGTTCGGCGTGCAGTCACTGGAGCTGGACGGCGACCTCACCCTGATCGACGAGGTCGCGGCCCTGGTGACCGCCGCCGACGCGGGGGACGCCTCGGCGGAACGGCGTCTCGAGCTTCGCTACCGCACCGACCCGCGGCTCCACCCCGGCCCGACGGTCACCACTTACTCGCCCCGGACCGAGAGGGCGGCCGAGCTGGCCCTCGCACGCTGATGGTGGCTTTGCTGGCCTGGCTCTTCTCGCCCGGCTTCGCTGGGCGGCCTCGGCCGCCGGCGCGTTCTGGCGGTCGGGTGGGACGGCGGACCGCCCGCCACCTTTGTGCGGTGACGGGCGGTGCTTCTGACCGTTTGGTGGCTCCTGCAGTTTGGTGGCTTTCTACAGTTTGGTGGCGTCGGTGACGGCCAGTTTGAGGACCCGCGTGTAGGCGGATTCCGTCCAGCCCTGCTCGTCGAATTCCAGCCAGATGAGCTTGTCGCTCGTGACGGCCAGGAATGCCGTGATGGGGGTGTCGATGTCCTGGCTGTCGATCTCGGTGCGATAGGCCGTGAACGGGAGGTCCCGCACCGGCTTGGCGCATTGGACGGCGGCCTGGACGACCGGGTGCTTCGCCGCCGTGTCGCTGCCCTTGAGGGTCAGCGCGAGCTCGCGGACCTCCAACGGGGTGACGACCTGGCCGGCAGGCTTGGCGTCCGAACCGCGGACGGTCGCCGTGTAGGAGCGCTCGATCCCCGTCGTGCCGAAGATGGCGTCGGACTGCTCCGGTTTGGCGGAGATCCAGGGGAACGAGCCGGTGCAGTCGACCGGCTGCGGGGTGGTCAGCGGCGGGCCCAGCGCCGCGCAGGCGGCGGCGTCGTAGGACGCGGCGGCGTAGCCGTTGACGATGCTGGTCGTGGTCGGCCAGATCTGCTCGACCGTCAGCAGGCCCGTTTTCGGCTCATCGAGGTCGGTGCGGCAGGGAGCTTTGCTGCCGACTGCACCTCCGCCCGTCGCCCCGCCCGCCGAAGGTCCCACGGTCGGCTTTTCCGCGACCGGATCCGAGTCACCGGTGCAGGCCGTCAAGCCCGTCAGCAGCGCGGCGAGCAGCAGCCCGCGGGTGAGAGAGTGCCTTAGCAAGCGATGGCCTTTGCCTTGTACTCGAACGTGCTCGAAGCGTAGGTCGTCGAGCAGGAGGCAGCGCCCTCGGCGGGGACGGCGAACGAGATCGCGGTTCCCTTGACGGGCGTGATGACCGTACCGTTGCTGTTGCACTTGTTGCCGGTCCAGCCGCCGTTGAACTTCTTCTCGCCGTGGAAGAACGCGTACTTGCCGGACTTCACGTTGACGGTGACCGATTCGGTGCTGCTCTTGGTGACCTCGCCCGAGAGGGCCAGTTCGACGCCGACCGCCTCGCTGAACTCGCCCATCACGACGTTCGCGCTGACCGTCGTGGTCGAGGTGTAGCTGACCGACGCCTTGATGGTGGCCACCTTGCTGACGGACTTGGTCTGCGAGCCCGTACCGCCGGCCGGAATCGAGAAGTACTGGGCGTGCGTGATCGTCCGGGTCGACGACTTGCTGGTGATTTTGAGGTCCGTGGTGTTCGGCTCGCAGATGACAACGGCCTGCGGTGAGAGGTCGGATGCCTGGGCGGGAGCGGCCGCGATGGCGCTGCCGGCAACCGAGAGGAAGATGGCCGCGAGCCCGGAAGCCCTGCGGCGGTGGTTGAGCTGCATGTGTAGTGCTCCAGTCCTGTCATGAGAGGCAGGAAAGCCCCGTGATCGCTGTTGATGATCAACAGTCACCGGGCGCACGGCAATCACTACCGTGAACAAACCTTACCGATCGGCCCCGGGCGGCTACTCCTGCTGCCCGCCGACACTGCTTTCCCAGCTCAAGCAGGGTTCGGGACAACGGCAAGCGGGTCGGTGTGTTAACGCGGCAGCGGTCGGCTGTTCCTGGGGCAGGGCTTCGCGGTGGCCGGCTGCTACCGGGCAGGGACCCGCCCGGGTGGACCAGTACCACCGACCCGGCCCGCAGCGCCGCGGCGGCGGTGGCCGGCAGGATGGCCGGCTGCTACTGCGGCAGGGGGTCGGAGTGGGTGGCGCGGAGGCCGTCCAGGGAGATGCGGACCAGGCGGGTCCAGGCGGTGCGGTCGCGGGGGCGGCCGTTCTGCTGGGTGACGCGGACGGCGCAGCTGAGGGATTGGAGCATCAGGAGCAGGTCGTCGCGGGTGACGCCGGGGCGCAGCAGGTCGGCGGCGCGGGCGAGGAGTTCGTCGATGATCTCGCCGAGCACCACGGCCTCGGCCGATGGGCGGGACCAGCCGGCGGCGACGGAATCCATGATGGCGTGCTGTTTCGCGCAGCCGCGGAGGGCCTGGTCGAAGAAGTCGGTGAGCGCGGTCCACGGGTCGGCGGTCGCCGTGGCGGTGCGGATCGTGGCGGACCAGGAGGTGAACTGCTCGTGCAGCACCTCGGCGATCAGGTCTTCCTTCGCAGGGAAGTGGCGGTAGAGCGTGCCCATCCCCACTCCGGCTCGGCGGGCGATCTCGCGGACGTCGACCGTGCCGCCGTGCTCGTCGAGCGCGCCCCGGGCCGCCTCGACGATCGCCGCCCGGTTGCGAACCGCATCCCGCCGCAGCGGCCGCACCTCACCTCGCGGCGAAACCACGGTCGGGGCATCCGCGGGGCGCGGCGGGACCGAGGCGGGGGCGTCGGCCTGGGCGGTCATGGGGACGAGTCTATCGCCACATATCCGGCAGGCCGGGTGCGTGCTACGTTTTTTCGGAGCACGTGCTCCGCTTCCGTCATGCCGTGAAAGGGATCGCCCGTGAACCCGCTCTTCCGCCCGTATGACCTGGCCGGCCTGGCCCTCGCCAACCGGATCGTGATGGCCCCGATGACGCGGCAGTTCTCTCCGGGTGGCGTGCCCGGTCAGGACGTCGTCGACTACTACACGCGGCGGGCCGCGGGTGGGGTCGGGCTGATCGTCACCGAGGGCACCTACGTCGAGCATCCGTCGGCGGGCACCAGCACGAGGGTGCCGCGTTTCTACGGCGAGGACGCGCTGGCGGGGTGGAAGCGTGTGGTCGATGGTGTGCACGCCGCGGGCGGTCGCATCGTGCCGCAGCTCTGGCACGTCGGTGCCACGCGCAAGGCGGGCCGCGGGCCCGTCCCCGAGGCGCCGGTCACCGGCCCGTCGGGGCTCGACCTGGACGGCGCCGAGCTGCCCGGTCCCGATGCCGTGCTCAGCCTCTCCGACGTGGACGACATCATCGGGGCCTTCGCCGGAGCGGCCAAGGCTGCCCGGGCGGCCGGCTTCGACGGTGTCGAGCTGCACGGCGCGCACGGCTACCTGATCGACCAGTTCCTGTGGGAGCGCACCAACCGCCGCACCGACGAGTACGGCGGCGACCCCGTGTCCCGGGCCAAGTTCGCCGCCGAGGTGACCGCCGCCGTGCGGGCAGCCGTCGGGCCCGACTTCCCGGTGATCTTCCGGATGTCGCAGTGGAAGAGCGGGGCCTACGACGCCCAGCTCGCCGAGGACCCGCAGACCCTCGAGCGGGTGCTCACCCCGTTGATCGAGGCGGGCGCGGACGCGTTCCACGCCTCGCAGCGCCGGTTCTGGCAGCCCGAGTTCGAGGGCTCGGAGCTCAACCTCGCCGGCTGGATCAAGAAACTCACCGGCCACCCCGTGATCACGGTCGGCTCGGTCGGCCTCGACGTCGTGTTCACCGACTCGCTCGCCGGCCAGGGCCAGCCGTCCCGCACCGAGATCCAGCCACTGCTCGAGCGGCTGGAGCGTGACGAGTTCGACCTCGTCGCGATCGGGCGTTCACTGATCGCCGACCCCGAGTGGCCCAACAAGGTGCGTGACGGCCGCTTCGACGAGATCAAGGCGTACGAGAACGGGATGCTGAAAGAGCTGTACTGACGCGCCTTCCGCAACAGGGTGTAAGCGCAGGTGAGGCTGCTGAAGGTGGCCTCACCGCGCCACGCTGAATATTGTGCTGCCAACCATTGCCGCGCAGCTTTGTGCGGTGATTTTTGTCAAACGCGCATCATTACGTCTTCGCTTGAGACACATAAAGATTTCTGGCCTCACACTGCGTTGCCCGGCGGGCGCCCAGGGTGAGTTGCCGCACTCGCGGAAGGCGCGCCGGCGAAGGGCGCACTCGGGGAGGCGCACCAGCGGGAGGCACTCACAGGAGGCGCACTCACAGGAGGCGCACCAGCGGGAGGCACTCAACAGGAGGCGCGCCTGCGGGAGGCGCGGCCGCGGGAGGCGCGGTTAGCGGACGAGGAGCTCGACCAGGCGGTCGAGCTCCGCCGCGGGGTTGTCGGCGAGGCCCATGTGGACCGGGCCGGCCTGCAGGATGGTGCTGCGGGGGGCGACCATCCAGCGGAAGCGTTCGCCCTGTTTCATCTCGCGGGCCGCGCCGCTGTCGGTGCCGCCCGCGCAGGTGATCTCCCAGGAGTTGAGCGCTGCGCGGATGCTGTCCAGGTCGGCGTTGGGGTCCAGGGCGAGCAGGCGGGGCTCGTGGAGGTGGGTGCGGGCGGCGAGGAAGTCCAGGCGGTGGCTGTAGAGGACGACGCCGACGTTGATCAGTTCGCCGCGCTCGACGCGGGGGACAGCGCGGATGATCGCGTACTCATAGGGGGCCTTCACGCGGGCACCCAGGCGTCGGGGGCGGCGGCGCGGGCGAGAAGGTGTTCCCGGTAGGCCGAACGCGCCGCTGACGGTGAGTCGAAGTCGAACTCGGCCAGCCACTCGTCCGGGACCAGGGCGAGCACGTCGTCGAGCACGTCGCCGGTCAGCTGCGGGACGACAAAATCACGAGCTGCGGGCAGGGCCGTCGCGTACGGCTTGAGCACATGGTCGTCCCACTTGTAGGGCCGGTGGACGACAGCCGCGGCGCGGGGCCAGTTGTGGTGGAAGTACAGCGTGGCGCCGTGGTCGATGAGCCAGAGGTCGCCGTGCCAGATGAGCAGGTTGGGGTTGCGCCAGCTGCGGTCGACGTTCTCGACGAAGGCGTCGAAGACCAGCACCCGCGAGGCGAGCTCGGCGTCGATCGGGTGGGCGACCGGGTCGTACCCGAGGGAGCCTGGCAGGTAGTCCATGCCGAGGTTGGCGCCGGCGCTGGCCTTGATCAGCTCCTGGACCTCCTCGTCGGGCTCGGCCCGGGCGACCACCGGGTCGAGCTCGACGACGACGAGCTCGGGGACGGGCAGGCCGAGACGGCGGGCCAGCTCCCCGGAGATGACCTCGGCGACCAGGGCTTTGGGGCCCTGGCCCGCGCCGCGGAACTTCACGACGTAGGTGCCGAGGTTCTCCGCTTCGACGATGCCGGGTAGCGACCCGCCCTCGCGCAGGGGCGTGACATAGCGGGTGGCAGTGACATCGGGTAGCACGGGGACAACCCTACTGAGGACCCTGCCGCCGCAGATCCTCGACCTTGGTCATCGCGTCGCGCAGTGACGTCAGCCAGTCGTCGGTGTGCTCGCCGACCAGTCGGACGCACCAGGCCAGCGCCTCGGAGCGGCTGCGGGCCACCCCGGCGTCGACCAGCGTGTCGAGCACCTGGCGCTCCGGCTGGCGCAGGCGGGTCATCACCGGCGCCGACAGGTGCGTGAAGAGCTCCTGGCTGTCGCCGCAGCGCACACCCCAGCTCACCTTGCGCTGGTAGCGATGCTCGACCTGGAGCGCGACCTTGATCCGGTCCTCGCGGGTGTCCTCGCGGAACTGGTGGATCCGGCCGGCCTGGGCGGCCGCCTTGTCGGCGTCGGTGGCGTCGGCGCCGAGCTCGGGGGTGGGCACGCGGCCCCAGATGAGGATCTCGTCGCGGTCGACGACAACCTCGGCGGGCTCGGTGAACCAGCCGTCGGGGGCGGCGCCGGTGATCCAGGCGGCGGCGTCATCGGCGGGTGGCGGTTCGGTCCGGGTTCCGGACGGTGGGCGGAAACGCATGATGAAACCTCCCGGTGTTCTAGCTGATTACATGCTTACACCGTTGCAGGCGTTGCACCACCCCATCCGCTCAGAGCACAAAAGCATCGGTCCAGAGCTGACGGGTACGCCCGGAGAGCGCCTCCATCAACGCCACCGCCTGACTGTCCGTCAGCGCCGCCACGTAATCGATCACGGCCCGTCCCCGAGCCCGCGAGATCCGGTCCGGTGTCCCCTCGGGCAGCTCGTCCTCGGCCAGCTCCACGAGGTCCCGGATGCGCCGCGGCAGCCGCTCGACCTCGTCCGGGTCGGCGAGCCACGCCAGCAGCGCCTCCACCAGCGAAGCGAGCAGCCGCGCCTGCCCACGCTGGTGCAGTGCCAGGTCGGGCCGGGCCAGCACGAAGCGGTTCTGCACGAACTTGAGCACCTGCACCTCGTGCCACTGCGCCGGGGCGAGCAGCACGTGACCCGAACGTACGGCGGGGGTCTCGGTCACCTCGATCGAGTCGACCAGCCGCTTCGTCCACGTCGCCGAGAACGCCGCGACCTGGGATTCCGCCTCGAACGAGCCGTCGAAGGGTGCGCTGAGGAGGCCGTCGACGAGCTCTGCGCGTACCTGCTCGATCGCCGCAGCGAAGGCATCGTCATCGGCCACCCACCCGTCCTTGCGGTGCAGCTGGCGGCGCAGCATCTCGATCGCCGTGCCGGAGCGGCGCTGGTCGAGGTCCTCGTCGGCGAGACCGGAGTAGGAGGTGCGCTGCCAGGCCATCAGCTCGGCGGCGACCGCGCCCTGCTGCAGGACGCCCACCCGGTGCACGTCCTCGAGGTCGTGGATCGCGTACGCGATGTCGTCGGCCGTGTCCATCACCGAGGCCTCGGGGGTCTGCTGCCAGTCCGCGACCCGGCCGGTGAACGGGAGCCGGGCCTCGACCATGTCGCCGACCTCGGTCGTGTACGCGCCGAATTTCAGCGAACCGCCGTCCGGATCGTCGGCCGGCGCGGCGGCTCCCCGCGGCGGCGGGTCCATGAGGCGCGGGTGCGGCGCGGGGTGCGTACGCCTCGTCCAGGGGTATTTGAGGATCGCCGCGCGGGTGGCGGCAGTGAGATTGAGCCCGATGGTGGCCTGGCCGCGGATCTCCGTGCTGGTCACGATGCGGTACGACTGCGCGTTGCCCTCGAACCCGTCGCGCAGCCGCAGCCGCTGGCGGGCCAGGTTGTCCAGCACCCGCTCGCCGAGATGGCCGAACGGCGGGTGGCCCAGGTCGTGCGCGAGCGCCGCGGCCTCCACGACGTCCGGGTCGCAGCCGCCGAGTTTGTCGAGCTCGCCGGCGTACCGGCGGAGCAGGTTTTCGGCGATCGCCCGCGCGACCGACGCGACCTTGAGACTGTGGGTGAGGCGGTTGTGCACCAGCAGTCCGGCGCCACCGGGGCTGATCACCTGGGTGACCCCGCCGAGCCGGGCGAAGAACGGCGAACTCACGATCCGGTCCCGGTCGACGCGGAACGGGCTGGTGGCGAGGTCGCCGGGGGCGACGAGACCATCACCGAAGAGGCGCCGGGCGCGCGGATCATCCATGCGCCCGACGCTATTACATCAGCTCGGCGGGAGGTTACATCAGCTCAGCGAGGAGGTCAGCGAGACTGCAGGGCGTCCAGGGCGACGGCCATCGCGGCGACCAGGCGGCGGTCCAGCGCGGGGTCGTGGATGGTCACGACGTAGCGGTCGCGCAGGCCCCACTTCTTGACCACGCTGAACGCCGGGCGGTCACCCAGCAGGAAGTCGAAGTGGTACGGCAGCCACGACAGCGAGTCGACGAAACGACGCAGGATCGCGACCGTGAGGTTCGTCTCCCGGCCGATCATCTCGCCGTGCCCGGGCTGCTCCAGGTGCCACGTGGAGCGCAGCAGCGATTCCTTGAAGTTCTTGCGGAACAGACCGATAGGAGTCCCCGCGGCGTCCGTGACGTCGTAGGTGGCGCCCAGATCCATCACCTGGCGTGCCTTGAAGCCCAGGACGGGAGTGGTCTTCTTGTCATCGGTGTAGAGGGTGACCTGCTCCTTGAAGGCCATCCGCTTCTGCTGCGCGAAGGCCAGGATGCCGGCTTCCGAGCCGTCCGGAGCGACGGCGTGGACCTCATATTGGTTGACCATCAGGCGCACACGCTGGCGCACGATGAGTTGCTGCTGGGTCTGAAGGGTGTCGACAGTCACGCGCCGCAGTGTGACATACCTCCCGTTGCTGAGATGTCCCTCAGCAGCGCGGTGGCGCAGTGCCGCCGGGGCGGACAGACTTGAAACCCGGGACAGAATCGACACGGAGGAACCGCGCATGACGAAAGAGGCAAACGGCCGTCGGCGGCGGGCAGGTGGATGGGTCGCCCTCGCGCTGGGCGCCGCGGCGGTGTGGGCCGCCCACGACATCCCGCTCCAGATGGGCTCCCGCAAGATCGGCAAGCGTGCCGACGGGCAGCGTGGCGAGCGTTACCGCAGCTCCCCGCAGTTCTCAGAGGGTAAGTTCCGCAACACGCTGCCCGCGGCCGAGATGGCGCCGGCTTCGATGTCGCGGGTGCTCGCCGCGACCCTGACCAACCGCGACCGGCGCCACCCCGGCTCCCCGATCCCGGTGGTCACCCCGGAGACGGGTGGCGACGGCCTCTACGTCACCTGGTACGGCCACTCGTCCGCACTGATCGAGATCGAGGGCCGTCGCGTCCTGCTCGACCCGGTGTGGAGCGAGCGCTGCTCACCGTCGCGGCTGCAGGGCCCCAAGCGCCTGCACGAGCCGCCGGTCGCGCTGCGGGAGCTGCCCCCGATCGACGCCGTGGTGATCTCCCACGACCACTACGACCACCTCGACATGGAGAGCATCCGCAACCTGGTCGATCTGCAGGCCGCGCCGTTCCTGGTGCCGCTGGGCATCGGCGCGCACCTGGAGCGCTGGGGCGTGCCCGCCACCCGGATCATCGAGCTGGACTGGGACGAGCGCGCCACCGTCGCCGGCATCGAGTTCATCGCCACGGCGGCCCGGCACTTCTCGGGCCGCGGCTTCACCCGTGACGAGACGCTCTGGGCGTCCTGGGTGATCAAGGGCCCGAACCGTAACGCCTTCTACTCCGGCGACACCGGCTACTTCCCGGGCTTCGCCGAGATCGGCGAGCAGCACGGCCCGTTCGACGTGACCCTGGTGCAGATCGGGGCGTACGGCGACGCCTGGCCGGACATCCACATGTTCCCCGAGGACGGCGTGGCGACCCATGTCGACGTCAAGGGCGGCCTGATGATCCCGGTGCACTGGGCGACCTTCAACCTCGCCCTGCACGACTGGCCCGAGCCGGCCGACCGTGCCTGGGCCGAGGCGAAGGCCCGCGGTGTCAACCTCGCGGTCCCGCGCCCGGGCGAGCGCGTCGACGTCGACAACCCGCCTGCGGTCGACGGCTGGTGGCAGCAGCTCTAGGTTTAGCGGTATGCCGCCTTTCGACGAACTGCTCTATGCCGGAAGCGCGGCTCACTACCCGAGCGGCCGCATGCCGTACCCGTCCGCCCTGGCCGACGCCCTCCGGGGTGAGCTGGGGCTGGACGGGACCGGCCGGCTGCTCGACGTCGGCTGCGGTCCGGGCCCGCTGACCACCCTGCTCGCGCCGCTCTTCGCGCAGGCCACCGGGGTGGACGCCGACGCCGACATGATCAAGGTGGCCCGCGCGGCGGCACCCGGGATCTCGTGGCGCCAACTGCGCGCCGAGGATCTGCCCGCCGACCTGGGGACGTTCCGGGTGGTCACGTTCGCCCAGTCCTTCCACTGGATGGATCGGGAACTGGTGGCCCGGCGGGTCCGGCCGATGATCGAACCGGGCGGGGCCTGGGTGCACGTCTCCGCCGCCACGCATCGCGGGCTGCCGGGTTCCGGGGTGCCATGGGACCGGATCGATGCGCTGGTCGCGGCATATCTGGGTCCGGTGCGCCGGGCGGGGCGCGGGCTGCTGCCGGCGGGTACGCCGGGCGGTGAGGAGGAGATCATGCGGGCGGCCGGTTTCCGGGGGCCCGCGCGGCTGCCGATCACCGGCGGTGACGTGGTCGGCCGGAGCACTGACGACATCGTCTCGTCGGTCTTCTCGCTGTCCTCGTCGGCGCCGCATCTTTTCGCCGAGCGGCTCGTCTCCTTCGAGGCCGAGCTGCGAGCCATCTTGCGGGAGGCCTCGCCGTCCGGCCTCTTTGCCGAACGGCGAGGTGCAGTCGAAGCGGTGGTGTGGCGGCCCTGAAAGGCCCTAGCTCGCGGCGTCGAGAGCAGCCACCACGAAGATGGCGAGGAAGAAGAGCCCGCCGAGCAACATCGGCCGGACGTGGCCCAGGTAGATCTTGTGCTTCTGGTGGTACGGCATTGCGAACCCCCTGGAGATGCGGAGCGGTGTGCCGGACGCTCTCAGTGTGGAGGCCCGATAGGCTCGCTGACCAGGGGATTTAAGGGCTTTTAAGAGGACTTATCGCCCGTACGCTGGCGGGGCACACACACTTTTACGGCGCCGGGGGCCACGGAGACACGGATTTTCTTTACCGCGTCACGGGCGCCGCCGTCCAGCTCGTACGTGAGCGGCTCCCGCAGTTTGACGTCGATCTTCCGGGCCCGCGTCATGTGCACGAACGGCGACTCGTCCGAGCGCCCGACCGCCATCTGACCCATCGTGCGCGCCCACTGAGCGGCGCCCCGCGCGGTCGCCACCCCGACGTCCAGCCAGCCGTCGTCCGGCTTCGCGTCGTCGAACGCGTGGATGCCCCCGGTCACCGTGCCCACGTTGCCGACCAGCACGCAGCTGGCCTCCTCGTCGAACCAGGCGGTGCCGTCCACCTTGATCTTCGCCCGCGGGGACTCGCCGTTGACGTTGCGCAGGCCGGTCCAGACGTACGCCAGCTTGCCCATCCGGTCCTTCAGCTTCCCGTCCGCGTCGTGGATCATGGCCCCGTCGAAGCCGATCCCGGCCATCACCGCGAAGTGCTCGCCGTTGAGAACACCCAGGTCGAGCTTGTGCCGCTCGCCGTGGAACGCGTTGTCGACCGCACCCGGCAGATCCGCCGGCACGTGCAGGTTGGTGGCGAGCAGGTTCGCGGTGCCGGCCGGGATGATGCCGACCGGGATCTTCGCCTTGGCGCCCGCGATCGCGTCGAGGCTGCGCTGGACCATCCCGTCCCCACCCCACACGATCAGCAGGTCGGGCTCCTTCCTGATCGCCTTGCGCACCTGCTTCGGGGCGTACTTGCTCTTCGGCACCTCGTACCAGAACAGGTCCTCGACGCCCTGGTCGGTGATGAGCCGGCGCAGCTCGTCAAGCCCGCCGCCGAGGGTCTTGCGCTGATGGGCGATCACAGCCACTTTCCGGGGGGTCCGCATGGGACGCCGACTTACCCGTTAGTTGACGCTCTCACGCATGCGCTGCTCGGCGGCGGCGCTGCGGATGACCATCAGCCGTAGCTCCAGCTCGTCGGAGACCATCGATGCGAGATGCTCCAGGGCGGTGAGCTGGCGCTTCGTCGCCTCGCGGGGCTTGTTGTCGATCACGTTGACCGTGCCGAGCCGATAGCCGTCGTGCGTGCGGATCGGGGCGGCGGCGTAGAAGCGCAGGCCCAGCTCGCCGCGGACCAGGGGATGCTCCAGCGTGCGCGGGTCCACCGCAGCGTTGTTGATCACGTAGACGTCGTCCTGGGCGATCACCGACGCGCACAGCCCGGGCTCCTTGCCGACCTCACGGATGCCGTCGAGCCCCTGACAGGCGGCCAGCCAGACCCGGTCCTGCTCGACCAGTGACACGGTGGAGATGGGAGTGTCGAAGATGGCGCCGGCTACGAAGGCGATCCGGTCGTACGCGTCCTCGCTCGGCTGATCCACCAGCCGGTAGCGCCGCACGGCGTCCAGTCGCCGCCGCTCCTCGGGGCTGACGTTGTCGAGGTACTCGTAGGCCCCGCCGGAAACCGGGTTGCTGTTGGTCATATTTAGACCCTAGTGAAACTTCCGGGGGTCTCCGCAATGGTGCGACGCGCCAATCTCGCTCCGGCGGTGTCCCAGCACGGGAATGTCGCACAAGCTGTGCTCATTCCGCGGGTTCCCGCTCGCCGGCCAGCGCGCGTAGCCGTACCCGTGTGATCGCCCTGCCGGTCACCTCGACCACCTCCGCGGTGAACTCCGGCAGCGTCACCACCTCACCCGGAGCTGTCGGGATGTGCCCCAGCGACGCCAGCACCTTCCCGGCGATCGTGGTGTAGTCACCGTCGTCGTGCCCGTTGCCGTCGAACCCGATGTCCGGCAGGTCATGGATCGGGAACGAACCAGGCATCAGCAGCGCGCCGTCCGGCTCGTGCACCACGGACTGCACGTCCCGGTCGGTCTCGTCGTAGATCTCCCCGACGATCTCCTCGACCAGATCCTCCATCGTGACGATGCCGTCGATCGCGCCGCGCTCATCCACGACCAGGGCCAGCTGCGCGCGCTCCAGCCGCAGCTGCCGCATCGCGTCGGAGACCCGCAACGTCTCGGGCAGGAACAACCCCGGCCGGGCGAACCCGTCCACCGGCCCCTGCGCGTTGACCAGCTCCCGCAGATGCACCACGCCGATCACGTCGTCCAGCCCGGCCGGTCCGACAACCGGCGCCCGCGAATGCCCGCCCGCGATCAGCTGGGTCAGCGCCTCGCTCGCCGGCAACCCCGTCGCCAGCGTCAGCACGTCCCGGCGCGGCACCAGGATCTCCCGCAGGATCCGGTCGGCGATCTCGAACGCCCCGGAGATGATGGTGCGCTGCTCCGCCGAGAAATCCTGCTGCGCGGCGACCATGTCGCGGATCTCCTCGGTGGAGACCTCCTCACGCTGTGCTTTCGGATCCACCCCGGCCAGTCGCACCACCATGTCGGTGGCCTTGCTCAAAAGCCAGATCGCCGGTCGCGAGATCGTCGAGAGCAGGTCCAGCGGGCGGGCCACGAGCAGGGCCCATCCCTCCGTACGCTGCATGGCGATCCGTTTCGGCGCCAGCTCCCCGATCACCAGTGTGATGAACGTCAGCGCGATCGTCACCAGCACGATGGACGCCGGCTCAGCGGCCGCCCCCAGAAACCCGAGCGGCTTGACCAGCGGCTTCGACAACGACACGGCAGCCGCGGCGGACGCCAGGAACCCGGCCAGCGTGATGCCGATCTGGATCGTGGCGAGAAACCTGTTCGGGTCCCGGGTCAGCCGGCCCAGCACCGGACCCGCCCTGGTGCTGCGCTCCAGCTTGTGCACCTGGCTGTCCCGCAACGAGACCAGCGCCATCTCACTGCCGGAAAAGGCCGCGTTCACCAGCACCAGGACCAGCACGAGCACAATTTGCCCGCCTATGCCATCCACGCCCAGCCTCGCTCCGTGAAGTCAGCCGGCCTCTTCGGCCCAGACCCGCCAATCATCCAGTACGCCGTAGAGCGCGGGCGTGAGCCACCCCGGCGCCGACCGGTGAAATACCCCGGGATCCATCCGGCCGGCATCCGCGGGCAGCGCCCCGATCAGATTCGGCACCAGCTCGGTCAGGTTCGCCCAGTGCACGAGCTGCGGCTCGGCCGGCCACGCCCCGAGCACCACCTTCGTCGCAACGCCCCGGCGGGCCAGCGCCTCCAGGGTCAGCGCGGTGTGATTCAACGTCCCCTGCCCCGCATGGGTCACCACGATCGTCGGCGCCCCCAGGCTCGTCGCGAGATCCGCCATGGTCCAGGCATCACCCGACGGCCGTACGCCCATCGGCACCAGCAACCCGCCGGCCCCCTCGACCAGCACCAGATCGTGCTTCTCCGCCTCGGCCCGGACAGCGTCAACCACCTCGTAGAGCTCCAACGGCTCCACCCCGCCGATCCGCGCGGCGGTCAACGGCGCCAGCGACTCCGGATAGGACGCCATCGTCCTGCAGGTGTGCGGAGCTGCCAGCCGGGTGATCAGCTCGGTATCGGTGAGGCCGCCCTGAGCCGTACCCGTCTGACCCGGCTTGACCACCGCCACCCGCAGCCCGGCCGCCTGTGCCGCCACCACGATGGCCGACGTCACCACCGACTTGCCCACCTCGACATCGGTCCCGGTGATCAACACGATCCCGCGCCACTCCCCGGCCTCCGCGGGCCGGGCTGTCGGACGCGCCGCCGGGGTGGATCCCGCTTCTGACGCCGACGCCGACGCCGACGCCGACGCGGACTTGCCGGCCGTCTCAGCCTCTGTGGAGCCGGGCCTGTCGGGCATCTCGCCCGGTGTTGCGCCGGGCTTGTCGGGCGTGGAGCCGGGCTCGCTGGGTGCAGGGTCGGGTTCGCTCGGCGTCGGGTTGGGGTTGGCCGGCCAAGGTTCGTCCGGCCAAGGTTCGTCCGGCGAGGGGGAGACCGGGATGGGGCCGCCAGGGCCGGAGGGTGTGGGTTCTTCCACCGGGTCTGGCTCCGGGTCGCCCAGTGACCACGCCGGCGTCTGTGCGTGGGAGTGCGGGCGGGGTTCCGGTCGCGGCCAGTCGGTGTCAGCTCGTGACCAGGCGGCTTCGGCCCTGGCCCGCGCGGTTCCGGCCCGGAGCTGTGCGGTGCCGGTCCTGGGCAGCGCGGTATCGGTCCTGGCCCGTGCGGTATCGGTCCGGGGCAGGGCGGTGTCGGTCCGGGGCAGGGCGGTGTCGGCTTTCGGGCGGGGAGGTGGGGAGAGGAGCTGGAAGGTGGGGTCGGGCTGGGCTTCTGGTTGGAACCAGACGTCGGGCCGGGCGGGGGTGGTCCGGTCGGTTGTCACGGTGCGTACTCCACGATCACGTTCGAGGCGCGCCCGAGGCCGCAGGCCGGGGTGCCCGGGCTCGAGAGTTGGGGACGGTCCGGCCGGTTGCGGACGTGGGGCCCGGGCGTCGCGTGCCAGCCCGTCACCGCACCCTCGCAATCAAGACACCGAACCGTTTCGCGGGCGAAACTACCACCCCCCGATGAGTAGGGTACGGGTACGGCGGCGCCGTCCACCGCCGCCCGGATCGCCCCCGCCGGGGCGCGACCACGTTGGAGCGACATGCCGGAAATCCCACCGCCCGCACTGCTGCGCGGAGCCCAGGTAACGCTCCGTCCCGCTACGCAGAGCGACGTCCCGTCCCTCGCCGCCATCCGCGCAACCCCCGAGGTCCGAGCCCGCTGGCGCGGCGACGATGACACAGCGCCGGAGATCCACGCCGCGATCGAGGACGCGGGGCTGCAGCTCCTGACCATCCTGCTCGGCGACCGGGTGGTGGGCGCGATCCAGTGGTCCGCCGAGGAGGATCCGGAATACCGGCACGCGAGCATCGACATCTTTGTGGACCCCGGTGTGCACGGTCGTGGGGTGGGCACGGATGCGGTGCGGGCGCTCACGGCGTACCTGACAGAGGTTGAAGGTTTTCATCGTCTTGTCATCGACCCGGCGGCGGACAACGCCGCCGCGATCCGCTGCTACACCAAGGTCGGCTTCCGCCCGATCGGCATCATGCGCCAATACGAACGATCCGCCGACGGCACCTGGCACGACGGCCTGCTCATGGACCTGCTCGCCACCGAGTTCGTCAGCCTGCCACCGGAAGGTCATTCACCCGTCTGACCGGCAACCAACTGGTCAGCATCGGCACCAGGACGGGCATCAGCCGCGCGCCGAAAACGCACAGCGTCTGCTCCCAGGGATGGCCGAACTGCCCTCGTCCATGTCCTCGGTCAGGAACGCGTAGTAGTCCCCATCAGGAGACACTTCGACGGGCCACGTCTCATCGTCGGCGAGGGCATGCAGGTGGGGCTGGTAGCGGTAGCGCGGATGGTGCCAGTCCAGGACGAGCAGGCGCTCGCCGGGTGGGAAGGCATGTGCCGCGACAACCCGTCCTTCAACAACGCCAGAGCCGCCTGGGTCATTGCGTAGAGGGCGATGGCATGACCGCTGCGTGGCCGGCGGCGAACCTCGGGCCCGGGTTGGTGAAGAGCGGGCTGAGATCGACCGTAGGCCGGATCGCCGGGCGCCCCCCGGCGAATGGGCCGGATACCCATCGGCGACGGTGGACCCGGGCGGGGTCCACCGTCGCCGCTCTCACCCGTCACCCGAAGGTGGCAGGAGCCTGTCGCCGTCGCCCTCAGAGCGACGGCAGTCTGTCACCGCCACCCAAGTGGGCGGCGGAAGTTTGGGGCCGTCAGCCGGACGTGGCGCGGGTTGTTCTTGATGCTGGGTGGCGTTCGGTGACGGGGAGGGTGACGCTCAGCAGGTTGCCGTCGCGGTCGCCCTGGGCGGCGCCGAAGCGGCGGAGGGTGCGGAGGGCGGCGACGTTGTCGGCGGCGATGTGGGCGACGATGGCTTCGAGGTCGGCGCGGCGGGCCCAGGCGAGGATGCGGCGGAGCAGGGCTGTGCCGATGCCGCGGCGTTGCCAGTCGTCGCCGACGAGGAGGGCTATCTCGCCGAGGTCGCCTTCGGTGAGGAGGTTGGCCATGGCGGCGACCCGTTCCTCGCCGGTGGCCGGGTCGAGGTGCATGGCCAGGAGGGTGAGGCCGGTGGCGGGCTCGAGGAGGCGGCGCAGGCGGGCGTCGGGCGGGACCGTGAGGCCGGTGAGGTAGCGGCGCTGGCGGGACTGGTCGGAGCTTTCGGTGTGGAGGCGGCGGACGCCGTCGAGGTCGTCGGCGGTGGCTTCGCGGATGAGGAGCTCGCTGCCGTCGGGGAGGAGCAGGGTGGCCTGCTCGGCGCCGCGGCGCAGGACCGCGCTGCCGACCTCGACCAGGGCCTGGGCGCGGGCGTATTCGGCCGGGGTGAAGGCGGGGGCCGGGCGGATGACCTCGTAGGTGCCGCCGGCCGGGTCGATCAGCGTCATGTGCTGCTCGTCGTAGCCGTGCAGCACCACCGTGCCGGCCGGGCGCCAGCGGACCTCGGCCGCGTCGAGCAGGGCGACCAGGGCCTCGCCGAGCGAATCCGGGTCGTGGACCAGGCGGCCGGCGAGCGCGAGGGCACGCGTTGGCTGGTCGGCCAGGCCCTGGGCCTCGGCGCGGGTGACGAAAGCCTCCCGGCCGCGGCCGCGGGCGATGGCGGCCTGCAGCTCGTGCTCCGACATGGTGTCGGGGGCGTCGACGAGGAAGTCGTCGACGGCGCCCTCCTCGGTGGTGTGCACCTGGACGGCGAGGATGTTGACCGATCGCAGGGCGAGACTCGCTGTCAGCACCGACAGGTAACCCGGCCGGTCATCGACTGTTGCCCTGATCCGCCACAACGCCATGCGTGGGCACTCCCCTCCGGATCGAGTCGCTTTCCCTGAATCGAACTTAAGCGTCTCTCGCCGGTGTTACCTGCACATTGCCTGAGCTGCGGGAACTATGAGGGGTCAATCACAGCCGATGCGACCGGTGGCACACCGGCCCGGTCGAGACGGTCGCCGAGGATCACGGCGGCGGCGCGGACGAGCTGCGCGACCCGGTCGACCTCGGTGATGTGGAACGCCGCAGCGGGCAGTCCGTCGTCGTCCGAGCGCGCGAGCACCAGGACCAGACCGGCCCGGCCGAACGGCGCCACGGCGTACTTCGTGGTGTCGGGGCCGAGCATCGGGCGGGCGCGCAGCGGGGTGACCTCGGGCAGGTGCAGCGGGGACGGGGCGCGCCAGCTCGCGTAGGCCACCGCGGGCTCGCTGCCCATGTGCATCCGCAGCGACGGCTCGTCAGCGGGCGGCCGGGGTGCGGCGGAACGCGCGGCCCAGTCGGCCGGGACCACGGCGGCTGCGGCCCAGTCGGCGGCCAGCAGGCCGGGGACGGCGTCGATCAGGGTGGCCAGGCCGTCCGCGGGGTTCGCGGCGACCTGGGCGAGCAGTTCGGCGTCGTGGCCGCCGGAGACCGGGGCGCCGATCGCCTTCCAGACGCCGTCGACCTGGACGCCGGGGATGGCCGCGAGGCCGGCGAGGAGCCGCTCGACGCGGGACGCCCCCGGCCAGACGACGGTGAAGTCGTCGACGGCCCGGCCGCCGAGCCGCTCCAGCACCACGACCTGGACGATGTCGGCTCCGGCGACGCCGAGCGTGCGCGCCACCTGGCCGAGCGCGCCAGGACGGTCCGGCAGAGTGACCCGTACCCGCAGCAACATGCAGCTCCTCCCGTCTGGAAGACGGCACGGCGGTGCCGTCCGAGATGCGCCCAGCTTGCCGGGGTGGCATTTCGCGCCGGTTGCGCCGCCGTGTCTCGGCCGTCAAGACGCATAGATATGCGCTGAATCACATTGAGACTAGGGGAGTCAGGCAGTGCCGCGACGCACCAGGTGGGTGTCGAGCAGAACATGAGAATTCTCCACCGGCTCGCGGCGGATGAGGCTGACCAGGAGCTCCGCCATGCGGCGGCCCATGTCCTCGACGGGCTGGTGCACCGTGGTGAGCGGGGGCTGGGTCTGCCGGGCGACGGGCGCGTCCTCGAAACCGACGACCTGCACGTCCTGCGGCACCCGGCGGCCGGCGTCGCGCAGTGCGCGCATGGCACCGCTGGCCATCAGGTCGGAGGCGGCGAAGACCGCGTCGAGGCCCGGCTCTCGGTCGAGCAGGGCCCGCATCGCGCCCGCGCCGCCCTCCTCGCTGAAGTCGCCGACCTCGATCAGCTCGCCACCGTGCACGGCCGCGCGGTATCCGGCGAGCCGGCCCCGACCGACCTCCATGTCCTGCGGACCGGCCACCGTGGCGATCCGCGTGGCACCGTTGGCCTGCAGGAACTCGACCGCCTGGCGGGCGCCGGAGACGTTGTCGACGTCGACGAAGAAGTCCTCGGGGTGCGGGTCCACGGGCCGGCCGCCGAGCACGAAGGGCATGCCGCGGTCGCGCAGGATCCCCGGCAGCGGGTCCTCGTCGTGCAGCGACAGCAGCAGTACGCCGTCCACGTGGTGACCCGTCAAGTGATTCACGACACGTTCACGCTGCTCGGGCGAGGCGGCCATCGCGAGCCACAGCTGCAACGGCGTCTCCATCAGGGCGGAGTTGATGCCGCGGAGCACGCCGGCGAAGAAGGGCTCGCCGAAGAGCCGCTCCTGCGACTCCGAGACCACGAGCGCCACCGAGTCGGTGCGCTGGGTCACGAGGGAGCGGGCGGCGCGGTTGGGCACGTAGCCCAGCTCCACGATGGCGGCCTCCACAGCGGCCTTGGCCTGCGGGCTGACCTGCGAAGAGCCGTTGAGGACGCGGGAGGCTGTGCCCCGGCCCACCCCGGCGCGAGCCGCGACGGCGTCGAGCGTCGGGCGTCCCGCGGAGCGGACAGGCTGCCTGGTCATGGGCGCATTATTCTCCAGCCGAACGTCGTGTGTCTGCCCGGTCCGCGTACGTACCGAATAGGGTTGGTCCATGATCTGTCCTGCCTGCCGGGAGCTGCGGCACGAGGACTGCCGGGGTGGTTCCTGGTGCGACTGTCAGCACCGGACCGGCCTCGCCATGATCCCTGATCACCTCGCGGACCGCTACCCACGGATGGCGGCGCCGACACTGCGGGTCAACTTCATCAGCAGTGTGGACGGGGCGGCGACGGTCGACGGCAAGTCCGGTGCGCTGGGTGGTCCGGGTGACAAGAAGATCTTCGACACGCTGCGGATGGTCAGCGACGCGTTGGTCGTCGCGGCCGGCACGGTGCGCGCGGAGAACTACGACGGGCTGCGGCTGAACGAGCACAGCCGCACGTGGCGCAAGGGCCAAGGTCTGCCCGAGTTCCCCCTAATGGTGATCGTCTCGGGCAGCCTCGATCTCGATCCGAAGCAGTTGGTCTTCGCCGACGCCCCGATCCGGCCGCTCGTTTTCACCCGCGCGGGCGCGGAGCCGCCGCCAGGTCTCGCCGACGTCGCCGAGATCATCGAGATGACCGATCTCGCCGGGATGGTCGCCGAGCTGCACAAGCGTGGCGCCCTGCAGATCCTGTGCGAGGGCGGGCCGCACCTGTTCGGGGCCCTGCTCAAGGAAGACCTTGTCGACGAGCTCTGCCTGACAGTCGCTCCGATGCTCGCCGGCGGCACCTCAGGCCGCATAGCAACCGGAGAAGACGGTTCGCCGCGCAAGATGTCACTGCTCAGCTCGCTCTCCGAGGACGACTATCTTTTTCTCCGGTACGCCCGGAGCCGCTAGAAGTTGTGGATAAGTCTGTGGATGACCCCCATAACTTGTGGACAACGCATGCCAACCGACGTGCCGTCCGACAACTTGTCAGACCCCTGGTGCAACATGATCGGCGTGTCTGACGAAGTTGAACTGGCTAATGACCCCGTGGGCCGAGTCCTCGGGACTGCCGACGCGACCCCGTTGCAGTTCTGGACGGCCGTGACGCCCGGCAGTTACCTGCAGCTCGACGACGTGGTCGTGACCAAGCGTGACCTGCCCGACCGCGAGCCGGTGACGATCGCCGGCGTGGTGACCCAGGTCCGGGCCCGGCACGAGGGCGCCCAGTTCGACTCGGACGTGTTCGCCATCGCCGAGGGCACCCTGCCCGCGCTGGTGCAGGAGGCCGCCGAGATCACCACCACCCGGGTCGACCCGGAGCTCTACGTGCCGCCCGCCCCCGGCGCCGTGGTGCACCGCGCGACCGGTGCCGCCCGCGACGCTGCGCTGCACTTCGACCGGATGGAGCGCCGGGTGCCGATGGGCACCGGCCGCGACGGCGTGCCCGTCTTCCTCAACGCCGACTTCCTCGACGGCACCCGCGGCGCGCACGTGTCGATCTCCGGCATCTCCGGCGTGGCGACCAAGACGAGCTTCGCGACGTTCCTGCTCTACTCGGTGTTCCGCTCCGGGCAGCTCGGCGCCGACGGCACCAACGCGCGGGCGCTGATCTTCAACGTCAAGGGCGAGGACCTGCTCTTCCTCGATCACCCCAACACCAAACTCGACGACCGGACGCGCGCCGCGTACAAACTGCTCGATCTGCCTGCGACGCCCTTCCCTGATGTCCGGGTCTACGCACCGCCGCGGGCGAACGACTCCTCGGGTGCGCCCGACGTCGCGAGCCGGCTCACCGGGGTCGACAGCTTCTACTGGACGATCGAGGAGTTCTGCGAGAAGCGGCTGCTGCCGTATGTCTTCGCGGACGCCGACGACGAGCGCCAGCAGTACACGATGGTCGTCCACTCCGTCACCGCCCACCTGGCCCGGCACGCGGTCCCCGCCGAGGGCGGCATCAGCATCGACGGGCGCCGCCTCGGGTCCTACGGCGACATGGTCGACCACATCGTCGATCAGCTCACCGACGACGAGACCCGGTCCACCTGGGCCGGCAGTGCGGTCAACATGGGCACGGTCAACGCGTTCGCGCGCCGGCTGATCGGCAGCAAGCGCGACCTGTCCCGGCTGATCCGCGGTGACCTCGCCGCGCGCCGCCCGCACCAGATCAAGACCGCGGAGAGCGCCCAGGTCACCGTCGTCGACCTGCACAACCTGCCCGACCGGGCGCAGCGCTTCGTGGTCGGTGTCACCCTCAAGACGGAATTCGAGGACAAGGAGAAGGCGGGCACCGGCCGCCCGTTGCTCTTCGTGGTCCTCGACGAGCTCAACAAGTACGCCCCCCGCGAGGGCTCCTCGCCGATCAAGGAGGTGCTGCTCGACATCGCCGAGCGGGGCCGCTCCCTCGGCGTGATCCTGATCGGTGCCCAGCAGACCGCCAGCGAGGTCGAGCGCCGCATCGTCACCAACTCCGCGATCCGCGTGGTGGGCCGGCTCGACCCGGCGGAGGCCTCCCGCCCCGAATACGGCTTCCTGCCCCCGGCGATGCGCCAGCGCGCGCTGCTGGCCCGGCCCGGCACGATGTTCGTCAACCAGCCCGACATCCCGGTGCCGCTGTGCGTGGAATTCCCGTTCCCGGCCTGGGCCACCCGAAAGTCCGAGTCCGGGCCGCCGCCGGCCGAAACGATGCGCTCCATCGTGCAGGGCGTCGACCCGTTCGCGGTCGTGGGCGGCCGCAGCGGCTCCTCGGACGACGACATTCCGTTCTAAGGTTCTGCGATGCGCATCCTGCACACCTCCGACTGGCACGTCGGGAAGGTCCTCAAGGGACGTACCCGGCACGAGGAACACATCCGGGTGCTGGGCCAGGTCGTCGACGTCGCCCGCGCCGAACGGCCCGACCTCGTCATCGTGGCCGGTGACCTCTACGACACCGCCGCGCCCTCGCCCGACGCGACCCGCGTGGTCACCCGGGCGCTGTCGGCGCTGCGCCAGACCGGGGCCCGGGTCGTGGCCATCGGCGGCAACCACGACAACGGCCAGGCCCTCGACGCGCTGCGGCCCTGGGCCGACGCGGCCGGCATCGAGCTGCGCGGCTCGGTCCGCGACAAGCCCGAGGACCTGATCCTCAAGGGCGAGACCGAGGGCGGCGAGAAGTGGCAGCTCGCTGCCCTGCCGTTCCTCTCCCAGCGATACGCGATCCGCGCCGTCGAGATGTACGACCTGACCGCCGCCGAGGCTAACCAGACGTATGCGGATCACATCGCGCGCCTGATCGCGCGGCTGAGCGAGGGCTTCTCCGAGCCCGGCGTGGTCAACCTGCTCACGGCCCACCTGACCGTGGTCGGGGCCAGCGCGGGCGGCGGCGAGCGCGAGGCGCACACCATCATGGGGTACGCCGTCCCGCCGACCGTCTTCCCGCAGAACGCGCACTATGTCGCCCTCGGTCACCTGCACCGTTCCCAGCGGGTCATCGGCCCCGGCCCGGTGCGTTACAGCGGTAGCCCCCTCGCGATCGACTTCGGCGAGGAGGAGAACGTCTGTTCCGTGGCGATCGTGGACGTCGGCGTCGACAAGGCGGCCCAGACCCGCGACGTGCCCATCACCTCGGCAAAGGCGCTCCGCACGGTGCGCGGCACCATCGAACAACTCGCCACGGTGAACCTTCCGGATGCCTGGCTCCGTGTCTTCGTCCGTGAGACGCCCCGGGTCGGCCTGCGCGAGGACGTGCAGGAGCTGCTGCCCAACGCGCTCGAGGTGCGGATCGACCCCGACATGATCCCCGACAAGTCCGGCGAGCGGATGGCCCAGCGCGCCGGTCGGTCCCCCCGCGAGCTCTTCGGCGACTACCTCGACAACAAGGGCACCGCCGAGGAAGGCGTCCGGGAACTCTTCGACGAGCTCTACGACGAGGTGAGCAGCACAAAGTGAATGAGCGAAGCGAATGCAAGTGGCTCAGTGCCCTGGCCTTATGCGCGTTCGAGCGAAGCGGGGTAAGCGGATGAGGCCTCTGCGGCTCGACATGGCCGGCTTCACGGTGTTCCGGGACGAGACCACCGTCGACTTCACCGACGCCGACTACTTCGCGCTGGTCGGCCCGACCGGCTCGGGCAAGTCGACCGTGCTCGACGCGATCATCTTCGCCCTCTACGGCACCGTCCCGCGCTGGGGCGGCAGCCGGGGGATCGTCAACGCGCTCGCGCCCTCGTCCACCGAGGCGCGGGTCCGGCTCGTCTTCGAGTCCGCCGGCTCGCGTTACGTGGCCACCCGGGTGGTGCGCCGCGACGGCCGGGGCAACGTCAAGACCGCCGGTGCCGGCCTGCAGCTGATGCCGCCGGGCTTCGACGTGACCCGGCTCGACACCGGGATGAGCCTGGACGATCTCGGCGACGTGCTGGCGGGCACCCCCGCCGAGATGGACTCCGCCGTCGTCGAGGCGGTCGGGCTGCCCTACGAGCAGTTCACCAGCTGTGTCGTGCTGCCGCAGGGCCAGTTCGCCGACTTCCTGCACGCCAAGCCTGCCACCCGCCAGCAGATCCTGGTCAACCTCCTCGGACTGCACGTCTACGAGGAGGTGCAGGCGCGGTCCACGGCGCGGGCGAGCAAGGCCGAGGCACAGCTCCAGATCGTCGACGGGGCGCTCGCCAACCTCGCCGACGCCGACGACGAGGCGGTCGAGGTTGCCGCGACCCGGCTGGCCGCCATGCGGGAGCTGACCGCCGCGGTGGAGCAGGCCGTGCCGCGCCTCAAGGCGGTTCGCGATCGGGAGGCCGAGCTCGCCGCCGCCCGGGATGCCGTCGCGCAGGAGCTCGCTCTGCTGGGCCGCGTGCGTACCCCGGAAGGAAGCGCACAGACCGCAAAAGCCGCAGCCGAGGCGCGGGTTGCTGCCGAAAAGGCGGTCGCGGAGGTGCGGTCGGCCGAAGAGCTCGAGGAGAAAGTACGAGGTGAGCTCGCTGCCGCGGGTGACGCGGGCTCGCTCGGGCTGATGCTCGACCGGCACATCGAGTTCGACCGCCTCACCGACCAGGCCGAATGGTTCGCGGGGCAGGTCTCCGTCGCCGAGGTCGAGTGCAAGGACGCCGTGGCCTCCGCCGAGCTGGCCCACCACGCCAAGCTCGGCGCCGAGCAGCTGCTGGAGCAGGCGCGGCTCGACTACGCCGAGGCGCAGGCGCTCGACCGGGCCGCCGCGCTGCGCGCCCACCTCACCGCCGGCCACGAATGCCCGGTCTGCGAGCAGCAGGTGACCACCGTGCCGCCGATGCCTGCCGGTTCCGCGGTCCAGGCCGCCGAGCAGCAGGGCAAGGCTGCCCGATCGGCCTCCGACGTCGCCGCCAACGCGTGGAAGCAGCGCGACGCCGTGGCCCGCGAGCTGGAGCGAGGCCTCGACCGCAAGCGCGCCCAGTTCGAGCATCACAAGTCGCGCCTCGCCGAGGTCAAGGCTGCCCTCGCCGACTCGCCGGGCCAGGACGCGCTCAAGACCCGGCTCGCGGAGCTGACCAAGCTCCAGCGCAAACTCGACAACGCCGGCGCGGACGTGCGTACGACCCGGGAGGCCCAGCGCCGCGCCCAGGCCGCGGTCGCCGCAGCCGAGGAGCAGCAGCGTACGGCCTGGCGGTCCTTCGACGCGGTCCGCGACGCGGTCGCCCGGTTCGCACCCCCGCCCGCCGACCGCGACGACCTGGCCGCCGCCTGGGCGACGCTGGTCGAGTGGGCCCGGCAGTCCGCCAAGGAGCGCGAGGTGGCCCGGGGCGAGGCCGCCACCGCGGTCGAGGCCGCCAACGCCGAGACCCGGCGCGCCCGCACCGAGGTGGTCGCCCTCTTCACCGACGCGGAGCTCCCGGCGCCCGCCGGTGGCGCCGACGCCGACCTGATCCGGGCGGCGGCGGTCGCGGCGGAGCGGGCGGAAGCGGCCTGGCAGCGGCTCAGCGACCGGCGCGAGGAAGCCCAGGCGTATGCGGAACAGCGCGCCGGCCTGGTCCGCGACAACCGGGTCGCCAAGGCCCTCGCCGGTCACCTGCGCGCCAACAACTTCGAGCGCTGGCTCCTCGAAGAAGCCCTGGACCTGCTCGTCGACGGCGCCTCGCGGATCCTGCGCGAGCTGACCGGCGGCCAGTACGACCTCATGCACGACAAGGGCGAGTTCTACGTGGTCGACCATCACGACGCTGGCCTGCGCCGGGGAGTGCGCACGCTGTCGGGCGGCGAGACGTTCCAGGCCTCCCTCGCGCTCGCCCTGGCCCTCTCCGAGCAGCTCGCCGGGATGTCGACCACGGCGGCCAGCCTGGAGTCGATCGTGCTGGACGAGGGCTTCGGCACCCTGGACGCTGCCACGCTCGACGTGGTCGCGGCCACCCTGGAGAACCTGGCGGCCCGCGGTGACCGCATGGTCGGCGTGGTCACCCACGTGCACGCCCTCGCGGAACGCGTCCCGGTCCGCTTCGAGGTGCACAAGGACGCCCGTACGGCACACGTGGAGAGGCTCGGCCTTTGACCAGAATGTTCGTCGACGCGTGGGACCCGTCCTACGGAGCCTCCTTCGAAGGCGGCGACGCCGCGGACGGCCCCGGCTCGCCCAGCAGCGCCCAGGTCAACACCGACGTCGAGATCCCCGCCGATCAGTGGGCCCCCGTCGACGTCCCGGCCCGGCTGAAGCCCCCGGACGTCGTCTTCCTCGTCGACGGCGTCCGCCGCAACGACGCGGGCCTCTGGACAGCCGAGGAGGACGGCCAGTCCTACGCCGGCCTGGCCGCCTCCTACGCCGCCGGCGTGGTCCGCTGCGACCTCCACAACGGCCGCGCCGAGCTCGCCGGCGCCCGCGTCGCCCGCGGCCTCTTCACCGCCAGCCCCTCCGCGGAGGACGTCACCGCGGGCTCGGTCCGCTACGAGGTCCACCGCGTCAGCGGCACGGGCGAGGCCAGCAAACTCCCCGCGGCCGTCCAGCCCCCACTGACCGCCCTCGAGATCGACATCTCCAGCGAAGCCCGCAACCACGGCTCCGACGGCGCCGACCTCCTGGTGGTCGACGGCCCGCTGCGCAACCGCCGCCAGCTGCCCCGCACCATCGGCTACGTCAAGACCCAGCAGAAGCAGTACCTCTCGGCGGCCCTGACCACGGTGGTCACCTCGCTGAAACCCGCCCAGCGCACCCCGGTCTTCGGCATGGGCACCGTCTGGGGCGGCTGGTCCTGGTACCTCCGCCTCCCCGGCGCTTCCGGCGCGCCGTGGGCCGGCATCGTCCGCATCGAATGCTCCCCGGACCTCACGCCTGACCAGGCCATCGAGCTCGCGGAGCTGTCGGCTGCCACGCTGCCCCGCTTCGCCTCCTCGGCCTACAAGGACCCCCGCGCCCCGCAGAACCTCGTCCCCATCGCCGGCCTCGAACGCCGCCTCCGCGGCATGCTCGGCGACTCCCGCGTCCTCCACCGAGCCCTGACAACCGCCACCGCCCGCCTTCGTTAACGGCCATTTGCCACTCACCGCCGGGTTTTGATGGCGGCCCGGTGTGCCGCTTGCCGTCGGACTATGGGTGGCGGCTCGGTGTGCTGCTTGCCGTCGGGCTTCAGTGGCGGTTGGGCCTGCCGCTTACCGCCCGCCCGCACGGTCGCCCGCCTGCACCATCGCCTGCCTCCGGCCTCTCGGCCTGCCGCCCTCCTGCCTGCCGCCCTCCTGCCTGCCGCCCTCCTGCCTGCCTGCCGCCCTCCCGCCTGCCTGCCACCGCCTGCCGCTTGCGGTCTGCCCTGCGGCTGTTACCTGGGGCGGTCGCGGATCCAGGCCTACCTGCCCGCGGCGGACCACGACGGCGCGGGGACTGAAGCGGTGCAGGTCAGCGCGTGCCGAGGGTGGCGGTTCGGAGGATGTTGAGTGTGGATTCATGGGGGTGGTCGAGGGTGGCCTGGGATTCGTCGGTGAGGGCGGTCAAGCGGGCCACCTCGGTGTCGGTCAGGGTGGCGGCGATGTCGGATGCGGTGAGGTTGGCGCGTAGGTGGGCCGGGTTGGCTGTGCCGGGGATGAGGACGATGGCGGGGGAGCGGCGCAGGAGCCAGGCCAGGGCGATCTGGGCCGGTGTCGCGCCGAGGCGCTGGGCGGGGGCGGTCAGGCCGGTGTGGCCGGTGAGTTGCCCGGAGGCCAGGGGGTAGTAGGGCACGAACATGATGTCCTGGGCCTCGCAGTCGGCGAGGACCTGGACGCCGCTGCGGTCGAGCAGGTTGAAGCGGTTCTGCACGGCGGCGATCGGGGTCAGCTTCTGCGCTCGGGCGAGCATCTCCGGGGATGCGCCGGACAGTCCGATCCGGCGGATCAGGCCCTGGTCGCGCAGCTCGACGAGGGCGCCGAGTGAATCCTCCAGCGGCACGTCGCTCTCCAGGCCGCCGTAGTCGCCGCTCAGCCGCAGGTAGGTCAGGTCGCTCACGTCCGTACCCAGATCGGTCAGGGACTCGTGGACCTGCCGGCGGATCGTGTCCGGGTGATCGGTGACGATCCATGATCCGGTCGGGCCGCGGCCCGCGCCGACCTTGTTGCCGATGATGACGTCCTCGGGGAAGGGGCGCAGTGCCTCCCCGATCAGTTGGTTCACGGTCCGGGGCCCGTAGGCGTTCGCGGTGTCGAAGAACGTGACTCCCAGTTCGACCGCCAGGCGCAGCACCCGCCGCGCCGACTCGGGGTCATCCGGCAGGCCCAGGACGTTCGGGCCGGCGAGCTGCATGGCGCCGTATCCGACTCGGTTCATCGTTCGCTCCCTGCTCGTATCACTGCCACGCTGAATCGCGTAGCACTGTATGAGTCAGTGATACGCCTAATGGCGTAGCATTGCAACGTGGATGACGCGAAGACCCGTACCCGGCGGCAGATCCTCGAGGTGGCGGCCGGGATCCTGGAGCGGGAAGGGGCCCAGGCGGTCTCGACCCGCTCGGTCGCCACGGCGGCCGGCATCCGGGCGGCGTCGCTCTACCAGCTGTTCGGCGACAAGGACGGGCTGCTGGCAGCCCTGGCCATCCACGCCTTCGACCTCTACCTGGCCGAGAAGAACACGCTGACACCCAGCGGTGACCCGGTCGACGACATGCGCCGCGGCTGGGACATCCACGTGGACTTCGGGCTGCGGCACCCGGCCTTCTACCTGCTGATGTTCGGCACCGACCGGCCCGGTCGCCGCCCGCCGGCCGGCGAGGTGGCCCACGGGCTGCTGCTGAAGTTCCTCGACCGGATCGCCGACGCCGGCCGGCTCCGGGTCCCGGTCGCGATGGCAGCGGGCCTCTGCCAGGCGGCCGTCGTCGGCGTCACGCTGTCCCTGATCGGTGCCCCGGACGGCGAGCGTGACCCGGAGGTCTCCGTCCGGATGCGTAACACCCTCATCGACTCCCTCATCACCGACCCGCCCGCGGTCGTGGATGCCACCGTCGCCTCACGAGCCCTCGCCCTCGACGCGGCCCTCGCCGCCACCGACGACCCCACGCTTCCCCTCCGCCCGACCGAGGCCGCCCTCCTGCACGACTGGCTCCAGCAACTCGCCCGATAACGGCGCAACGCACCAGCCGTGCCCGGATTGGGTGGAGCGGTACGTCCGTCGTGCCCGGATTGGGTAGAACGACGCCCTTGTCGTGCCCGGATCGGGCGTGCGACGTGGCCACTGAGGCCGGATCAGGCCGCGGCGCACCCGCAGGCACCGGTCTGGGCCGCGGCGATGGGATCGGATGGGGATGGCGCGGCGCGCGTGGGGGTCGATCGGAGAGCGCGGCGCGCCCGGGATGACCATGCTGGGCTGCTTGTGTTGATGACTATCCAGATTGCGCGGTGCCGGTGTGACCCGATCGGATGGTGGTGACTCTCCGATACGGATCATTCAGGGGATTGTGGCTTTCGCACCTTTTGGCGGTGGGTGGGGGGACCTGCTCAGGGTTGCCTTTGGATTACTCAGTGATGGCGCCGGAGGGGCTTTTGCGACGCACTGTAAAGAGTGCGTAACGGGCTGCTGATGCGGCATCGTCCGAGCGTGTGGGATGCGCACTGCGCGTCTGTCGTTGCAGCCGTTTCGCTGAGTATTATTCGCGTGCCCCGGGGGTCGCATCGGCTCCCATGGATGTAGCGCCCCCTGTTGCGCGTCCTGGACTCCCCGTGTTCGGCGGGGTGACCGGTCGTGCCCATACGCGCTTTGAACCGGAGGAATCTCTTGCGACTGCGCGTCCATGCTCCCGCGCCTCCGCACTGCCCGGAAATTTTCCCGATCGCTTTGATCCCGGCGGGCACACTGGCCCGTACTAGGGGCGACGGGGAAAGCACCGGCAGGAGGAATCGATGCATGCGACGGTCATGGAGCGGCTCGCGCCGGAACGGGTGGGCGTCATGACACAGCAGCGTTCCGGAGGCCGGTGGCAGGCTCTCGACGGAGGCCGTAGTGCTGGCAATGATGACGGCGTGATGCCGCGACAGGCCCGCCATGAGGCCGGGTCCGCGACCGCGAGTCACGAGGACACGCTTGTCCGGATGCTCTACGAGGAGCATGCGGGACCGCTGCTGATGTTCGTCCTCCGCCTCACCGGCGGGGACAGGCAGCGGGCCGAGGACATCGTTCAGGAGACGCTGCTGCGGGCGTGGCGTAATGCCCACCGGCTCGGCGCTCAGGGGCAGCAGTCGCTGCGGCCCTGGCTGGTCACGGTGGCGCGGCGGATCGCGATCGACGATCACCGCAGCGTCAGTGCCCGCCCGCCGGAGACGTACGACCGCGAGCTGGAGAGTTTCCCCAGCACGGCCGACGACACCGATCGGGTGCTGCAGCTGATGACGGTGACCGACGCGCTCAAGACGCTGAGCCAGTCGCACCGCGAGATCCTTGTCGAAACGTACTTCCGGGGCAAGACGGTCCCGGAGGCCGCGGATGTGCTCGGCCTGCCTCTCGGCACGGCCAAGTCGCGGGTGTATTACGCCCTGCGGGCCCTGCGTACGGCTCTGCAGCAGCGGGGGGTGACCGAGTAATGACGCAGGAACAACACTTCGACGTCGCCGCGTACGCCCTCGGCGTGCTTGACGAGCGTGACGCGGAACGGTTCGAGGATCATCTGATCGACTGTCCGGCCTGTGCGATCGAGCTGGAGTCGCTGCTGCCGGTGGTGGACATCCTCAGTGATGTCGACGCCGACGCGCTGGTGGCCACCGAGCAGTCGCGCAAGGACGGCCTGGTCCTCAAGAAGATGATCGGCGAGGTTCGCACGGAGCGGCGCAAGGCGAACAGCCGGCGGCTCTACACGCTGGCCGCCGCGGTTGTCGTCTTCGCGATGCTGTCGGTCGGCGCGCTCTTCGCCGGTGGCCAGTGGTTCGCCCCCGAGAAGTCGAGCGGCACGACGGTGGCGGAGGGGTCGAGCAAGACGCTGGACCCGCTGCCCGATCCCGGAGACGGCATCGGTGTCGGTGGCCCGGACCTCAAGGGCGAACTGGTCGGTGGCCAGGATCCCCGCACCGGCGTGAAGCTCCAGGTGGCGTATGAGGAGAAGGACTGGGGCACCCAGGTCTCCTTCGCGGTCGCCAACATCTCCGGGCCGAAGGCGTGCCGGCTCGTCGCCGTGCGTCAGGACGGCACCACCGAGGTCCTCTCCACCTGGACCGTGGGGGAGAAGGGTTGGGGCACCGCCGCGCAGAAGGAGCCGCTGCTGCTGCAGGCTGCCACGGCGCTGCCGAAGAGCGACATCGCGCATGTCCAGGTTCAGGAAGTCGACTCGAAGGGTGATGCGGAGACACTGGTCCGCGTTCCCTGATCCAGCACTGAAACAGGCCCGGCCATCCGAAAAGGGTGGCCGGGCTTTTGTGTTGCCCCGAAGTGGACGCAGCGAAATCACGCAATTACAGCCCGCGACGAAGACTGTGAAAGGCCAATCATTTACGGATCGTGGCGGCGAAGGGTTCAAAGAAAAAACTGGGAAATTGATCGGTGGATTTCTTCAACCATGGCGGCACCGGCGCCGTACTACAGCGCGGACACGGAGATGAATGATCACAGTGGAGGGCTCTCGTGGTACCGGTGAAGCGAAAGTTGATCGTCGTCAGCGCTGCGATCGCGGCGGCGTTCGCGCTGCCCGGTTGTGCCCCGGCCGGATACGGCGGTGGGGACACCGCCACCGCTGACTATGGCGCGGAGCCCGCGGCGAACGCCGTAGCGGCCACCCCCGGTGCGACCGAGGGGGCAACCCCCGGCGCCACCGCCTCACCCGGCGCGGAGACGGAGGAGGGCGCGGACGAGTCCGGCGCCACCGAGCTCAGCGACGACGAGGTCACCTCCGCGCTCAAGGCCACGTCGGTCAAGCGGATGGGCGAGACGGTCCAGAACCAGGACGGCTTCGTTCTCTACCGCTTCGACAAGGACAAGGCGAAGCCCGAGGCGGTCTCCAACTGCAAGGGTGACTGCGCCAAGGTGTGGCCGGCCGCCGTGATCAACAAGGGTGAGACGCCCAAGCTGGAGGGTGTGGACGCGAAGCTCGTCGGCACCGTCAAGCGCGAGGACGGCACGCTGCAGCTGACCCTGGACAACTGGCCCCTCTACACCTACATCGGTGACAAGGAGCCGGGCCAGTGGAAGGGCCAGAACGTCGCGGCCGCCTGGTTCGTCATCACCCCCGAAGGCAAGAAGAACCTGACCTGTCTGCCGGCCGTCTCGAAGGCCGTCGCGCCGCCGAAGGAAGAGGCCGCGGACACCGGTGGTGACGCCGGTTCTGACAGCGGGTCCGACTACAGCTACTGAGTGCTCGCGCACTCGTGAGTGCGTCGAATCAGCGCTCATAAGTCTTCTTTAAATCGGTTCGGTACGAGCCTTGTTCCATTGCGACACAGCACTGATTGCTCCTAGCGTTTCCAGCGTTCCGCACGTTCGCCGGAATCGTTTTCCCATCCGTTGTCGGAGGTGTAAAAGATGATTGCCGCCCGCTCCTCACGCCGGCTTCGCCGCTCGTCTGTGGGCGTACTGGCAATGGCCCTGGCGTTCGTGCTGGCTCCCGCCGGCGTCGCCCGGGCTGCCGACGGTGTCCCGGTCCCGCCCAACACCGGGCTGACCGACGACGGTGCGGGAACGGTCTCCGCGGCCGACAAGGACTTCGTCATCAAGGTCCGGCTCGCCGGGCTCTGGGAGATCCCCGCCGGGAACATGGCCCAGGAGAAGTCGGACGACGAGAATCTCCGGAAGTTCAGCAAGTCGATCTCCGAACAGCACGTGATTCTCGACAAGTTCGACATCGCGGTCGCCAAGAAGCTCGGGATCGAGCTTCCGAACGTGCCGAACAATGACCAGCAGGGCTGGCTCGACGAGATGGCAGCGGCGAAGACCGGCAAGCAGTTCGACCAGATCTACGTCGATCGGCTGCGCGCTGCTCACGGCAAGATCTTCCCGGCCATCGGAACGATCCGGGCAAGTACCCGCAACGACTCGGTCCGCAAGCTGGCGCAGCAGGCCAACCAGTTCGTCATGACGCACATGACGCTGCTGGAGAGCAGCGGGATCGTCGACTACGGCGCACTGCCGACGGCGGCCGCCCCGGCCGTCACGGGCAAGGGCCCGGTCCCGGTCGACAACGCGATGCTGGCGGCGGCGAGCAGCTCGGGTGGCGTACCCGGAGTGAGCACCTCGGTCATTCTCCTTGTCCTCGCCGGCGCCCTCGTGGCCGGCGTAGTGACCACGATGCGCATCTTCCGGCGCGGTAGCTAGAGCAACAGAGCAACCCGCAATTCCAGATCTGGTCAGCACAGACCCGGTCAAAGGCTCAACCCCCGGCGGCTCCACCGTCCGCCACCTGTGGACACAGAAAGGTGTCAGCAATGCGAAGGTCGCACTACCGGAGCGAATCCAGGTTCCCCGCATGGTTCACCGGTCGGCGCCGGATCATCGCCGCCGTTGCCACCGTGGTTGCTTTCGGCAGCATCGTCACCGTCACGCAGGTGTCGGACGCGAGCACCAAGAGCCGTAACCAGCAGCGCGCTCTCGCCGCCTGTAACAACATCCAGGCGCCGAAGAAGTCGAAGCTGTCGACGGAGACGAAGACCGGCACGTACACCACCGGAAACGGCAAGGTGACCCAGCACGCCGACGACGGTGCGGGCGACGTGCCCACCACCGAGACGCTGCGCAAGCGTTGCCGCGACTGGATGAACGGCAACACGGGCGGCAACAACGGCGGCAACAACGGTGGCGCTGCCAGCCCCGCACCCTCCGGCAGCACCGCGGCCGGTGGCGGTAACAACGGTGGCGGCAACAACAACGGTGGCGGTAACAACAACGGCGGTGGCGCGACCACGGCTCCGACCACCCCGGCCACCCCGCCGCCCGGTGCCGGTCTCGGCATCCTGACCAACAGCTGCGACACGAGCAACCTGGACGCCCACACCGGTTTCCAGGACGGCAACCGCTGTGTCTCCACCGAGTTCGGTGAGGTCGGCGTCGCCGCGAACAACCCGTCGCTGCTGATCACCGAGATTCCGACCAACGTCGCCGTCGGTCAGGCGTTCACCATCAAGGTGAGCACCCGCAACCTGATCCGTGACCGCTTCCTCGCGGCCGGCCAGGGTGGCTACTACGTCGAGTCGTCGGTGCTGCAGAACGGTCTCGTCCGCGGTCACTTCCACACCGCCTGCCGCGTGCTGGACAGCACCGACGAGGCTCCGGACCCGGAGCCCGTGCCCGCGTTCTTCGTCGCCACCGAGGACAGCAAGGGTGGTGCCGCCCCCGACGTGGTGAACATCCAGGTTCCCGGCCTGCCGACCGAGGGCACCTTCCAGTGCTCCTCGTGGGCCGGTGACGGTTCGCACCGTATCCCGATGATGCAGCGCGCCAACGAGACCCCGGCCTTCGACTCCGCCCGGGTCCAGGTCGGCGGCAACGGCGGTGGCGACAACGCTGACGGCGGGAACAACAACAACTGAGTACGGAGCCCTTCCGCTATCCGGGTAACCGACCCCCTCGGGGCACGCCAGTTCTGACATGGCGCAGCCCCGGCGGGGACCCCCCATCGGGAACCGGGCGTCGTCCATCCCCCTGAGGACGGCACCAGCGGCAGGCGTTCCGAGCACGGAAACGGCTGACGAAAGGAGGCGCGGGACCGGCTCGGATCGAGTTTCCAGCTCCATCACTGGGTGACATGCGGACCGACTCGGGTGTCCGTGTCCACCCACCCCGATGGCCCTGACCGGGAGCGCGGTCAGGGCCATCGGCATTTCCGCGTCCCGGACGTATAGTGGCGCAGGTGAAGACGGTGGTCAGGCGGCTGAAAACGCCGGAGCACTACCACTTCACCCGGACGTTGCGGACGCTGCTCGTCGTGTCGCACGACCCCTGCGGCGAGCTCGCCGACGGAGAATTCCGGCTCTCCGCGCGTACCCCACAGGGTCCTGGAACTTTGCACCTCAGCAGAGCGGGCGCGGAGCTGACCGCGACCACGCACGGCCCCGGCGCCGACTGGCTTGCCGAGCACGCCGACGCGATCGCCGGGCTCCGCGACGACCTGGGTGACTTCCCCGGGCTGGCCGCCGCCCATCCGCTGATCGCCAGGCTGGCCCGCACGTTCTCGGGGCTACGGTTCCCGGCGACGTTCCAGGTGTTTCCCCGGCTGATCCGGGCGGTGCTGGAGCAGAAGGTCACCGGCATCGAGGCGCACCGCGCCTACCGGGCCATGGTCAAGCATTTCGGCGAGCCCGCGCCCGGCCCGGGCGGGCTGCTGCTCCCGCCGGACCCCGAGGCGGTCGCGGCCACCGCCTACTGGGTCTTCCACCCGTTCGGCGTCGAGCAGCGCCGCACCCAGGCACTGCTGCGCTGCGCGGCCGAGGCGGCCCGGCTGGAACGCTGCACCGACAGCGCCGAGGCGACCCGCAGACTCGTCGCCATCCCCGGGATCGGTCCGTGGACGGCGGCCGAGACGGTCCGCACGGCCTACGGCGACGCGGACGCCGTCAGTGTCGGCGACTTCCATATCCCCAACACGGTGGCGTGGGCGCTGGCGGGGGAGGCCCGCGGCACGGACGCGCGGATGCTCGAGCTGCTGGAGCCGTTCGCCGGGCACCGTGGCCGGGTCTGCGAGCTGCTCGCGGCCGGCGGGATCATGGCACCGAAATTCGGCCCGCGGATGCCCATCCGGAGCTTTGCCCGCTTCTGAGAAAAAAGGCACACTGCTAGGCGTGGCTTTCACGTTGACGATCGACTGCGGCGGCGGCGGCATCAAAGGCTCGGTTCTGGATGACGCCGGCACGATGCGCGCGCAGCCGTTACGCGTGCCGACCCCGTACCCGTTGCATCCCGATCTTTTTGTCAAGACGCTCGTGACGCTCGGCGAGCAGCTTCCCACCGCCGACCGGGTGACCGTGGGCATGCCGGGGATGCTGCGGCACGGGGTGGTGGTGGCGACCCCGCACTACATCACGCGCAGCGGGCCGCGTACCAAAATCGATCCTGACCTGCAGGAAGCCTGGTTCGGCTTCGACGCGCGCACCGCCCTGGCCGAGGCTTTCGGCCTGCCCACCCTGGTCCTCAACGACGCCGAGGTGCACGGCGCCGGGGTGGTCGCCGGCACCGGCTGCGAGCTGGTCCTGACGCTCGGCACGGGCCTGGGCTGCGCGCTGTTCGACGGCGGTCAGCTCGCCCCGCACCTGGAGATGTCGCAGGCCCCGGTGCGCTGGGGGATGAGCTACGACACCTACATCGGCGAGCATGAGCGGCGCCGGCTGGGTGACGCGCTCTGGTCCCGCCGGGTCCGCAACGTGATCGAGGGGCTGCGCCCGGTTTTCCTCTGGGACCGCGTCTATCTCGGCGGCGGCAACTCCCGGCTGATCACCCCGGCCCAGCTCGCCCGGATGGGTGACGACGTCGTGGTCGTCCCGAACACCGCCGGCATCGTCGGCGGCGTCCGGGCCTGGACCCTCAACGCCAAGTGATCCCGCCCGCCGCGCTGCTGCTCGACTTCGGTGGGGTGCTGGCCGACTCGCCGTCACCGGGCGCTGCCCCGCCCGAGCTGGTGCTGAGGCTCTACAACCTGATCGAGGGCAGGCTCACCCCGGGCGAGATCAGCAGGGCACTGACGGCGGGCTCCGAGGCGTACGCAGCCTGGCGTGACCTCGACGAGCCGGCCGAGCTCGGCCACGAGGACGTCTGGGCCCGCTTCGTCACACCGTCGTGGCCGCTCGCCGCGCAGGAAGCCGTCCGTCTCAACGCCACCCGGCTCAGCTACGACTGGACGTGGCGCTCGACCTGGGCGCTGCGCCCCGGCATCCCCGAGGCGTTACGCGCGGCCCGGGCGATCGGCCTGCCCCTGGCGGTCGTGAGCAACACCCTCTGCGGCGCGGCCCACCGCGACTTCCTGACCAGGGCCGGCGTGGGAGACCTTTTCGCCACCCAGATCTACAGCGACGAGGCCGGCGTCCGAAAACCCAACCCCGAGATGATCTGGTACGCCGTCCGCGCCCTCTCCGTCCCCACCGAAGCCTGCTGGTACGTCGGCGACAGCTACCGCCGCGACATCGCCTGCGCCCGCCGCGCGGGAGCGGGCGCCGCCATCCTCTTCCGCTCACCCCGCACCACTCGCGAGACCCCCGAAGGCTCTGCTCAGCCGGACGCCATCGTCGACGACGGTTTCGGCCTGCGCGACCTGCTGCCGGGGTCGGTGAACGCCCGGTAGACCGGGTGCCGGGGCGGGCTGACAAAGGCCGTGGGGCTGCGGGGCTGCGGGGCCGTGGGGCTAGATGTTGCGCTGGGTGCCGGGAAGCCGCAATTTTATGCGGTGTTGATCGTCAGGTCCGGGCAATCGTTTCTGAGCGCAAGACATATGTTTCCCGGCCAGACGCGATTGGCCCGCGTTTGACAACCGACGCCGCAGGATGTTGCGCCATCGCGGGTTTTGACGCAACTTTGTGCCCTAGGGGAGGTTCCCGAGGACGACGCGTTCGGAGGTCAGCAGATAGTCGCGGAGCATGTCGGCGGCCCGGTGCGCGTCGCCGGCCTCGTACGTGCTGGTGATGGCGTCGTTCATCGCGACGAACGGGCGGTGCAGCGCTTCCGGGTCCGGTGCGGTGACGAAGGCGAGCCGGAGCTCGGCGGTCAGCTGGCGCATCCAGGAGTCGAGGCGGGGGCTGCCGGCCAGCGCGACGATCTGCTCGTGGAAGTGCATGTTGGCCGTGCCCACCGCGCGCCAGTCACCCGCGTCGGCTGCACGGCCGGCGTCGTCGACCGCGGTGCGCAGGCCCGCTGCCCGCGGCGGGTCGGTGGGTGCCTGGCTCAGGGCAGAACATTCCAGCAGCACGCGTACGCGATAGATGTCCGCGATCTGCGCCGGGCTCAGCGACGCCACGAACACCCCGCGATGCGGTTGCCGGACGAGCAGTCCCTCCTCGATCAGCGTGGAGAACGCCTCGCGGAGAGTGTTGCGCGAAACCCCCAGCGGCCCGGTCAGCGAGGTCTCCGAGAGCCGCGTCCCGGGCGCCAGCTCGCCGTTGATCATCGCGTTGCGCAACTGCTCCACGGCCCGTGCGGCGGACCCCGGCTTCTCCACGGTCGTCACGCGTCCAGTCAACCAGCCCGGCCCGCGGGTCGATCAGCCGGGAGCGCGGACGAAACGGAAGCGGGCGCCGGGCCGGGCCTGGGCGGCGCGGTCGGCGGATTCCGGGGTGAGCACGGCGATGACCGGGTAGCCGCCGGTCACCGGGTGGTCCGCCTGGAAGATGATCGGTCTGCCGTCCGGCGGGACCTGCACCGAGCCGCGGACGACGCCTTCGCTGGGCAACTCGTCGCTGATCGCGCGGGTCAGGGCCGGACCGTCGAGGCGCAGCCCGACCGAGTCGCTCGCCGGGGTGATCACGAACTCGCTGCTCAGGAACGCCTCGATCGCCTCGCCGGTGAACCAGTCATCCCGCGGCCCGAGATCAACCTCGAGCGGCCCCTCGGGCGGCCGTGACAAAGGGGAGTCGGCTTCGGGCGGCCGGGACAAAGGGGAGTTGAGCGAGGCGGAGTCCGGCTCGTGATCAAAACTTGGTGAGCCGATGGGGAGGACGGCGTCGACGCTCACCGCGAGCCCGATTCCGGCGAGCCGATCCGTCGACCGTGATCCCAGCACAGGCGGGACGTCGAAGCCACCCCGCACGGCGAGATAGCTCCGCAGCCCCCGCTTGGGCATACCGACCGAGACGACCGCCCCGGCGGCGACGGACACGGTCTCCTCCAGCGAGGTCCTGACGCCGTCGACGACCAGCACAGCGTCCGTCCCGGTCAGGACGATCACCGCGGGCGAATCGAAGCTGACCCGCAGCCCGCCGAGCGTGCACTCCAGCACCGCGGCGCCCGGCGGGTTGCCGACCAGCGCGTTCGCCCGGCCGTACGCCCCCCGGTCCACCGCCCCGGAAGGCGCGACCCCCAGATGGGTGTGCCCGAACCGCCCCGCGTCCTTGACCACCGTCAGCGGCCCGGTCCGCACGATCCGCATGCTCACGACTCCACCGCCCTGAAGGTCACTTGCACACCCGGGACGAGCAGCGCGGGCTCCGGCCGGTCGAGGTCCCACATGCGGATGGTCGTGGTGCCGATCAACTGCCAGCCTCCCGGGCTGTCGTGCGGGTAGACGCCGGAGAAGCGCCCGGCGAGGCCCACCGAACCGGCCGGGATCCGGGTACGCGGCGAGTCACGCCGGGGCACGTCGAGCTCCGGCCCGGTGAGGTAGCCGAAGCCGGGTGCGAAGCCCGAGAATGCCACTGTCCAGCGGGCGGACGTGTGCAGCTTGATCACCTCGGCGGGCGTGACGCCGAGGTGGGCGGCCACGTCGGGCAGGTCGGGACCGTTGTAGGTGACGGGGATCTCGACGCTTCCGGCGTACCCGCGGCTTGGTCCTTTGAGTGGCAGCGCCGAGGTCGCCTCCCGCACCTCGGCCGGCGACGTGATCGCGGGATCGAGCCGGATGAGCACGGTGCGCGCCGCCGGGACCAGATCGATCACTCCCGGCAGCCGCGCCTCGCGCAAAGCCGCATACAACCCGAGCGCCGCATCGAGATCATCAACCTCGACAAGCAAGGCCTCCCGCCCACACCTGAGAAACCTGGTCACTGGTCGTTTCCCGCAAAAGCATTGATTTGTACGCCCGAAGCAGCCAACTTCTCCGCAACAGCGCGCGCCATAGCCACTGCCCCGGGCGAGTCGCCGTGCACACAGAGCGAGTCCGCCTCGACCTTGATGACCGACCCGTCGACGGCCACCAGGGTGCGATCGGTGACCAGCCGCAGCATCCGCTCGGCGACCTCATCGGGATCGTGCAGCAGCGCCCCGGGCAGCCGCCGCGAGACGAGCGTGCCGTCCGCGTTGTAACCCCGGTCGGCGAACGCCTCGCGCACGATGCGCAGCCCCGCGTCCTCGGCCTGCTCCAGAAACACCGAGCCGGGCAGCCCGAGCACCGGCAGGTCCGGGTCGTAGCGCCGGACCGCGTCGACGACAGCCGCCGCCTGCTGCTCATGGTGCACGATCGTGTTGTAGAGCGCGCCGTGCGGTTTGACGTAGAGCACCCGGTCACCGGCCGCCCGGGCCAACCCGTCGAGCGCCCCGAGCTGGTAGATCAGATCGGCGACCAGGTCCTCGGTCTCGTAGTCGATGAACCGCCGCCCGAACCCGGCCAGGTCCCGATAACCGACCTGCGCGCCGATCACCACACCCCGCTCGACCGCCCGTTCACAGGTGGCCAGCAGACTCCGCGGATCACCGGCATGAAACCCGCAGGCGACGTTGGCGCTACTGACGATGTCGAGCATCGCCGCGTCGTCGCCGAGGCTCCAGGCCCCGAAGCCCTCACCCAGATCGCTGTTGAGATCCACCACGTCACCCCGCCAGATAGTCAAAGATCGTCCGCGCCGACACAACGCCCATATACCAGGTCAACGCCGCCACAACCCCGCCGAGCACCAGCAACCACACCGGATACTTGTACCCCCGCAGCAGCTCCCGCCGCCTCCACGCCGCATACAACAGGATCGAAAACCCGATCGGCAAAATGAGCCCGTTGAACCCACCCGCAAACACCAGCAACGCCGACGGCGCCGTCCCGATCACCAAATAGATCACCGTAGACAAGGCAATAAACCCAACTGTTGCCCAGGACATGAACCGATCCTCTGAGCGAACAGCCCGCCGAGCGAAGCGAGGCCAGAAACACATCAAGAATGAGACCGATGTGTACGCCGCCCCGATCACCGACGTGATCGCCGCCGCCCAGAGCACCACCCCGAACGCCCGCATCCCGAACTCACCCGCCGCCGACTCGAACGCCTGCGCGGTGGCGTTGCCGCTGGTGTCGAGCACGACGCCACCCGCCACCACGCCCAGGATGGCGAGGAAGAGCAGATACCGCATCAATCCGGTGACCGCGATCCCGGTCAGCGCGCCCCGGGTGACCTCGCGGATGTGCTCAGGCCCCGTGGTGCCGCTGTCGAGCAACCGGTGCGCGCCGGAGTAGGTGATGTACCCGCCGACCGTGCCGCCGATGATCGTGGTGATCGCGGCGAAGTCGATGTCGTCGGGCAGGACCGTCTGAGTGAGCGCGTCACCGACCGGCGGCCCGGACACGATCGCGACGTAGAGCGTGAGCGCGATCATCAGCAGGCCCAGCACGATCAGCAGCCGGTCCATCGCCAGCCCGGCCCGTTTGATGGCGAAGATCGAGATGGCGAGGACCGCGCTGATCAGGCCGCCGAGCTTGGGGTTGAGCCCGAGTGCGGCGTTGAGGCCGAGTCCCGAGCCGGCCACGTTGCCGATGTTGAAGACGAGGCCGCCGAGGATGACCAGGGCGGCCAGCAGGTAGCCGGCGCCCGGGACCACCGCGTTGGCGATCTCGTGGGCCCGTTTCCCGCTGACCGCGATGATCCGCCAGATGTTCATCTGGACGACGAAGTCCACGAGGATCGACATCAGGATGCCGAACGCGAACGCCGCGCCCAGCTTCGCGGTGAACGTGGTGGTCTGGGTGATGAAGCCGGGGCCGATGGCGCTGGTCGCCATCAGGAAGATCGCCCCGATCAGGGCGGTGCGGCGGCTGCGGGCGGCTGTCGGCTGAGTGGTCTCGGTCTTCGACATGGGCTCTCCTGAATCGCGAAGGTTCGATGGGAGGCGCACGTCTGACGCTAGGGATTGTTCAACGATCACACAAGAGTTGTTGAACAATCTGGGGTTACCGGTACGTAAAAACCACCTGCCACACGCTGGTACGGCGCATCGGGACGCTTTCCAGGGCCTCGACCACGGGTACGTCGTACGTGTGCCGTAGCACCATCCCCTCGCCCGGCAGGTACGCCCGGCCCGGATCGCCGACCAGCACCAACGCGCCGCGGCCCGCCGCCTGACGCAGGAACGGCAGCACCTGAGCGGCCATCTCGCGGCTGTAGAAGACATCTCCGGCCAGGATCACGCCGGCTTCGGCGTACCCCTCGGAAAGAAGGTCTCCCTCGTAGAGCTGGATCTTGACGTCGTTGGCCTCGGCGTTGGCCCGGGTGGCAGCCAGCGAGAACGGGTCGATGTCGTTGGCGAGCACGGACCGCGCCCCGGCCTTGGCCGCCGCGACCGCGACCAGCCCGCTGCCGGTCGCCAGGTCGAGGACGTCACGACCGGCCACCAGCTCCGGCTCGTCGAGCACGCAGCGGGCCAGCGCCTGACCGCCCGCCCAGGCGAAGGCCCAGAACGGCGGCGGCTGCTCACCACCGGCCGCCTCGGTGCGCTCCCAGAGCTCGATCGGCTCCTCGGCCTGGTGCAGCACCAGCTCGGGAAGGAAGGGTACGGGCGCGACACGGGTGTTCGCGCGGACGAAGTCGGTTGCAGTGTCGGACACAGTGCGATTCTGCTCAGTTGACCCGGCAAGTAACCGATCAGGGGGGCGTCGCCTGCACGAGCCCGGAAAGGGGGCACCATGCCGACACGGCTGGTTGCTGCCCTTTTCGGGGGCTGGATGGTCGTTCTCGGCATTCTCTTCGCGTCTGTGCACGCCCTGCAGATGCCCGTCCGGGTGCTCGCCGGAGGCTCCGCGCTCGCCGTCATCATCCTCGCCCTGCGCCGCTACACCCCGGACCGCCGTGGCCCGTGGCAGCTGCTCGCCGCGACCGTCGTGGTCTCCTCGGTCGGCGCGATCAGCTACAACGCGGAGAGCGACTCGGTTCCCGCCCTGACCGTGATCGCCACGGTGCTGCTGATCGCGGTCTACCCGATGCTGGCCGCCGCGCTGGCCCTCTTCGCGCGGCACCGCACCAGCGGGCGCCGTGACCGCGGCGGGCTGCTCGACGCGCTCACCCTGACCTCCGGCGTGGCCCTGCTCGCTTGGACGTTCGTGATCGGCCCGCACATCCGCGACCCGAGCATGTCGACCGGTGACGTGTGGCTGGCGATCGTCTTCCCGATCTGCGACCTGATCTGCCTGGCCGTGCTCGCCCGGCTGCTCATTGCCTCCGGCCGGCCCCCGTTCGCCGCGGCCTGGCTCGCCGCCGGCATCCTCGCGATGCTCGCCGCCGACATGGTCAACAGCCTGGTCGCCTCGCACAGCGCACCGACGTTCCTCGCCAGCTTCGGGCGCATCCCGTTCTACGCCGCCGTGGGTCTCGCCGCCCTCGACCCCACGATGACGGCGATGACCCGCCCGACGCTGGTCGGCCCGAGCGAGCTGGGCCGGGTACGTCTCGCCCTGCTCACCCTCGCCTCCCTGGTCGCCCCGGCCGTGCTGGTCTTCCAGGTGGGCCTCAACGGCGAGGTGCCCGACATCTACGTCATCGCGGCGCTGAGCGCGCTGACGTTCCTGCTCGTCCTGGCCCGGATGGCCGGCGTGATGGCGAGCAACCGGCTCGCCGTGACCCGCGAGCGGGGTCTGCGCGAGGCCTCCGCGGCGCTGGTCTCGGCGGCCGACTCGGACGAGGTCGCCGAGGCCGTACGCCGATCCGTCGCCGCACTGCTGCCCGCGGACACCCCGCACCGGGTGGTCCTCGCCATGGCGTTCACCGGCCCCGACGCCCAGGTCTCGCCGGAGGCCGCCGCGCAGAACGCCCTCGACCGGAGGGCCGGTACGGCGGCCCGGCTGGTGGCGGTCCGCGACGTCGACTGGGCGGTGGCGACGCGGCTCAACCAGTTCGCCATGGTGCTGCGCTGCCCGCTGGTGCTCGCCGACCGCCCCGGCGGGGACCCGCTCGTCGGCGTCCTGCACGTCGGCGCCCCCACCTGGGCGCTGCTCGACCTGCAGCAGGCGCTCGAGGTGCTCGCCACCCAGGTCGCCCTCGCGCTGGAACGGATCGTGCTCAGCCAGGAGGTCATCCGGCGCAACAGCGAGGCGTACTTCCGGACCCTGGTCATGAACACGTCCGACGTCATCCTCATCGTCGACGACGAGAACAGGGTCCGGTACGCGAGCCCGTCCGCCGTCCACGTGCTCGGCACCGACCCGGCGGGCCTGCTCCTGCCCGAGCTCATCCACCCCGGCGACCGGCAGCGGCTCGACGAGGTGCTCGCGACCGTACGCGTCGGCGACTCCCCGGCCGAGGGGCTCGACTTCCGGGCGCTGGGCCGGCGGCGTACCGAGGTCCTGCTCGAAATGCACTGCCGCGACCTGCGCACCGACCCGACCGTGGCCGGCATGGTCGTGACCCTGCGCGACGTCACCGAGCGCCGCCGCCTCGAACGCGAGCTGATCCACCAGGCGTTCCACGACTCGCTCACCGGCCTGGCCAACCGCACACTCTTCGCCGACCGCCTCCAGCACGCCCTGGCCCGCGGCGCCCGGGACGGCTCGGTCGTCGGTGTCCTCTTCATCGACCTCGACGACTTCAAGATCGTCAACGACACCCTCGGCCACGCCGTCGGCGACCAGCTGCTCATCGCGGTCGCCGAACGCATCTCCGCGGCCCTGCGCGCCGACGACACCGCGGCCCGCCTCGGCGGTGACGAGTTCGCCGCACTCGTCGAGAACGTCCAGGACCCGGGCGCGGTCGAGGAGACCGCGACGCGCATCCTCGCCGCCCTGGCCGAACCGATCATCGTCGACGGCGCGACCCTGCAGGCCAACGCGAGCGTCGGCATCACCACCACCCCCGAGGCGGACAACGCCGACGAACTGCTGCGCCAGGCCGACCTCGCGCTCTACGTCGCCAAGGGAGCCGGGAAGAACCGCTGGCGCCGATACCAGAACCACCTGCACAGTGCGATGGTCGAACGCCTGGAACTGCGTTCCGCCCTGGACCACGCGGTCAACGAGGGCCACTTCGTCCTGCACTACCAGCCGATCGTCAAACTGGCCGGCGACGACGTGGTCGGCTTCGAGGCCCTGGTCCGCTGGGACCACCCGACCCGCGGCATCATCGCCCCCGACCAGTTCATCGAGGTCGCCGAGGAGAGCGGGCTGATCGTCCCGATGGGCCGGTGGGTCCTCGACCAGGCACTGCACACGGTCGCCCAGTGGTGGCGCATCCTGCCCCGGGTACGTCGCCCGTACGTCAGCGTGAACGTCTCCGTCCGCCAGTTCCGCCAGCAGGGCTTCGTCGACCAGGTCCGCGCGTCACTGGAATTCGCGGGCGTCCCCCCGCACGCCCTGATGCTCGAGATCACCGAGACCCTGCTCATGGGTGACGACGAGAAGATCTGGACCGACCTGGCGACCCTCCGCGATCTGGGCGTCAAAATCGCGATCGATGATTTCGGTACGGGCTACAGCTCCCTCGGCTACCTCCGCCAGCGCCCCATCGACGTCCTGAAGATCGACAAGATGTTCATCGACGACATGCTCGGCGACACCCAGCAGCTCGCCCTCGTCAGCGGCATCGTCAGCCTCGCCCAGTCCCTCGGCCTGACCGTCGTCGCCGAGGGCATCGAGGACGCCCGCCACAAACGCATCCTCACCCGACTCGGCTGCCCCCTCGGCCAGGGCTACTTCTACTCCGAACCCATGGAAGCCACCGAAGCCCTCTCCTGGCTCCGGAACCCCATTCCCGTCGCAGCCTGACCGTCAGTAGGGGTTGCCGGTTCCGGGGAGGCGGCCGCGGAGGACGCCGCCGAGCCGGCCCGGCAGGTCTTTCTCGTCCGAGAGCGGCGGGGCGTCGGTGTGGGCCCGGTAGGCCATGCCGGTGATGACTTCCTTGAGGGCGTGGACGGAGTTGGTCATCGGGCGCCAGCCCAGCTCCTCGGCGATCCGGTCGCACGACATCAGCGGCGCCTTGAGCGCGAGTTTCACCCACCCCACGTCGACCGGCTGCAGCCTGAGCCGCCATGTCGCGTCTGCCGCGCCGCGCAGGACGGCTCCGGGGATCGGGACCTCGACGCCGTGGAAGGTCCGGGCCGCTACCGACGGGTCCAGGACGGGGCCCGCTGCCACGTTGAAGGCGCCGCGGACGTCGGAGGTGAGCACCCGGGCGTACGCGTCAGCAAGGTCGTCCGCGTGGACCGCCTGCATGCGCAGGCCGGGGTGGGCAGGGATCACAGGGATCCGGCCGTAGCGCAGGAGGCGGGCGGGCAGGAGCGGGCCGGCGAAGTAGCGGGCGAGTTCCGCTCCGACGTCGCGCTGGAAGATCAGGCCGGGGCGCAGGCGGACGACGCGCAGGGTCGGGTGGTCGGATTCGACGCGGTCGAGGAGGTTCTCGACGAGGACCTTGTGCCGGCTGTACGACGATCCGGGCACTCCGGTGCGGGGGAAAGCCTCGGTCACGTACGCGTTCTTGGGCCCCGGCGCGTAAACGCCCACCGACGAGGCGAAGACCAGCGTGGGGACCCCGGCGCGCAGGACGCCCTCGACGACCGCGCTGCTGCCGAGCACGTTGGCCTCGAAGAGACGGCGCTGGTCGTGACTCGGCTGGATCTGCCACCCGAGGTGCACCACGGCGTCGGCGCCGCGGAAGATCTCGGTGAGCCGGGTCTGTGCGCCTGGTGCGGCTATGTCGCAGGAGTGCCATTCGACCGTGTCGTACGGCTGGGACGTCCCCGGCGGCACCCGCCGCACCACACCGGCCAGGTCGATGCCGGGCTCGTTGCGCAGCCGGCGCAGCAGGGCTGTGCCGGCGTTACCGGTCGCTCCGATGATCACCACTCGCATGCCCACGCGTTACCCCGGGGCCCGGGGTTGAATCCTCCCCGTCGCCGGCGGCCCGCGAATAGGGCAGAAACGCAAACGGCGCCGCCCGGTTGTGGCGGCGCCGGATCCTTTACCGGAAAATTAGCGCTTGCTGTGGTAGGCCTCGACGATCGAGCTCGGGATGCGGCCGCGCTCGGAGACCTCGTAACCGTTCTTGCCGGCCCACTCGCGAATGGCCTGATTCTGGTCACGGGTGGCCCGGCCCGTGCTCACCGGGGCGCCACGACGGGCCGCCCGGGCCTCGACGGTGCTGCGGCCGACACGGGTCGCCACCGACAGGTACGGGTCCAGGGCCTTGCGCAGTTTGCCGGAGTTCTTCTCCGACAGGTCGATCGTGTAGTTCACCCCGTCCAGTCCGAACTCGACTGTGCGGTCGGCCTCGCCGCCGTCGAGGTCGTCGGTGAGAAGGGTGATTACCTGCTTGGCCATGATGAGGTCGCTCCTATGGCGGTGCCATTGTCGTCGGATATTTCAGTGCTTTCATACTGTACGTGTACCGCGGTCGTTGCAAATTGTCGGGCGCGCATGTCGCGTTTCGATCCATGGTATTAGCCGCAGGCGGCGCTGCCCGGCAAAATGGGTTCGTGGCCGGGACAATGCCCGGAAACGTACCCGCAACACAACGGGCCCTTATCAATGTGTCCTTGAGCACTGTTTAGGCTAGCTCCGCAGTGCTCCGGGTGCATGGTCGGGAACGGCGGGTGACCGTGGGGCGACGGGTGCGAGCCTTTCGTATTCGGCGCCGGGCGCCGGGCGTGGATCGACATCGCCCCTGTTGGGCCATAGGGACATCGCCCGCTCGGCGAGCGCGGTGATCGTCAGCGCCGGATTGACACCGAGATTCGCCGGGATCACCGAGCCGTCCGCGACATGCAGCCCCGGATACCCGAAAACGCGTTGATAGGCGTCGACCACACCGGTAGCCGGGCTGTCCCCGACGGTCGCGCCGCCGAGAATGTGCGCGGTCATCGGAATGTCGAACACGTCCCCGATGGAGCCGCCCGGATGTCCGCCGATCCGGTGCGCCATCCGGCGTACGGCGTCGTGGCCGACCGGGATCCAGGTCGGATTGGCGGGGCCGTGTCCGGGGCCGGTGGTGAGGCGTCCACTGCGCTTTCTGCGTACGGTAAGAGAATTGTCCCGGGTCTGCATGACCAGCGCGATGATCGTGCGATCGCTCCAGCGCCGGTTCGACAGCGACCGGGCCAGCAGCCCGGGATGGCGTAGTGCCTGACCGAGGAAACGCAGCGGTCGCGGCAGCCGGCCGCCGCCGTCGACCAGGAGTGTGGTCAGCAGGCCCATCGCATTACTGCCCGGCCCGTAACGCACCGGCTCGATGTGGGTGTCGGCGTCCGGATGGAACGACGACGTGATCGCAACACCGCGGGAGAACGGTTCTCCGGGAACCCCCGTGGTCTGCGCGCCGAGCAGGGCCTCCGAATTTGTCCGCGTCAGCGCCCCGAGCCGATCGGAAAGCGCGGGCAGAGTCCTTTTCATGGCGTGCAGCAATCGTTGCGTGCCGAGCGCCCCGGCCGACAGCACCACCTGCTCGGCGGTGAAAACCCGGCGCGGCGTCTCCACCCGCCAGCCGCCGTGCACCGGCCGCAACCCGGTCACCTCGGTGTCGGGATGCACGACCGCGCCGTTCTTCTCCGCGAGGTGGAGATAGTTCAGGTCGAGGCGGTTCTTGGCGCCGACCCGGCAACCGATCATGCAGTTGCCGCACTCGGTGCACCCCGTCCGTTCCGGCCCGGCACCCCCGAAATACGGATCGGGCACGGTCCTGCCGGGCTCACCGAAGAAAACTCCCACGGGGGTACGCCGGAACGTGCCGCCCACGCCCATCTCGTCCGCGACCGCCTTGATGACCCGGTCGGACGGCGTCATGGTCGGCTGGACGGTGACCCCGAGCATCCGCGAGGCCTGGTCGTAGTGCGGCGCCAGCTCGGCGCCCCAGTCGGTGATCCCGGCCCAGCGCTCGTCGGCGAAGAACGCGGCGGGCGGCCGATACAGCGTGTTCGCGTAGACCAGCGACCCGCCACCGACCCCCGCGGCCGAGAGCACAACAACATCCTTGAGCAGGGTGATCCGCTGAATGCCGCGCAACCCGATCGCGGGTGCCCACAGGAATCCGCGCAGATCCCACGAGGTCTTCGGCAGGCTCCCGGCATCCCAGCGCCGGCCCGCCTCGAGCACGCCGACCCGGTAACCCTTCTCGGTCAGCCGCAGCGCGGTGACACTCCCACCGAAACCGCTGCCCACGACCACCACGTCGTAGTCCATCCCTGCAACCTAAACGACCGCTCAGGCAACGGCCAGATCTGCGAGGTCGAAACAGTGACTGCGCCAATGCATGGTCGGGCCTTTACGCATCAGATCCAGGTTCAGTTTCCGGGCCGCGGCGAGCACACCCCGGGTGCCGAGCAGCCGCGCGGCCGACCGGGACCCGAAAGCGGTGAGCGTGGCAACACCCGGTCGCGTCGCGTAATCCGCCTCGCCGGCGTCGACTCCCGGCAGCCGTGCCATCACCTGTTCCAGGCTGCCCCACTTTTCCAGCAGGGTCGCCAGGTCCACGTTGAGGCAGAGCTCCGGCCGCTCCGGCTCCCCCTTCGGCGCGTAGAGGAAAAGCGTCTCGAGCGAATTGACGGAAAGCGTAAACAGCCGCGGGTACGACGCGGCGTTCGTCGACGGCATCGCACTGAGCGACCAGTACGCCAACTCCGTCCGCACCGGGAAAGGCACCGCGCCGCTGACGTAGCGCCGCAGCGTCTCCCGATACGCCGCGAACCGTGGATCCGCACTCAGCCGCCCGAATTTCTCCGCGAACCGCTCCCGTTGCTGGGGCTGCTCCACCCGCCGGTCAGCGGTCCGCACCCCGCCCCGCGGCGACGCGAGAAAGAGCCGCTGCTCATCCGGGCTCACCAGCAGCTCAAAATCGCCGGCATCCAGCCGCCCACCCGCGTGCACGACGTTCCGCAACGCCACCCCGAGCGACTCCAGGCGCCGGACGGCTTCCCGCTGCACGCCGTCGAGCTCGTCAGTCGCCACCCGCCGGAAAGCCAGCGACGTCAGCTCATCCCCGAACCGCAGCCGCAGAGCCCGGAACCGCGCAGCGACATCCAGCGCCTGTCCTACGTACCGGTCCCCGTTGCGGAACCCGGCCACATAGATCCCGCACCGCCCCTTCGACTTCGGCACCAGATGAGCAATGGAATGCAACCCGGAAACATCCCACAGCTCAAAGCCGTGCGGCCTGGCCCCGGCTACCCGATCCGGCGAGGTGACGAGCGTCTGCAACGACATGCCGGATGTATCGGCATCCCCCGGCGCCGCTCAAGAAATCCACCCCGGCTATCGATCGGCGTAGTGGTAGCGGCAGGACAAGATTTCCAGCTCACCGTTGGCATCGACAACGCGGTAGACGAGCCTGTGTTCCTCATTGATGCGACGGGAGGCCCATCCGGAAAGGTCACCCTTGAGAAGTTCGGGCTTGCCGATGCCACCGTCATCGCCGCGCTGAATGTCTTTGATCAGCGCGTTGATGCGTTGGAGGATTTTCCGATCGCCGGTCTGCCAACCGATGTACTCGTCCCGTGCGCCGGGGTGCCAAACAAGCTTCATGCGGGGAACTCATGCATCGGGGTCGGCCAACTCGTGGGCGACGCGTTCACCTGCGTCCATCTCAGCCACCCGGCGGCGCAGCTCGCGGCCGTTGGCGCCCCGGGATAGATACTCTGTTTCGCGCCACGCGTCGTAGTCGCTCTTGAGCATCACGACCAGCGGCTCGTGGCCGCTACGGGTGACCACGAGGTCTTCGGCGTCATTCTCAATGGCATCGAACTCGTTGGCGAGGTTCGCGCGCAGATCCGATGCGGTGATGACCCTCATGAGCCCTCCCGGAGTTGTACGTCATAGCGTACAACCCCGAGACACTTCTGGCCATGCAGTCACTGGGCTGGGGCGGGTGGGTTGGCGGGGGAGTAGGCCTGGAACGTCCAGCGCAGGGAGCTGGCCCGGTCGATCTGGACGACCCGGTCGATGCTGAATTCGACGACCCGCAGGGCTCCCGGGTAGGCCTCGGCGCTCGCCGGATCCCAGTCGATGCGGGCCGTGCCGGTGAGTTGCAGCGTGTGGCCGTGCTCCCAGTCGAGGAAGAGCAGGCCGGCGGCGGGGTTGAGGTGCAGGTTGCCCAGGGTCATGTAGAACTGGTTGCCGGTGTAGTCGGGCCAGCGCAGCGTGCGCGGCCCGGTGACCGTGACGAAGCCCGGCATGCCGCCGCGGTGGGACGAGTCGGCGCCGTGCTCGGGGGAGCGGCTGGCGATGAAGAACGTGTCGGACTCCTCGATCCAGCGTTGCTGGGCGCCGGTGAGTTCGTCTCCTTCAACCGCTTCCCCGGCGGGCTCGTCGTCGGCGATCCCGGTGACGACGCGGGTCTGCAGATATTTGGGGCAGTTGCCCAGCACCTGTTCGGTACGCATCAGCAGGCCGTCCCCGTCGCGCTTGGCGACCCCGTTGGCCCTGATCCGGCGGCGGCTCTGGGGTTGCAGGGCGAGCACGCCGATGTCGCGCTCCTTCTCGAAGGCCCGGCGCAGCGGGTCGCCGGGGGCGGGCAGCCCGGCGATGGCGATGGTCCGCTCGTCGAGCGGCTTGGTGAAGCCGGGCCACCCGGACACGATCGTCGACCAGACCGCGCCCGCGTCGTCGGCGGCGCCGACGATCAGCATGGGCTGGGCGCGCAGGAACGGGTAGAAGCCTTTCGGGATCTCCGGGCCGAACATCGGTGATCCCCAGCCGGGACCACCCTCGTGCGCCCGCTGCTGGATCGCCTGCTCGCCGGCGTGGTCGAGGGACATGTCAGGCTCCCAGCAGGTCGGGCAGCTCGGCGAGGGTCTGCGCGAAGACGGACGGATCGTCGAGGACGCGGGCGACGACCAGGGCACCTTCGATGCGTACGAGCGCCGCGCGCGCCCGGCCGGCCGCGTCGGACTCGGTGGCTCCCGCCCGGACTGCCGCATCGGTCATGGCCTGGAGCCAGGTCCTGGCGAGCCGGGCGGCGTGGGCCCTGATGTCGTCGGGCGCGCCCACCAGCGTCATCGTGTCCAGCACGCAGGCCATGCGGCCGTCGCGGTAGCCGATCGCGAGCCGCCGGGCCATCTCGGCGACACCGGCGGCGACGTCGGGCTCCGACACGAGCGGCTCGAGGGTCTCGGCGAGGTCTGCTTCCAGGCTGGTGAGGACGGCTGTCGCCATGCCCGGTTTCCCGTCGGGGAAGCGGTGATAGAGGCTCGCGCGTTGCAGCCCCACCGCTTCCGACAGGGCGGACAGCGACGCGCCCGCGTAGCCGCTGGTCCGGAACACCGCCGCCAGCCGGGTGTGGATCGCGTGATCGTCGACGCTCGAGGTTCGGCCCATGCGAATACTTTACCGAACGTTCGGCAAAATACTAGATGCAATCCCAGCAGAACCGGCCCTCGAGCCCGTCGTCGCTCAGGAACGCGAAGCCGGTGCCACCACCGAAATTCAGGGCGTACGCCTCGTCCGGCGCCCCGTCCGTCCCGTCGAGCTGGAAGAAGAAGCGTCCGAGGGTCGTGTCGACGGCTGCCAGAAGTGCGGCTCGCCGCCGAAGTAGCTGTCGCCTCCACCCGGCGGGACGGTGTCTATGTGCAGCTCGACGGGAACGCGGTCTGTCCATGACTCCCCGCGCCGCCACAGGGTCGGACCCGTGCGCGCGGACGTGCCGGTGAGGAACGGCGGCACGCGGCCGCCCGGCTGGACGATCAGGGCGTTGTCCCCGTCCTCCGGCTCGTAGGTCGAGCCGGTGCCGTACCCGTCCTCGGCCATGAAGAGAAAGGCCAGGCGCGAGTGCGGGCCCGGCACCGGGAACTGGCCGATGAACATCATCGGGGTGCCGAAGCCCGCCGAGGTCGGCCAGAACGGTTCGTCCAGCCAGAACGGCTGACCGCCGAGCTTGGCCACCGGCGCCTCGATCGGCCCGTCAGCGGTCCGCCACACCATGTCCCGCCGCGTCTGGATGTCGGTCATGCACCACCGTCTTCATCGTGCCCAGCCGCTATTTCAGCACGCTGCCGCTGTCGACGAGCGTGACCGTGCCGGTGGTGGAGTTCTGGTCCATGAGGTGCAGGTAGGTTTTGGCGACGTCGTCCAGCTCCGCGATCCGGCCGAGCAGCGTGTGGGCCCCGGCCCCGGCGAACAGGGCTTCCTGCTCCGGCTGCGGCATGGCGGCCCAGAGTGGCGTGCGGACAACCCCAGGAGCGACAACATTGACGCGTACGGGTGAGAGCTCCGCAGCCAGCGACCGGCCCGCCGAGATGACAGCGCCGGACACCGTCGCGCCGAGCAGCATGCCGGGCCCGCCGCGGAAGGCAGCAGCGCCGCTGGTCAGCGTGATCGAGCCGGTGGGGCGGATCGTGGGCAGCGCCGCGCGTACCGAGTCAAGGGCCCGGAAGAGCCGGATGTCGAAGAACCGCTGGGCCTGGTCCGGGGTGTAGTCGCTGATCGGCATGCGGACCAGGTCGTCGCCGGCGGTGTAGACGAGGTGGTCGAAGTCGCCGGCCCACGCGAAGAACGACGTCAGCGACTCGGCGGACGTGACGTCGACCGTGTGGCCCTTGGTGGTGCCGGGCAGCTGGGCGAGTGCCCGCTCGACGGACTGCGCCGAGCGGGAACCGATGACAACTTCGGCGCCGGTGCCGGCGGCCGCCGTGGCCACCGCCAAGCCGATGCCGCTGGTGCCGCCGATGATGACGACACGGGAGTTCGAGGCGAGGGACATGGGATTTCCTTCCAGAGGGAACGTCCCCAAGCCTGCGTGCGCGGCCGTGTCGCCGTCCAAGACCAATCAGGTAGCAACTGATGCCTGCCCGGCATCAGCGACCTGCCCGGCTTCACCTACCTGCCCTGAGAAGTCGCTCGGCGGCACGGTGCGGGCGATGCGCACCAGATCGCGCAGCACCGGTGACTCGCGCCGGGTCTCGATCGCCAGGCAGACCGTGGTGTCCGCGAGATCGATCACCCGCGCGTACGTGACGTCCGGCCGGTGGTAGTAGCGCGTGGTCGACGCGGGCAGGATGACGATTCCGCGCCCCGCGGCGATGAGCTCCAGCTTCTCCTCCACCGTCGGCGAGGTCGTGGGGGGCTCGGCCGCCCCGCGCCATTCCGGGATGAACCCGGGCGGCTGCAGCAGCAGGTCGCCGGTCAGGTCGGCCAGCAGCACCTCGTCCGCACCGGCCCGGGGATGATCAACCGGCAGTACGGCGACGCGTGGCTCGGCGTACAGGTCGATGACGGTCAGGCCCTCGTCGTCGAACGGGCGCCGGGCGAAACTCGCGTCGAACCGGCCGTCGCGCAGGGCCTGGATCTGCTCGGTCCACGACGTACGCAGGACGTCGACCCGCAGCCCCGGCCACCGCTCCTCCAGCCGGCGAACCACCGGCGTCACGATCAGGCCGGGCATGAAACCGACGCGGAGGCTGCGGCCCTCCCGGTCGGCGAGCCGGACCCGCCGCTGCAGCGTCTCGGCCGCGTGCAACAGCTCCCGCGCGTCGTCACGCAGCAGCTCACCCGCCGCGGCCAGGCGCGTTCCGGACCGGGACCGTTCGAACAACGTGACGCCGAGCTCCCGTTCGAGGGCGGCGATCGAGCGGCTCAGCGCCGGCTGCGCGATCCGCAGGGCATCCGCGGCCCGGCCGTAGTTCAGCTCCTCGGCGAGCACGAGGAAATACCGCAGCCGCCGCAGATCGAGGTCCCCCATGCCCCCATCAAACCACCGGCGCCGGCTGGGAGATCGGGCCGGATCAAATGGCTGGCGTCGGCTGGGAGACTGGGCCGGTGAATCGGCGGATGCGGAAGAAGCTGCAGGCGAAGCTGGCCGACGCGCTCTACTGCGATGACCCGGAGCGACTAGCGGCGCTGTTGCGCGCCGACGCCGACCCGCTTGTGCACAGGGACGGTGAGACGGCGCTCTATCGGGCCAGTGTCCAGGGTGCCGCCGGTAACGTCCGGGTGCTGCTGGAAGCGGGCGCGCCACCGAACGAGGAGTGCGACGAGGGCCTGCCGCTGTGTGGCGCCGCCTGCTGGGGTCACGATGACGCGGTGCGGGAGCTGCTGGCCGCCGGCGCGGACCCGCTGCTGAAGGAGCACGGCACCCTGAGCGCCCTCGAGTGGGCCGAACGCAACGGCTACGACTCGACCGTCGCGTTGTTGCGGGGCTGACCTGCGAGGATCTCCACGGCCTGCGTGCGCATCTCCACCTTGCGGACCTTGCCCGTGACCGTCATCGGGAACCCGTCCACCACGTGCACGTACCGCGGCACCTTGAAGTGCGCGAGCCGGCCCGTGCAGAATTCCTTCACCGCCGCCGCGGTCAACGGCGTGGCGCCCGGGCGCATCACCACCCAGGCCATCAGCTCCTCGCCGTACCTGTCGTCGGGGACGCCGATCACCTGCACATCCGCTATGTCCGGGTGGGCATAGAGGAATTCTTCGACCTCGCGCGGATAGATGTTCTCGCCGCCGCGGATCACGAGGTCCTTGATGCGCCCGACGATGCTCACGTAGCCGTCGCTGTCCATCGTGGCCAGGTCGCCGGTGTGCATCCACCGGGCGGCATCGATCGCCTCGGCGGTCGCCGCGGGCTGGTCCCAGTAGCCGAGCATGACCGAGTAGCCGCGCGTGCAGAGCTCACCCGGCTCGCCGGGCGGCACCACCAGGCCGGTCGCCGGGTCCACGACCTTCGACTCCAGGTGCGGCAACACCCGGCCGACCGTTTCGGTACGCCGGGCAAGGCTGTCGTCCCGCCGCGTCATCGTGGACACCGGCGAGGTCTCCGTCATCCCGTAACAGATGGCGACCTCGTCCATGTTCATCTCCGCGACCACCCGTTTCATCACCTCGACCGGGCACGGGGAGCCGGCCATGATGCCCGTACGCAGCGACGTCAGGTCGTACGCCGCGAAGTCGGCCAGTCCCAGCTCGGCGATGAACATCGTCGGGACGCCGTAGAGGGACGTGCACTTCTCCGCAGCGACCGCGCGCAGCGACGCCGCCGGGTCGAAGCCGGGCGCCGGCAGCACGATGGTCGCGCCGTGCGTGGTCGCCGCGAGGTTGCCCATCACCATGCCGAAGCAGTGGTAGAGCGGCACCGGGATGCAGATCCGGTCCTCGGGCGTGTAGCCGAGCAGCTCGCCGATGAAGTAGCCGTTGTTGAGGATGTTGTGGTGCGAGAGCGTGGCGCCCTTGGGGAAGCCCGTGGTCCCGGACGTGTACTGGATGTTGATCGGGTCGTCGAACGCCAGCTCGGGGAAATCCTCGCCGTGCGAAGAGCCCGCGGTTGTCAGAGCGGCCCAGTCCTGCGTACCGATGAAGACGGTCTGCTCGAAGCCGATCTCGGCGATCATGGCCCGGTAGTCGCTGGTCTTGAACGTGACCGCGCTGATCAGCAGGCGGAGCCCGGACTGCTCGACCACGTAGGCGAGCTCGTGGGTGCGGTAGGCGGGGTTGACGTTGACCAGGATCGCGCCGGCCTTCGCCGTGGCGTACTGGACGATCACCCATTCGGCGCAGTTCGGGGCCCAGATGCCGACCCGGTCGCCCTTGCCGATGCCGCGGGCCAGCAGGCCGCGCGCGACCTCGTCGACGGCCGCGTTGAACTCCGCATACGTCCACCGCCGGCCGGAGGCGACATCGACCAGCGCTTCCCGATCACCGTGCGCGGCGACAGTGCGTTCGAGGTTCGCACCGATCGTCTCGCCGAGCAGTGCCACGCCGGATGTCCCGCTCGCGTAGGAGGCCATCTTCGCAGCATGAACCAGGTCGCCGATTTTTCCCATAGTCTCGCGGGATGCGCAGGGTGATCGTCGAACAGGATTCCGTCCGGGTCGAGCAGGCCGCGGAGCCGGTGCCGGGCCCCGGTGAGGTGCTGGTCCGCACGTCGGTCTCCGGCATCTGCGGCTCCGACACGCACGCCCTGCGCGGGTCGCACCCCCACGTGCACCCGCCGTACGCCCCCGGCCATGAGGTGGTCGGCGTGGTCGAGCAGGTCGCGCCCGGCGTGACCGGCGTGCGTCCCGGCACCCGGGTGACCGTGGAACCGGACCTACCGTGCTGGTCGTGCAAACAGTGCCTGTCGGGCCGGCAGAACATATGCGAGAACTTGGGTTTCTTCGGCTGCGGCTCCGAACAGGGCGGCATGGCCGACCTCTTCACGATCGACGCGCGCCGCCTGCACGAGGTCCCGGCCGACTTCGACGACCGCACCGCCGCGCTGATCGAGCCGCTGTCCACGCCCGTGCACGCGCTGCGACTCGCCGGCCCTGTCGAGGGCAGGGCGGTGGCGATCCTGGGTGCCGGCACGATCGGCCTGCTCACGCTCCGGCTCGCCCAGGCCCAGGGCGCGAAACGCGTGGTGATGACGGCCCGCTCGGCGCGGAGCAGGGAAAGGGCCAGGGCCTTCGGTGCGGACGCGGTGGTCGACGCTTCAGCTCCGGACGCCATCGATTCAGTACGCGCAGAGCTCGGCGAAAGCGCCGACTACGTCTTCGACTGCGTAGCCGAGGAATCGACGCTGCTCCAGGCGCTGGCGATCGCGAACAAGGGCGGCACGGTCATGGTGGTCGGCGTGCCACCCGGCGACGTACGCCTGCCGCTCGCCCTCGTCCAGGACAGCCAGCTCCGCATCCAGGGCAGCGCCACCTACCTCCCGGAGGACTACGCGCTCGCCATGTCCCTGCTCCGCGCCGGCGTCGTGACCGCCACGGACTTCGTCACGGCCGTCCACCCGCTGGACGAGGCCGCAGCGGCATTCGCCGACGCCGAGAGCGGCGCCCACCTCAAGGTCCTGGTCAAGCCTTAGGACTCGCGAGCCGCCGGGCGGCCTCGACCACGAAGGCGCGGCGGCGGGCGCGTTCGTCGAGGTCGTCCCCGCCGGCGCCGGTGATCATCTCGGCGAGCTGCGGGACGGTCTGCCACCACGCGGCCAGCGCGATGAGGGCGAAGCACAGGTGGTCGGGGTCCAGACCGGGGGCGAGCAGCCCGTCGCGCTGGGCCTGTGCGAAGCGTTCGACCTTCTCGCGGTAGTGCGCCGACCGGCGGGCCACGTCGGCGGCGGGGGCGCGGGTCAGGCCCTCCCATTGCAGCAGCCGGCCGAGCTCGGGGTGGGCGGCGTGATAGTCGTAGGTCGCGCCGGCGAAGTCACCGATGTCGTCGAGGCCCGCGCCGGTCAGGGCGACGGCGGAGGCCAGCTTGTCGAGCTCGTCGGTGAGGACCACGGCCCACAGCGCGTTCTTGTCGCCGTAGTAGCTGTAGAGCCGCTCCTTGTTGATCCCCGCGCGGGTGGCGATGCGGGTCATCGTCGTGCCGTCGAGCCCGCGCTCGGCGAACTCCGCCGTCGCGGCCTCCCTGAGCCGTCGCCGCGTTCCTTCGGTGTCCCACGCCATACCCCCACGGTAACCAATTCCAACGCCAGCGTTGCAGTTCGGTCAGCGGCCTCCTATCGTTAAAACTCCAACGGATGCGTTGGAATTTGAGGAGGCACTCATGCACGCACTTGTCACCGGCGCCAACAGCGGCATCGGCAAGGAGATCGCCCGGCAGTTGCTGGACGCCGGCCACACGGTTTACGTCGGCGCCCGCGACGCTGCCCGCGGTCAGGCCGCCGTTGACGAGCTCGGCGGCGACGCGCGGCTGCTCGTGCTCGACGTGACCGACGAGCAGTCGATCGCGGCCGCCGTGGCGCAGGTCGGCGAGCTGGACGTGCTCGTCAACAACGCGGGCATCAACAACGGCGGTGCGCCCGTCAGCGAGATCGACCTCGGTGCGATGCGGTTGGCGTACGAGACAAATGTCTTCGGTGTTGTGGCCGTGACGAACGCGCTTCTGCCGGTGCTGCGCCGCTCCGCCAGCCCGCGCATCGTCAACATCTCCAGCGGCACCGCGTCGCTGGGGTGGAGCACTGGGCCCAACCCGCAGTTCGACCATCGGCGGGGCAGTTACGCGGCGGCCTACCGGTCCTCGAAGACGGCGCTGAACGCGCTCACGGTCTTCTACGCCCAGGACCTCGCCGAGGCCGGCTTCAAAGTCAACGCCCTGGCCCCGGGGTTGCGCGCCACGAACCTGGTCCCGGCGATGAGCGGTATGAGCCCGGAGGCGCGTGCCGCGGCAGGGATCGGCAATCCCGCGGAGGCTGCCACCGAAGCGGTGCGGCTCGCGCTGCTCGACAAGGCCGGCCCGACCGGCGGCTTCTTCTCCTACGACGGCAGCATCGCGCCGTGGTGAAGCTCTACGACGACAGCATCGCGCCGTGGTGAAGCTCTACGACGGCAGCGTCGCGCTCTGGCGGGCCATGTCCGGTTCGACATCGATGTCATAGCGCCGGGCTGCGGTGATCCGGGCGGCGGCTCGGTGCCAGGGGCTGACACCGAGCCAGTTTCCGCGAGGGGTGCGGAGGATCGTGCCGCGGAAGCGGTGCCCGTTGACCGTGACGAGTACCCGCGGCCGGCCGCCGCCGAGCTGGGTCAGCACGTCGTCGGGCACGTCGAACCCGGCCGCGAATCCGGCGCCACGGCGTAGCTCGGCGCGGAATCGCGTACCCGCCTGGAAGGGGTTCATGATCGGATCATGGCCCGCCCGCCCCGCCCGGCGGGATGTTCCGGGGGTGCCGCAGAGCGGACATGGCGTCAAGTGGACAGCCCCGGGTGTGCCGTCGCCTCCACAGTGGCCCACTGCGGGCATCATGTCGCTGATCGAACCATGGAAACTGGTTGTTGACCAGAGCTCGAAGTGGTCGTAATTTTCATCGCTAAGCGACATTATGAAAAGGAAGTTCGCCGTGACGGGTGAGAGTGGTGGGCTGCTGGGGCGGCTGCGCATCGAGGGACCGACCATGCCGGAGGCGCTGGCGAAGATCGCCGAGGCGATCCTCGACGACCCGGAGACGGCCGCGCACGCCAGCATCATCGATCTGGCCGAGCGGTCCGGGACCTCGACGGCGACTGTCACCCGCTTCTCCCGGGCTCTGGGCTTCAAGGGGTACGCGAACCTGCGCGTAGCCGTCGCCACCGAGACCGGCCGGGCCGAGCAGGCGCGCTGGGAGACCGACATCAGCGGCGACATCAACCCCGGGGACCAGCTCGACAAGGTGCTCGACATCATCACCGCCGCCGACAGCCGGGCGATCCAGGCCACCGCGTCCGGTCTGGACACCGACGCGGTCGAGCGGGTCGCCACGGCCATCGCGACGGCCGGCCGGGTGGAGATCTTCGGGCTGGGCAGCAGCGGGACGGCGGGCAGCGAGATGGCGTTCCGGCTGGAGCGGATCCGGGTCCCGGTGCGCTACCGGGCGGACACGCACACCGCGCTGACCAACGCCGCGCTGCTCGGCCCGGGTGACGTCGCGATCGCGTTGTCGCACTCGGGGCGGACCAGGGAGGCGATCGAGACGCTGGCCGAGGCCTCCGACCACGGCGCGCTGACCGTCGCGGTGACCTCGTTCGGCCGGTCCCCGCTGGCCGAGGTCGCCGATGTCGTCTTCACCACCTCGGTGCACGAGACGACGTTCCGGCTCGCCGCGCTCTCCGCGCTGCACTCCCAGCTGCTGATCCTCGACCTGATCTACGTCGCCGTCGCGCAGCGCACGTTCGAGCGCACCGCCGATGCGCTCGAGCTGACCGTCCGCGCGGTCGACGCCCACCGCGTCCCGGACCCTTCGACGACCCGCAAACGAGGACGGAAGGACAAGCCCCAATGACGATCTCCAGTGCCGCGTACGTTGCCGCGATCCAGGAAGCGATCGACCGGGTCGGCACCAAGCAGGGTGAGCTGGTCGCGGGCGCCGCCGACCTGCTGACCGCGACGCTGCAGGCGGGCGGGGTTATCCAGGCCTTCGGCTGCGGGCATTCCGAGGCGCTGGCCATGGAGCTCGCGGGGCGCGCCGGCGGCCTGGTGCCAACCAGCAAAATCGCACTGCGGGACATCGTTCTGTACGGAGGGGAGCCCACCAGCGCGCTCACCGACCCGGAGCTCGAGCGAACCCCGAGCGTCGCGCACCGCCTCTACGAGCTCGCCCCCGTCCAGCCCGGCGACGCGTTCGTGATCGCCAGCAACTCCGGGGTCAACGGCGCGATCGTCGAGATGGCCCAGCTCGTCAAGCAGCGCGGGCATGCTCTGATCGCGATCACCTCGCTCACCCACTCGGCGGGCGTGCCGTCGCGGCACCCGAGTGGACTCAAACTCACCGACCTCGCCGACGTCGTCCTCGACAACGGCGCACCGTACGGCGACGCCACCCTGTCGTACGAAGGCGGCTCTGTCGGCGCGGTCTCCTCGATCACCGCCGCGTTGCTGGCCCAGCAGCTCGTCGCCGAAGTGGTGGCGCGGCTGCTGGCGCTCGGCGTGACCCCACCGGTCTACCTGTCCGACAACGTGCCGGGCGGTCGTGAGCACAACCACGCGCTCGAGGCGCGCTACGCCGGCCGGATCCGCCGCGGCGCGTAGGCCGTGTCCGGCCGGTCACGACGGCCGGACGCAGCCCGGATCCACCCAGACGGCGGTACGTCCCGGCGCAGGGCCTGGCCTCCCTGTCGGTCAGCCGGGGTTACCGCAGCGCGAATGCCATATCCGTGCCGGGATGACCACCGGCGCGGCCAAGTAACCCCCAACTTGGAGGATCCATGCGCCAATCCCTGGCTCTGGCAGGGGCGGTCACACTGCTCGGCACGCTGGCGGTCTTCGCCGGAGCACCGAGCGCCTCGGCCGCGGACTGCGGTCAGCTCTTCGACGACTTCTCCTACAGCTCGTCCTCGGATACCGCCCTGACCGCCCACGGCTGGACTCCCCGCAGCTACTCCGGCGGCCCCGGCGTCTCCGGTGCCACCTGGTCCCCGAACAACATCACGTTCCCCACCGCCGACGGCCAGAAGGTCATGCAGCTCACCGCGTCGACCGACGGCACCGGCGCCGGCACCAACCACGCCGAGCTCTACAGCACCCAGAAGCGTTACTTCGAGGGAACGTACGCCAGCCGCGTCCGCTTCACCGACACCCCGACCGGCGGTTCGGACGGCGACCACATCAACGAGACGTTCTTCACGATCAGCCCGCTCAACGGCGACCTGGACCCGACGTACAGCGAGCTGGACATCTCCGAGTACCTGCCCAACGGCGGCTGGGGCGAGACCGGCCCGATCAACTACCAGACCACCTGGTACACGTACCGCAACGAGCCGTGGTACGCCGACAACACGCACTCCGAGCAGCGCAGCTCGCTGAACGGCTGGCACGACCTGGTCGCCACCGTGGCGAACGGGCACGTCATCTACTACATCGACGGCGTCCAGGTGGGCGACCACTCGGGGCACGTCTACCCGCGCCAGACGATGACCATCAACTGGAACCTGTGGTTCATCGACACCGCGGCGCACAGCGGTGGCCTGTCGACGTACGTCCAGCAGGTCGACTGGGTGCTGTTCGCCAAGAACCGGGTCCTGACGCCCGCGCAGGTGAGCTCCTCGGCGGCGGCGTACCGCTCCGGCGGCACCACCTTCACCGACACGGTCGACGCCACCGGCGGCTGTACCAACCCGCCGACCACACCACCCACGACGACGCCACCGACGTCACCGCCCACGACTCCGCCGACAAACCCCGGAAACTGCTCGTCCGCGGCGGAGTGGGCGTTCGCGACGGCGTACACGGGTGGCCAGACGGTCATCCACGAGAAGAGCAGGTACGGCGACCCGAGCGGGCCCGCCTCGGGTGACGGCAAGCACCTCTGGAAGGCGAGGTACTGGACGCAGGGCTCCGAGCCCGGCTGGACCCAGCAGTGGGAGGACCTCGGCCGCTGCTGACTCTCAGGTATCCCGTCTCCACCTACGGGTGGAGGCGGGACCTCCATCCCTGTGCGGATTCGGATCAGCGCGAAGTTCGCGATCGTTGACGCATGACGAACTACGTGATCAGCCTCAGCATCCTCGCTCTCATGCTCTTCACCGGTCTCGGCACCCACGAGCTCACCCGGTCGCGGATCATCCGCCCGCTGATCATCGTGGCGGTGGTCGCGGCCATCTACCTCAAGTCCTTCCCGACCGAGGGCAACGACGTCCCGCTGGTGGTGATCGGCGGCGCTGCGGGCGTACTCCTCGGAGTCTTCTCGGGGTTGCTCGTCAAGGTCCACCGTGACCCGGCAACCGGCAGGATCATGACCACCGCGGGGTTCGGTTTCGCCGCCCTCTGGATCGCGGTCACCGCCGCCCGGCTCGCGTTCATCTATGGCGCCGACCACTGGTTCACCGCCGGGCTCGTCACGTTCTCCCGCACCCACCTGATCACCGGAGCGGACGCCTGGACCGCCGCCTTCATCGTGATGTCGCTGGCCATGGTCGGCGCCCGGCTCGCCATGACCAGCATCTTCGCCTCCCGCGCCCCGCGCCCGGTCGCTTCCTGGACAATGGCCGGGTGAACGCTCGCACCGGATTGCGGATCATGGTCTGGGCCAGCACCGCGGTCATCGCGATCGACAGTGTGCTGGCCGGATTCCCCGCCTCCCACGCCGCGCGGATCGCCGTCCCGATCATCACCGCCGCCGGGCTAGCGCTCTGGCTGGCCGGCACGGCCTCCCGGATCACCGACATCCGGATCGTGACCCTCTGCTTCACCGCCGCCGGGCTCTGCGGGGCGGTGCTCGACCGGATCCAGATCGCCGGGCCCGGCTACATCCTCGGCTTCATGGCGCTGGCGGGCATGGGTCTGCGGCTTCCCCGGCGGATCGCCCTGATCAGTGGCGGGATCGTGGTGGTGAGCCTCGCGGTCGCTGAGGCGTACGCATCGCAGCAGGGTTTGCAGGCTTTTCTGAACCTCGGCATCGGTGGCTGTTTCCTCTTCCTGTCCTCGGCCTTCGCCGGCGCCAACCGCCTGGCCCGGGAGGCCGCGGAAGCCCAGCTCGCCGAGGAGGCCGCGGCCCGCGAGGCCAGGGAGGAGGCAGCCCGGCTCGCCGAACGCGGCCGGATGGCCCGCGAGCTGCACGACGTGCTCGCCCACACGCTGTCCGGCCTCGCCGTGCACCTCGAAGGCGCGCGGCTGCTCGCGGAGAAGACATCGGCCGACCCGCGGCTGGTGGCCCAGCTGACCGACGCCCACGGGCTCGCCCGCGACGGGCTGGCCGGGGCCCGGCGGGTGGTGGAAACCCTGCGCGGTGACCCGTTGCCCGGCCCGGCACACATCCCGGAGCTGGCCGGTAAGGCGGGGGCCACGTTCGTGGTCACCGGCGTTCCGCAGCCGCTGCCGGGGGAGGCGGGGCTGGCGCTCTACCGTACGGTTCAGGAAGCCCTGACCAACACCGCCAAGCACGCCGGCCCGCTCGCCTACGCCGACGTCGTGCTCGCCTGGACCCCCGTGGAGGTGGCAGTGACAGTCACCGACAGCGGGGGAGTGCCCGACCCGGACACCGCGTTGCCGTCCGGCGGATTCGGGCTGACCGGTCTGGCCGAGCGTGCGGCCCTCGCGGGCGGCCATCTCGAAGTGGGACCGTCCGGCGCCGGCTGGCGCGTCAACCTGACACTGCCGCTGGGGAGCCGATGACCGCCGTCACCGTCCTGATCGCCGACGACCAGAAAGTGGTCCGCGACGGGCTCGCCATGATGCTCGGCCTGCTCGACGGCATCGAGGTCGTCGGCACCGCCATCGACGGCGCCGACGCACTGCGCCAGGCCGCCGGCGCCGACCCGGACGTCATCCTGATGGACCTGAACATGCCGACCGTGGACGGGATCGCCGCGACGGCCAAGCTCACGGCGTCCGGCAGCCGGGCACGCGTCGTGGTGCTCACGACGTACGCCGATGACAGCTCGGTCTTTCGCGCCCTGCAGGCCGGTGCCCGCGGCTACCTGACCAAGGACGCCGGTGCCGAAGAGATCCGCCAGGCGATCACCACGGTCGCCGCGGGCGAGGCCCTCCTCGACCCGAGCGTCCAGCGCCGCCTCCTGGAAGCCCTCGCCGCCGGCTCACCGTTCGCGGTGCCCACCCCGGCCGACACCGATGGCCTCACCGCCCGCGAGGACGAGGTCCTGCGAGAGATCGCCCAGGGCCGCACCAACCCGGAGATCGCCACCCGCCTCCACGTCTCCGAGGCCACAGTGAAAACCCACGTCAACCACCTGCTCGCCAAAACCGGCTGCCGAGACCGCGCCGCCCTGGTCGCCCACGCCTTCCGAACCGGCCGCGCCCAATGAGGTTTGATCTACAAAGGCGCCACGAAATGTGGAGACGAGGCAGCGCACCATAAGAATTTCCAGCCAAAAAACTATTGATGGCGTTGTCGATCTTGCCGGGGAATTGATGGCATGGAGTTCGCTCCGAGTCTTCGGTAACGTGTTCGGATGCAGACGCCGCCAGCTCTGGGATCCAGGGTGCCGATGCGCCCGCCCCCATCGGACCGCTGGAAAGACCGGGTTCGACGGCGTATGCGAACGCTGGGAGCCTATACAGGTCTGCGTCATTGGCTCCTGGTCCGAGGAACGATCATTGTGGCCGCCTTCGCCCTTGTCTACCTGGTGAACGGCCTGGTGATCGGGTGGAAAACCACATATGACGTGACAATCGGAATTACCTCGCCAGGCGATGACGCGGTGTCCGCGCCCGCCCTGGCCTGGCCGATCTCAATAGCGGGATGGCTGGCCGCACCCGCGGTGTTCGGGGCAGTCGCCGGCGTGATCATCAGCGTCGCGATCACGAACAGGCGGCAACGACCAATCGGTGAGGTGCTCGCGAAGCCGGTGGATTCCGTTGACTGAACAGCGAACGACCAGAGTCTCGGGCGGTCGCATGCGTACGGTGATTCCAGCCTTGAGAGATCTCCTCTATGAGCACTGTGGATACATTGTCCCGGCGAAGTTCACCCCCGATTTCGTAAGCCTGCACGGCGATAACTGGCGCGTGGCCGACCGTGACTGGACAGACATTGTCGGGCTGGTGCTGAACACGACCGCGGTAAGTCCCGGCGCGAGCGGGGCGCAGGCGATCAGGCAAGCCGTCGAGGCCGCGGCGGTCTTCTTGACGGATGATGAGATCTGGCCCTGGTGCCCGATCTGCTTTCTGGGTACCTCCGCCACACGGAAGGATGAAACCGATGGACGCTGACCGGGCCCAGCCTTCTGAAAGCCTCCGAACCCTCGGGGAACGCCTCCTACGTGAGTCATTTCCCGACATGCCCACGAAGTCCATCGATGATCTGCTGGACCGATCCGCAATTCGGCTGCGCGAGACGACCGCGAACCCGGATTCGATGAAGCGGGACGAACAAACCTCTACGCCATCGGCGGGACGTAGTCAGCCGACGTTTGTGTACATCGTGGTCGTCGACATCGAGGGATACGGCAGCCGGTCAGCGGTCGCACAGGCATCGCTGCGGGCTGCCATGTATGAGGAGACCGAGAACGCGTTCGAGGACGCCGGTCTGAACTGGGAGTCCGTGGTCAAGCTGGATCGCGGTGACGGACTTCTGATGCTCGTGCCGCCCACTGCCGACGCGGTCACCCTCGCGGGGAAGTTCGTGATCGCCCTGAACGAGAGCCTGCGGGAGAAGGCCGGGTCCTTGCCTGTCGAGCATCAGATGCGGATGCGGGTCGCGCTGCACCAGGGCGACTGCTGGCAGGACCGCAACCAGTGGGTCGGTGCGGCCATCAATACCGCGAGCCTGCTCGTCGATGCCGCGCCGTTGCGGGCGGCGCTTTTCTCGGCTCCTCGGGCGACCATGGCCGTCATCGCCTCTGACGGCATCTACCGGAGCCTGATCCGGCACGGCTTCCGTCACCTCGACCCCGCGTCATTCGCGCAGGTCGAGGTCAGTCGGAAGGAGCAGCACGAGATCGCCTGGGTGCAGGTGCCCGGCTACCCCTACCCGCCGGCACTGGGCCCGGCCTCGACACCGAAAGCTCCCGTGGTCCCTTGGCCGGAGGCTTTTCGTGGGGTACAGCTCGACGCGACTTTCAGCGGCAATGTCTTCGGCCGGCACGAGAGCAAAGACGACACGACCAATCGCGGAAAACCGTCCTGATGCGAGTTCAGCTTGGCGCGTTGACGTTCTTAAAAAGCTGAACGCGTCGGCGGCAGCGGCACGAGGGGATAGCCGTGCTCCTCGGCGTACTGGTTGAGCCACTTCTCGAGGGGTGCGGCGGAACCCGCCACCCAGATGTCGCTGCCGTCCTTGTTGACCACGATCGGGCCGCTCGGGGCGCTGTCGCTGAACTGCCGGGTCTCGAAGTAACGGGCCGTGTTGAACGGGAAGTACCACGCCCAGGGGATCTCGGTCGCGTACTGCTCGTTGAGCTGGAGCGGGGCGTCGGGGGACTCGAGCTCGCGCAGCTTCGCCTCGGCCAGCGTCCGTGCCTCGGTCAGGTCCATGGGGCTGTCCTCGCTGATCATTTGAGAATGGTGAAGTGCAGCTCGTCCAGTTTCGGGTCCAGCCAGGGCAGTTCGCCGAGCCTGCCGCTCTGACCGTCGACAAACGCGACCCGGCCGTCGACCTTGATCACGTTCATGACGTGACCGCCGCCCGAGCCGTTCTTGAGGTAGCCGATGATACCGACGGTGTTGTCGGGCATGGCCGCCATCTTGTCCACGACGGTCGCGTAGTCGGCGTTGGGGATCTGCTGGAACGTGACGCTCTTGACGGCCTCGATGTCGCTCAGCGGCCGGATGGTGGGGATCTTCCCGGCCGGCGTGACGACGTCGGTTTTGACGTAGTCGTCGAACCGCTGCACACAGACCGTGCAGTTGACGTCGGTGGCGAGGTTCTTGTTCGGGTTGATGTCGTCGAGCTTGGCCCAGTTCTTGTCGACCACCGTGCCCAGGTCGCCGACGTCCGCGCCGTTGTTGATGAACAGCGTCTTGACGTTCCCGCTCGACGTCGCGATGTCGATACCCGAGCTGTCGAGCAGCTCCCCGCGCAGATTGTGGTCGAGGCTGGTGAAGTGGGTGTCGATGCTCTTCTGCGCCTGGAAGATGTCGGCGTTGGCCAGCCCGTCGAACTTCGTCTCGGCGACCTTGATGTCGGCGAGTTCGAGCTTGTTGAAGTCGGCGGTGGCGACGTTGACGTCGGCGGTGATGTCGCCGACAAGCTTGTTGTTCAGGTCGTTGAGCTCGTTGGTCTTGATCTCGGTGAGCTTGACGTCGGCCTTCTCGATGTCGACCTTGGCCAGGTCGGTGAAGTTCGTCTCGGCGGCCTTGATGTCGACGGCCTTGAGGTTGTCGAGGTCGCCGAGGTTCTTCGCAAGGTCCGCGTCGTAGAGCTTCTGGGATTGGCCCGGCAGATCGGCGACGCCCTTGTCGAAGTCCGCCTTGAACGCCGCCGTCAGCTCCTGCTCCTTCGCCGGGCGCAGGCTGGTGAAGTATTCGGTGTTGAAGTTCTGCGCGGAGACGGGGTCCAGGCTGTCGAAGTGCGCCTTCGCAGCCTGGTCGAACTGGTCCATCTGCGCGGGCAACCCGTTCTGCTTACCGGCGTGGATCTGGGTCAGCTCGTTGAGCTTCACGTTGTGGTCGGCCAGGTGCAGCTGCTGCAACTCGGTGGTCTTGGTGGCCTTGAGCTGGTCGTACTTGACGTCGAGCTTGCCCTTCTCGAGGTCGAGCTGCTTGCCGTAGTCCAGCTTGATCTCGTTGGTCTTGCTCGCGAGATCGTCGGCGTACTTCTTCTCGATCGGTAGCTTCCCGGCGTCGTACTTGGCCTGGTATTCGACCTTGAGCTGGTCGGTCTTGACCTTCAACTGGTCGGCGTAGTTCTTCTGGATCGCGGTCTTCTCGGTCTGGAACTTCGCGTCGAAGTCGGCCTTGATCTTGGTGAACTCGGTGGTCTCCGTGCTGGTCTTCAGCGTCGCGAGGTCGTTGAAGCGCTGGGCGAACTTCTGCCCGCCCGCGGCGGCCGGAAGCGTCGGCAGGGTGAGCACGCCGAAGCCGTCCTCCCCGCCCCGCGGCGGCGGGATGTCGCGGATCGGTTTCGGGGAGCCACCCGGGAACAGGTCACCGATCTTGGCGGCGCCGACGCTGACGGCATCGCCGACGATCTCGCCCGCTGCCTTGACCGAGCCGAGGACGGAGGCGGAGCTGTCACCGAGCTTCTTGACGATGGTCAGCGCGCCGGTCCCGGCCGCCTTGACCAGCCCGACCATGTCCTTGGCCATGGTCTTCATGCCGGTCAGGGCCGCCTTGGCGATCTCCTTGAGGCCGCCGGCCTTGTAGAGCGCGGACAGCTTCGACAGCGAGGTCAGGCCCTTGACGCCGGGGATGATGCCGAGGATGCCCATGACGAGGTCGAGGACTGATCCCTTGCCCTGGGCGAAGTCGACGATCGCTTTGACGAGCAGGATTGCGCCGGCGGCGAGGGCGATCCAGGCGAGCGGGCCGCCGAGGATCATGCCGATGATGCCGGCGACGAGGGCGACCCATTTGGCGACCTCGCAGATGATGTTCCAGAGCTCTTTGAGGGCGTCGCCGAGTTTCTGCCAGAAGGAGCGGGGCTGGATGCCGGCGTCGGAGGCGTCCTCGATCTCGCGTTTGCAGACCTGGGCGGCGCCGTCGCGCATTTGCTTGGCCTGGTCGGCGAGTTGTTTGGCGAGGTCGAGTTCCTGCTGGGCGCCGTTGACCGCGCTCTGGGCGCCGCTGACTTTGGCTTTCGCGGCGTCGGCGTCTTTGACGGCTTGTTTGACCTGGTCGGGGTCGGGTGCCTGGGTTTCTGCCTGTGCTTTTTCGGCTGCCTGGGATGCGCCGGTGAAGTCGGTCTGGGCCGTGGACAGCGCGCCCTGCAACGACTTCAGCTTCTCCGCGGCGACCCGGCCGTCGGCGAGGGCGCGGTCGGCTTGGGCCTGCGCGGTTTCGAGGGTTGGGGCGTACGTCTCGAGGGCGTCGCCGACCATGAGGTGTGACTGGTAGAGCTTGTTGACCTGGTTGGGGAAGTCGCCGAACTGCTCGCGGAACGCGTCGCCGGACAGGCCCACCCAGGTCAGGACGGCGCCGTCACCCTGCAGTGACTCGACGGCGACCTTGGCGCGGTGCGCGGTCTCGGCGAAGTCGTGGAACCGTGACGCGAGCTGCCGCACCCGGGTGGGATCACCGGGGGTGGGGTCGCCGCTGAGATCGAGGACGTCCCAGTCCATCGGTCGCGACATCGGCGTTCCCTTTCCTGGTGAAATCGACTTACGTAAGGGTTCCGAGACTAGCCGCCGGAAGCTTCGCTTCCATTTCGGTGCCCGGATTGAGCAACAATGCCCGATCATTCAGTACGCCGGCCAGGTCGGCCACCGGGGACCGCTCCCAGTCCCGGCGCACCTCGGGGCCGGGCAGATACCGGTCGGACGTCCACGCCCGTAGCTCGGGACCCTCCGGCGCTCCCGGCTCCACGAAGAGCGTGGCGGCGCCGAGCGCGACGCGGACGTCCTCGTCGGTGCCGTACCCGGTGGCGGCCCGCTGGATCGCGTCCTCCAGGTCGTTGGCGGGGGCGGGCAGTCCGAGCACCCGCGGCGACGGCCGGTAGTTCGGGTTCGGGATCAGCTCGTCGCCGACCACGCCGTTCTCGTCGACCGCGTACGCCCCGGAGATCGCGAACGGTGGCACGTCCTCGGTCCCGCCGTATGCGGGGTCGATGGCGTACACCCAGGTGCCGGGCGGATAGGGCTGCATGACGGCCTCCTCAGGCGACGTAGTGCGGGTTGTCGATGAATTCCTTGATCGGGACGCCCACGGGGAACTTCACCTTGCCACCCTGCGCCGCGACGTCGTACGGACCGTCGATCTTCCAGGCCTGGATGATGTCCTTGCCCGGGATGTGGTCCAGCGCCGCCCATTCCTTCTGCGACACCTTGGAGATGTCCTGGTTCACCTGCGTGGTCAGGTCGATGAACGGCTGCCGGTCCGACTTCACGAGGTAGATGTAGCCGAAGTGGAAGTCGTAGTTGAACTTCCCGATCTTCTGCGTCGTCTGTACGCCGTCGAGCGACAGGTTCTGCAACCGGAACGCGATGTCCTTGGAGCGCACGAAGTTCAGCGCCACCTCGGTGTCGGACGTGGTGGAGATGAAACCGCTGTACGCGCCGCCGTCGCGGATCTTCGAGCTGCTCTGCTGGTGCAGCTTGATGTCGTAGTGCGACGGGGCACCCTTGAACTCGGCGAACGACTTGAGGCCCTGCTCGAAGATGACGTTCGGGGGCACGTCCGAGCCGTGGTAGAGCACGTCGGGCAGCTTGCCGTTCTCGCTGAGCGTCTGCGTGACGCTGACCGGGTGACCGTCGAACGCGCCGGGCTTGATGTCGTTCGCCTCGTCGAGCGCCTTCACGATGCCCGGGTTGTCGGCGGCGCCGGGGGTGACGGGCGGGACCTTCGAGCCGCTGGGACCGCTGCACATCAGGCCGAGCGGGTCGGCGACGAGCAGCGGGTTGGCGGCGTACCCGCCGGGGTCGGCAGCCGGTGCCAGACCCAGCGGGTCCTGGCTGAGGTAGCGGCCGGTCATCGGGTCGTAGTAGCGGTAGACGTTGTAGTGCAGGCCGGTCTCGTCGTCCCTGTACTGCCCCGGGAAACCCAGTGCGACCCCGGACGGGCGGGCGTCGCCCCACAGCGTCGACTCGTTGCGCCACAGGAGGGAGCCGTCGGCGGCGAGCAGCTCGGTCGCGGTGCCGATGCGGTCGGTGACCACGGTGGCGAAGTCGACCCCGGATCCGGTGTGGACGGTCTGCGCGATCGGGCGGCCGTCGACCGGATCGTGCTCCCAGGTCGTCACCCGCAGTGTGCCGTCCTCGGCGGTGTGCGCCTGCTCGATCAGCGAACTGCCGGACCATGCGAACTCGTGGCGCTCCGCGATCTCGGTGCCGGCCATGCGGTGTTTCGCCACGCGCCTGCCGAGCGGGTCGTAGACGTACGCCCAGACCTCGCCGCGCGGTGTGCGTACCGAGATGAGCTGATCTTCTGTGTTCCACGTGAAGTGCCAGGTGCCGGCGCCTGCCAAGGTGCGGGTGGCCATCCGCCCGTGCGCGTCGTAGGTGCAGGACACCGCACCCGAGGCGGTCAGGAGCGTGCCTTCGTACGCCGCGGCGAGCCGCCCGTCCGCGTACCCGTAGGTCTCGTCGCGGCCCGGACCCTCGACCCGGGTGACCCGGCCGGCCGCGTCCAGGGTGAACGCGCTGCGCCCGGCCCAGTCCTCGATGCCGACCACGCCGCCGTCGGCCCGGTGCTCGAACAGCCGCCGTCCCACGCCGGGAAGGTGCTGCTCGACCAGTTCGTCACCGGTGCCGTGCCGCTGCTCCAGCACCAGCTCGCCGTCGAGGAACCGGCGCTGCTCGCGGCCCCGCTCGTCATGGCGGACCAGCAACTCGTGACCGCCGGCCGACAGGGAATAGGGCATGCCGAACGGGTCGCTGGTCCACTCGCTTGTCACGCCGCCCGGGGTGCGCCGCCGCCGGGTGCCCCGCTCGTCGTCGTACTCGAAACCGACGGTCCGCCCGTCGACGGTCTCCGCCAGGACGCGGCCGAACTCGTCGTACTCGACGGCCAGGCTCGTCGCACCGGTGTCCGCCGTGAGGATCCGGCCCTGCCTGTCGTACGAGTACCGCGTGCTGCCCGTAGCCGTCCGGCGCTCCACGACGTTGCCGAGCGCGTCCCGCACGTACTCCGTGACCTCGCGCAGCCCGCTCGTCGACGTGGCGAGCCGCCCGGCCGCGTCGTACCCGTAGGTCCGGACCCGCCCGTTGAAGTCCGACTCCTCGACCATGTTCCCGGCGGCGTCGTACGTGTAGCGCCAGACGAGCCCGGCCGGATCGGTGACCGAGGTGATCCGCAACTCGGTGTCATGGGTGTACGCGGTCCGTAGCCCATCCGCGTCGAAGCTCGCCAGCACGATCCCGAACGGCCCGTACTCGGTGCGCCGGACCGTGCCGAGCGCGTCGATCCGTTCGGCGGGGTAGCCCTCGTCGTCGTACCGGATGATCTCCCGGTCCTGCAGGACCTGCCAGCCGGCCAGGGCCGGGACCCGCTCGTCCCGCGGCCCGCGCATCTTCTCCACGTCGAACGGCTTCGCGACACCCGACCCCGCCGCGTCCCCGGTGACCCGGTTGCCGAGCGGATCGATGGTCTCGAGCAGTTCGTTGTAGCGGGCCCACACGTAGCGGGTGGTGTTGCCCAGCGGGTCGGTGGTGCTGGTCCGGTGGTGCCACTCGTCGAACGTGTAGACGCTGGTGTTGCCGAGCGAGTCGGTGAACGTGGTGCGCTCCGGCTCGTACGTCAGGGTCGCGCTGAGGTAGCCGTCCTCGCCGACCGTGCCGACGCAGCGGCCCTGCTCGTCGTAGTTGTAGCGGTAGCCGAAGTTGTTCCGGTCGATCCACTGCACGATCCGCCCGGCGTCGTCGTAGCGGAACGTCGCCGAGCGCTCCGACGCGTTCGCCGCCCGGACCAGGTGCCCGTCCTCGTACTCGAACGCGGCTATCCGCGTCTCGGGGCCGCCCGTGGCACCGGTCAGCGCGATCTCGGTGATCCGGCCGTCCGCGGTGCCGAAGCGGACCCGGCGCCCGGAGGGGTGCTGCAGCGCGGTCGGCGCTCCGGTGGCATCCCGCTCGACCCGCAGGCGGTTGCCGTCGTGGTCCTCGACCGTCCCGAGCCGGCCCTCGCGGTCGAAGCCGAGCACCCGCGTGCCGGTGTCGAGCCGCGCGGTGCCGTCCTCGACGATCGTCAACGGCCAGCGCGGTCCCTCGTACGGCAGGACCGCCGTGCCGGGCTTGCCGATCGGGTAGGCCAGCACCATCGCGTCGGGGGCGAAGTAGAGCGACGCCCGCCCGTCGGTCTCGATCCGCTGGTCGAGCGTCGACGCCCAGGTCTTCCCGAACCACCCGCCGGCGCGGTACGACGAGAGGTGCGTGCGCTCGAGCTTGAACGGCAACGGCGCGGGCAGCTCCAGGTCGAGCTCGGGGAGCACCATCTCGCCGGTCGCGACGTCGATGGGGTCGGTGACGCAGTCGCGGATGTCGAACGAGCGCGAGACGTCCTTGGGGACGATGGGTGCCTTGCCGTGGAAGAGGTCTCCGAGCTTGTCGAGGCCGGTCTTGCCCGCCCCGCCGAGGTTCTTGAGGATCGTCAGCGCGCTGGAGCCGGCGTTCTTGATCAGGTCGACCATGCCCTTGGCCATGTCCTTCATGCCGGTCAGGGCCGCCTTGGCGATCTCCTTCACGCCGCCGGCCTTGTAGAGCGCCGACAATTTCGAGAGGGAAGTCAGCCCTTTCACGCCAGGAATGATGCCCAGAACACCCATGACGAGGTCGAGTACGGAGCCCTTGCCCTGGGCGAAGTCGACGATT
>NZ_BOMN01000061.1 GCF_016862215.1 Winogradskya humida
CTGCCCTTCGCTGCGCTGACACGGCGCTCTGGCTACCCTGCGAACACGATCGTTGGAGTGATGGTGATCGTGGAGTTGAGGGAGTTGGCGATGTAGCACTCGTCGTGGCCCTGTTCGACCAGTTCGCGTACCAGACCCTCGTCTGTGCCTTCGGTGACCGTGATGGTCGGGTTGAGGGTGATCTGTTCGATGGAGGCCTTGCGGAGGTCTTCGCTCAGGTAGCCGGTCGCGTCGTCGGTATAGGCGACCACGTCGAGGTGCTTGCGGGCGGCGAGCGACAGGAACGACAGCATCTGGCACGAGCTGGCGGCGAGGACGATGAGCTGTTCCGGGTTGAGCAGCGTGGCGTCGCCCTTGAAGTGCGGGTCGGCGCTGAGCTGCAAAGACGCTTCAGCGGGTGCGGCCGTCGCGCTGTGGTTACGGGAGTAGGCGCGGTAGCCGACCCCGGTTGAGCCTTCCCACTCCAGCCGGGCGTGGTGCGCGAGTCGTTCCATCCCGCAACGATAAGCCCACGTCGGTGCGGCGCCGGCCGAAAGGTCAGCGGGCCGGAACCAGACGCCGGCCGGCGGTTAGCGGACCAGGACCGCGACGCCGTCGGCGAGGTGGAGTTCGTGGTCGCAGGCGGCTGCGGCTTCCGGGTCGTGGGTGGCGAAGACGACGGCGGCGCCCCGGTCGGCCTCCGCGCGGAGGAGGTCGATCACCCGTTGGCGGTTTGCGGCGTCCAGCTCGCTGGTCACCTCGTCGGCCAGCAGGACGTCGCCACGCAGCGCGAGGCCGCGGGCGATCGCCGTACGTTGCTGCTGGCCGCCGGAGAGCTCTTCGATGAGCTGGCCCGCCTGCCCGGAGAGGCCGAGTTTCTCCAATGACGTCGACGTGCCGCGGCGGGCCTCGGCCGGGGTGCCGCCGGTCGCGATCATGGCCACCGCGATGTTCTCCTCGGCGGTGAGGATCGCGGCGAGCCCGTTGTCCTGCGGGATCAGGACGACGCCGAGCTTCACGCCCTGGTCGCGGTCCAGCAGCGGGTCCCCGTCGACGAGCACCCGGCCGGCCGCCGGGGGCAGCAGGCCGGCCATGGCCGAGAGCAGGGTGGTCTTGCCGGCGCCCGAGGTGCCGGTGACCGCGAGCAGCTCGCCGGGGCGGGCGGTGACCGTGACCCCGGTCAGCACCGGAACCCCGTCGCCGTAGGCCAGGTCGGCGCCCTCTACCGTCAACGTCCTCACAGGACACTCCTTCGCAGATTCCGGCTCGTCAGGGTCGCCACCCCGCCGAGCACGACCAGGATCGCGAGCGCGACCAGGGCGATCACCCACGCGCGCGGCCAGATCGGCAGCGGCAGCGGGGGCGGCTCCAGCCCGGCGAGGGGCAGGGCCCAGCCGGTCAGTCCATAGCCTGCCAGCCCGGTCCCGGTCCCGGCGATAACCGCGATCAAAACCATCATGGGGTACGCCCAGAGCGTCGCCCGTCCCGCCGACCTGCGATCGAGCCCCTGGGTACGCAGCGCCGAGAGATCCTCCACGCGGCGCGCCCGGTCGACGACGGCGGCGAGCACCAGTGCGCCGGCACCGAGCACGATCGCGAGGCAGCCGGCGAGAACGTAGAACCACAGGGCCAGCGCCGGCCCCTGGTTGTCGAGCTGGTCGCGGGCCACCGTCGCGCGGATGTCGCCGGTGATCACGAGCCCCTGCGCGGCGAGGCGGTCGAGCACGTCGGCGGGAGCCGTGGCGGAGAGCCACACCTCGGCGTCGGTCGCCATGCCGGACTGGGTGGCGGCGCGGTCGGCGTACTCGAGGTCGACGAGGGTGGCGCGCTGGCCGAGCCGGGGCACCGCCGGGATCTCCGCGACCCGGTCCACCGCCAGGGTGCGCCCGTCGAGGCCGGTGATGACGTCGGCGGGGCGGCCGGAGGAGACGATGGGCATCGGGTCGGGGGCGTCCACCGGCTGGATCCAGGCTCCGCTCGTGCCCATGCCGCTCGGGGCGTCGATGTCCACACCCAGGGCGCCGTCGTCCGCGGTGAGCTTGCCGTAGTTGGACATACGCCACTGCGCGGGATCGCCGAGGCGTTCCGCGCTGACCGCCGGGACGACCGGGTTGATGCTGCCCAGGGACGTGATCCGCAGGTGGGCGGCGACGCCGGACGTGGCGTCGGTGGAGTTGACCTGCACACCGTCGACGCGGCAACCCTGAGCGCAGGCGGCGACGCGCTGGGCGTACTCGTTGGAGCCGTTGCCCAGCTGGGTGAGCGAGATCCGGGCGGACCCGCGGCCGGTGATCGAGCTGACCGCGAGGGTGAGGTTCAGCGGGATCGTGGCGCGGGCGCCGCTGATCTCGAACGAGATGTTGACGTCCTGACCCCTGATGATCACGGCTTCGGGTGCCTTCGGGTGCAGCAGCGCGCCCACGTCGGCGGCGGACGGCCCGCTGCCTGGCCAGTTCGCGACCGCTCCCAGCCGGGGTGCGTCGACGGCCAGGCCGGCCGGTTCGCCGGGGGCGTTGCCGGGCGTACGCGCGACCGCCATGGCGAACATGCCGTGGGGGTCGACGGTGCGCACCGCGGTCATCAGCTGCGACGGCGTCACCGGCTGGACCGAGACCGCGCGGGCGGCACCGGTGCCGAGCTCCGCGGCCACTTCCCGGTCGCGGGTGCCCGAGTCGACCGCGCAGAACGCGAAGACCGTCACCGCGACTGCCGCGATGAGCAGCGAGAACAGCCCCGTGGCCCCGGGGCGCCGGGCGAGCTGCAGACCGGCCAGCGCCACGCCGACGCGGCCGTTGCGCAGCGCCCGGGAGGCGATCCGCGCGACGAGCGGCAGCAGCGCACGGGCCACCACCAGCGCGACGGCGAAGATGATGAGTGCGGGCGCGAACAGCCCCGCCCCGGTCGGATCGCCGCCGGAGACCGCGAGCTGGACGCCGGTGACGACGGCCAGCAGGATCGCGGCGGCCTCGAGCACCGGTGGGCGCCGGCCCGTGCCGGGCACCCGGCGCAGCAGCGCGGCGACCTGCGCGAAGAGCTGACGCCGCTGGGCGAGCAGCGCGGCGAGGACGGCCGCGACGGCGGCGAGCGGCGCGTAGATCAGGGAGGCGAACCCCGCCGCGGCGCCGACACCGGGGAACAGCGTGGCGGCCATGAGGTTCACGAGGAGTTGCCCGGCCACGCAGCCGAGCACCGAACCGGCCACGATGGCGATCAGGTTCTCGCCGGTGGTCAGCCACCAGCGCTCGTACCAGCGGACGCCGCGCAGGGCGACCACGGCGAGTTCGGGGCGGCGGCCCTCGGCGCCGTACCCGGCGGCCAGGAAGATGACGAAGCAGGAGAGCACGATCAGCGGGACCGCGATGACCGGGACGATCTGGCGGGCGGCGGCCCGGCCGGAGTCGATGCGGTCGAGCAGGTCCGGCAGGCCGGTGCGCACCTCGACCGTGGTGTTCAGCTTGCCGGTCAGGTCGGTCAGGTCGCCGAGGGCCGCGCGCAGCCCGTCCAGCTTGTCCACGTCGAGGGCGCCCGGTCCGGCGGTGCTGTCGACCGACTTCACCGTCGCCCCGTGGTCCATCGTGTTCAGCGTGGCGAAACCGACGAACAGCGGCTCACCGGGCCGGTCCCCGGTGTCGGCGGAGAAGTAGCCGTGCGCTCCCCAGTAGGCCGCGTCCGGATCCGGCACGGTGTAGGTGCCGGCCACCGTGATCCGCTTCTCGGCGCCGTCGGCCACGAAGATGGGGGTACGCGGGTCCGTGCTGAAATGCGCGTACGCCAGCGTGATCGTGTCACCCGGCGCGAGCTCCAGCCGTTTCGCGGTCTGCTCGCCGAGCACCGCGTCGCCCTCGCCGACCAGGCACCGGCCGCTCACCAGGGTCAGGTGCGCGCAGACGTCCTGCCGGAAAACGAACCGCGTGCGGTTGGCCGGGTCCGGTTCGATCCCGACGGCCGGGTATTCCGACGCGTACACGCCGGTGAACCCGGGCAGCGAGGCCAGCACCGGGCCGAGCGTGGTGAAGCCGAGCCCGTTGCCCTCGGCGGCCTGCGGGTCGTTGCGGTCGTCCTCGGACTTGCTGAGGGCGAGCCCGCGCTCGACCGGGGTGGCGGTGGCGACCTGCCCGGCGGCAACCGCGCGATCGGCGGCCCGCAGGTAGGCCGGGGCGGCGACCGACGCCGCGACGGCCAGCAGCGACAGCAGCGCGAGGGCGACCGCCTGCCCGCGGCGGATCCAGAGCATCGCGAGAACCAGGGTGGTCATCGGTCGGCTCCCCGCTCACGCAGGGCGCGCCGGCCTCGGTTGCCCTGGCGCCGGCCCTGTTCACGCAGGCCGCGGGCGAGGGGGAGCAGCGCGAGCCGGCCGGTGACGCCGAGCACGACGAGGGTCGCCAGGCCGGTCAGGGTCAGGGCGGCGGCGCCCAGCGGTGATGGTGGCGGCACGATGTCCCAGCTGTCGGTGAACACGAACCCGGTGGACCCGGCGATCCGGCCGGCTGTCGCGGCGGCGAGCACTCCGGCCAGCACGCCGGCGACCACGAGCACCGTTCCGGCCGCGTAGCCGATGCTCACGGCAGCGCGTACGGTCAGGCCCTGAACTCGCAACGCACGCAGCTGTTCCAAATGGGATCTGCGGTCGGCGGCGGTCGCGACAGCGACGGCCGCGGCAGCGAGCAGGACCCCGATCACGGCCGCGAAGAGCGCGAACGCCGCGGCCCGCGCGGAACCCTGCTCGTCGAGCCGGTCGGCACGCGCGGAAACCGAGTCGTCGCCCACGATCGTCAGCCCGGCCTTTCTCAGCGCGGGCAGCAGCGACTCGGGCGCGTCCTGCGCGAGCCACACCTGCATGGCGCCGCCCTGATCAGCGTCGGCGGCCACCCGCCGGGCCGCGTCGATGTCCATCAGTACGCCCGACCGCCCGACCCCGGGCAGCGCCGGAGCCGTCCCCACGACCCGGGCGGTCACCGCGGAGACGCCGACCGAATACAGCAGCGCGTCGCTGAACTGCCAGTCGGTCGGCGGTGTCCCGGCCAGCAGCACGGGCAACGGCAGCGTCGAGTCGGCGGCGTAGACCCGGGTGCCGACGTTCGCCGCGCCGCTCAGGTTGGGGTTCATCGCCAGGGTCAGGGCACCGGGTCGCGCGGTGATCTCCATGGCCGCCCCGACGAGATCCGCCCGCCACCGGGAGATGTCGCCGAGCGTCGTCTCGTCCAGCACTGTCCGCTCGGGGTTGCGCTGGCTGAGGCCGGTGACGGTCACCTTGGCGCCGGTGGGCATGCCCTGCGCGGCGGACAGCTCCCAGAGGACCAGCCGGCACCCGGGCGCGGTGGTGCAGCCACCGCCGAGACGCGCGCTGACCGTGTGGGTGCCCTTGGTCAGCGGGCCGAAGACGGCGCTCGCGATCAGGCCGGTGGCCTCGTTCTGCACGACGGCCGAGACCGTGACCGGTGCCGGGCCGTCGCTGCGGACCCGCAGGTCGAGCCGGTCGCCGGTGATCGGCACCGGTTCGCGCTCCGGGGTGGCCCGCGCCAGCGTGGCGGGATCGCCGTATTCGGGGCGCCAGTTCGCGACGGCGGCGAGGCGGGAGCTGTCGACCGCCAGCACCGGCGGAACCTTGCCCAGGTCGGCGACGACGGCCATGGCGTTGTGCCCGTCCGGGTCGGCGGTGCGGACGGCGTGCTCCAGAGTGGTCCGGTTGGGTGCCTCGACGGTCAGCACCCGCGCGGCGCCCAGCTCCACCTCGGCGCGCTCGGTGCGGGCGGTCTGCCCCGCCCACCAGATGCCGGCGGTGGTGGCGAGGATGGCAACGGCGACGGTGACCAGCGTGAAGACCCGGTCGGTGCCGGGCTGCCGGGACACCCGCGCGGCGGTCAGACCCAGCCGCAGCCGCCCGGTACGCAGCGCCGCGGCCCCGGTCCGGTCGGCGATCCGGCCGAGCAGGCGCGCCAGGAGCAGGGCCAGCGCCAGCGCCACGAGAGCCGGCGCGACCAGGGCGAGCCCGCGATCCGCGGCGCCCGCGTGGGCCTGGTAGACGGCGGCGACCGCGACGCCGACCAGCACCAGGTCGAGCAGGTCGGCACGCCATCCGCGGTGGGCCGGTTGCACCCGGCGCAGCAGCGTCGCGACCGGCAGCCGCAGCACGGCGAACTCCACGGCGATGAGCACCAGCAGCCCGCCGAGGAGCACTACCAGCGCCGCCGCCGCGCAGAGCAGCAGTGCCGTGTTCCGGTCGGAGGCCTCCTTGACCGGGCCGGCCAGTCCCCACGCCGCGAGCAGGCCCAGCGGGGAGCCGAGCAGCACCCCCGCGGCCACCGGGACGAGATGCTGGCCGAACGCGAGGCCGAACATGCCCCGGCGGGTGCTGCCCCGCAGCTTCAGCAGGGCGGCGTCGCCCCGCCGCTCCCGGCCGGTGTAGCGCCCGGCGAGTCCGATGGCGAACCAGCTCAGCACCAGCACCTGACCGAGCGCCACCAGCACGCCGTCGCGGACCAGGTCGCGGTCGCGCGCGATGGTCGTCAGCAGCGGCCCGGTCGGGATCACGAGGCGCAGGTCGGCGTCGTCGAACGCCTGCCCGGCCCGGTTCAGCGCGCCGATCAGGTCGTAACCGCCGTCGCCGCGGATCAGCGCCGCGGGCAGGCCGACGTCGTACGTGAGCGTGGGGTCCATCAGGATCGGATCGCTGAACGTGTCCAGCGGGGTGAACGCCGGCGGCAGGCCGTCGTCGGCGCGGTAGAGCTTGTTGCTCCAGTACTCCCCGGCCGGATCGGTGGTGCTGTAACGGCCGACGACGCGCATCTCGATCGGATCGGAGATCTCCGTGGCGCCGATCTTCAGGGTGCTCCCGACGTCCAGGCCGAGCCGCTGGGCCGAATCCAGGCTGATCGCCACGTCCCCGGCGCGCGCAGGGCACTCGCCGACCAGCTGGACGTGGTCGCAGAACCCGTCGCGGTAGGCCAGCGCCATCGAGACGCGGGAAGCACCGGCGAACGCCGTCCGGGACAGCGTCATGCCGAGCACGGGCTGCAGGTCGGGCAGGGGCAGCAGGCGCCGGACGGAGCTCGCGAACGCGTCGAGGCCCTGGCGCGGGTCCTCCGCCACCTTCGACGACTGGCGTACGGAGATCACGTGCTCCCCCGCCGGGGCGTTGGCCACATCGGAGGCGGCGGCGCGGCTCGCGGCGGCTACGGCGTACCACGGCCCGGCGACCGCGACGGCGGCCGCAAGGGCGGTGAGGATGAGCACGGTCAACGCCTGCGCGGCCCGTGCGCGGACCGCACCGAGCACCAAACCGATCATGTCGCTCCCCCGCCCGGCCGAAGATCCCCGGGCAGGGTACGCGAGATCACAACCAGCCGCGCCGTTTCAGATAGAGATAGAGCGAACCGCCGGACACCGCGATCAGAAACACGCTGGCCACGAAGCCGGAAACCTTCTCGTAACCCCAGAACGGCACGTTCTGGCCGAACCACCCGGTGAGCGCCGTCGGCACGGCGATGATCGCGGCCCACGCGGCGAGCTTGCGGGTGATGTCGTTCAGGGCGTTGCTCTGCTCGTTGAGGTCGGCGTCGAGCAGCCCGATGATCCGGTCCCGGGACGCGTCGAGGGTCTCGGTCGCGCGCCGGGCGTGGTCGTCCACGTCGCGGTAGTAGGGCTTCAACCGGTCGTCGACGAGCCCGACCTCGAGCCGCAGCACGTCCTCGATCAGCGCGGGCATCGGTGCGACCGGGCGGCGCAGGTGGGCGAGGGCCTTGCGGAGGCCGAAGCCGTACATCCGGACCGGGCGCGGGGCGCCGCCGACCTCCAGGATCGCGTCCTCGGTCTTGTCCATCGCCTCGTCCAGCGCGCGGGCCGCGGCGAACTGCCCGTCGACCACCACGTCGAGCAGGCCGTAGACGAGGAACGCGACGCCGCTGTTCTTCGCCAGCTCGGGGTCGGCGTCCCAGCGCTTCAGCACGCCGGTGATGTCGACGTCGGATTTGCGTACGGTGATCAGCGCCCGATCGGTGATGAACGAGCTGATCTCCCACTTGTCCATCGTCGGGACGGGGCCGTCGGTGGTGACCTGGACGGCGTACACGTTCATGAAGAGGTGGTTGCTGTACCTGTCGAGCTTGGGCCGCTGATGGTCGTGCACGGCGTCCTCGACGGCGAGCGGGTGCAGGGCGAAGGCCGGGGCGATCGCCTGCAGGTCGGCCTCGTCGGGGTCGAGCAGGTCCATCCAGAGCACCGCGTCGGGGTGCTCGTCGAGCCTCTTCGCCGCCTCGACGGCACCGAAGCCCTCGGCCACGACACGGCCGCCCTCGTACAGCCGCGTCGTGACCGGGCACTTCGGCAATGCTGGTTCTGTCACAGGTGGGAGCCTATGCGGGCCCCCACCCGCGATCAGCTGTGGGAGACGGTCAGGGTGTAGAACTTGACCTTCGCACCGTTGGAGGTGCTCTCCGACGAGCTCTGGTTGTACGAGCCTGCCTTGAAGTACTGCTTGTACGGGTTGAACGACGACGGGATCGTGTACGTCGTCTTCGACCCGTTGACCGTCAGGTTGATCTTGTTGCCGGTCACGTTGATGACGTAGTTCCACCGGGTGCCGAGCGGGACGTTGCCGACGAGGTGCAGCGTCTGGCCGCCGTCGGGCGAGTTCTCCGTACCGATGTAGATGTCGCCGTTGGGCCGGTAGTAGAGCTCCAGCAGCGGCTTGGTCGACGAGCCGCCGGAGCCCAGGTGCACCTGGCCGACGGCGACGTTCTTGGTCACCGACACGATCCGTAGGTTCGCGGTGAGCGTGTGGTTGCCGGACAGCGGCCAGTCCGCGGCGCTGCCGTTGGAGTTCATCTCCCGCAGCTCGGAGCGCGCGTAGTTGGAGTTGGGCGTGGTGACGCCCTTCTCCGGCGCCCAGAACGTCATCGAGCCGTCGTTCTTGTCGGTCCAGAAGTACGCCGGGTTGCTGTACCCGCTCGCGCCCTTGAGCTGCGCCGGCGCGATCGTGGTGGGGGAACCGGGCGAGCCGATCGGCAGCTGCAGCGACCAGACCGAGAGGTTGAAGTTGCCGCCGGGCGCGACGGCGGGGTCGAGCGCCGCCGCGGCGGTCGTGGCCGCTCCGGCGTTCGTGATGCCGAGGACACCGAGGGTGCCTACTACGGCGGTGGAGGTGGCGATGGCGAGGAGTCGTCGTCGATTCATGCCGGGCCTTCCGTGGCTCTGGGGATGCGCCGCTCCGGGCCGGCGGTGGGGGTCCGTCCCGAATTGGCAAGGCAGCTAACAATTAACTCGTCTTACTTAAAGCTGTCAACTGTCGGCTATCGTGGTCACTTCAAGCTTCAAGTGTCAGGAGCCCGGTGATGAGTTCGCCCTTCGGATTGAACGTGCCCGCGGGGGCGTACGACGCCTTCCTGCCCGGCGCCCTGGAACGGGCCCGCACCCAGCGCGCCTGGACACCCGCCGACGGCCCGATGCCGGCGATGTACCTCAGCCACGGCGCCCCGCCGCTCTTCGACGACGGCCCCTGGCTCGCTCAGCTCCTCGACTGGGCGCAGTCACTGCCCAAGCCCAAGAGCATCCTGATCGTCTCGGCCCACTGGGAAACCGCGCCGCTGATGCTGTCGGCCACCGCCGCGAGGACCCCGCTGGTGTACGACTTCGGCGGCTTCGACCGCCGCTACTACGAGATGCGGTACGAGACCCCCGACGCGAGCGCCCTCGCCCGCCGGGTAGCAGCGGTCATGCCGGACTCCGAACCGGTCTACCAGCACCCGCGCCGCGGCCTCGACCACGGCGCCTGGGTCCCGTTGATGGCTATGTACCCGCTCGGCGACGTCCCCGTCCTGCAGATGAGCATGCCCACCCACGACCCGGCCCGGCTGATGGAGATCGGTTCCCGGCTGCGGTCGCTGCGCGCGGAGGGCGTACTGGTCATCGGCTCCGGCTTCATGGTCCACGGCCTGCCGTTCCTCACCCGCGCCATGGTCCAGCACGGCGAGATCCCCGCCTGGTCCGCGGACTTCGACGCCTGGGCCGCCGACGCCCTCGGCCGCGGCGACATCGACGAACTCGCCGCCTACCAGGACCGGGCCCCGGGCATGCCCTACGCCCACCCCACCCCGGACCACTACACGCCGCTCTTCGTCACGCTCGGCGCCTCGGCCGATCCCACGAGCCCGGTGAAGACGGCGATCGAGGGCTACATGCTCGGCTTCTCCAAGCGCTCGTTCCAGACAATCGGCTGATTGCGGTTCGGCCTCGAAAACCGGCCGGCGCCGGTCGCGGGGCATTGAACGTTGTGCGCGGTCCTTACGCTTTCAGACAGTAGTTCGGACTGTCCCGGAAGGATCCGCCATGCGCCGGTTCATGCTTGCCGCATCGGCCGCCGCCATCGCCGTTGCCGGTCTGGCCGCGCCGGCTCTTGGTCCGGCGGCGCCGGCCCGCGCCGCGGATCCCGTTCTGCTCGCGGGGAAGTCGTGGACGGTCGAGGCCACCCCGGGCAGCGGGTTCACCGCCGAGGTGACGGTGCGCAACAACGGCACGGAGGTTGTGCACGGCGTCGCGCTCTCGCTGTACACCGATCATCCGATCGAGCCGGCCACCTCAGCGGAGAACTGCCGCTATCACGCCGGCGAGCTGGGCACGGCGGTCGTGGGGGCCTGCCTGTTCGTGCAGGACCTGCTGCCCGGCGAGAGCTACCAGGCGAGCATTCCTTACATGCTGCGCGCCGACACCTATGCGCCGTCGCGTTACGTCGGCCAGTTCTCGTGGTCGCCCCTGGACGGCTTCGACGCCGACGAGCACGGCACGCCCGGCACCGGCGCCCCGCTCACCCTCGACGCGTTGCCCTCGGGTGACTTCGCCACGAGCGCTTTCAGCGACTTCGATGTTGCCGTCGCCGGCAAGCAGGGCGCCGACATCACCGCGATCGGCACCCGGGTCTCCGGCGCGGCCGGCACGACCGTGGACGCGACGGTGAGCCTGCGCAACAACGGCCCGGCGGTCCTCGGCGGCTCCCGCGGCGGCAATTCCGCGAGCGTCGCCGTCATCACCGTTCCCGCCGGGGCCGCCGTCGTGACGGTCCCGGACGACTGCGGCAAGGACGACGGCACCTATCTCTGTGACACCGGCACCCTGCTCGCCGTGGGCCAGACCGTGAGCTGGACGTTCGGCCTGCGCATCGCCAGGTTCACGCCGGATGCGACCGGCTCCGTCGAGGCCAACCCGGCGTGCTCGTGCCAGCGTTTCGCCGCCGACCTCGACAGGTCGAACGACAAAGCCTCGATCGTGCTCAACCCGGGCGCCGCTCCGAGCCCCAGCCCGAGCCCCAGCCCGAGCCCCAGCCCTAGCCCGAGCCCCAGCGAGACCCCCAGCCCGACGCCGCCGACCACGTCTCCTACCCCGGTCGCCACCGAAACCACCTCGACTCCCGCCGTGGTAGTCGCCGGAGACCCGGGTGGCACGGGCGGAGGCCTTCCCCTCACCGGGCCGGTGGCAGCACTGATCGGTGGCGGCGGCACCCTGCTCGTAGTGGTCGGCATCTTCGCCTTCATGGTGGCCCGCCGCCGCCGGACAACCTTCCAGGCCTGACCCGCCGCCGGACAACCTTCCAGGTCTGACCCCGGTCCGCCGGCGACCCCGCCGGCTGACCCCTATGGGGTGATACCTCGGTCAGGAAGCCGACTGTGGGCGGCATTCCCCCGCCTGGGCTCGTGTACCCAGGCGAGGGAGGCCATCCATGACTATGACTTTGCAGATCACGGTCGAGGGCGACGACGGCGACGAACGCGGGACCCCGTCGCTGCACCGCTGGTACCAGGACGACCCCACCGTCGTCGCCATCGCCGCCACCACTCTGATCCAGGACGCCCGCGGCCCGGCCGGCGTCGACATCATCGAAGCCACCGTCACCGACGCGATCGGGGCGGGCACCCTGCTCATCTCGTTCCTGCAGTGGCGCGCCGCCCGCCGCAGCCGCATCCGCACCATGGCCAAACTCCGCCACGGCACCCGCGTCTACCTGGTCCGCGACGACTCCCCCGAGTCAGTCGGCGAAATCGTCCGCGACCTCAGTGAACACTAACCCTGGGCTTCGATCGAGACGGGCTCCCATTCGCGCCACTCGGCGAGGCGGGATTCGTAGTCGGCCGTGGCGATGCCCAGGGGGCCGTTGCCGAAGAAGACCCGCAGCGGCGGGTGCTCGGCGTCGACGATCTTCAGAATCGCCGCACGGGTGGCTTCCGGGTCACCCGGGGCGGCGACCCGCTTGGCGCGGCTCTCGGCGGCGAGCTCCCGGGTCTTCTCGTACGCCGGGAGCTTCGTCGCGTGCTGCGCCGACGAGCCACCCCAGTCGGTGCTGTACCCACCGGGCTCGACCAGGGTGACCTTGATGTCGAAGAGCCCGACCTCCGCGGCGAGCGCCTGGCTGAAGCCTTCGAGCGCCCACTTGGAGGAGTTGTAGATGCCGATGTTCGCGAAGGCGGAGATGCCGCCGATCGAGGACACCTGGATGATGTTGCCGCCGCCCCCGTCACGCAGGAACGGCAGCGCCGCCTGGGTGACCCAGAGCGCGCCGAAGACGTTCGTCTCGAACTGGGCGCGGGCCTCGGCCTCGCTGATCTCCTCGATCATGCCGAACTGCCCGTAGCCCGCGTTGTTGACGATCACGTCGAGCGTCCCGAAGTGCTCGTGCGCCCGCGCGACCGCGGCGTAGACGGCGTCCCGGTCGGTGACGTCGAGCGCGATCGGGAGAATCTTGTCGCCGTACGTGGCGGCGAGGTCGGCGAGCGAGGCGGTGTCGCGGGCGGTCGCGGCGACGCGGTCGCCCCGGTCGAGCGCGGCGATGGCCCACTCGCGGCCGAAGCCGCGCGAGGTGCCGGTGATGAACCAGGTCCTGGCCATCTGCACGTCCTTTCTCGTGAAGTCTCACTTCCTTCATATCCCGCCGGGGACGCCGTCATGCCCCGAAGGCGCAGTGTCAGAGATCTCGCCAGGTCCATCGGCCGCCGAGCAGCGTCCCGGCCACCGGCATCTCCCGGAGCCGCTCCGGGCCCGCTGCCAGCGGATCTTCGTCGAGGATGACCAGGTCCGCGGTCTCTCCCTCTTTGATGTCGGTACGCCCCCGAGCGCTGGCCGCCATGGCGACGCCGACGGGCAGGCACTGCTCCGGGTGCCAAGCCTCGCGCCCGCCGCGGCTGCGTGAGGTCGCCGCGGCGATGGCCAGCCACGGGTCCAGCGGGGCCACCGGGGCGTCCGAGCCGAGCCGCAGCGTCGCACCGGCGGCGTGCAGCGAGCCGTACGCGAACGCCCGCCCGGTCCGCCCCGCCCACAGCGAATCGGCGACGTCCCGGTCGTCCATCGCGTGTTCGGGTTGCACGCTCGCGACCAGCCCGAGCCGGGCGAACCGGACGAAGTCGTGCTCCCCGACGAGTTGCGCGTGCTCGATCACGCCGGGCAGGCCGAGGCGCTCGAACACGTCGATGACCTCGCTGTTCGCCCGGTCTCCGATGGCGTGTACGGCCGCCGCGATGCCGTAGCGCGCCGCCGTGCGCAGCAGGTCCGCCAGCTTCTCCGGGGCGACGGTGGCGACGCCGCACGCGTGCGGGGACAGCGGATCCGCGCCGGGGTACGCCTCCCAGCACAACGCCGTACGCGTGTTCAGCGACCCGTCCACGATCACCTTCAACCGCCCCATCGTCACCAGGCCGCTCTCACCGCTCTCACTGTGCTCGCCGTCGAGCGGAACACCCGTGCGCAGCCCGGCGGCGACAGCGGCGTCGAGCCGTCCGGGCCAGACAGACGCCTCGACGCGGAGACTCGTGACGCCGGCCGCGACCCGGGCGGGCCACTCGGCGGCGTTGTCCGCGTTCTCGAAGTCCACGATCCCGACGACGCCGCGCCGGGCTGCTGCGGATGCGGCTTCGGCGTACGCGTCGAATCCGGGTCTGGTCTCGTCGAAGTCGTGCAGTGCGGCGATCCACGGCCCTTCCCGCAGCACCCCGGACTCGTCGAGCCGCAGGCCGATGCGGGCGGCGGCACCGGAGCTGAGCCATCCGCAGTGCAGGTCACCGCTCACCAGCACGACCGGGGTGTCCCCCGCGACCTCGTCGAGTTCCCGCAGCGTGGGCAAGTCGGGCCAGAGCGCGTCGCGGAATCCGTACCCGGTCAGCGCGGTCCCGGCGGGCGGCGGCGACTCCCGCAGCGTCGCCGCGACCAGCGCGAGCACGTCCGCGGCGCTGCCGGTCCCGGAGAGGTCGAGCCGGCTACGTTGCGTGACCCATTGGGTGAAATGGACGTGTTCATCCCACAGCCCGGGGCCGACAAACCGCCCGTCGAGGTCGACGGTCTCCGCGTCGCCGGGCTCGAGGGCGCCCTTGAGTGCGATGCGTACGATCCGGCCGCCGGTCAGGTACACGTCGTAGCGACGGTCGTCGCCGTAGAAGCGCGCGTCGCGCAGCAGTGTGCTCACCGCCTTACCTTCCCTCAAAAAAACTTGGAGAACCGTTGCACAACGCGCGAACGAAGCCCGTCATAGAGGGTGTGACCTTCGAGCAATTCGCGACGGCCCGGCTGCCGGCCCTGCTCAGGTACGCGGTTGTCCTCACGGGCGACCGCGAACTGGCCCAGGACGTCGTCCAGGAGGTGCTGGCCCGTGCCCACGTCAAGTGGCGCCGGATCAGCGATGCGGACTCACCCGAGGCGTACGTCCGCCGGATGGTGCTCAACGAGTATCTGTCCTGGCGGCGTAGCTGGGCGGCCCGCAACGTGCACGCGGTTGGTGAACGCCTGGCGGACCTGGACGATCTGCGCGGCGGGGTGCACGACCACGCCGACTCCGTCGTCGAGGCCGACGCCCTCTGGAACAAGCTGGCCACGCTCGGGCGAAAGCAGCGAGCGGTCCTCGTGCTGCGTTACTACGAGCAGCTGGAGGACGAGCAGATCGCTGATCTGCTCGGCTGCTCGCAGGCAACGGTTCGCAGCCATGCCTCACGGGCGCTCAAAACCCTCCGGCTCTCGTCGGAGCATCAGACCAGGAAATTTGCCGAGGAGAAGTCGTGAACGACCACGGAGACCAGCTTCGCGCGGCCTTTCAGACCCGCGAGAACGAGACGCCCGACCCCGCCGCCGTTTTCCAGCGCGTCACGGAGCTGTCCCGCACCTACAAGCGCCGCCGCCGCGGCCTGCAGGTCACCGGTGGGGCGGTGCTCGGTGCCGGCCTGATCGCCGGCGCCTTCCAGCTCCCGGGGATCATCCCCGCGAGCCACAACAGCAACTCCAGCATGGTCGCCCCGGCCGGCCCCGGCCTGTCCCCGGCGCCGTCGTTCTCGCCGACCCCGTCCGCGTCGCCCACCCCGGAGGAATCCCCGGCGTCGTCCGCCGAGGACAAGGCCCGCGACGCGTTCTTCGAGGCCGGCTACGGCTACGACGAGGCGGTCACGCTGGCCAAGCACTGGAAGATCAGCACCGAGGACATCGGCGAGGCCAAGGTCAAGGCAGGCGAGCTGATCCTGGCCCACAAGAAGCTCCCGGCCGGCGTCAAGCCCGACCCCGCGGTCGCCGAGTCGATGAAGAACGAGAAGTACGCCGAGGCGTTCTTCAACGCCGGCTACGACTTCGGCGACGCCGCTAAACTGGCCGACACATGGAACCTCAAGGACAGCTACGACGCCAAGGTCATGGGCGGCAAGAAGATTCTCGCCGGCGAACCGATGCCCTTCCAGCCGTGATCCCACCGCTGCACCGGCGCATCGGGTTCGAGATCGAGCTGATGGCCCCTCCGGGCGTCAGCCGCCGGACCCTCGCCACGGACCTGGCCGCCCGTCACGGCGGCCAGGCCCGGCCGGTGTGGCATCACGACAGCGAGCTGTCGATGGTCCCGGGCCTGGTCCGGTTCCTGCACGTGACCCCGGCCTTCGAGGTGACCCGCGCCGACGGTTCCCTGCTCTGCACGCTGGTCGACGACATCACCCTGGTCAACGGTCTCGACCAGCAGGCGCCCGCCAAGGACGGCTGGTTCCGCATCCTCGGCGACGAGGCCCGCCTGATCCGGCTGGTCGCCGCGCACAGCGACCCCGGCGGCACCATCGACACCGCGCTGGACAACGCCGCGAAGATCTGGAACCGCGACGTCGACCTCGTCGACGGCGTCTACCGCCTCGACGACGAGGCCGGCGCGAGCATCGCCATGGCGGCGCCCCTGACCGGCGAGCGCGAACGCCCCTGCGAGATCATCACCCCGCCGCTGGCCGCCGATCACGCCGTCACGCTGGAGCACCTGCTGGGCCCGGCCCGCGAGCTCGGCTTCACGATCCCCCAGGAAGCCGCGGTGCACATGCACCTCGACGGCGCCCCGTTCCACAACCCGGCCACGCTGGCCAATGTCATCCGGCTCTTCGCCTTCTACCGCGAGCCGCTGCGCACCGCACTGCAGACCAACACCAACTCCCGGCGCCTCGCCCCACTGCCATCCACCCTGGTCAGAGCGGTCTCTTTCGGTACGCCATCCTGGAAGGACCTCAGGTACGCCGCCACCGACGGCGAGCTGACCAAATTCTTCGACGTCAACATGGTCCAGCTCTTCCGCGAAAACCCGATCCGCGACACCCTCGAGATCCGCATCCTCCCGGGCGCCCTCCACACCGAGGACATCGTCAACCGCGCCGCCCTGGTCGAACTCCTCCTGGACCGCTGCGAAGACCCGGAGCCGATCCCCGAGGCCCCCACCGATCCTGCCGAAGCCCTCGAAGCCCTCCTCGAACTGGCAGCCGAAGCCCTCGCCAACCGGCCCTAGCGTCCTGGCCGAGGTCGGCCGGGCCGAGCCGGGCCGAGCCGCCGCGGGGCCGAGCCGCCGCGGGGCTAAATGTTGCGCTGCACAGCGGGATGCGACAACTTTATGCGGCGTTGTTCGTCAAGTATGGGCAATCGCGTCTGACAGCAGAACATGTGTTTCGTGGCCAGACGTGATTGGGCCGCGCTTGACGCCTGTCGCCGCAGAAGGTTGCGGCGGTGAAGGTTTCGACGCAACTTCGTGTCGTGACTGGATCGTGCCGCCTTACCACCGACTGCAAACGGAACAAAAGCTCAGGACACCAGGGTCTGTTCGTCGTTGAGGTCGGCGCGAGGCGCAATCCGGGCCCACCGACGACGGACCAGACCCTAACCGCGACCGACTGAGCTCCGCTCCCGTAGTGACGGAGCGGGACGGCCGGCTTTCGCGCGACGCCGCGCCCGCGCCCGCGCCCCGATCCAGCCCCACAGTCTGAGCAGGCGGCATACGAGGCTCCACGCCACACGCGCCCAGCCGGCCCAGGTCGGACGCCACGGCGCGGCACCGCCCCGAGCTGTCCAGGTCGGACCTCGCCGCGCGGGATGATCCTGAGGAACCAGTGCCGCCGGGGACGGCCGGTAGGCCTCGGCACGGCCCTGTCGACGCAGTTCGGCCCGGACCCGCGAACCGGGCAATCCCGGGGGCAGGAACCCACCCTCGTTGCCAGGCGATCTCACCGGGATCAGCTCCTTGCGCACCAGCGAAGAACAGAGGAAAGACGGCGGAGGCCGACCGGTCTGGCGGAACCGGCCGGCTCGGTCCCGGCCGCATGGGGTACGGCCGGGACAGGTACTGATCACGCCGGTAGAGGCCGACGCCCCTTACCCCGGGTCGAAAGCCTGTGCGTAATTAGGTTGTGCGCAATTTAGTTGTGCACAACTAAATTGCGCACAACCTAATCCGGGCTCTCACGCCGGGTCGAGGGACAGGGCGTCGAAGACGAAGTTCGGGCTGAGGAAGCTCTCGCCGCTGCTGCCGCTCAGGACCGAGATCGACATCGTGTTGCTGCCGGTCTTCAGGGCGCTCGCCGGGATGGTGAACGTGTAGGTCGCGTTCACGCCGCGCCAGGTTCCTCGGGTGACGCCCCGGGAGTTGAGGTTGACCGGGGCCGGGGAGGCCGAGGACGGCGAGGTGAAGCTGCCGATCGAGACCGCGGGACGGCCGCCGGCGAAACCTCCGGTGGTGGCGATGCGCAGGCGTACGCCCGAGGACGGCACCGAGGCCAGGCTGAATTTCAGGGCCAGCGGGGAGTTCACCGACTTGAACTCCGCCATCGGCCAGGTCGACGCGGAGGCCACGTCGACGGTGCCCGGCGTCCAGGAGGACATCCGTACGTCCGACGGGTGCATGGTCTCGATCTTGTCGGCGTTGCGGAAACCTGACGGCGTACCGTCGAATGCTCCGACCTGGAACAGCGTGCCCGCCGCCGGCAGGTCGCCGGAGAGCGCGAGTGTCGCCGTTCCCCCGGCCGTCACCGTCACCGGCTTGGTGGCGCCGACCGCGAGTTCGCCCGCGTAGAGCGTGGCCGTGTAGGTGCCGGGCCGGACGTGACCGATCACGAAGGCGCCGCTCTTGACCGTGCCCCAGTATTGGCCGTTGGTGCCCGCGAGGGCGACCGTGCCGTCGAGGGTGCCGCGCCAGGACCCGGTTGCCGTGCCGCTGACGTTGCCGCGCTGGGCATTGGAGAGCAGACCCGGGATGTACGCCGACAGGAAGTCGAGGCTGTGCAGCTCCGGCTTGGCGCCGTCGGTGAGGGCCATCGCGTACGGTCCGTGCAGGCCGAGGCGCAGGGCCTCGGGCTGCTGGTGGCCGCTGAACATGTAGTGCGTGATGTTCACGGCCGTGCCGGTGTCGTTGACCTCGATGTCGCGGAAGAACGGCCCGCCCGAGCTCATCTCGTGCGTGCCGCCGATGATGAACACGCCGTGCCCGTTGCCGCTCGCGCCGAACGGCTGCTGCACGATGGTCCGCTGCGAGCTGTAGAACTTCGACGCGGTCTGGCCGTTGTCGAACGAGAAGACGTCCTCGCCCTCGACCTTCGCCGTCGTGCCCGCGGTCCGCGCCGCGGCCGGCGACGAGGTGAGCAGCGACGGCTTGAGGCGCGTGATGAAGCGGGCCTCGCCGGGGTTGAGCGCCTTGGCGATGTTGGTCGCCATGTAGACCGTGTTGTCGCTCTTGCGGGCGAAGTAGTACTGGGTCACGCCGTTGCTGGTGTTCGCGACGGTCACCAGGATCGCGCCGTTGCTGAACGTCTTGCTCGAGACGGAGGCCGACGAGAAGCCCGACTCGAACTGACCGGCGGCCTGTCCGGAGGCCGCCAGCTCGACGCCGTTGTGCTTGAGCGACGTCATGTTGCCGTTGGTGGCGTTGACGATGAAGCTCATCCCGGAACCGCTGTCGAAGCTGACGTTCTCGGCGGCCGAGGCGAATTCCTGCCGGCCGATGAGACCGGCACCGGCGACGACGGCCACCGCGGTGAGGGCTACGACCAGTGTTTTTCTGGACATCGTTTCCCTCCCTACTTCAGGGTGATGTTGGTGGCGGTACAGGTCGCGTTCGGCTTGGTGTCGACCTCGGTCGGCTCGCCGCTGGTCACACCCTTGAAGCTCGCGCAGATGATGGTCTTGCTGGAGCTGCCGATCACGGTGACGTTGTCGATCGCGGCGGTGTCGCCCAGGTTCGGGTTGATGCCGACCAGGACCTTCAGCGGGGCGGTGACCGTCACGTTGGAGACCTTGACCTTGCGGGCGAACTGCTTCGAGCAGTTACCGCAGGAGCGGTAGAGCTTGCCGATGTCCGAGGCCTGGAAGTTCTGGATGATCATCGTGCCGGGACCGTTGTGCTGGAACACCTTGTCCGCGGCCTTCATCGCGCCGCCGCCGGTGATCGTCATGGTCTGGCTCGCCGAGGTGCCCTTGAACGTCGCGGCGTCCTCGCCCACGTCCTGCCACCACACGTTCTTCAGGGTGCAGGTGCCGAGGCAGTGCACGCCGTCCGCGGCGGGGGTGCCGATGATGACGTTCGACAGGGTCGCGCCGTCGGCGAGGTCGAAGAGCGCGTCCTGGCCCTCCTCCTGGCCGCTGCCGCCGAGGTCACCGGCGCCGATGAAGCGGGTGTTGGCGCCGTCGAACGTACCGGTGACCTTCTTCGTGGCGCTGAGCGTCTCGGTCTTGGTCGGTGTCGGCCAGCTCGTGGCAACAGGAGTCGCGGTGGCGGTCGCAGTCTTGGGGGGGGAAGCAGTGGGGGAAGCGGTGGCGGTGGCGGTGGCGGTCGCGGTCGCGGTGGGCGTCGAGGTGGCGAGGGCGGTGACCGCTACGTCGTCGAAGGCGGCCGACGCACCGGTGGTGACCAGGCCGACGCGACCCTTGGTGAGCTTCGCGCTGACATCGCCGACGAGGACGCTGTCGACGTACCCGCGGACCTTGGCGCCCGTCACGTCGAGACGCAGGGTGTGCCATCCGGTGGCGGCGGCCGGCAGCGCCAGCGTGCTGAGCACGGTGACCGCATCGGTGCCCTTGACCTCTTCGAGGCGGGCGGCGCCGGGGGCGAGCACGAGCCTCTCGAACTGGCTCGACCCGTTGACCCGCGCCGCGATACCCACGGAGCCGGTGCCGGTCAGCGACGACGCCTTGACCTTGGCCGTCAGCGTGTAGTCGGTCCATTCCTTGTCACCGGCGAACTGACGGGCGAGCGCGCTGCCGGCGTCCGCCTGGCGCAGCACCTTGCTGCCGTCGGTCGCCACGGACCAGGTGCCACCGGACTTGGTCCAGTTGCTGAGGCTGCCGCTCTCGAAGTTGTCGCTGAACGACGTGCTGTCGGCGAACGCGTTGGCGGTGAGACCACCGGCCGCGACGACGGCAACGGCGAAGCCGCCGATCAGGGCAGCGCGCCGCCGGCGTCCAGGCTTTGCGTTTGTCATCCGTCTGCTCTCCAAAGGATCATCGTGGGACGTGATCCTGGTGCTCCGGCGGACGCGAAAGGTTGCCCGGCACACCAGCAAAAATCGCTGTGTGCCGGGACGACTACTTCTTGTTCGTGACCAGGCGTACGCCCGGGTTGTCGCACCATTCGACCATCGACGGCCAGCGCCCGTACCCCGCGGCAAGGTCCAGGTGCCCGCCGCCGGGGATGTGATCGGTGGAGAACACCCCCGGGTAGACCACGTCGGCCGAGGGCCGGCAGACCGGATCGTCGGTGGTGCAGACCAGCCGGGGCTGCGCCACCGAGGTCGCGGTGACATCGTGGTGCGCACCCGGCGGCGGAACGAACTCGGCGAAGATCGGTTCACCGGCCAGGTACTCGGGGCTCGGCGGCGCGACGAACAGCAGCCGCGCGACCGGGAGGTGCACGCTGCCCCGGCGACTGAGGTGCAGCCAGGCCGCGCAGGACAGGCTGTGCGCGATGACGACGAGCTCGGAGCCCGCCGCACCGGCCAGCTCGTTCTCGATCGCGGTCAGCCAGTCCTTCAACACCGGCGCGTCCGACTCCGGCAACTGCGGGTATCGAACGGGGTGACCGCGACGGGTCAGCTCCTGGGCGAGCAGATACTGCCAGTGCTTGATCGGCCGCTGGTTCTGCCCGCCGTGCAAGATCAGGAACTCGGTTCTCTTCGCATCAGCGCTCACCGCGGTATCAACCGCATAACCGCGACCCGGTTACTGCCCGCGCGACCCGAGAGAGTTATCAACCTTGTCCGATACCTGCCACATGCACCTCAGAGCAGCTTCGCGATCTCCTGAAGCTTCGCGATGTGGGCGCTCAACGCGGAGCGCCCCGCCGCCGACAGGTTGAGCCACGTCCGGGGCCGCTTTCCGACATAGCCCTTACGCACCTCGACATAACCGGCGTCGCTGAGCCCGGAGATCCGCTTCGAGAGCGCCGAGTCGGAGAGCTCGACCGCATCACGCACGAATCCGAACTCGGCCCATGTCGCCCCGGCCAGCACCGACACGATCCCGAGCCGGACGGGATCGGCGAACAACGGATCAAGCCGCGCCCCGGTCCCGGCCGCCGGCTGCAGGCCGGGATCCGTGGGCGCCACTGCGGGCGGGTCGTCGGTCACAGCCGGGCGGTCCGGTCGAGCACGTGCCCCTGCCACCAGGGACCGGCGATCGCCAGCACCAGCCCGCCGGCGATGCCGAACCAGGCGGCCAGATGCGGCACCCCGACGTGCATCAGCACAACCTGCAGGGCCACCAGCACGATCACGCCGACCACCACAGCGATGATCCGCACGCGCCGGCTGAGCACCGGGCGCGGGCTCACCTGCCGCCCGAGCAGCGCGGATCCCCACCGGGAGCTCCAGAGAACGGCCGCGAGGACCAGGACCCAGGTCACCGTGCTGCCCCAACTCCGGCCGAAGGCAGGGACAAAGCCCAGCAGCGCACCGTACGCGGCCAGAAACGCTCCCCCGCCGATCCACCACCACCGGGACGTGACCGCCGCAGCCGCGGACCGGCGCTGACGGTTCTCGATCTCGTTCAGGGTGCGGCGGGCCTCTTCGGGTGTCGCCATGGTTCTCCAACTCCCGGTGCGTCAGGAAAGTACTTTCGCACTTGGAAAGTATCAGTTCACTTTCCATAACGGCAAGTACTTTCCTTGGACGCGACGCGGACTGGTCGCCCAACCCGGCGGAGCGGATCGATTGCCGAAATCGCGGAGAACCGTCAGCGGCGCGCGTACTCGACGACAGCCATGCAGCCCCGGTAGAGCGAGCCCGCCACCAGCGCCGGGTCCCCCAGATAGCCGGCAACCATCGCACCGTCGCGGACCATCACCATCCCCTCCGCCACCGAGCCGCTGTCCGGCAGGCCGAGCGGAGCCAGCATCTCCTCGAAGGTCTTCCTGTACCAGGCGCGGTGTGCGGCGACGACCTTGCGCACGGGATGCTCGGGGTCGGCGAACTCCGCGGCGGCGTTGATGAACGGGCAGCCGCGGAAGCCGGGGCTGCAACTGGCGGCGCCGATCCCCTCGGAAAGCACCTTCAGTGCCTTGTCGAGGTCGCCGCCACCCAGAGCCAAGGCCTGCAGCACGCCCTCGCGCTCCTGCTCGGCCCGCCGCTCGAGGTAGGCCACGATCAGGTCGTCCTTACTGCGGAAGTGCCGATAGAAGGTCACCTTCGTGGTGCCGACCTGCTCGATGACCTTGTCGGCGCTCACCGCCCGCAGCCCCTGCGCATAGAACAGCTCGGCAGCCGCCTCCAGGAGGCGTTCACGCATCGGCACCTTCACCCTCCCCACGATACGGACGTCACACCCCCTTGCTTTTCCCCAACCGGCAAGGCAGTCTCCTCAACGCAGGTAGAGTTACTAGTTAGTCTACCTAAGAAGGTTGTGCACAATTAAATTGTGCACAACCTAAACCGGTCGATGAGCAGTCAGACCCACGAAGGGAACCACCATGGCCATCTCCCTGACCCGCCGCACCGCGATCGCCGGCGCCGCAGTAGCCGCCCTCGCCACCACAGCTGTAACCGTGGCAATGCCCGCCGAAGCAGGCAGTCACCACGCCCCGAAGCCGACGATCGTGCTGGTCCATGGCGCGTTCGCCGACTCGTCAAGCTGGAACGGCGTGATCGAACGGCTCCGCAGGGACGGCTATCCGGTGCGCGCCGTCGCCAATCCGCTGCGAGGCGTGGCCAACGACGCGACCTACGTGAAGAACACCCTCGCCACGATCAGCGGGCCGGTGGTGCTGGTCGGGCACTCGTACGGCGGCGCGGTCATCACGAACGCGGCGGCCGGTGAGCCTGACGTGAAGTCGCTGGTCTACATCGCGGCGTTCGCGCCGGCAACGGGGGAAAGCCTGGCCGGACTGGGTGAGCGGCCGGTTGACCACCCGATCGACCCGCTGCCGCTGCTCACCGTCCCGACCCCGGAGACCCAGGGGGCTGATCTGTACGTCGACCCGGCGCAGTTCCGGGCCGCGTTCGCCGCTGACGTCGACAGGAACGAGGCGGCCGACATGGCCGTCGCGCAGCGTCCGATCGCCGCCGCGGCGTTCGGCGAGCCCAGTGCCGCGGAGGCGTGGAAGAGCATCCCGTCCTGGACCCTGATCACCAAGCAGGACAAGGCGATCAACCCCGAGCTGCAGCGTTTCATGGCCACCCGCGCCAAGGCTCACACGACCGAGGTCAACGCCTCGCACGCGGTGATGGTCAGCCACCCCGACGCCGTGACCAGGGTTATCGAGCAGGCTGCCAGGTAGGTCAGCGCACGCCGGCCTGGACCGTGAGGGTCGCTGCCGCGACGTCGATCGTCGCGGTGGTGCCCAGCGGCACGGTGAGCTGGCCGTTGCCGTGACCGATCCGGAGACCACCGAGCACGGGTACGCCGAGAGCGCCCACCCGGTCGAGCACGGCCTGCGCCGCCGTCCATTGGCCGGCGGTGACGGGTGCGTTGGTGAACTGGCCGATGGCGATGCCGGCGATGTGCCGGAGTGCGCCGGCGCGCAGCAGGTGGGTCAGCATGCGGTCGTAGCTGTACGGCGATTCGTCGGTGTCCTCGAACAGCAGGATCGCGCCGCGCAGGTCGGGCAGGTCGGGGGTGCCGATGCTGGTCTGCAGCATGGTCAGGTTGCCACCGAGCAGGGTGCCGGTCGCCGTGCCCGCGACCGTCACCAGGGAGCTTGGCTCGGCCGGGTCGGGGGTCAGGACGATCGGGTCGGTGGTCATGATCGCGGAGCGCAGGGACTCGATCTCGACCGGGCCGGTACGGGAGTCGGTCCAGTTGATCATCGGGCCGTAAAAGCTGACCTGGTGAGCGGCCTGCCAGAGGCGTCCACTCAGGACGGTGAGGTCGCTGAAGCCGACGAAGACGCGCGGGTTGCGGCGCACGGCGCGCAGGTCGAAGCCGTCGATGATGCGCTGCGTGCCGTAACCGCCGCGGGCCGCGAAGACACCCTTGATGCCCGGGTCGGTGAACGCGGCGTTGAGGTCGGCGAGCCGGGCCTCGTCGGTGCCGGCCAGGTAGCCGTACTTGTCGTAGAGGTGGGCGCCGGTTTCGACGACGAGCCCGAAGCTCTGCAGGATCTGGATGCCGCGGGCGAGCCGGGTGTCGGGAATGCCGGCGGTCGCGACGACGCGAACCCGGTCTCCCGCGACCAGCCGCGGAGCCTTCACGCCGGCGCGGGAAAGGCCGGGTTGGGGCGGTGCCGCCTGGGCGGAACTCCCGGCCGCCAGGATCGATCCGGATCCGAGCGCTGCGGCGCCGAGGAGCGAGCGGCGGGAGATCGTCATAGAGGCAGATTTCCGGTACGCGGCCCGTCCGTCAAGTGCAGCGACCAAAGTCGACGGTGGACGGACGGGCCGCGAGCGGTGTTACGAGACGGCGACGTCGAAGATGTGCATCATGCCCTTGTCGCTGCCCTGCGGGAGGGTGACCGCGTCGACGACCTTGGCGGGGTCGAGGGCCACGGGCTGGGTCGCGAAGACCCGGAAGGTGCCGTCACCGGCGGTGCCGTTGACGTTGTTGCGGCCGGCGACGGTGACGAGCGCGGTGTTGCCCGCCGGCGCCGTGCCCGCCCAGTCGCCGAAGCTGACCGGGACCTGCTGGGTGGTGCCGTCCGTGTACTGCACGGTGGCGGTGCCCGCCGAGGGACCGTTGGTCGCCAGGCCGAGGAAGGACACGGTCGAGGCGGCCACGTTGTCGAACTCGACGCGCTGGCCGTGCGGGAGCCAGTTGTCGGGCTTGCCGGGCTCGGCTGCGGGCCAGGTGAAGACCGTGCCGGTGCCGGCGAGCGGGAGCTGGGCACCCGGCCGGGCGCCGGCGGCGGCGAGGGCGTTACGGGACAGCGACCAGTCACTCAGGTCCATCGAGCCGAGGTTTCCCTGACCGTCCGGTGTGGTGCCCACGTTGTTCATAGCGTCGGCGCCGTCGGTGTAGGAGGGCGGGATGTCCGCGGTGCCGGTGCCCCAGGTGCCGACGGTGGACTTCATCGTGAAGTCGAGCGTGCCGCCCTTGCGCACGACGGAGCTGTCGAGCCACGACGCGGTCCGGCTCTTGCCGTCGACCTTGAGCGCGTTCACGTAACGCGCACCTGTGGCCGTACCCTTCGCATTGATCTTGATCTTGGCACTTCCGCCGATCGGGTCGATGACGATCTTGTCGAACATCGGGGCGCTGATGACCAGGTCACCGGTGCCGTAGATCGCCGGGTAGAAGCCCAGGTTGGCGAAGACGTACCACGCGCTGAGCGAGCCGGTGTCGTCGTTGCCGGGCAGGCCGGTCGGGGTCGTGTCGTACATCTCGGAGACCGCGCGGTAGAGCACATCGGTCGCCTTGGCCGGGGCCTGCAGCCAGTTGTAGACCCACGGTGTGCCGAACGGGGCCTGGTTGGAGAGGTAGTTGCCGGTCTGCGTGTACGCGCCGGCGTCGAGCTGCGCCATCAGCACGTCGAGCTCCGCGGTGGCCTTCGCGACGCCGCCCCGCTTGGCGATCAGCGTCGACAGGTTCTGCGGGACGTTCCAGCCGTACTGGTAGCCGGTCGACTGGTTGAACTGGCCACGGCCGGCGCTGTCATCGCGTACCCGCAGGTCGAAGCTACGGTCGAAACCGGTCCGCTCGCGGGGGCGGATGTGCTGGGTCTCCGGGTCGAAGACGTTCATCCAGTTCTGCGCGCGGGCCATGAAGAAGTCGTACGCCGGCTTGTCGCCGAGCCGGTCCGCGAGCTGCGCGATCGCGAAGTCGTCGGCCGAGTACTCCAGCGTCCGCGACGTCGCGAAGTCGCCCTTGCGGTTCTCGATCATGCCGGTGGCGAAGTACTGGTAGCCGTCGGTCCGCTTCGTGGTCGTCGCCGGCAGCACCTGCGTCGCCTTCATGGACGCGAGCGCGGCCGCGCGGTCGTAGTCGGTGGCGCCCATGTCGTCGAGCGTCGCGAGGATGACCTGCAGGTTGTCGCCCTGCATGCGGGAGACGCCCGGGGCCCAGCCGCCGGTCTGCTGGGTAAGCGCGACGATCGAGCGGTTGATGTCGTTCGCGACCTGCGGGAACGTCAGCGCGACGAGCTGGACCTGGCTGCGGTAGCCGTCCCAGCCCGTGCCGGGGAAGTTGATGTTCTTGTAGAAGTGGTGGCCCTTGGCGAGCGTGTAGAGCTTGTCGTCGTAGCCGACGTACTGCCCGTTGACGTCGTCGCGCGGGGTCGGGTTGAGGAACGCGTGGTAGAGCGCGGTGTAGAACTTGGTCCGCTGCTCGGCCGACCCGCCGTCCGCGTCGACCGTGCCGAGCGCGTTCTTCCACAGCTTCTTCGCGTCGTTCTTGACATCGTTGAAGCCGTCGTGGCCGACCTCGGTGTCGCGGTTGAGCGCGGCGTTCTCGACGCTGGTGTAGCTGAAGCCGGTCTTCGCGACGACCTTCGAGCCCTGCTTGAACGTCAGCCACGCGCCGGTGTCGTGACGGTAGTCCACGCCGACGTCGGTGGTGCTCTTGATCGCGTGCGTCGAGCCCGGGGTCAGCGCCTCGTCGGTCCACGTGCCGTACGACGCGAAGTCGTGGTCGTACGTGGTGGAGAAGTACGCCTTGTAGTAGTTGCCGTTGTCGCAGACGTCGACGCCGTACATCCAGCCGGACACCGTACGCGTCTGCGGGTCGATCGTGACCTCGCTGCCGAACGTGCGGTTGTTCGGGCCGGACGTGTCGAGGATCAGCGTCGAGTCGCCGCTCTTCGGGAAGTCGAAGCGGCTGACGCCCGTACGCGACGTAGCGGTCAATTCCGTCTTGACATCGTTGTCAAGATCCACGCCGTAGTAGCCCGGCTGCGAGACCTCGTTGGCGTGACTGAACTTGAGGTAGTAGTCCTTGATGTTCGTCGCCGGGCTCGACGGCAGCACACCACCGGTCAGCGCCCCCGCGTACGGAATGGTCGGGAACTCGTAACCGCCGTAGCGCCCGGTGCAGCCCGTGCCGTCGTAGCGGGTCATCCCGAAGCCACGGATCAGGTCGGCGGTGTACTCGTAGCCACCCTTCTCCCCGACCCCCGCATTGCCTTCCTTGTACGTCGTCGGGCTCAGCTGCACCATGCCGAACGGCACCGTCGCGCCCGGGAACGTGTTGCCGTACGCGTCGTTGCTCTTGTTCTGGGTCTGGTCCAGTTCCGTGCCGATGAACTGGTTGACAGCGTCGAAGGCCGAAAGCTCACTCGGCGCGGCAACCGCCGCGGTCGACGCCAGCATCGGCACCAGACAGCCGGCCACCAGCGCGGCCCTGCGCCATGCGCGTACGGGAGTCATGCACGTATTCCTCTACGTCGGTGAATGTGAGACGGGGCCAGTCTCCGCTCCACAGGAGACGCGCACACGACCGTGAACCGACTTCTAGATCAACTGCCGGTGCGCACCAGACCGGACCGGCATCGATTGTCGCGCATACATAGTGGTCGCGCTACGCCCCGTTGATCTTCTACTTTTGGTCCCATGAGCAGAGTGCGGGCGCGGTTCTCCCGGTGGATGCAGACGCGGCGGATCAAGGGGCTGACCCCGGGGCCTTACGACGTGGCCATCCAGCGGGACCTGCGGGTGCCCATGGACGACGGCGTGGAGCTGCTGGCCGACCTCATCAGGCCGGTGGGCCCGGTCGGCGATGCGCTACCGACGATCGTGGTCCGCGGGCCGTATGGGCGGCGCGGGCCCGTCGCCGGGTGGGCCCGTGCGCTCGCCCGGGAGGGTTTCCCGGTCCTGTTCCAGAGCTGCCGCGGCACCTGGGGTTCCGGCGGTGTCTTCACGCCGCAGGTCGACGAGCAGCGCGACGGGATCGCCACGCACCGCTGGGTCCGGCAGCAGCCGTGGTTCACGGGGAAGGTCGCGACGTTCGGGCCCAGCTACATGGGGTTCACCCAGTGGGCGGTCGCCGGGAAGCTGCAGCGCGAGGATCCGGCCAATGCCCCGGACGCGCTCTGCCTGGTCGTGACGATGCCCGACTTCGGCGCGCAGACCTGGGACAACGGTACGTTCGCGCTGCGCAACGCGCTCGGCTGGACCCAGATGATGGACCGCATGATCCGCCGCGAGATGCTCCCTCTGGCGCTGGCGATGATCCGGCCCGACCCCAAGCTGGGCAGGGCGTTCGGGGTGCTGCCGCTGCGGGACGGCGACACCGTCGCGACCGGGCGTCAGGTCCACTGGTACCAGGACTGGGTCGCCCACGACAAGCTCACCGACGACTACTGGACCCAGCAGTCACACACCGCCTCGGTCCCCGACGTCACCGCACCCGTCTACATGATCACCGGTTGGTACGACATCTTCCTCCCGGCCCAGCTGCGCAACCATGCCCAGCTCACCGCCGCCGGACGGCCGCCGCGGCTCACCGTCGGGCCGTGGGGTCACGTCTCCAAGGACATGGACGCGCCGGTCATCAGCGAGACCGCGGCTTTCCTCAAGGAGCACTTCGCCGGTGCGCCGGCCACCCGGGTTGCGCCGGTCCGGGCGTACCGGACCGGCGCTGAGGTGTGGCATCACCTGCAGTCCTGGCCACCGTCCGGGGTCACTGCACAATCGCTGTTCCTGTCCGGATCGGGCCGGCTCGACGCGGCGCAGCCCTCCGACGAAACCACCACCTATGTGTACGATCCCGAGCGCCCCACGCCGTCCGTCGGCGGCCCGAGCCTGCTGCCGGATTCGGGCCCGGTGGACAACGCGGAGCACGAGAAGCGGGCCGACGTCGTCGTGCTCCGCGGCGACCCGCTGACCGCACCGACCACGATCGCGGGCGAGCCCGTGGCCCGGATCCGCTTCCGGTCGTCCCGACCCAGCGCGGACGTCTTCGTCCGCATCTGCGACGTGCACCCCGACGGCCGCTCGATGACGGTCTGCGACGGCATCCAGCGGGTCGGCGCGTCCCCTGACTTCCAGGACGTCGAGGTCACCCTGTGGCCGGCGTTCCACCAGTTCGCGGTGGGCCACCGCATCGGCGTGCAGATCAGCTCGGGCGCCCACCCCCGCTACGCCCGCAACCCCGGCTCACCCGACCCTGCCACCACCCACCGGGCGACCCAGGAGATCGCCCACGACGGCTCCCGGATCGACCTGCCGGTCCTGCCATAGCGAGATCGGCGGGACCGAGCCGGACGACGCTGTCAGCCGCCGATCGACTGGGCCTGCGCGGTGACGGTGATGCCCTTGGCGAAGCTGACGATCTGGTCGTCGCTCAGCCCGACCGACGCCGGGACCTGCACCTGCACGCTGTGGCCCGCGTTGTCGGGGAAGAACAGCCAGCGGGTGTCCGACAGCTTGCCCTCCTCGGCCAGCGGGAATCCGAGTCTGCCGTCCGCCCCGTTGATGTCGACCTTCTTCACCGGCGACTCGGCGGGGAATTTCGACAGTCCCTGCAGCGAGACGGCGATCTGCCCCTCGAAGCTGACGGGCTCGCCGGGCTTCGGCCCGGCGATGTCCGCGCCGGGCGGTGCCACCAGGAAGGACGACGTGTCCGAGGAGATCACCTTCCAGTTCTCCGGCACGGTCGTCACTTCGAACCCCACCGGCTGGCTCCCCTGGTACGCGACCAGTTCCAGCCTCGGAGCCACGGGTGCCGCAACAACCTGCGCGGGGCTGCTCGGTGCCGGGCTGAACTGGCCGGTACCCACGCCCACAGCCGCCGCAGCGACGACGACGACCGCGCCGGTGACGCCGAAGCGCTGCCAGCGACGGCGAGTGACGGCACGATGACCGCGGGCCACGTCGCCGGCAACGACATCCGGCCCGGAGTGGCCGGTGGGCACGGCATCCGGCAGGTTCTTCAGGACGTCCATGACATCGGGCATCTCATTATCCTTTCGCAAAATTGGTCAGGTGACGCGCGGGGAAGAGCTCGCGGAGCCGCTGCAGCCCGCGGGCGCTCTGGCTCTTCACGTTGCCCTCGCTGCACCGCATCGCGTCGGCCGCCTCGGCGATGCTGAGGCCTTCGACGTAGCGCAGCACGACGGCCGCGCGCATGCTCGCCGGCAACGTGCCCAGCAACGACACGACCGTCGAGTTGTCGTTCCACGCATCGTCGGCGACCGGCGTTTCAGGCAGCTGTGAACGCACCTGTTCGCGACGCCGGAACAGGCTCCGGTGCTCGTCGGTGGCCACGTTGACCACGCAGCGCCGGGCGTACGCGTCGACGGTGTCCGACCGGACCCGCGGCCAGGCCAGGTACAGCTTGGTCAGCGCCGTCTGCACGACGTCCTCGGCCTTCGCCAGGTCTCCGGAGACCAGCAACGCGGCCACCCGGACCAGTCCGTCGCGGCGTGCCGACACGAACTCGGTGAACTCCCGGTCCCGCTCAGAGTTCCGTCCCACAGATCACCAGCCCTCTCACCTACCTACAGAACGCCCCTTCTACGGAATTGACGGCGCGAGGGTTGCATGGCAGCGCAATGAGTCTCGGATTGCCGGGTCCGGTGCGGGTGTCGATCTCGCCGGTGAAGCGCAGGCCCGGGACGAGATCGCTGACGTCCGCCGCGCTGGACGGCAGCAGCACCATCCGCAGGAATCCGGGTGCCGCGCCGGCCTCGCTGCCACCGGTCATGCTGGGCACGATCCGCTGGACGGTCGCCGTGAGGGAGCGGTTCAGGCCCTTCGCCTTGAGCTTGGCGGTCATTCCCGGGCTCAGGTCGGGGAGGTTCTCCACGGCGACGTCGGTGACGAAGATCAGCTCGGCCGGGTCGTACAGTTCGACGAACGGCTGACCCGGTTGCAGGGTGCTGCCCATGGTGACCGGCTGGTCGACGACGATGCCGGCCCGCGGTGCGACGATCGTGAGTTTCTTCAGGACGGGCTCGCCGTCGGAGTCGGTCGTGGTGACCTCGACGATGCCGAGCTTGGCGCCCGCCGCGACCCGCTGCTCGGCCTTGACCGAGACCTGGATGACCTGGCCCGGGCGCGGGGTCTCGACCGGGATCGGCTGGGCGGTCAGGGTGACGGCACCGAGGTCGACGAGGGCGGCGCTGGTCACCCGGTCGGCGGTGAGCTTGATGAAGACGAAGACCGCGGCGGCGAGCATCAGCAGGACGATGAACCGGGCCCGCCATTTGCGGCCCGACCTGCGGGCCGGCTTCGGTGCGGGTGGCGCGGGTGGCGCGGTGACGGTGGGGGCGGCCATGGTTGATCCCTTCAGCGCGTACGGGTGGCGGGTGGCGGCCCGGCGGCATCGGCCATGGCGGAGCTGACCAGTTCGTCGGTCTCCTCCCAGCGGGCCGGCCAGGGCAGCGCCCGGGACAGCAGCGCTCCGGCCTTACGGCGTTCCAGCCGCTCCTTGATGACCCGGGGCGCGATCACGGCCTCGGCGATGACCCGGCCCAGCACGAGCACGTAGATGGACGCCCAGGCGATGGAGAGCGAGACGGCGGCCACGTCGGTGCCACGCAGCGGGAGCGTGCTGATGCCGACCGCGATGGCCAGCGCGTTCAGCAGGAACAGCGCGACGTGCGGCAGGACCAGCTCGATGCCGGGCAGCCCGCCGGGGCCGGCGTTCGTGACCGTCCACTTGACGTGCCGTTTGAACAGCGCCATGACAAGGGCACGCACGTGGACCGGGGCCGCGCCGATGCTGGTGACGATCGCGGAGATCTTGAAACCGCCCAGCTGCAGGACGGTCACGAGCATGATCAGTACGTAGAACGGCGCGTAGTGCACGACCCAGGTGCTCAGGTCCGCACGGATCGGGCTCAACCCGAACAGCAGGTACACCGCCGGCAGGCACATGAGGATGAGCGCCGCGAGCGACAGCAGATAGTTGACGCCGGCGAGCAGATACTGGAACCGCTGGTCGATGGTCAGGACACTGCGCCGCAGCAGGCCACCGCGGAACATGACCTCGAACGCACCGTACGCCCAGCGGAACTGCTGTTTGAAGTACGGCAGCAAGCTGTCCGGGGCGAGTCCGCGCGCGAGCACCTCGGGCACGAAGAACGAGCGCCAGCCGCGTTTGTGCAGCTCGATCGAGGTCCAGATGTCCTCGGAGTTGCTGGCGGTATGCATGCCGACGATCTCCCGCAGCGCCGTACGCCGGAAGATGACGTTGGTGCCGACGCAGAACACCGCGTTGAAGTGGTTGCGCCCCGGCAGCACGAGCTCGTAGAAGATCCGCTGCGACTCCGCGGCCCCCTCGGCGACCAGGCCCCGCGCGCTCGGGAAGGCCTGCGGTGTCTGCACGAACGCGACCTTCTCGTCCTGCATGTGCGGCAGCGCGCGCAGCAGGAAGTCGGGACTGGGCACATGATCCGCGTCCAGGATGACCACGAACTCGCCGTCGGTGCGGCGCAGGGCCGCGTTGATGTTGCCCGCTTTCGCGTACACATGCTCGGTGCGCCGCAGGTAACCGACGTTCTCGGTGACGCACGCGTCGCGCAGGGCGTCACTGTTGCCGTCGTCCAGGACCCAGGTCTTGTGCTCGGCGCGCATGTCGCGGGCGGCCCGGACGGTGACCAGGACGATCTCGAGCGGCTCCCCGTAGACGGTGATGAACACGTCGATCGAGGGCGCGAGGGCACCGGTCGTGAGCCGGCGACGCCAGGCGAACACCTCCGGCGGGTCGGGGTGCTGGGTGTGCGCCAGCACGGTCCACCACATCGCGAGCGCGTTGAAGATCGTGATCCCCTCGGCGAACAGGACCAGGCCCCAGGTCCAGACGTTCCCCCGGTAGGCCGGGTTCAGCAGGAAGATCATGTAGAACACGGTCACGCACAGCGCGACGAGGACGGCGAACCGGGTGGATCGCTGGATCGGCTGCCACGACAGCTCGCTGACGGGCCCTATCCGGGCTTCCGCGGGAATGACACTCATCAGGATGCGCTCCTCAGGACGGCGACCCGGTCCACCAGCATCGGTACGCCCGGCTTGGTCGCGGGGGTCGGACCGCCACCGAACGCGGCCGGGAAGCTGCCCCCGATCGCGACGTTCAGGATCACGAAGAAGCCGTGATGGTTGGCCTGCTCCCAGGTCGCGGCGTCCACCTTGTCGGCGGCGACGGTGAAGGTGTTCTTGTCGTCGACGTACCACCGCAGCTGTTCCGGCTTGACGCTGCGATCGAACTCGATGGCGTACGTGTGGAAGTCGCTCCTGCAGCCCGCGCAGGCCTGCTCACCGCTGCCGATCCCGGTCGGTTCGCCGCACGGACCACCCACCGGCTCGCCGCAGTGCACGGTCTGCCACACCGAGTCGTGCCCGTTGGCAGCTTCCATGACGTCCCACTCACCGATGTGCGGCCAGTTCGTCGACCCCACCGCGCGGGCCGGTTCACCGAGCGCCCAGAACGCCGCCCAATAGCCTGCCGCCTCCGGACCGGTCACATCCGGCTGACGCAGCACGGCCTCGATCCGCACCTTGCCGCCCTCGGGCGCTGCGAAATCGGTCCGCTTGGTCTCCACCCGCCCTGAGGTCCAGGCCCCGACCCCGGCACCGGTACGCAGCGGCACGATCGCCAGGTGCCCGTCCCCGTCGAGGCGGACGTTGCCGGTGGAGTCGGTGGAGGCCTCGAGCTGACCGGTCCCCCACTGCGCGGCCCCGCCGGGATACCCGGTGCCGGTGCTGTAGATCCAGTCCTCCTTCGACAACCCGCTACCGGCGGGCCCGTCGAAGTCCTCACTCCACACGGGCGTCCAGCCCGCACCGGCCGACCCGCCACTCGTGCACCCGGCGGCGGCCAGCACGAGCACAACGGGCAGCATCAGCACAACGGGTAGCCGAAGCCACAGATTCATGATCAAGAAGCAACCCTCGGATATCGACGCCCCCGCACTCGGGCGGGCTGAACGACAACCGGGTCCAGGGCTGCACCCCCGAAGTTAATAGGTACGCCGTGAGCGCGCAGCGTGACAGGTCACGCCTACAGATGGCGCAGATATCGAGTGACGGGCATCGATCAGTGGCAGTCTTCTCCGGAGACATGCATCGACAAGGAGGAATGTATGAACCGGCGCAGCTTCGTATCCCTGCCAGCGGTCACCCTCGCAGCCGGCCAGCTTCCCGCTGGTCCCGAGCCTGTATTCGAGGGGCCCTCGGTCGTCGAGGGCAACCTGCCGGTCTTCGCCGAGCGCCTCAAGGCGGAGCTCGACTTCCCCCTGTCCTGGGCGAACACCCGCGGTAACTTCCCCGACTGGAAACGGCGGGCCCGCGCCCAGGTGCGCGAACTGCTGTGGCAACCCGAGGACCGGACCCCGTTCGACGTGGAGATCATCGACGACCAGCCGCGCGACGGCTACCGGCAACGGCAGATCCTGTTCAACGTCACCCGCAACAGCCGGGTCAGGGCGACCATGCTGCTGCCGGAGGGCCCCGGCCCGTTCCCGGCCGCGCTCCTGTTGCACGACCACGGCTCGAAGTTCGACATCGGCAAGGAGAAACTGATCGAGCCCTGGTACGACGAGACGCGCCGGGCGTCGGCACAGGCCTGGGCCACGCGCTACTTCGAGGGCAGCTTCGCGGGCAACGCGCTGGTCGCCCGGGGCTACGCGGTCCTCGCCGTGGACGCCCTCGGCTGGGGTGACCGGGGCGGCCTCACCTACGACGGCCAGCAGGCACTCGCGAGCAACCTGTTCAACCTGGGCTCATCGCTGGCGGGCCTGCTCGCGTACGAGGACATGCGCGCGGCGGCCGTGCTCGCCACCCTGCCCGAAGTGGACCACCGCCGGATCGCCGCCGTCGGTTTCTCCATGGGCTCCTACCGAGCGTGGCAGGTCGCCGCCCTGTCGACCCACATCGCCGCCACCGTCGCCGTCTGCTGGATGACCGCGCTCAAGGACATGATGGTCACCGGCAACAACACCCTGCGCGGCGGCTCGGCGTTCCACATGCTCCACCCCGGGCTCGCCCGCTACCTCGACATCCCCGACGTGGCGAGCATCGCCGCGCCGCACCCGATGCTGGTCTTCAACGGCGAACTCGACACCCTGTTCCCCCGGTCCGGTGTCGAGTCCGCCTACGCCACGATGCGCGCCGTCTGGGCCTCGCAGCACGCGAGCCACCGCCTGGCCACCAAGCTCTGGCCAGGACTGGGCCACACCTTCAACCTGGCGATGCAGGAGGAAGCCTTCACCTGGCTGGACCGCGTCCTGACCCGGTGACGCTCAGATGGTGCCCCGGGCCGGGGCGTCGTCGAGCAGGCCCTGTTCCGCCGCCCTGACCACAAACGTGGCCGCGTTGGCCGCGGCGAGCTCGTGGAAGTCGTCGGTCTTGCCGAACCCCCAGTCGCAGACCGCCTTGACGACGATCCAGTCGACCTTGGCGTGCGCCGACGCGGCATACACGCCGGCGCCCTCCATCTCCCCGCCGACCGCGTCGGGCGCCAGGGCCCGCAGCTCGTCACGCAGCGACCGGGAGTTCACCAGCGTCCCCGCCGACAGCATCGGCCCGAAATGGACACGCGGCGACTTGCCGTAGCCGCGCGCGACCTCCCGCATCCGGGCGAGCAGGGCCGTCGAGGGCGTGACCTGGTCGCCACGGATCAGGACGGTGCGGGGCCCGGGCGGCGGCTCGGTCGTCTCAAGGATCCGGGCGACCTCCGCACCTTCCCGCGGCAGGGGTGGCTGCCCGGTGCCGGCGGGGTCGATCTCCTTGCGGTCGTCGATCGCGCGCAGCTGGGTGCTGACCAGGATGTCGCCGGCCTCCTGCTCCCCCGGCCGCAGCCCGTAACAGATCCCGGTCAGGATCAGGAAGTCCAGGTCCAGCGTGGTGACCAGGGCCGCCGCGGCGATCGACGCCGCACCCGGGCTCACCGTGCCCGGCTCCACCTGGGCCAGCATCAGCTTGGTCCGGCCCACCGCGCCGAGCTCCGTGACGACCTGGTGCGGGAGCACGATCGGGCGGGGCGTGACGTCGCTGACCGCGCCGACCGCACGTACGACGGCCTCGTACTCGTCCCCGGTGGCGACCATGATCAGCGTACGGGTGTGGTCATGCACGATCTTGAACCCTTCTGCCAGGGAGTTCATCTCGATGCGCCGGATGCGCGTGTACTGGTTGATGGCGGCGACGGTGACGAGCAGGCCGGTCAGCGACATCAGGCTCACCAGCCAGCCGATGACCCAGGACTGCCGGCTCGCCGGGCCGAGGCCGTACGGATCGGTGAACAGCAGCCGCTGGGCCAGCCAGGTGAACGCGTCCCAGTAGGTCACCGGGTGCCCGTCGCACCGCGTGGCACACACCGCGCGCTCCCAGCGGGGAACGTCCCGCGACAACAGCGCGACCATCGCGATCTCCGCCGAGAGATACCAGAAGAGAAAGCCACCACGATCGAAGATCCGGATCGGTGCCCGTACGGGCCGGTGGTCGGACAACAGCACCGTGACGTCGCTGTCGGCGGCGAACAGATGCCCCCGGTCCGACCACGCGGCAACCGCGGCACGCATCAGCCCGGTCGTCACCCCCCGCCGCAGGCAGACCAGCGACTCGGTCGTCTGCACGTCCTTCACCCGGACACCGGTGTCGGCGGCGACGCGCTCCAGCTCCGCCCGCAACAGCCGGTCGAGGCGCTGCTGGACCAGGCGCAGCAACGGCTCCGGCCGCCCCGCGTCGAGGTGATGGCAGAACGCCAGGGTCCACCGGGTGCCGGGCAACAGCTCCGCCGCGATCGGGCCGCTGCCCCGGGCCCGCCGGCCGAACTCCCGGAAGAACCAGAGCGAGCCCCAGACCACCAGGCAGCTCAGCATGATGAGGACATACGACAGGACGGCCACCGTCACCAGCAGACCGGCCGTGATCAGCCAGCGCTGCCCGGTTGCCCGGAACAGCACGGCACAGACCGCCGCCACGGCGAAGAGCACCGCGATGGGCGCACAGAACAGGAACAGGTCCCAGCTGCGTACGACCCGGCGCAGCACCGCCTGCCGCAGTCCCGGGCTCGGGGACCGCCTGCGGGCGTCCGCGGGCGGTTGCAGCAGCGCGAACGAGCCGGGACCGCGCCAGACCAGCCGCCCGTCCCTGGCCGCTACGTAGATCAGCAGGCTCAGCGGGCCGCGGGTGCGGAACACCCCGAGCGTGCTGCGCGGGCGTACGACCGCCTCGGCTTCCCGCCCGAACTCGGTGTCCCGCACGGACCGGGCGGCGGCCCGGCACAGCGCCCACGGAACCTGCCCGTCCTCGGCGGGGTTCACCGCGTCCACCGGCGGTGCAGGACGAGCACCGACGCCCAGACCGCGACGGCCAGCGCCAGGACCAGGCCGAACACCAGCAGCCAGAACCTGGTCGCACCCGCGTTCCACAACGCGTCGGTGTACAGGGCCGGACCGCGATAGCTGTTGAAGCCGGTGTACGACGCCATCGCCGCCAGCCCGAGCCGGGCGGGCAGGATCCGCGTGACGATGCCGAGGAACCCGTTCAGGTGGAACAGGGTGCCGCTGAGTGCGACCTGGAGCACCGCGAGCAGGGTGCTCCACGTGACCGCCCGTTCCAGGCTCGGCGAGCACGCCGAGATGAACAGGCCGATGCCCATCGACGCGAGCATGGTCAGCAGGACCACGGCGTAGAGCATGCCGAACGGCGGGAGCCCGTACGCGTCCGGCGGCAGATCGCGCAGCAGGGCGAACTCGACGCTGACCACCCCGGCCAGCACCGCGCACACGCCGGTGAAGACGATCGCCTTGGACAGCGCGATCGGCAGCGCCTCGACGCCGACCCGGAAGTCGCGGTGGAGCTTGCCCTCGTCGTTGACGATGTCCGGGTAGGTCAGCGACGCCCCGGTCAGAGCCGCCACGGTGACGAGGATCGAGAGCACCGAGCCGATCGCGGCACTGGGTCGCAGTCCGCCACCCGACGCCGCCACGGCGAGCCCGGTGCAGATCAGCGGGACCAGGAACAGCACGGCCAGGGTGCCCCGGCCGCGGCGCGCGGTGAGCATCAGCTGACGGTGCAGCAATGTGGGGAGACCGGCGAGCTTCCAGCGCAGAAGGGGCGCTGAGCGCGTACGTGTGATGCCCGGGGGTGGGGTGTTGCGCTGGTTTCCCGGTTTCGGGTCCTGGTCCAGCTCGACCATGAGGTCCGCCCACGTCGGATGACGCAGCGTGGCGAGCACCGATCCGGGCGGTCCCGCGTCCCGGACCCGGCCGCCCCTGCCGATGGTGATCACCTTGTCCACATAGCCGAGATGCTCGGTCGCGTGGGTCACGATGATCACCGTGCAGTGATAGGTGGCCGCGACCTCGCGCAGGCTCCGCATGATGTCGCGGTCCTTGCCCGGGTCCAGCCCGCTGGTGGGCTCGTCCAGCAGCAGGAGCTGGGGATCGCCGACCAGTTCGGTGCCGATCGACACCCGGCGTTTCTGGCCCCCGGAGATGTCGTCGACCGGATGGTCCCCGAGCTGGTCGAGGCCCAGCCGGTCGAGGACCTGGGCGACACGGTCCTTGACCTCCGCCGCGGAGGTGTCCGCCGCCGCGCGCAACCGGGCGGCATACGTCAGCGTCTCCCGGACGGTCAGCGTGCCGAACAGCCCGTCGTCACCCTGCGGGACGTAACGGACCTGCCTGCGGCGCAGCTCGGGATCGGTACGCAACCCGTTGCCGGGCCCCAGCTGAACGGTCCCCTGCTGCTCGGCGAGCTCACCCATCAGCACCTTGATCAGCGACGACTTGCCCGCACCCGAAGGCCCGACGACCGCGACGACCTGACCCGGATCGATGCTGATGGTCACGTTGTCGAGGCGTTTGCGGTTCTGGTGGCCGTAGACCGTGACGCCGTCGAGGCGCACCGACAACCCGGTCTCCGCCGTCGAGGGGCGCCGGGCACCGGGGACGACCTCCCGGACACCGGCGACGGGATCGGGCATCCGGGCGGTGCCGCCGAGGAGCTCCGCGCTGACGGTCACCGCGGTCTGGCCGATGACGAACACCTCACCCTCGGACAGCGTCGCCGACATCTGGCGTACGCCGCCGACGTAGAGCTCACCGGAGATCCACCACCGGCCCAGACCGTCGACCCGGACGGTCGCGTGCCGGGCCCGGACCAGCGGGTCGTCGATCGAGATGTCGGCGTGGGTGCCCGTACGCCCGATGACATAGCGCCGGGCACCCCGCGACGGCTTGTCGTCACGGATCCTCGCGGGGAGCCGCGGAGCCTCCCCCTCCGGCGCTGTACGCGGGTGGAACGGGCCGGTCGGCGCGCTGGACAGCAGGCCGATGCTGGTGGGCCGGTCCAGGTCGAGCTTCTGCCGCACATTGCTCACCGGGCCGCCGTCGATGCGCAGCACCCGGGCGGCGGGCACGTTGTCGGCGTGGAAGTACCACCGCCCCAGCATCGGCACGAAATGGCCGAGCCGCTGCCCGGGACCGTCGTCGGCCGTACGCCCGATGCGCAGCAACGGCCCGTCCTGGAACAGGTAGTGGACGTCGTCCGCGGGAAGCTTGATGTCGGCGGCGCCCAGGTTGAGGACGAGCACCGGGTTGTTGCGGGTTTCCATCAGAAGTCGCCCATCCGGAGTCCGATGATGACGGCAAACACGACGCTGGTGATCCCGATCAGCGACATGGCGGTGACGGCGAGCATCGCCACCCTGCCGCGCGCGGTGGACGCCACGTAGCCGGGCAGCAGCCGGGCCGGCAGCACCGGCGGACCGGGGTCGGGCCGGTAGGAATATCCGGGCGGCAGCCACCCCGAGCGCAGGATCACGGGCGCTTCCCGTTCCCCGGTCAGCCGTGACCACTGCTCGGCCAGCCGGTCCCAGGCCGGGCCGTCCGCGGGGTGATCCACCACGGCGAGCAGCAGGTCGCGGGTGCCGGCGGGCGCGACGGCGGCCAGTACCGCACGGTCGTCCGGCCCGAGACCGGTGAGGTTGGGGACCTCCAGCAGCACCCGCACCACCGTCCACATGAGCTTCGTCAGGTCGCTCGCGGCCGTGGGGATGCTGACGGTCGGCATGACCTCGTCCATCAGGTCGGGCGCGGCCGGGCTCGCGACCTGCCCCCACTCCCGGCCGGAGACCATGGAGTCGCAGTCGACGACGTACACGGCGGGGTGCACCGGGTCCGCGGCGAACAGCACGTTCTCGTTCTGCAGGTCGTTCACCACGACCCCCTGACCGTGCAGCCAGCGCACCGCCAGGATGACGTGGCCGAGGATCGCGAACGTGAGGTGCGGCGCCGGCATCCCGGGACTCGCCCCGGGCAGATCAGAGAGACTGCGAGGGGTACGCAGACCGTGGCGCCCGGCCGCGAAGAACCGGCTGTCCGCGGCGGGGATCAGGAGCCCGGCGAGGCGGCCGTCACCGCGTACGGTGCGCCGTGGCCAGGCGGTGAGAACGTCAAGGCGCTCCCGATCCGGCCCGGACCGGCTCTCCCGCCAGCGCAACAGCCGGACCAGCGCATCCTCGTGCACGTCGCTGAGGTGTTCCGGGGTGAACTCCTTGAACAGGTACTGCTCGCCCCGGTAGCGGCACCAGCGCAGCGTCGCGTTGCCACCCGGGTCGATCCGGACCTGCCGCGGGTCAAAGAAGTCCAGCTCCGCCAGGTCTGCGTCCAGGTCGTCACCCATCGACGGCGCCCTCTCCGATCCACACGGCGACCGCCGACCGGTCGTCGGACCAGTACTCGTCGACGAAGCCGACGTGGTTGACGAAGTCGAGCCAGCCGGGGCGCTGCCGCCAGAGCCGGGCCAGGGCGCGGGCCAGCGGTGACACGCTCATGTCCAGGGCACCGGTGAAGCCGTCGCTGCCGAGCAGCAACACCGACCCGGGCGACAGCACGAAGCTGTAGACCCGTGGCTCGGCCGCGTGGGTGGGCATGTCGCGGGTGGCGTTCTCGCTGCCGCCCCGCTCGTGGTGCAGCACCGTCCACCTGCTGTCGAACAGTGCCCAGGCCTCGGAGTCGCCGACGCCGACGACGGTGACCTCGGCGCCGTCGAACCGGGGGATCACCTCGGCGACGACCAGGGTGCAGGCCCCGCTCTCGCCCTCTTTGAGGGAGCGCACCAGGCCGGCCCCGATGGCCTGGAACATCCGGGTGGCACCGTCCGCGAAACTCAGGCTGTCCGGGCGGGTCGTGCACAGGTGCAACGCGGCGGTGATCGCTTCGGCCGCCACCCGCCCGGAGGCCGCCAACGAGCCCAGCCCGTCGGCGACGGCTACGTACAGTGCGGAGTTGGTCTCGTCCCAGGCGGCGCCGATCGCGTCCTGTCCCTCGGTGCCCATCCCGGCGTGGGTGGCGCCGCGCAGGCTGGCGGCCCGCACGTTGAGCAGCACCGCCGGCCGGGCACCGCCGGTCGTGCCGCACCATCCGTGAAAGAACGACCCGTGCCAGGCGCTGCCGGTGACCACCCGTGCCGGGAGCCGGGGTTCGCGTTCCTGGCCGTCCCGCGGGGGGTCTATCACCAGCCGGACCACCTTCGGCTGTGCTTCCTCCGGTTGTTCCTCCTTCACCGGCACGTCGGGCGGCGGCTCGATCCCGTCGCGGTTGCGATCGGGACGGTGCCACAGGCGGGGGATCTTCTCCACGGGTGGCAGCGTCAGATGTCCCGTACCGAACAGCACCAGCGCGAGCGCGGTCACGCCCAGCACGGTGGCCACCACCACGGCCATGAACGGGTTCTCAATCATGGACCCGCCGCATCCCCCGCGGTTCGTCGATCACCATCTCGCCCGTCCGGACGGAGAGCTTGATGCTGCGCTCGATGACGGTGATGACGCTCTCGGCGAGGCTGTCCCCCGCACCCTCGTCACGCGCCGTGGCGATGAACGCGTTGCGCTCGCGGCCCTTGCCGGTGGCGATCGCGAACAGGGTGCCCTGGTGGGCGCCGTGCAGGCCGATCGCCGCGATCCGGGCCTGTACGGGCTCGGAGACGATCTTCTCGCGGTACGGCATCCACTCCCCGGGCCGCTGGAACTCGCCGTGGGCGTACGGTGCCCCGTCGGTGATGAAGAAGACCAGCGGCCGGGCCACCTTGGTGCGGTAGTTGCCCGCCGCTCCGTGCGCCTCGATCGCCACGCGGTCCACCTCGATGCGTTCGTGCAGGAAGCGCAGCGCACCGGCGTAGTCCGTGTGCCCGCCGTCGCGCGGGCTGCGCACCTGCACCGGCTCGGCCAGCGACGTCATCGGGCACAGCAGCTCCGGCCGGTCACCGAATGCGATGACGCTGATCCACGCCGCCTTGGCCAGCGACCGGGAGTCCGACAGCGACATGATCAGATCGGGGATCATCTGCTCGAACTCCTCCTGCGGCGCCAGCGCGCCGGGCAGCCGCCGGCGCATGGACGCGGAGCTGTCGAGCATGATGTAGATCGGGTAGCTCTTGCGCTCCGAGACGGTGACGCTCATCGCCGCCACCCCCGCGGCCGGGCGTCGTCGTCAGTCCCGCCCCGCGGCCGGACGGTACCGTCGCTCCCGCCCCGCGGCCGGATGTCGCCGTCGATCCCGCCGCGCGGGGGCGGCACGGTCAGGGGCAGGGTCGGCGAGTCGTGCAGCAGATATTCCGCGCGCGCGTCCGTGAGCTCCTCCCGCAGCACCTCGACGTCCACGTTGCGCATCCGGGCGTCAACCTCGACCTTGTCGACGGCGGCGGCGTGCTCGGCGAGCATCTGATGCCGGGCCAGCGCCTCGTGGATGACCCCGCGGCGCCGTTCGGTCTCGTTGACGACGCCCTGCATCCGGCGGCCCCGGTTCAGGCGGTCGGTGACGATCCGGTCGTACGCCGTGTAGCCGGTGAGGAACTTGACGATGACCGGCAACGCGTCGACCACGATGAAGAACAGCCGCAACGCCCACTCCGCCGAGTGCATGTACGTGTTCTCGTCCACGAGCTTGCCGAGCGCACCCAGCCGCTCGAGCAGGCCGATCTCCCGCTGGTTGCTCTTGTAGTCGCCGACCTTCGTGGCGATGACGTCGTTGATCTTCGTACCCTCATCGGCGCGGCTGGTGCCCAGCTCCCCGGTGAGCGTCACGAGCCGGTCGTTGAGCTGTTTGAGCTTGGTGTGGTTGGCCACCATGTTCTGGTCGGAGTAGAACTTCTCCGCCTCGCCGCGCAGCCGCCGGCAGTTCGGTCCCTGCCCGGTCTTGCCGCTCAGGCCCTCGCCATCGGTCCCGTTGCACTCCTTGCGGGCGAGCGCCTCCATGTTCTCGTACTTCTTGTCATCCTGGTCGACGTCGGCCTTGAGGGTCTTGATGTCGCCGTTGACGTCGGCGATCTCCTTCTCCTTGGCGGGCGCGTCGGTCTGGACGTTGATCCGCTTGTCGTCGCAGGTCCTGGCGTTGCGCCCGGGCGCGGACGGGGCCGCCTCCGCGGTGCCGGGCGGCGGGTTGCACTTCTTGAGATCGGTCTCGTACTGCCCGGCCGAGACGATCCGGTCGTCCCGGACCCGCTGCTCGATAGCGGACTGGAAGACCCCCAGCAGCAACGGCTCGGCGATCACCACCCCGAAAATGATCGAGAGCACCAGGCGGGGCACCAGTTTGCGGGCCCGGACGCCGGCGTGCGGCGACGCGGAGCTAGCCATCAGCCACCGGTCGAGCGACAGGATGAACGCGCCCCAGACCGGCACGAACAGCAGAATGCTCGGGTGGAAGCCGTCGAACACACACATCAACGCCACCGTCATGGAGAACATGGCGATCAGCGCGGTGCCGAGCACCACCCCGCCCATGGCGGTGAAGCGCGCCCGTTCCCCCGGCACGGTGTCGAGCACATCCTCGTCGGCCCCGGTCAGGACACGCAACGCCCGGCCACGACTGCGGTCACTCACGGTTCTCTCCCCAGGTGTAGTTGCGCATGATCGCCGGGTCGCCGTCGGCCATAGGCATCTCCCCCGGCGCGCCGTCCTCCTCCGGGGGCGGCGCCGCCGGCACGGTCCTGCCCTGCTGCTGCGGCAGGGTGGCGAGACGTTGCGGTTCAAAGGCCACATCGGTGAGGCGTACGGTCAACCCGGCCACGATCAGCGGATGCATCTCGTGATAGGCCAGCAACCGGGCCGTGGCATTCCGCTGAAAATGCGGCCAGCCACCGTGCAGATCCGTCGACTGGGTCAGGAACCGCAGCCGCGGATCAGCGCTCAGATGATCGGCCAGCAGCGGCCCGACATCCCAGCACCCGGCGTCCAGCACCAGCTGCGCATCGGTCACCAGGCAGAAGAAAACAGCCCGCACCGCCACACAGGTACGCGGATCAGCGCTGGGCAGATAAGCCACCGCCTCCCGCTGCACCTGCCGCGTGGACACCACCGCCACGGCAACCGCGTCAACCACCAACTCCGCGTCCAGCCGCAGCGAGGTGTCGGGCAGCACCTCGTACGAATCCCCGAGCTGGAAGACCAGAACACTGCCCGGAGGCTGCCGGGGAATCTCGTGCAACTCCCGCCGCGGCCGCCGGAACATCCGCCGCTTGATCGGCTCCAGCTCCGCCGAATCGAGCACCGGATACCCGAAGCCCAGCTCCTCGCCCGCCATCAGCTCTTGCACCCGGAGTCCCCGGTGGGCTCCCCGAACTTCACGACGGTCAACTGAATGGCCGCCTTCTTCTCCGGGCTGCTCCCGGCCTTCGCGGACTGCCCCAGAACAATCCAGTTCCGGTCCACCAGCGGATACCGCCCCTGCCCCAGACCGTCCTTGGCGACCACGACGAAGAAACCGGCCCCCCGCAGCGCATCCTGAGCTTCTTGCAGGTCGTGACAGACAACGTCGGGCACAACACCCTTCTCCACCGCCACGTCATCCTGGTCATCGGTCGGCTTCCGCACCCCGAGCGTCACGGTCATCCCGTCAGCGACCCCGGCCCCCGCCGACGGCTCCTGCTGCTCCACCACCCAGTTGTTCTTCTCCAGAATCGTCCGGTTCTTCCCGGTCGCATCCACAGCCCGCACCGACATGAACCCCGCCGCCCCGAGCAACGCCTCAGCGTCGGACAGCCGCTCACCGTTCACATCAGGCATCGCCCGGTCACCCACACCCGACGAGCTCACCAGCTCCGACGGCGTCGGCGACCCGGCAAAGCTCGTGGGGGCCGCAACGTTCGTCGGGGCCGCGGGCACAGCGGGAACCGGATCCGGAGTGGACCCACCGCAAGCAGCCAAGGACAAGCAGCCGGCCACCAGGAGACCCGTGAACCAGCGGGACACATGCAGCACGTCGTCACCTCGATCAAGGACATGCGGGCGCGCAGAAACACCCACCGAAAGCAAAAATTGATAACCGCCGAACCGCGGCGCCGTAACCGAAATTAACCCCTCTGATTCCATTCAGAGATCGGCTGACCCGGCTGCCGTCCCAGCGGTTCGGAACCCCACCGCTACCGATCGGCGGCCACGCCGTACAGACCGCCTACTCCTTCCGGGTGTCACCCCGGATCAGCCCCACACGGGAACGGGTCAGCTCGTCCGATGGGCGCGTCTGCGAGTCAGGACCCGTTCGGTCAGAGCCACCAGCACTGCCTTGACGGACTCGCGCCGCCGGGCGTCACACTCCACCATGGGAAGACCGTCCTGCACCCCGAGGGCGTCGCGGATCTCGGCGAGGTCGAACCGGCGTGCATCGTCGAATGCGTTGACACCGATGACGAAGGGGATTCCCCGCATCTCGAAATAGTCGATAGCCGGGAAACAGTCCTCGATGCGCCGGGTGTCGACCAGCACGATGGCTCCGAGGGCGCCGTCGACCAGGTCGTCCCAGAGGAAGGCGAAACGGTCCTGTCCGGGCGTACCGAAAAGGTAGAGCAACAGCGCGTCGTCGAGGGTGATCCGGCCGAAGTCGAGCGCGACGGTGGTCGTCGTCTTCGCGGAGACCGCCGAGGTGTCGTCGATCCCGACCGACCTCTCCGTCATCTCGGCCTCGGTCACCAGCGGTTCGACCTCTGACACGGCGCCGACGAAGGTGGTCTTACCGACCCCGAAACCGCCGCTGATGACGATTTTGACGGCAACCGGTGGCGGCGCCGCCACCGCGCTAGAGCGACCGAACACGATCTCTGATCCTCTCGATCAACGCGGTGGAAAGCTCACCCGGTGCTTCCCCGACAAGTACGTAACCCTCGGCTACCAGGTCAGCGACGATGACCCGTACCACGCCCAGCGGCGCGCTGAGCGCTGATGACAGGTCCGCGATCGACTTCGGCACCTGGCACAGTTCAACGATGCGTCGTGATTCGAACCGCAGCGGAGCGGACAGGGCGGCCGGTGCGGCGTGCAACTGGGTCTCGATGCGCAGCCCGTCGTGAACCGGCCGGGTCCGGCCGCCGGTGAGCATGAAAGGGCGGACCATGGGGTCTTCCCCGGCGGGTGGCGCCCCTGGGTACGGGGGAGGATGCCCAGGGTCGCCGATGCCCCTCGATCCCCGTGTCATTGCGGCAGATACTGCCTTGACTCGCTGATCAGCGCGGGAGTCAGCATGTCGCCGAAGCGCTCGGCGAGCATCGAGAGCTCGAAACCCACCAGGCCGGGATCGCCGTCGCCGCCGACCACCACGCCCAGACAGCTCCCGCCCGCGATCACCGTGATGACCAGGAATCCGCGGCGCATCTCGATCATGATCAGTTTGAGTCCGTCGAAGTCGTACCGGCGTGAGGCACTGCGCGCCAGGCTTGCCATGCTGGACACGATGGCGGCGAGCTGGTCCGCCTCGGTCCGGTTCAGCCCGTCGGAACTGGCGATGAGCAGCCCGTCCGACGAAACAGCCACGACGTCACGGGCGCCGTCCGTCTGATGGACGAAGTTTCCCAGGAGCCAGTTGAGCTGATGCCGATCGATGGATGGTGCCTCTGTGTTCATGTGGTCCCCTTTGACTTCTCCGTGATGTAGTGGCCCGCGGGTCACTGCCGCCCCACCCGGTCGGCGGTTCCGCGCCGCATGCCGTCACGGAGCGCGGACAACCGGGCGCCTGCCTCGATGGGCGAGTCAGCGATCGGCCCGGCGGGCTCGAGCCCCGGGACGGGCGCGGTCACTGCCTGGTGCGGCCGGCGCTCACGCGGGATTCTCTTTCGCAAACCGTTCGGCGTACGGCCGGCGTCGCCCGGATCGGGCAGGTACTCGACGTTCAACGCGGGTTTCGGGGACTCTCCCGGGGCCATCCATGACGCGGACACCACAGGTTGGCTCTCCGCGACGACGTAGTCCACCTCCAGCGCCCGGGGCCGCTCCCGGGCGACCGGAATCCGGGCGGTGCTCTGCCGCTCCGGCTCAGGCAGTGGCCCGGTCAGGTGGCGGTCCGCCCCTGTGCCCGGCTCGTAGCCAGGGGTCTGTGGCTGCGCGGCCACGGTGGCGCCGACCGGCGCCGGTTCGGCGAGCAGCCCGGCAGGCAGCTGGATCCGGGCCGTCACGCCGGTTACCGGCGACTGGGTGAGCTCCACCTCGATACCCATCTCCGCGGCAAGCCGGCCGACCACGTAGTGGCCCAGGAAACGGGCGGGGGCGGTCAGGAAGTCCCCGTCACCGCGCAGGCGCTCGTTGGCCCGCCGCAGGTCTTCCTCGTTCATCCCGATGCCCTGGTCGCAGACCGCGATCAGGTATCCGCCGCCGAGCCGCCGCCCGTGGATCTCGACCTCCACGTCCGGCGGGGAGAAGACAAGACCGTTCTCGATGAGTTCGGCGAGCATGTGCGCCAGGCCGCTGGCGATCCACCCGTGGACCAGCACCTCATCGGTGCGGCGCAGGATCACCCGGCGATACTCCTCGACCTCCGACACCGCAGCGCGGATCACGTCGGTCAGCGGCGCGTGCCCGGACCACTGCCGGGGGCTGGCGGCACCCACGAGGACGAGCAGACTTTCCGCGTTACGCCGCATCCGGGTGGCCAGGTGGTCAAGCTCGAAAAGATTGGCCAGCCCGGTCGGGTCGGACTCCTCCCGTTCGAGCCGGGTGATGAAGCCGAGCTGCCGTCGTAGCAGATTCTGGTTCCGGCGACCGAGGTTCGCCAATGATTCCGCGCTGGTCCGCCGCAACTGCGCCTGCTCGGTCGCGAGGTTGTACGCCGTCTCCTGTACCCGGTCGAGCGCTTCGGCCACCTGACGTACCTCGCTGGTCGCGCCGGAGGCCACCGTCACCGGTTCAGGTGGGTCCTCCACGTCGCCCGCCACCGCCCGCCCCACCGCCTCCGGAAGCCGCTGTTCCGCCAGCCGGTTCGCCTCGCCCGCCAACGTTGCCAGCGGTCCGGCGAGCGCCCTGGTCCCGGCCGTGGCCAGGGCGACCGAGCCGGCGAGGCAGAGCAGGACAACCACTGCCAATGCCGTGGTACGCACGGTCGCGCGCTGCCGCAGCGATCTCGCCCTTTCCTGGGTGTCCTCCCCCACGCGCTGGGCGAGCCGCGTCAGATCATCGAGCACGGTGGCCAGCTCGGACCACCATGACCGGGCGCTCAGCGACAGTTTCCTGCCATCGCCCGATCCCAGCGCGGCCTGTTCCAGGGCATGGGCCTTCGCCGCGCTCCCGGTGTTGAGCAATGCCGTCATGGCCGCCGCTGTCGCCGGGGTGGCGAACTCGTTGAGCTCGGTCAGGAACAGGTCCCGGGCGGCGACGATGTCGAGGAACTCGGAGAACTCGCCGTCGCGGAATCCCCCGGCGGAGAACACGCCCCGCAGGAACACCCGCTCCTGGGCCGTGGCCTCCCGTACCTCGATCAACTGCTCGACCGACTCGGCACCCCGGCGCAACGCCTCGTCGCTCACGATCGACAAGTGCCGGGTGTTCGCGGACAGCTCCTCGATCAGCGTGGAGTAGAACTCGAACGTGTCCTCCTCGTCGGCCACCCCGGTATCGATGCCGCCCCGCACCTCGGCAAGTCCGTCCAGCTTGCTTACCGGCTCAGCGGCTTGATCCTCGAGCGTGCCACCGTCCGTCAGCAGAGCCGCCACCGCCCGCCGGCGGCTGTCCACCTGCCGGCGGGCCGGACCGAGTTGAGCGCGGAACTCCTCCGCCCCTGCGAGCAGGGCCACGGCGTACCCCCGCTCGTTCTGCAGCTCCTGCACGAGACCCTGCATCGCGAGGATGACCGTGACCCGCTCCTCGGTCGCCGCAGCCCCCCGATAGCTGGAGACCTCACCGGCCGAGAAGAAACTGAGCAGCACGATCATCGCCACCAGGGGCAGAGTCACCATGCGGATGATGCGACCCCGGATCGTGTGCCCGCCCCCGGTCAGCACCGCACCGGTAGTGCGCTTCATCCCGCCATCCCTCAATCATTTTCCCGTAATGACATGGCGCAGGGAATAAGATATTGCCCGTTGCCGGACAACCCCCACCTCGGAACTCCCATAGAATTGACGCGAACCGAATTCCCGTCAATTACCCGATCGAGCGACCCCGCCACTACGACCCACCAAAAGGGACACAGGCTCGAAGTTCTCCCAGCAAGACAGGGATTTACCGGCACCCGACGCGTCCGGGTGCCAGCTTGCGCGCCATTTGCACCGCTGAATGTGGATACATGTTGCCGAGCGCGACAGCGACCTGACTGCGGACCACCGCCGCCGATACCGGAAATTGCACTCGCGCGTCAACGATATGACCTCACCCGGGACACTATTACCCGGACAGAAAGTCCGTCACGTTGTCGCCGGACACGCCGGCACCCGGCACGACCGGAACGATAATGATCAAATCCTGTGGACCTGTCCGATGATGACCTTCCAGCCCGCTCTCGCGGACATCGGGCCAGGCGGACCGGTGATTTCTGGTACGCGCGCGGATCTGAACAGGTGGAGGAGGTGTGCGCGTGAAGGACACGGGTTTCACGGAGACCGCCGGACCGCTGCGACACGAGATCCTGGTGCACTGCTACCGGATGCTCGGTTCGGCGACGGACGCTGAGGACGCAGTACAGGAGGCGTTTCTGCGGGCGTGGCGAGGGTTCGACCGGTTCGAGGGGCGGGCCTCGGTACGGACCTGGCTGTATCAGATCGCCACGAACGTCTGCCTGCGCTTCGTCGAGCAGCGAGCGAGGCGGGTGCTGCCCGCCGGCCTGGGCGAGCCGGAGCTGGACTGGCATCTGCCGGCGCGGCCCGCCGGGGAGGAGACACGGTGGGTGAGTCCGCTGCCGATCGATCCGGCGGAGGTCGCCGGGGATCGCGAGAGCGTCCGGTTGGCGTTCGTCGCGGCATTGCAGCACCTGCCGGCGCGGCAGCGTGCTGCGCTGATCCTGCGGGACGTCGCGGATCTGTCGGCCGGCGAGGTGGCGAGCGCGCTCGGCACGACAACGGTCGCGGTCAACAGTGCGCTGCTGCGAGCCCGAGCGCGGATCGCGCGGGAGGCTCCCGACCCGTCCGACCTGAGCGATCCCGAAAGCCCAGAGGCCAAAACCCGGCTCCTGCGATATCTGACGGCGTTCGAGCAGGCCGACATGGCGGCGCTCGCCGCCGCTCTCTGCGAGGACGTGACCCTGGAGATGCCGCCACACGCGACCTGGTTCGCCGGACGGGAATCGGTGCTCGGCTTCCTCGGCGCCAGCGTGCTGCGGGAGAGGAGCCGATTCACAGGGGTCACGGTGACGCCGCCGGCGAACGGACAGCCGACCATCGCGCTCTACTCCGGATCACACGCCCATGCGCTGCAGGTCCTCGACATGACCCGGGCCGGGATCCGGCGCGTCCACATCTTCTTGCAGCCGGATCTCTTCCCGATTTTCGGGCAGCCGGTGAGTCTCGCCGCCGGCCCGGATCTCCCCATCTGAATCCGATGCTGTGGAGGAACCAATGGAAGAAAACAACGTGGTGGTGGTCGGCGGCACCCGCGGCCTGGGACGCGCCGTTGCCGACGCGGCGCGCGAGGCCGGGGCACGGGTGACCGTCGTGGCACGGTCGGGTGAGGTCGCGGGTGACGCCGCCGACGAGGCGTTCGCCGACAAGGTCCTGGCCGAACACCGTCCCGGCCTGCTGGTGGTGACGGCCGGAGCAGTGCCGGTGATGAGGCCGCTGGCGGAGCACACGTGGGAGACGTTCTCCACTAACTGGAACGCCGATGTACGGATCGCGTTCGTCTGGCTGCGGGCGGCGATGCGGCTGCCACTCGCGCCGGGCTCCCGGGTGATCGTGTTCGGCAGCGCGGCCGAGTTGCACAGTGGATCCCCGCTCAGCGGAGGCTACGCGGGCGCGAAGGCCACGATCCGGATGATCACAGGCTATGCGGCCACCGAGGCCAAAGAGCTCGGCATCGCGATGACCACCGTACTGCCGACGATCACGCCCAACACGGGGGTAGGCGCGACGGCCATGGCCGCATACGGAAGAAAGAACGGTCCGACCCTCGAAGCCGTAGCCACCGCGGTCCTCGCCCTCCCCGCCGGCTCAGGAGCCTACGTATGGGAGGCCACCGCCCTACGACCACTCTAATCAACCCCGGGCCCGAGGCCGCGCCGCCCACCCGACCAGCCCCGGGCCCGCCCCCGACCAAGCCGCCTAGCGCAACAAGCAAACCAAGCGCAACGAGCAGACGAACCGCAAGCAAGCCGCCAAGCGCAACGAGCAAACGAAGCGCGAGCGAGCCGCCCAGCGCAAGCAAGCGAACGAAGCGCAAGCGAGCCGCCAAGCGCACACCCGTCAGTAGGGGGCGTGGGTGGCGAAGCCCCCACCCCGCGTAGGCCAAAGGCCACGCAAAACAAAACGAGACCGACCCGGCTCACGCTAACCGTGAGCAGAGTTCGGCCTCGGGATCGTGGGCGATACTGGGATCGAACCAGTGACCTCTCCGGTGTGAGCGGAGCGCTCTCCCGCTGAGCTAATCGCCCTCAACGGATCCGAACTCTACCGGACCCGCGGCTCGAAGCGCTAACCAGGGTCGGCGCGTCACTTGCCGGTGATGAAGTTCCAGATCAGGGACGCCAGGTCGATGCCCATGGTGAGCTTGACGGAGAGCCAGACGACCGCGCTGATGAAGATGAAGCCGGCCAGGCCGATGAGGGCTCTCAGGTGCAGGGGCTGCTTGAGGATCCAGTGGGTCCAGGCCTGGACGTGGCGGCGGGTGAAGTGGAGCAGGCGCTTGGCCCAGGTGAATTCGACGGCCCAGATGGCGAGGCCGAGGATCACGATCGCCCAGCCGGGGCCGGGGAACGGGATGAGGATGATGCCGGTCACTACGACCAGGGTGCCGAGGATGCCTACGCCGATTTTGAGGGCCAGGCGGCCGGTGGGGTTGGAGCGGATCCGGTCGAGGAAACCCGTGGGGTTGCCGGGGGAATCGGTCATCGGGTCAGTTGGGGGCATCTCGTTCACTTTCACCGGCAAAATCCCTGGCTCTCGCTCATTTCATCCCCCAGTGTTCCCTTCCCCCGTCACCGCCCGGGAGGAATGGACGTTACCGGAGTGAGTCAACTGCTGAACCACCCGACGCCGGGCGGATCCGAGCACCTGGGCAGAACAGGACAAGATACCGTTTAACGGTTTGTCCGGAGAGCTTATCGGAACCGTCTTCCCACTACTGGGTGAGATCAGCGTATGGCGGAGCGTAATGACAGGGATCACCTGAGTATGGGAAACGCGGGGTTCACCAGCCCCGCAGCGGTGCCGGGGGGAGTTCGTCCATGAGTACCATTCGTCCAACGACCGTCGAGGTCGAAACATCGCTGCGGCTCGTAGCGCCTGATGCCACGGCCCTGCCCGTGCGCGCCAGTCTTCGCTACGACCCAGCCGACCCGTACGCCGTCCACGTGTTGTTCCATGCAGAATCAGCCGGTGGGGAAGCCGTGAGCTGGTCCTTTGCACGGGAACTGCTCGTGACCGGGCTCGACGAGCCAGCGGGGATCGGGGACGTCCGGGCGTGGCCTTGGGTCACTCCGCGGGGCGACTTCATTGCCCTGGCGTTGTCATCACCCGATGGCAACGCACTGTTCGAAGTTCCACGCAGCGTTCTTGTCCGATTCCTCCGGCGCACCTATGTGGTGGTGCCGCGGGGCCGGGAGTCCGATCATCTGGACGTGGACGCCGCTGTCAACCGACTACTCGCCGGTCGATAGCAACACAGCTCGAAGAACAAAAGGGATTTACGGGGCGACCCGCGTGGATACTGCCGGTCCACGCGGGTCGCCTTTTTACGTACGAAAGAGAAGTCTCTTTTGTCCGTTTGAAAACTCAATTTCCGATACGTCAGCGAGATATCCACTGACCTCGGGAGTCACGCGTGCATCCCTGGTCAAGGCCCGATACGGTCGGCTCGATGGTCACCTCCGTTCAGCGCCCCACCAGGTCGGCGCCCGCGCCCCGATGGGCCGGCGTGGGCACCTGCACGCTGTCCGAGACCGACCTGGCCACCGCGCAGCCGCAGCCCCGCCGACTCCCCTACCACCTGCTCGCTCTGACCACCGCCGGTCACGGCACGGTCGAGATCGACTTCGAGCCGCACCGGTGCCGGCCGGGCACCCTGCTCTGGATCAGACCGGGTCAGGCCGTGCGCTTCGGCGTCGAGCCCGGACTCGACGCCACCCTGGTCAGCTGGAACAGGGACCTTCTGACGGCGGCCGAGGTGGCCGGCGTACCCATCGATGATCTTCCTGGCCCTTCGAACTGGCAGCTGGCCGGCGAGGATGAGGATGCCGTGATCACCGAGGTCGCGCAGCTGGGGGTGGACTGCGCCCGGCACTCGTCGGCCACGGGCGCGAAGGACCTCACCGCCGGACTGCTCCGGCATCAGCTCGCCGTCCTCGTGCTGCGGATCGCACTGCTGGCTTCGGGTACGGAAGCCGGTTCGATCTCCACCTCCGAGTCACGCACGTTCGCGCGTTTCCGGCGCGATCTCGAGGCCGGTCACGGCCGCAGCCGCCGCGTCGAGGACTACGCCGCGGGGATCGGCTGTTCCGTGCGGACGCTCACCCGCGCGAGCCTGGCGCTGACCGGACGGACCGCGAAACAGATCGTCGACGATCGGGTCGCGCTCGAGGCCCGCAGGCTGCTGGCCTGCACGGACATGTCGGTGGCGGAGATCGGGCGGCGACTCGGCTTCGGCGAGCCGACGAACTTCGGGCGGTTCTTCCACCGCGAGGTCGGGCTGAGCCCCGGCGCGTTCCGGGGCGAGTCCGGCTCCGCGATGCCGGCCGAGGTCGCCGACGACGTCGCCGACATCGGAGCCCGCATCCCGGCCCAACGACTGACGTCCAATGAGCCGGCCGCGGTCGAGCCGGCACCCTGACGCGACACCTGCGATCGGAGATTCACGCTCTGTGATGCCCGAATTCCCATAAATCCTGGGGTGCGCGAGGTGCTCCGGCGCGGAAGGGGCAGAATGGGGTGGTGCAGATCTCCGCGCGCGGCGACTACGCGGTACGGGCGGCGCTGAGCTTGGCCCACGCCTACCCGGCCCTTATGTCAGCCCAGGCCATCGCCCAGGACCAGAACATGCCCCGGAAGTTCCTCGAGGCGGTTCTGGCAGATCTGCGTCGCGCCGGGGTGGTCAGAGCGCAGCGCGGTGCCGAGGGTGGATACACGCTGTCACAGCCCCCACGCGACGTGACCATCGGTCAGATCCTGCGGGCGGTCGACGGTCCCCTCGCGGGCGTCCGTGGCCTGCGTCCGGAGGAGACTCAGTACACCGGCGCCGCCGAAAACCTGCCGAACCTCTGGGTCGCGGTGCGCTCCGCGGTGCGCGAGGTCGTCGACGAGGTCAGCCTCGCCGAGCTCATCAGCGGCCGGATGCCGGCCCACGTCCGCAAGCTCACCACCCGCCCGGACGCCTGGCAGCCCCGCTGATTCAGCCCGGCAGTCGCGCTGAATCAGTCTGGCGGCCCCGCTGATCAGGTAAGGGTTTCAGAAAATCGGACATCGGGAATCTGTGGGTCAACTGGCTCTTCCACGGAAGGACACCCCGATGGGCATCATGTACCGCAGTCGCAAGAAGTTCGGTCCCCTCATTCTGAACTTCACGCAGCGGGGCCTGTCGTCCTGGACCATCAAGATCGGTCGCTGGTCCTGGAACTCCAAGGCGAAGGCACACCGCGTTGACCTCCCCGGCCCGCTGTCCTGGAAGCAGGACAAGTCGAGCAGCAACTCATAACGAGATGACCACGTCTCCTCCGAGACGGCCCTGCTCCGGACGCCGGGTCACCGACCCGGCGTCCAGCAGCGCATGCACCACCCGCGTCGCATCCGACGCGCGGTAGACCGTCTCGGTGAGAGCGAAGGTTCGCAGCTCAGCGACGGTCACCGGCCCGGCCTGCCCGAGATGCGCGAGCAATTCCCGGCGCAACGGCCCGGGATGCGGTTCGAGCGAGATGTCGATCAGGTGCCGCTCCGGATCACCCGGATCGCGGTATCGGACGCCTGCGAACTCGTCCACCGCCCACAGCACATCCTTGAACGACTCGAGGCTCTTGCCGAGCGTGGTGGCGTACACGACGATGTCGGCCGGGTCATCGGAAACCGCGAGTTCCACCGCCGCGACCAGCGGAAACCCGGCCGTGTGCAGCGCTTCCCGGAAGTCCGGGACCGAAGACCCCGCCGGCAGGACAACGAGGATCTCCGCCGGCTTGCCGGTCGCCAGGGCCGCGAGCGTGGCCGGCGAGGGTGGCCCACTCGCGCTACTCGCATCCAGAAATCCCAGCATGGGTACGCGCAGAGCACCCGCAGCCTTCAACGCCACCCCGATCCGCTCGTGCGTCCCACCCCCGATGGTGAGGACAGTGAGCCCAGGAGCGGGCGGCAGCTTCCCCAGCCGTGCGGCGACGTCCCCGACCTCCGAGCCGACCGCGAGCATGGTCAACTCCCGCCCGCGAACCAGATCGGACTGCTCGGTGAACACCCGAAGGGCGGCCTCGGCAAGATCCGGGACGTCGTCGGCGTACCCGTGGACGTAGGCCGCCCGGCGCCCGCGGTGCAGCGCCTGGGGTGCCCAAGTTTCCAGATGGCGCACAAGAATTTCACGTTTGACGGCGGCAACACTGTCGGCGCTCATACCCGAGTTCTACAGTGTCCCCGCCCAGCAGCGACGGAAGGGCCGGAAAGAGTGACCCCGGTCCAAAGAGGTACGCGCCCCGGGACTTGTACCGACGGTGTCTAACCACGCACTATGAGGCACGTGCCACCTCCGCTCGCCGAACTGACCGCCCAGGCGCAGTCGCTGACCGCCGAGGGCGACCTCACCGGCGCCCGCGACGTCCTCGCCCCCGCCCTCGACCCGGCGGCAGCCGACCCGCGAGAGGCCACCCCCGACCTAGCCCTGGCCGCAGCCCTCCAGGCCCGCATCCTGATCGCCCTGGGCGACCCCCACGCCGCCCGCCTCTGGGCCGGCTTCGCCCACGCCGCCGAAGACCGCCTCCACGGCCCCGCCGACGAACGCACCATCGCCGCCGCAGCCACCCACGCCGCCGTCCTCCACAGAATCGGCAACCACGGCCGCGCCGCCCAGCTCTACCACAACCTCGTCGCCGAACTCATCACCCGCGAAGGCCCCCTCTCCCCCCGAGTCCTGGCCGCCGAAGCCGACCTGGCCACCGCCGAACACGCCGCCGGCCACTGCACCGCCGCCCGAGCCCGCCTCGAAGACGTCTGGACCCGCCACCGCGAGGTCTACGGCGACGCCTCCGCAGCCGGGATCAAAATGCTCGCCCGCCTCGGCGCGATGGAGCGAGAGTGCAACCGCACAGCCCAAGCCTCGGTCCACCTCGCCCTGGCCCAGGAACTCTGCGCCCGCTACCTGCCCGCTGATCACTCCCTCGCCCAGCAGATCGCCCGCCTGGCCGGCACCCCCGCCACCGGCCGCCACATCTGCGGCAGGGTCCAGCAATCCAACGGCCCCGCATCCGGCAACCCCACAACCGGCAACCCCACAACCGGCAACCCCGCATCCGGCACCCTCACCCGGCCTGCCGCCGGCTCTTCCGACGGTCCACCTGGTGCGCCCCTCGCAGGTCCCGGCGGCGGCTTGGTCAGCGGTCCTGCTGGTGCACCCCTTGCAGGTCCCGGCGGCGGCTTGATCAATGGTTCTGCTGGCGGGCCTCTCGCGGGGTCTGACGCGGGGCCTCATGCCGGTCGGGAACCGATGGCTCAGGGCGAGGACGGGCCACGAGGGGCAGCGCTGGGCGAGCCCGGCCGAGGCGAGCCTTATGTCACGCAACGCAGTTCGGGCGGTGTTACTGACGGTGTTACCCGGATGCCGGCAACCCTGGCCGATGCACACCCCGTAGTACGCCAGGAACGACGTCACGCCATCCCGGAGCAGAGAGCCGGCTCACAGGACAGGCCGCGCGACATCGGCGACCGGCTGGCCGCGCTGGACGGCCCGGCTACCACCCAGGCCGGACATGTGGCTGGTCAACGGAGCACGGGTCCGCAGGATGAGCTGGCCGCAGTCCCGCCAGGCGTGCTCGACAATCGGGGCACGA
>NZ_BOMN01000062.1 GCF_016862215.1 Winogradskya humida
AGCTGTCCAGGCCGCGGATGTCCAGGCCGCGGAATCCGTGGGGCCGGATGCCCGGGTCGGCCATGTGCGTGTTCCTTCAGCGAATCCGTGGAAGAACCACGACCCAGGAACGCACAGCCCAACCACTCACAGCCCAGAAACGCACGACCCAGAGACCCACGACCCAGAGACCCACAGCCCAGAGACCCACAGCCCAGAGAGCCACAGCCCCAAAACCCGCGGCCCCGGGACCAACGGCCCTGGGATCCACGACCCAGAGACTTCTGGGCCGCAAGCCGGAGCCACTCAGCAGGAGCTGAACCCACAGGGGGCGGGCCAGCAATGGCTGGACCCGCAAAGATTGAGTTCTCAGGGGCCAAACCCGCAGCCGTCCAAACTCCAGACGCCCAACCCCCAGACGCCCAACCCCCAGGCATCCGGCCCCCAGACATCCAGCCCGCAGATGGAGGGCGAGGCTGCGGGCGGGGTGCGGCGGGAGGTGGGTGCGGTTGATGCGGAGGTTTGGGAGTTCGGGGATGTGGCTGGGGAGTGGGAGCATCCGGGGCTGGGTGATCAGGTTTGGGAGGCTCCGGTTCGGGTTGAGGGGGCGGGGGACGGCGGGGGGTTCGGGGATTCGACGGGGCGGCATGCTCGGGTGGAGGGGCCTGTGGTGTTGCCGTTGATGTCGCCGGCGTCGGCTGTGCCTGAGCCTGGGGTGCCCATGCCGAGGAGTGAGCCGGTCGTCTTCGAGAGGCCCTCGCAGGCTGAGGAGCCCGTTACCGCCATTCCCGCTCACGATTGGCAGGTCGGGCCGCCGGGGCCTTATCCGCCGGACTACTTCCCGGCGGCCGGGTATTCGTCGGACGGGTACCCACCAGGGCCAGAGATGGCGGGGCCTGGGATGGCCGGGCCTGGGATGGGGCGGCAGCCCGTTGATCGGGCTACTGCTCGGGTGCCGGAGCGCGCTCAGGGCGTACCCAAGCGGGAAGTGGAGAAGGGGCACCGGCAGCCGTTCATTCTCGCCGGGGTTGTTGTTGCGGGGATTGCGGCTGCGGCGGCTGTCGTTGCGATCACCCTGCCGCGCGGGGATGCGAAGGAGCCCGCCGTGGCGAAGCCAAGCGCGCCGGTTGCCTCCGCGGGGGTGCCCTCCGCACCGGTCGGGGAGAAGGAGCCGGGGGTGGTCGCGCCCGCGAATGTGAAGTTGCGGGACAATCGGGACAGCGTGTCGCTGAGCTGGGGTTATCCGAAGGGCTCCGAGGGGCCGGTGCTGATCTCGGGTGGGCGCACGGGGCAGGAGCGGCGGGCGTTCCAGCAGTTGCCCGCGGGGACGACCGAATACATCGTTTACGGGCTCAATGAGCGCAACGATTACTGCTTCACGGTCGCGGTGATCTACACGGTCGACAAGGTGGGTGCTTCGGCACCCGTCTGCACCGATCGTGGCTGAGCGCTGAGACGAGCGACACCTGATCGCAACCGCGTGATTCCTCAACGATGGGGGGTGGCGTCCGATCTTCGTGGGTTGCCGAGGTTCCTCACCGGGGGGCCGGGCCGGGAGATCGGGGACGCCATGACTACGGAGACAGCGGCTACGCCGGCTTCTGCCGTGGTCACTGCGGTGGATGAGCGGGCCCGGCTCGAGGCGGCCGTCGCCGAGCTCGAGCAGCGGCCCACGTCGAAGTTTCGCAGTGTGTTCGCGCCCGCGGCGACCGTCGAACGGCGGGCCGCCTCGCTCGGATTCGATGACCTGTTCATGCGGGCGCGGCTGCTGCGGGCTAACGTCTTCGTGCGGGAGGGGCGCTCCGAGCGGGGTGGGCGCTGGGCGCATGAGGTGCTGGCCTGGGCTCAGGAGCACGACCACGCGTTCCTGCTGGCGCGGGTGCACCGGGTGCTGTCGATCTTCTACCGGCAGGTCGGGGATCTGTCCGAGGGGCTCACCCACGCCGTGCAGTCGTACTCGCATCTGAGCGAGGACGAGCCGCCGAGCGTGCGGGCCCGGCACCTGATGACGCTCGCGGTGGCGCTCGACGAGGCCGGCTCGATCGAGGAGGGCGCACGGCGGTTCCGGGAGGCGCTGCACCTGGCCACCGCCGCGCACGACGCCGAGCTGGCGCTGAACATCCTCAACAACATGGCATACACCGCGTTCGAGAAGGATGACGAGGTCGGTGCCCGGCAGCTCGTGACGCGGATGCGGGACGTCCTCGGGGTCAGCGGTCGCAACTTCAGCGCGCTCGAGCTGGACACGATCGCGCGGATCGAGATGATGAGCGGCCACTACGACGCGGTCGAGGAGACGCTGCACGTGCTGCTCGACGACAACCAGTCGAAGGTGGAGGTGCACGAGGGTGACGCGCCGGCCGTGTGCCTGCTCACCCTGGCCGAGGCGCGGCGGCTGGATCACCGCTTCGACGCGGCCCAGGAGGCACTCGACGCCGCGGTGCGGATCACCGAGGAGCGTGGGCTCGATCGCGTACGCGCTCAGGCCCGGGAAGAACAATCCGCACTGTACGCAGCCACGGGCCGGTTCGAGCTCGCCTACGAGGAGCACCGCGCCTTCCACAAGGCGGCAACAGCCCTGCACTCGGCCCAGCGTGAAGCTCGCGCCCGGGCGCTGCAGGCGGTCTTCGAGGCGACGGAAGCGCGCCGGGCCAGCGAGCACTTCCGCGAGATGGCCCACCGCGACGCGCTGACCGGTCTCTACAACCGGCGTTACGTCAACGAGCGCCTGCCCGCGCTGCTGGGCGACGCCGTGTCGCGGCGCGCGCCGATCTCCGTAGCCATGATCGATCTGGACCACTTCAAGCGGGTCAACGACACGCTGTCGCACAGCACCGGTGACACGGTGCTGCAGCACATCGCGCAGCTGCTGCTCGAGGCCGCCAGCGGGCCCATGATCGCCGCGCGGATGGGCGGCGAGGAGTTCGTACTGATCATGCCCGGCACGGACGCGGTGGAGGCAACCGCCCGCTGTGAACGCCTCCGGCTGCGCGTCCGCGCTCACGCGTGGGAGCCGGTCACGGGCTCGCTCGCGGTCACCGCCAGCATCGGGGTCACCACCTCGGACGACGGCCGGGGCTCGCCGTCCTCGCTGCTCTCCCTCGCCGACCGCAACCTCTACGTCGCCAAACGCGAGGGCCGCGACCGCGTCGTCGCCGACGCCTGATCCCCCGGCCCGGGGGATCCCGGCCCGGGGGATCACCGGGGTCAGAGGTCGAGGGTCACTGCTAGGGGGTAGTGGTCGGAGGCCCATTCGGCCTCGTCGCCACGGATGACCCGGGCCTGGGTGGCCCGGGCGGCCAGGTCGGGACGTGCCAGCAGATAGTCGAGGCGCATGCCGGCGTTGGAGAACTCGTGGCCGCCGCCCTTGCTGGTCGGCACGGTCAGGCCGTCGCCCTCGCCGGCCGTGCGCCAGAGGTCCGTGAAGCCCGCCGTCTGGAAGGCAGCGATCGCCCTCGTGTCCACCCGGCCGTCCCTGGCCAGGTGGCGGCGGCGGTAGAGGTCGGGGAGGCGGGACAGGCGTTCGCTGTGGCCGGTCTGCGGGTCGAGGGAGTTGAGGTCGCCGGTGATCAGGGTGAGCGGGGCCCGGTAGCGGTGGGCCAGCCAGTAGGCCTCGCGCAGGCGGCGGTAGGGACGGAACGGGTTGAGGTGGGTGCTGACGACGGTCAGCGGGCCCGCCGGGGTCGGCACCGTCACCGCGGCGGCGGCATGGTGCAGGCGCCAGCGGACCGCCGACCGGTGGGTGATCGTCAGGGGTGGCCGGACCAGGACCGCGACCGGCTGGCCGAACGCCGAGGGGGCCAGGACCGGTGTCATGCCGAGGGTGCCGGCCACCTCGCGCATCCGCTGGTGGTCGTGGCGCTGGAAGTCGCGGAGCTCCTGGAGTGCCACGATGTCCGGGCGCTCCCGGGCCAGCAGCGCGACGACCGCGTCGAGCCGGCCCCCGGAGCCGCCGGTCTTGATGTTCCAGGTGACCAGTCTGAGCGTCACCGCGTCACCTTGGCGTCAACGTCCGGCGCGTCGGCCGCAGCCCGCGGCGAGCCGGCAGAAGAGCCCCCAGCCCGCGACGAGCCGGAAGAAGAACCTGCAGCCCGCAGCGAGCCGGCAGCATCCGGCGAGTCGGCAGCGCCGGTCAGCTCGTGCTCCTGGTCGCCCTCCACCAGCTCGCCGGCATCGGCCTCGTTGCCCGAGGTCACGTCGGCGTTGGGCTTGATGACCCACCACAGCAGGGTGATCCAGCAGGCGGTGAGGATGGCGGCGCCGAGGACGTCCGACGGGTGGTGCATTCCGCGGTACATCCGCGACAGCGCGACCCCCGTCGGCATGATGATCGCCAGCGCGACGAACAACCACCGCCACCACGCCTTGACCCGCGGCAGCACCAGCACAGCGATCGCCACATACAGGCACATGGTCGCGGCGATGTGCCCCGACGGGAACGACGACGTGGGCAGCTTGCCGTCGAGCTGCTCGACCGGCGGCCGCGGCCGCCCCACCGCAGCGGCGGCGGAGAGGAAGAGCGTCAGCTCGCCGAACATCGCCAGCACCACGAACAGCACCGGCCGCCACCGCCGCCACAACGCGACCACGAGCGGGCAGAACACCAGCGAGACCAGCAGGATCATGTGGGTGTCGCCGGCCTTGCTCCACCCGTAGCTGAGGTCGTCGAGGGCGGGCGTACGGAACGTCTGGAGCCAGCGCGGGACGCCGTCGTCGACGGACTGGACCCAGGTGCCGGCGGTGTGGTTGGTCAGGGCCCAGCCGAGGACGAAGAGCACGCCGAACGTGAGAACCCAGCCGACCAGGATCTCGGCGGCGCCGGCCCAGGGGTGCGGCAGGAGGTGGTCCTCGTCGGGGGCGGGCTTCACGTCGTGCGCGGCCTCCGGTTCGAGGCCCTCGCTCAGTGCCGGCACGCGCTGACCGGTCTCACGACGCCAGACCCGGAACGCGTACGCGGTGACCCCCAGCCATGCCGCCCCGAGCAGCCACCCGGCGAGCACATCGGAGAGGAAGTGCACGCCGAGCGAGATCCGGGTGAACCCGATCGCCACGACGATCACGGCGACGAGACCGATCGCGAACTTGCGCCACCGCCGGGACACGGCGGGGAGGAAGACGAGCAGCAGCGCGCCGTACGCGACCATCGAGCCGAGCGCGTGCCCGCTGGGGAAGCTGTTGCCGGGCGCGATCGCCACGGGCACGTCTACCACCGGGCGCAGCCGGCCGACGAGCGCCTTGAGCGAGGGATCGAGCAGCAGTGCGCCGATGCCGGTCACGACCAGATAGACCGCCAGCCGGGTACGCCGCCGGATGAGCAGCAGCACCACCGCGATCGTGACCAGCCACAGCATGATCGTGCGACCGCCGAGCTGCGCGATCGCCTTCAGCACCGTGACGACCGGCGGGTGCGGTGCCACCCAGTTGTTCAGGCCCTGCGCCACCGAGTGGTCCAGGTCCTGCAACGGCGTCCAGTGCAACCGGACGAGCAGCAGGAGCAGCCCGAAGCCGAGGCCGCCCGCGACCACCGCCAGCAGACCGAGCACGCTGCGCTCGGTGAAGTGGCGCAGCGGCCCCCAGCCTGCTTTCCGGTGCACCCGGCCGTCGTCAGCCGTTGTCGCCGTATCGGTCATCATCACTCCCGCTCGCTCGTACGCGGCGGGGGGTCACTCCCGCTCGCTGTGGGCAGGCGGGCTCTTACCCGGTTGGCTCGGCGCTCACACCGGGTTCACGCTGACCGGGTACAGCCTGGGGTCCGAGGTCGGCGGACGGGTCGTGGGCGGAGGGCACGGCGGCGTCGAGGCCGGGGTCGCGCCGCGCGGGGACAACCCGCAGGTCGTCGTCGGTTTCGGGCTCCCAGCGGTCCTGCTGCGCCGGGCGGACCACGCCGACCCGCTGCGCTTCCAGCTGTGCCGCGAAGGCCAGCCCCAGGAAGATCGCGATGCCGGTGAGGTTGGCCCAGAGCAGCAACGCCATGATCGCGGTGAGGGGGCCGTACGTCGCGTTGAAGCCGTCGCTGAGGCGGATGTAACCGGCCAGGCCCAGGCTGGCGAGCCACCACAGGATCGTGGAGAGGGTCGCGCCGAACAGCAGCCAGGTGAGGCCCGGCTGGCGGCGCCGGGGCGAGTGGCGGAACAGCAGCCCGACCGGGAAGACGATCAGGCCGAGGCTGACCGGCCAGCGGACGACGTCCCAGGTGATGTCCCAGGCCTCACCCCAGCCGGTGTACCGGGCTATCGAGGCGCCGGTGGCATGACCGGCCGCGAGTAACAGGAACCCGAAGAGGGCGGGTAAGCCGGCGATGAGCGCCAGCACCGCCGCGCGTACGTATTTGGGGAAGACCTTGCGGTCCCGCTCGACGCCGTAGATCCGGTTGGCGCCGCGTTCGATCTGGGCCATGGCGCTGGTCAGCGCGAACAGCCCGGTGATCAGACCGAGGGCCAGCGCCAGCTCACCGGCGTCCTCGGTCTTGTCGTCCTCGTTGAGCAGGTCCCGCACGAGCGGCTCGCTCGCACCGGGGGTCAGCGCGAGCACAGTGTCGGCGACGACCTGGCCGCCCTCCTCGGCGCCGAGGTCGGTGGCGAGACCCGACAGCGCGATGAGGAACGGCACGATCGCGAGACACAGCTGGAAGCCGAGCGCTCGGGAGTGGCTGAAGCCGTCGCCGTACCGGAATCGGATGAAAGCGTCCCGCAGCAGCGGCCATCGGCCGTAGTTGCGCAGCGCCAGGAAAGCGTCATCGGCGGAGAGGTCGTCCCCGGACATGGTCCGGGTCTCGGGTACGGGCTCCGTGCTGCTCACTCGGCGGCTTTTTCCGCTGCGGCGCGCACCTCTTCCGCTGCGCGCTCGGCGGCACTGGCGTCGTAGGCGAGGTCCGGGTCGCTGTCGGGCTGCGGCACACACAGCAGCAGCGCTCCCGGGCGTACTGAGATGGACATGCTCTTGCCCGCCTCGATGAGGTCCCCGTCGAGCTGGCGCGGCTGCGGCTTGGCACTGCGGATCTCGATGCTGGCGGCGGTGTAGGTCTCCATGCGCGGGACCCGCTCGCTGCGGCGGACCACGGCCCAGCCGAGCGCGGCCCAGTGCGCGAGGTTGCGCGGGCTGAGGATCGCGATGTCCAGCTTGCCGTCCGCCGGGTCGGCCTCGGTGAGCAGCCGTACGCCACCCTGCAGCCGTCCGACGTTACCGACGATGACCGTACGCGGACGGCGGTGCAGCGCGGGCTTGCCGTCCAGCGAGATGATCAGGTTCATCGGCTTGTCGCGGATGTACTTGAGCGCGCCGCCCACGTACGCGACCCAGCCGATGTGCTTCTTGGCCGTCTCGGACGTGCCCTCGAGCATCTGCGCGTCGAAGCCCATCCCCGCCATCACGGCGAAGCACTGGTCCTCGACGACGCCGACGTCGATGCGCCGGCGGCCGCCGTCCAGCGCGACCTGCACGCCGGTGGCCGCGTCGGTGCTGAGCCCGAGGTTGGTGGCGAGCAGGTTGCCGGTGCCGGCGGGCAGCACGGCGAGCGCCACGTCCGTGCCGGCGAGCGCGGTGACCACGGCCATCACCGTGCCGTCACCGCCGCTGACGAAGACCAGCTCGGCGCCGTCCTCGACCGCCTTGGTCGCCTGGCCACGGCCGGCGTCCTCGGGCGTGGTCTCCAGCCACATCGGCTCGGGCCAGCCCTTGGTGGCGAGGCCCTCCACGATGGTGCGGCGCAGCAGGTCGAGGTCCGGAACCTTCACGGGGTTCACTACTACGGCAGAACGCGGTCCAGTCACGGCGTCAGTGTGCACGACAGGGTTGACAACGGCGACCCGAGGGAAATTCATCCGACATGCCGGAGACCGATCTCACGTACGCCCACCTGCGCGGCACCGTCACGACGGCCCGGCACGATCCGTCCCGTACGGTTGAACCGTGAGCGAAACGAGTGTCACCTGGTGGGGGCACAGCACGACGTGGCTGACCGACTCGGGAGTCTCGCTGCTCACCGACCCGTTGCTCACCGACCGCCTCTTCCACCTGCGCCGGATGGCGGGCGGGCGGCCGGCGCTGCCGGGTGCGCCCGACGCGGTGCTCGTCTCGCACCTGCACGCGGACCATTTCCACCTGCCGTCGCTCAAGGCGGTCCCCGGCGAGCCGTGGCTCATCGTCCCCCGCGGGGCCACCACCTTCGTGGCCAAGGGCCTGGGCAGTAAGTACGCCGACAGGTGCGTCGAGCTCGTCCCCGGCGAGGAGACAACGGTCGGCACCGTGACCGTGAAGGCCGTCGAGGCCGCGCACGACGGTGGCCGCGGCGCCTGGTCGCGGATGCGGTCCCCGGCGATGGGCTTCGTGATCGAGGGCGCTGCCCGCACCTGGTTCGGCGGCGACACCGGCCTGTTCGACGCCATGGGCAACCTGGGCCCGCTCGACCTGGCTCTGATCCCGGTCGGCGGCTGGGGTCCGACGCTGGGCGCCGAGGGTCACCTCGACCCGTCGGACGGAGCCGAGGCGCTGCGCCGGGTGAAGGCCGCCTGGGCGGTCCCGGTGCACTACGGCACGTTCTGGCCGGTCGGCATGGGCCGGATCCGCCCGCACATGTTCCGCGACCCGGGCACCGAGTTCGCCCGCATGGCGGCCCAGACCTCCCCCGACACGCACGTCCGCGTTCTCGCGCACGGCGAGTCCCTGACGATCGAGCCTGCCCTGTGACCGAGCTTGGTGCTCTCGGGTGGCTGTTTCTCGTCGTCGCGTTCGGGGCGATCGTGCCGATCGTGCCCACCGGGGCGGCGGTCAGTGGCGCGGCCGCCCTCGCTTTCCATCAACATCCGCTGCTCATTGTTCTGACCATCGCCGCCGGCGCGGCGGGCGCCTACGTGGGCGACCTCGTGATGTACGCGATGTGCCGCGCCGGTGGTGAGTCGCTGGCCCGCCGTCTGCGCTGGCTCCGCGACGAGGAGCACCTGGCAGCGGTCAAGGAGCGGCTGACGAAGAGTCAGGTGCCGGTGCTGCTCGTCTCCCGGCTGCTGCCCGGTGGTCGCGTGCCGGTGCTGCTCGCGGCAGCGTTCCTGGGGCTGCCGTGGCGTACCTTCGTGGTCGCCAACGCCCCGGCCTGCCTGCTGTGGTCCGCGGTCTACGCGGGTATCGGTGTCGCCGGTGGCTCGATCTTCCCGGAGCCGTGGCAGGGCGTGCTCGCCGCGATCATCCTGGTCGTGATCGTCGGCCAGGCGGTCAGCCTGATCAACAAACGTCGCGCCCGGGCCGCGGAGGAAGCCCCGCAGCCGGGCGAGACCGCCGCCTGATCAGTACTTCAGGTCCTGATCAGTACTTCAGGTACTGCCGGGTGAGCTTGGCGACCTTCTCCACGAGCGTGATGCCACCCTCCATCGACTGGTTGTCGTGGGAGAGGACGGCCACCGAGACGTCGGTGTCGTCCGAGACGACCCGGCCGATGGTGTTGATGGCCCAGAGGCCGCCGTCGGCCGTACGCGTGTCCCAGCCGTTCTTGACCGTGGCGGTCTCGCCGGACTTCTGGATCGACGGGATGCCCCAGTCCTGGGCGTCGTCGACGGAGCTCATCAGCGTGAACGCGGTCTTGCGGGAGTCGGCGTCGAGCTCGCCCTTGGTGTCGACCAGGTCCGACAGGAGCTTGATCTGGTCGGTGACCGTGGTCCGGGTGAGCCCCCAGGAACTGCTCACCGTGGTCTGGGTCAGGCCGAGGCGCTTGTTGCACTTCGTCACCGCGGTCTTGCCACCCAGGCGGGTGAACAGCGACGTGGTGGCATTGTTGTCGCTGAGCCGGATCATCGGCTTGGCCAGCGCCATCTCGCCCGTGCTCGGGTCGCGGTCGGCGTCCTGGGCCTTCAGCAGCATGCAGGCCAGCACCTGGACCTTCACGATGCTCGCGGTGTCGTACTTCTCAGTGCCGCGGTAGGTGTAGGTCTTACCGGTCTTCTTGTCGAGCACCGCGACCGAGAACTCGGGGGCCGTGCCCGCCAGCTTCTTGAGCGCGGCGTCCAGCGACTTGGTCTTCTTCGCCCACGCCGCGGCGGCCAGCTCCTCGGGAGTCGGGCCGGTCGGCGTCGGCGACGCGGTAGGTGTCGCGTCATCGTCACCGAGAGTCAGGGAGCTGGGTAGCAAACCGCCGCCCGTACCCCCGGAACCATTCCGGAGACCGAGCGCGATCAGGCCACCGCCGCCCAGAATCACGACTGCCGCCACAGCGAAAATTGCTAAACGGTAACGACGCACCCATGCATAGTGCCGTGCCGAACCCCGGTTCACCAACCCACCCACCCTGGGCGTCAGGCCGAACACGGTTAGTGATGGCATTGCGGGGGCACAATGGTGTCCATGTCCCTGCTGCCGTCGCCCACCGCCCTCGTCGAGCTCACCCGGTACGCGGCCGGGCAGGTGGTCGAGACCGTGGCGTCGGCGGCCACCGTGCCGGCCCGGGTGCTGGGCGTGCTGAGCCAGACCGAGCTGCTGGTCAGCCGGATGTCCGTGCTGGCCGAGCGGGCCGAGTCGCTGATCGACCGGGTCGAGCGGGTCACCGCCGACGCCGAGGAGACCGTCGGCGGCGCGAAGGCGCTCGTCCAGCGCGTCGACCAGGTGACCACGGAGGCTGGGCAGATCGTCCAGAGCGCCGCCGTCATCACCGCCGGAGCCGGACAAATCGTCCAGAAGGCCAACGCCATCACGGCGGACGCGGAAGAAGTGGTCCAGGAGGCCGCGAGCACGTCGAAGACCGCGAAGGGCATGCTCGAGGAGTACGTGCCGACGCTCCAGCGCGCCGCCCCGCTGCTCGCCCGTTTCGTCAACGACCTCACCCCGGAAGAGGTCACCGCGGCGATCAAGATGATCGACACGCTCCCGGAGCTGCGCAGGCACCTCACCGAGGACGTCATGCCGCTGCTGGGCAAGCTCGACCAGGTCGGCCCCGACCTGCACTCGCTGCTGGAGGTCACCAACGACCTGCACCTGGCGATAGTCGGCATGCCGGGCCTCAAGCTCCTGCGCCGACGCGGTGCCGAACGGGTGGCCGAGGAGAACCACGCCGACGAGAAGTAACCCGAAATCCGGCAAAAGCGACTAAATTTCATGAGGTGGCGAGGGAGAGCAAGAGCGGCTGGTCCCGCCCGTGGGCTGCCTTCTTCGCGCTGATCATCATCCTCGGCGGGGTCGCGATCTCCCTGGGCTTCGGGGTCCGGCTGCGCGGCGCCCTCGAACGTAACGCCGAGTCGCGGATGGCGACCGCCAGCACGTCGGTGCAGACGGCTGTCACGAACGAGCTGGGGCGTTACGCGGACGCCGTACGCCTCAGTGCCGCCGCCATGGCCGCGCTCCCGGCGCCGACCGCCGCCGCCTTCGACAAGATCGCTGCGGCCGTCGACGAGCAGGACCTCACCGCCGTACGCGCGATGACGTTCGTGGCCCCGGACGGCCCCGGCCTGACCGCGAACTGGCGGTCCCGCGGCGCGACCGGCTTCACCCCGAGGACCGTAACCGGGCTGCAGGAGCACTTCTACACCGTCTTCGCGCGCACCCTGGGCAAGGAGAAGACCGCACCGGCGATCGGCGTCGACCAGGGCTCCGCGCAGGCCGTCGTGGACGCTGCCCGGCTGGCAACCGAGCACGTGGCGATCTCCGACGCGTACGTCCGGCTGGCCGACGCCGCGGTCCCGAAGGCGCAGCAGCAGCTCTCGTTCGACGTGCTGGCGCCGGTCGCGGGCTACGGCTGGGTGTCGCTGACCGTCGGCGCGGCCGATTTTGTCAGCGCCAACCTCGCCAGGGCCGCCGGTGACCTGCTCGACGCGCAGTTGATGACGCGATCATCCGCGGGGGCGCTCGCCGAGGTGGCGACCGTCGCGCGGGGGGACGGGTCGGGCTTCCGGCGTACCCAGAACTTCACGGCTGGGGAACGGCAGTGGGTCCTGCGTACCAGCGCGACCTATAAAGCCCTGCTCCCGAACGCGGGACGCACCGACATGGTCGTGGTGATCGCCGGCTCGACCCTGGCCGTCATGTTCGGCACCCTGATGTACCTGCAGATGTCGGCCACCGCGCGCGCGGAGCGGGAGATCGCCGCCGAGGTCGCCGAGCGCCTGCGCAAGGTTGACGCGGAGTCCGAGCAGGGCCGGCTGCGTGGCGCGCTCGCCGCCCAGGAAGCGCTGCTCAGCGGTCTGATCGCGCACCCCGGCGAGGAGACCACCGAGGTGGACCTCAAAGCCGTCGTGGCCGAGGTGGTCGCGTCCGGTCTGGCCACGGCGGAGGTCACGGTCGGCGACCTTCCGACGGTACGCGCGGACGGCGCGATCCTGCACCACCTGCTCGACACCATGCTGGCGGACGCGCTGAGCCGTACACCGCCGGAAACCTCCCCGACCATCGCGATCAGCGCCGAGACGAGCACGGACGGCCTGGTCCGCCTGCTCGTGGAGAGCGCCGGCACGGTCATCGGATGCACCCTTCCGAGTGTCACTGTGGAGGTTCCGGCCGGTACTTAACACGCATTTGACGGAGTGCGCGAAAGGGTGGCGCCATGGTTGATCACCTGTCCCGCCGCGCCCTGCTCACCGGGGGTGCGACGGCCACCGCCGTGCTGCTGCTGCCCGGTGCGGCCAACGCCGACTCCGGCCTGCCCGGGCTCGAGCGGGAGTACGACGCGCGGATCGGTGCCTACGCGCTCGACACCGGCACCGGGCGCACCGTCGAGCACCGGTCACGCGAGCAGTTCCCGCTGCTGTCGACGTTCAAGGTGCTGGCGAGTGCCGCGGTGCTGCGCCGTGCGCGTACCTGTGATCCCGGTCTTCTCGATCGTCGGGTTTTCTTCGGCACCGCCGATCTCGTCGCGAACTCGCCGGTCACCTCGTTGCACCTCGAGGAGGGGATGACCGTCGCCGAGCTTTGCGCGGCCGCCATCGGCTACAGCGACAACACCGCCGGAAACCTGCTGCTGCGCCTGCTCGGCGGCCCCGACGGCGTGACCCGCTACGCCCGCGGCATCGGCGACCCGGTCACCCGCCTGGACCGCTGGGAGACCGCCCTCAACATCTGGTCCCCCGCCGAGGTCCGCGACACGACCACCCCGTCGGCGATGGGCCGCAACCTGCAGGCTCTGACCCTCGGCCACGCGCTCTACCCCGACGACCGCGAACGCCTGCTCGGCTGGCTGCGCGCGAACACCACCGGCGGGGCCCGCATCCGCGCCGGCCTGCCCCCGTCGTGGACCGTCGGCGACAAGACCGGCTCGTCCGACTTCTACGGCGCCGCCAACGACCTCGCGATCGTCCATCCGCGCACGGGCGCCCCGCTGATCGTCGCCATCTACACCAACCGCAACGACGCCGCAGTGCCTTACGACAACACCCTCATCGCGCGTACGGCAACCGCGCTCGTGCGGGCGCTCGGCAGGCTCTGAAAGTGGGCCGGTTCTGAAAGTGGGCCGCTCTGATCCGGGGCGGGTCAGCCGCAACTTCGTGCCCCGAGCCCGCACCTCGACGATCACCGCATCGAGGTGGCCCCTGGCGGTCGCCAGCTTGTGGGCCTCACGATCGAGCAGCTCGCGGTGCGAGAAGCACAGGGAAAGACCCCGGCGGGCGGCCGGGGTCTTTCCGTTGGTGGAAGCGTGGATCAGAAGACCGAGACGCCGTAGACGCTGAGCGGCTCGACGACGGGCTGGAAGTACGTGGTGCCGCCGGAGGAGCAGTTACCGCTGCCGCCCGAGGTGAGGCCCAGCGCGGTGGTGCCGGAGTAGAGCGAGCCGCCGCTGTCGCCGGGCTCGGCGCAGACGGTGGTGCGGATCAGGCCGGAGACCGAACCCTCGGAGTAGTTCACCGTCGAGTTGAGGGCGGTGACGCGGCCGGAGTGGATACCGGTGGTGCTGCCGCGGCGGTAGACCGTGGCGCCGACGGCGGGGGTGCCGGCGGAGGTGATGTCCTGCGAGCCGACCGCGCCACTCTTGGCGATGGTCGTGTTCGTGTAGCGGACGATGCCGTAGTCGTTGCCCGGGAAGCTCGTGCCGGCGCGGGTGCCCAGTGTGGCCGAGCCGTTGGTCCACGTGGTGGCGATGTTCGTGCAGTGACCGGCGGTCAGGAAGTAGTAGGTCGAGCCGCTGACCACGTTGAAGCCGAGCGAGCAGCGCGAGCCACCCGCGTAGATGGCATCGCCACCGGAGATCCGGGGGGCGAGGGTGCCGTCCACGATCTCCAGCGAGGCCTTGTCGCCCAGCTTGGCGACGGTCGCCTTGACGGCGGCCAGCTTCGCACCGGTGACGGTACTGTCGGCGGTGACGGCGACCTTGTTGCTCACCGGGTCGATGGCGAACGAGGTGCCGGGGGTCTTCAGGGCCGACTTCAGCGTCGACTCGGCGGCGGCCAGCTCCGCGCCGCTGCGCAGCACGTAGCGGGGAGTCGCGCCGGACGCGGCGACCTGGGCGGCGGTGGCGGAGTCGGTGACAGCGACGACGACGTTGCCGGTCGAGTCGATGTACGAGCCCGCGTCCTTGGCGCCGAACTGGCTGTCCAGCTTGGCGGAGAGCGCTGAGGGGGCGAACGACGGGTCGGCCTTGGGTGCGACGGGGGCGGCGGACGCGGGTGACGCGAACGCGCTGCCGGCAATCAGAAGGGCGGCCAGGCCGACGATCGGTCGGCCGAGCTTGGTGTTACGCACAGATTCCTCCAGGGGGATGGGGGTGGTACGCCAGATGTCCGGCGTACCAAGTGCCACCTGTAGTATCGAGAAGATTCAATGCGCACTCAAGGGTCACCATTCGGCCGCGGGGCCGCCCATACCCACTCTGAGCTGCTGAAACACCCTTTACATATCATTAAGTCAGGGGGTCAGTCGGGATGCCGCCTCAGGCCACCCCGGCCAGCGCGGCGTCGCTGCGCAGATCCGTGACGAGCCGCGCGGCCTGAGCCCGGATCTCCGGCACGGCCGTGGTCTCCCACTGCGTCCCGCGCCGCAACGGCCCGATCAGCCACAGCCGGTCGTGCACCCGGCCGTCGGCTGCGACCACCCGTCCGGACGGATCGATGGCGAGCCCGAGTTCGTGCGGGCCCACCTTCGCCGACCCGTCGTCGAGCAACCCCCGCACCAGCGGGCTCGCGGAGCCGGGCAGCTTGCCGGGGCCCGCGCAGTTCACGACGGCGGCATACTCCGAGAGCCCCGGCCAGGCCGCGACGCCGCCCCGGCGCACCTCCAGCAGCCCCTGACTCCGCAGCTCGACGACCCGATCGGCGATCGCGGGCGCCATCCGGTGCCGGTGACACTCCCAGGTGCGCGCCAGATGCCGCAGGAACGCCTCCTGCTCGTCGGGGGTCAGCGCCGTCCACAGCTTGTCGAGGAACGGCCGCATCCCGTCGACGACCGGTCGCCAGTCCCCCGCCTCACCGGCAGCGGACCGCACCGCCCGGATCACGTCGCGCAGGGTGGCACAGTCGTTCAGGTCGGGCGCGGTCGGCGGCGCCGCTTCGGCGGTATGCGTCAGCGGGAGCAGCCCCCGCCGGCTCACGGCCACGACGGGTGCGGTGCGACGCCCGTCCGCGGTCAGGGTCAGCGCGGCGTCGATCGCGGTCAGACCGGTGCCGACGAGCAGCACCTTCCGGTCGGGCGGCAGCGCTTCGAGCACGCCGGGCCGCCACGGATCGTCGATGACGTTCGGGTGGTCCAGCCGCTGCCGCGCCGCCCGGGGTCCACCCGTCGCCAGCACCACGTGGTCGGCGCGCAGGGTCGTACCGCCGGCGAGCTCCACCTCCCCACCCGGATCAACCCGGGTGGCCTCGGCCCGCACGACCCGCAGCCGGCCCGGGTGGCCTGCCGCAGCCCCATCCAGCACCGTACGCAGATAGCGCCCGTACTCGGCTCGCGGACGGAACTCCGCCGCCTCCGCACCCGCCCAGCGAGCGAAGTGCCCGGGATCGTCGGGGTCGGCGCTCATCGCCCCGGCCCGCGAGTTCAGAAAATGCCAGGGCCGTGCCTCACCGTACGCAACCCCGCCCCCGAGCTCCCCCGGCTCCACCACCACGACGTCGTCGTCACTACATCGAAGCAACTCCCCCGCCACCAGCACCCCGGAACACCCACCACCCACAACAACCACAGTCCGTCGCACGACACCCCTCCCCATCTCCTACAAACACGATAGGCATAACAGCCTTTCCCGGCCACCTCCCACGCCGCTCTCGACCCCGAAGCCCGTTATTTCCCACCTCATGGACGGGCTCCAGCATGCAGCGCGTGAGGTTACGCCCACCTGAACGCAGCCAGCACAACGACTCAACGCTTCTTCCGGCGCCGACCGGCGACAGCAAACCGTCAGTGGAGCAGCGCAGGCAGCGACCAGACCCCGCCACCACACCGGGATCGTCGATTCCCGCACGCATCGGCGGCCACGACCGTCACGATCCGTAACCCTGGCCGAAATGCATGTGTCATGTGTTGAACAACAATTGCCCAGGTTTGACAGCAAGAACGCTAAAAGTTGCGGCAGACGATTGCCCCGCACAATTTCCAGCGAATGTTTTGCTCCGACAGACCGGAGACGATCAATTTCCCAGATGGGCAACACGATGCGTTACCGGGTTGCCGTGTCTGGCGCGAGACAGCACAGGGGAACTCGGTTCGACCCGGTTCAGCCAGGAGTTGCAGGCCGCGCGGAGCCGGACCGGTTCGCCTTGCGGTTCCAGGCTCTGCTCGGCCGTGACCACGGGTTCAACGGCCCGAGACGCAGAAACGCGCTGCGTCCCAGAAGCTCGGGCGCAGCGCGTTTCTGCGTGAATTCAGTGCAGGATGACGGGGGCGGCGACCCGGTCGTCGGCGACCTCGCCCGGGGCCAGGGGCCGGGGGCGGCGGCGGGGTAGGAAGCCCGCGGGGATCAGGGTGGCCAGGATGATGAAGAAGGCCACCCAGAAGGTGGTGCCGAAGGAGTTGGCTACGAATGCCAGGCCTCGTTGGATGAGGTCGGCGGGGAACTGCTGGGCGATTGCCGGGTTCTGCTGGGAGGCGATCGCCACGCCGGCCTCGGTGAGTGGGGTGCCCGTGGCCGGGTCGGCTGCGCCGGGGATGGCCGGGGAGTCGTTCAGCTCGTTGGTCAGGATGACCGACATCAGAGCCGAGCCGACCGAGCCGGCGATCTGCTGCAGGATGTTGAGCAGCGTGGAGCCGCGGGCGACCTCGTGGTTCGTGAGGGTCTTCAGGGCCGAGGTCATGATGGGCATCATCGTGCCGCCCATGCCGAGGCCCATGACGAACAGTGAACCGCACAGCAGGAGGTATGACGTGTCCGTGCCGACCTGGGTGAAGGTGAAGAAGCCCGCGGCGATCAGCAGGACGGCGAACGGGACGGTTCTGCCCACCGGGATCCGGTCGGCAAGCGTGCCCGCGATCGGCATCGTGATCATCGCGCCGATGCCCTGCGGGGCCATGAGCAGACCCGCGTGCAGGGTTGTCTCACCTCGTACCTGCAGGAAGTAGCTGGGGAACAGCAGGCCCGCACCCATGAAGGCGACCGTGAAGACCGCCAGGGTGATGGTGGCGACCGAGAGGTTGCGGTCGCGCAGCAGGCGCAGGTCGAGCAGCGGGTGTTTCGGCTTGAACGAATAGAGGACGAAGCCGATGACGAGCAGTGCGCCGGCCGTCATGGGGAGCCAGACCTTCGTCGCGCTGAAGGTGCCCGCTTCGGGGACCGACGAGACGCCGTACAGGAAGAGAGCCAGGCCCGGGGAGAGCATGAGCATGCCGACGAAGTCGAAGGACTCGGACGGCTCGGGGTTGTCCTTGGCCAGGGCCCACTGGGCGTAGATCAGCGCGACCACGCCGATCGGCAGGTTGATCAGGAAGATCCAGTGCCAGCTGGCGATGTCGATCAGCCAGCCGCCGAGGATGGGGCCACCGATCGGGCCGAGCAGCATCGGGATGCCGAGGACCGCCATCAGCCGGCCGATGCGCTGCGGGCCGGCCGCGCGGGTCATGATCGTCATGCCGAGCGGCATCAGCATGCCGCCGCCGAGGCCCTGCAGGACCCGGTAGGTGATGAGCTGGCCGATCGAGTCGGCCGTCGCGCAGAGCACGGAGCCGAGGGTGAAGAGCAGCAGGGCCGCCATGTAGAGCCGCTTCGTGCCGAAGCGGTCCGCGGCCCAGCCGGTGAGCGGGATGACCGTGGCGAGGGCCAGCGTGTAGCCGGTCATCGTCCACGCGACCCGCGCGTACGACGCGTCGAACTCGGTCTGGAACGTCGGCAGGGCGACGCTTACCACGGTCACGTCGAGGATCGACATGATGGCGCCGAGTACGACGACGCCCGCGATCTTCAATACGGCGGCGTCCAGTTTGTCCGGGGCCGCCGGGGCTTGACTGGTCACAAAATCTCCTGAGGGAAGCCGGGTGCCGGAGGGAGCGTACCGAGGTACGCCCGTCCTCACCTGCCCTTTATCCCGACCCCGAGCGCCTCGCGCAAGCGGCCTTGCCACAAAGGCAAGATCTGGAGCTCAGTCGACCACCGTGATGGGCGCCTCGTCGGCCAGGCGGTAGCCCACGCCATAGACCGTCGTGACGATCTCAGGGTCACCGAGTTTGGTCCGCAGCCTGCTGACGTGCACGTCCACGGTGCGAACGGTGGTGTGGGTGTGACCCCAGACATGCCCGAGCAACTGGTTGCGGGTGAAGACCTGGCGCGGGTGCCGGGACAGGAAGAGCAGCAGGTCGTATTCGAGCCGGCTCAGGTCGAGGGTCACCCCGTCGAGGGACGCCGTGCGTGACCGCGGATCGAGGCGCAGGCCCGGCGGTGCGGGCTCGGAGGCCGGGGTGAACTCCGCGCCCGGCCCGGCGGCGGCCACGAGATCGCGCAGCGCGGCCAGGACCCGTTCACTCTCCTCGGAGCCGGGCGAGCCGAGGGTGATGGTGACGGTCACCGACGAGGCCAGGTCACCGGGGATCGACCGCAGGCGTGGGCGGGCGCGATGCTGACTCAGGTCGGCGACGGCGAGGACGGACATGTTTGCCTCCGGGGGGCGAGTCACCGCGGCCGGATCTCGGCGGCGGCTAGATACACTTCTCCCATGTGCGGGATAGGATTATAGGCGCACTACGGCACCTAGAATTCAAAGCGGAAGACGTGGCGCTGAAACTATGCGGCGCAACACCGGGCGCTCGCGCACCGAAGAAGGTCGATGGCGAGGCGGGACGTGAGTCGTTCGTCGCGCAACTGCATGGCCTCCACCCTTCTCTTCCGGCCCCTGCCGGTCAAACAAATCCAACGAGGGTCACACCGTGGACATAGCGGCCACTCTGCTACCCGGCGTCCCCCATGTCAATAAAAGCCCATAGGTTTACTAGGATATGAGATCACCGTTGACCTTCCGGTTCGGAAGAGGGACGGTAGGTCTCATGCCCACCTTCACCGATGGCCCCACGTCATCAAATTCTCATTTGGTGGAATTCGTCGGTGGACTCTCCTGGCAGGGGGACCGATGACCGACACCGACACCACCCTCGTGGACGCAGATCTATTCCGGTCGCTGTTGCGCCGGCACGCCGCCGCCGTCGTGGTGATCACCGCACCGGGATCGCCACCCGCCGGCTTCACCGCGACGTCGTTCACCTCGGTGTCGCTCGACCCGCCGCTGGTGTCGTTCGCCCTGGCGCACACGGCCTCCGCGTGGCCCGCCGTGCAATCGGCCGACACCATCGCGGTGCACGTCCTGACCCAGGAGCAGGAGCACGTGGCCCGTACGTTCTCCACCCGGGGCATCGACCGCTTCGCCGCGCACGGCGCCTGGCACCCCGGGCCGGACGGCGTACCCCTGCTCGAAGGGGTGCTCGCCACCCTGATCTGCCGGGTCAGCCAGCGGGTCGAGGCCGGTGACCACACCATCGTGCTGGCTGCGCCCTCCTTCGGCGAGCACCACTCGGACGCCACGGTGACGCCGCTGGTCTACCACGACGGCAGCTACGCGCATCTCAAACGAACCGCCTAGAAGGAGCTGTCGCATGAGTGGAATCGTCGTCGTGTCGGGCAACCCCCGCGCCGGGTCCCGCACGTCCACATTGGCCGCCGCCGTGGGCACCGCGCTGGGCGGGACAACCGACGTGATCGAGGTCGGCGCGCTGGGTGCCGGCCTGCTCACCCCCGGGGACGAGGCCACGGCCGCCGCGGTCGCCGCTGTGCAGGACGCCGACGTCCTGGTCGTCGCCACGCCCACCTACAAGGGCAGCTACACCGGGATCCTGAAGGTGCTGCTCGACCAGCTGCCGGCGAACGCCCTGGCCGGCAAGAAGGCCGTGCCGGTAACGGTCGCCGGCGTGGCCCCGCAGGCCGCGGCAGCCGCCGCGCTCCTCGCCCAACTGCTCGGCGAGCTCGGCGCCACCGTGCTCCCCTCGCTGCCCGTGGTGGAATCCGACCTGGGCGACGCCGAGACGATCGCCGCCAAGTACGTGGCAGCGGCCTGACACCATCGGCGGATGGATTACGTCATCGTTGCCGCCCTCGTGGCGAACGTCCTCGGCGTGTTCGCGCTGCTGCTCTCATCGTCCGGCCGCAGTCGCCGGGAGCGGCTGCAACTGACGGCGCAACTGACGGCGCTCGAGCGGAAACTCGACGCCGTGGTCACGCATCTCGGGGTGGTCATCCCGGGGCCGAGCTTCCCGGCGGTCGAGTCGCTGGTCCGCCAGGGGCGCCGGATCGAGGCGATCAAGCTGTACCGCGAACAGACCGGAGCCGACCTGCTCACCGCCAAGAACACGGTGGACATGATCGGCTCCGGTCCGTTCTGAGCCTTACTCAGCAGCCGCCACGGCTGCGGTGGTGCGGCGGCGGTCCCAGAGGCGGGCGGCTCCGACGAGGATCGCGGCGGCGGCCAGCGTGAGGGCGCCCCAGAAGACGTCCGGCTTGGAGACGGCGTCGTCGAACCACTGGGCGTACGCGAGGACTGTGGCGAACACGACCACCGCGACCCCCGGCAGCCCGGCCAGCGCACGACGGCGGCCGGAGGGGCGGATCAGGCCGAAGACCGCGTCACCGAGAACGAGCAGTGCCGCGACCGCGCATCCGCCGAAGGTGTAGGACCGCACCGGGATCGGGACGTCCGGGTTGTCGAGCCGGAAGACGATCAGCAGCAGGGCCGCGCCGAGCACCAGGGCGAGCACCGCGGCCGAGCCGAGCTCCCAGAGCCGGGGCAGCGGCCGGTCGCGGTCCTGACGCCTGCGGGGGATGTAGTCCCAGGCGCGGTCGGAGAACCAGCGGGCGGCGAGCGCGCCGAAGATGCTCAGCGCGAGGAAGACCATCACCGGTCCGAACCAGTTGAGGCTGAGGTAGCCGACGATCGCCGCGACCAGCGTGGCGACCGGGAGACTGGTGCACGCGCCGACCAGCCAGCCGTTGCGGAACCGGTCGCGGGCCTCGGGCAGGTCCAGCGGGTGGACGAGGTAGTGGGTGGCGGCGTCGGGGAGGGTGACTGTCTCTTCCATCAGATACTCCAAGGGGTCCGGTCGATGAAGGAGCCGGTGGCGCCCGGCCGGGCGATGTCGTAGACCTTCTGCCGGGAGACGCCGAGGCGGCTCGCGACGGCGACGGCGCTGAACTCGTCGAGCAGCGCCTCGACGGCGACCGCCCGGACGGCGGAGGCCCTGGAGGTCAGGTGCGCGGCGAGCGCGCCGACCTCGGCGGCGATCAGGGCGACCGCGAGCGGGCCGCCGAACGGCTCGGCCCAGTCATCGTCCTTCTTCTCGGTGACCGCCCGGAACAACTCGTCGCCGCCGTCGATCAGGGCGGCTCGGACCTGCACCGGGGTCACTCCGGCCGACGCGAAACGCTCGCGGACCGGGTCACGGGTGTCGGGTGGCCGATGCGCCAGGACGACGTCCCAGTCGCTGTCACCCCCGGGTTGACTGCTCATGGACCAAGCATGTGTCACCCCGGGGGTGACTGTCAACCCGGGGGCGACAATGCCTGCGAAAAACCTGTGGGTTCCTAGGAAAGCTCTCGCAAAACCACATAAAGGCAACCTCAAGGCCGATGCAACGGGCCGTAGGGGCCGACAGCCGGTCCTGCCGAGGAGGGAAGACCAGCAATGACTTCGATCAACGCGCTGAGCTCGGCGTCCAGCACCTACCGGTTACCGCCGCCAGGGTCGGGCACCCGGCCGGACCCGATGGCGGCGGTCGCCGACAAGCTGGGACTGAGCAGCAGCGAACTCAAGACCCAGCTCCAGGACGGCAAGAGCCTCAACGAGGTCGCCACCGCACAGGGCGTCAGCCACGACGACCTGCTCTCCGCGATCAGAGCGGGCATGCCGAAGGACACGAACGGCGCCGGCTCCATCCAGTCGGCCGAAAAGATCGCCACCACCAAGGGCCTGCCGCCGCCCCCACCCAGCGAGCGCGTGAGCGACACCGAGGGAACCACCGGACCGGGGGGAACACCCAAGGGGCAGAACACCGGCATCCGGGACCCGGAGACACTCGGCAAGCTCAGCGACCTGCTGGGCATGGACAAGGAAAAACTGAGCAGCTCGGCGACGAGCGCGACCAAGCTGGTCGAGATGCTCCAGAAGAACGGCGTCGACCTGGGCCAGCTCCGCAACGTGATGAGCAGCGGCGGCCTGGTCGACGTCGCCGCCTGACGGGTTGCCATGTTTTCATGGTGCAGATGTACCATGAAAACATGGCAGCCACCCTCAGCGCCTTTACCAGTGACGATGCCCGCGAGCGTTATCTCGCTACCGTGCGGCGGTTGATCGGGCGGTATTGGCCGGTCGAGCGGACCGAGACCCATGTTCCTACGAGCTTCGGAGACACCTACGTCATCCGGTCCGGTGGCGGGGACGGGGTGCCGTTCTTCCTGCTGCCGGGCTCCGGTGGCGGGTGCGTGATGTGGTATCCGTACGTTGCGGAGCTGGGCCGGGACCGGCCGGTCTACGCCGTCGACCCGATCGGCGAGCCGGGGCAGTCGACGCAGACCGAGCCGATCACCGGGGGTGCTGACTGGTCGCGGTGGCTGAGTGAGGTGCTCGACGGGCTGGGGCTCGACCGGGTGCACCTGGTCGGGACGTCGTACGGCGCCTGGGTCGCCGTTCAGCATGAGCTGGACCGTCCGGGGCGGGCCGCCAGCATCACGCTTGTCGACCCGGGTGGGTTCGGGCGGGTCACCAGGCGCTTCATGGCCTGGATCATGCTCAGCGGGCTCGCGTCGTTCACGCCTCGGCCGATCCGGCACCGCGCGGCCACGCTGCTGAACAACGCCACCCTGAAGTACGACGACGTGCACGAGCTGGTCGGCGGGTTGTTCAGGTTTCGCCGCCGGCTGCCGATGCCGGGCACGTTCACCGACGAGGAGCTGCGCCGGATCGGGACGCCGACGCTGGCACTCTTCGGGGAACGGTCGCAGATGCTCGACGCCGACGCGGTCGCCGCGCGGATGCGGTCGCTGCTGCCGGACGTGCGGACCGTGGTTGTGCCGGACGCCGGTCACGACCTGATCCTGCACAGCCCGGAGCTGATCACCGGCGAGATCCGGGGCTTCGCGGCTCAGCGGCCGGGCGGCCAGACGAAGGAGGGGTCGCGGAGGTAGTCGTCGCGGCGGTCCTCGAGCGCCATCCGCACCATGTCGAGGGCCCCGCGGCCGATCACCTTGCGCAGCGGCGGGTCGGGCTCGTCGAGAAAGTCGAGCAACGCCTTCGCCGCGACCGACGGCGGCTCCTCCGCTTCGGCGTCGTCGTCGGTGCCTCCGAACATCGCCGAGCGCACCTCGGCGTACGCGTCAAGGGGTTGGGCGAACCGCATGCTCGACCCGGCCCAATCGGTGGCGAACCCGCCGAGCTCCAGCAGATGCACCTTGATCCCGAACGGCGCGACCTCGTCCGCCAGCGCCGCACTCATCCCCTCGAGCGCCCACTTCGTCGCGTTGTACGCGCCGAACAGCGGCAGATGCCCCACGGCCCCCACCGACGAGACCTGCACGATGCGCCCCGAACCACGTGCGCGCAGGTGGGGCAGCACCGCCTGGGTCACCGCCGCCGCCCCGAAGAAGTTGACCGCGAACTGCTCCTCGAGCTCCGGGCCACTGAGCTCCTCGATCGCGCCGACCAGCCCGTACCCCGCGTTGTTGACCACGACGTCGGGCACGCCGACCGCCTTGACCACGTCCTCGACGACGTCGAGGACGGCAGCCCGGTCGGTCACGTCGAGGTGCCACGAGCGGACACCGTCCGGCGCGGTGCCGCCGTCGCGGACCGTGCCGGCCACCTCGTCGCCGTGCTCCAGGGCGGCCTCAGCGAATGCCCGGCCGAGCCCTCTGCCCACTCCCGTGATGAACCACAATCGTCGAGCCATGCCCCTACGAAATCATGGAATGCGAACCCTCGCGACGGCGTTACCCCCGCAGGAGGCAAACACCATGAAGGTTCGTAACTCGCTCCGCTCGCTCAAGTCCAAGCCGGGTTCGATCGTGACCCGCCGCCGTGGGCGTACGGTCATCATCAACCGCAAGAATCCCCGCTGGAACGGCCGTCAGGGCTGAGTCCGCGATAACGTGACAGCCGATCCGGGGACCCGCCGCCACGGGTCCCCGGTTTTCTGTCCGGTGCAGAATGGCCCGATGGAGCCCGTGATCCATCCGATCAGTTCGTCCGGCGCAGTGACCCTCACCGTCGAGGAATACGGCACGCCGGGCACTCCGGCATCGATTGTTTTCCTGCCCGCACTCGGCGTGCCGCTCGCCTATTACCGCAAGCTCCTCACGACCTGGTCCGGCCACGGCCGGCACGTCGTGGGGGTCGAGCTGCGCGGCATGCCACAGAGCCCGGTCGCAGATCTGAGAAAAGGATCCTTCGGGTACGCCAACCTGCTCCACGACGACCTTCCGGCTGTGTTCGCGGGGTCAGCGGTCGCGGGCGCCGACCGGATCGTGCTCGCCGGTCACAGCCTTGGCGGCCAGCTCGCTCTGCTCTCGGGTGCGGCCGGCAGCGTACGCACGGATGCCGTTGTGGCCCTGGGCACCGGAACAAGCTCCAAGTACGCCCACCGCGGCCCCCTCTCCCGCGCCCGCCGCGCCGCCGGAGTGCGTTTCGTCGGCGCGGTCACCAACTCCCTCGGCTACTGGCCGGGCCACAAACTCGGCTTCGCGGGCCGCCAGCCCCGCGGCCTCATGACCGACTGGGGTTACGAGGCCCGCCACGGCCGGTACCGCGTCCACGGCGACAGCACCGACTACGAGGCTGCGCTGGCCGGACTGGCGGTCCCGGCGCTCCTGGTGGACATCGCCGGCGACCGCATGATCCCGGCAACGGCGGTGGACCATCTCGCCCACCGCCTGCCGGGCCATGTCGACCGGGCGCACGTGCAGGCGTACCCGGATCATTTTCTCTGGGCCCGCCGCGCCCCGGAAAGGGTGGTCGACGCCGTCGAGACCTGGTTGAGCGCCCGCGACCTTTAGTTGCAGAGCAGCAGACTGAGGTGGCTACAGGCGACGCTCAGCGCGCTGTCCGGGTTTTCGTTGGTGCCGGCATCAGCTTCGTCCTCGGCGAGGAGTTCCTGGAGTTCGAGAATGCTGTCCATGATGGTGATCCTTCCGGTGTCACTCCGGCCGGATGGCCGGGCGTTGGTGGGGTGAGGAACGGCAGCTGTCCGGCGAGGGCGAGCAGAACACCGGCGGTGCCGGTGTGCACGTCCATGCTCAGACGCCGCATCGTGGTCCCGGGAAAGGCGATGCCGTCGGCGTAGCGCACGGCGTGCAACTCCAAGTTCTGCGGTGACTCGCCGGGCGCGGCCAGGAGCAGACCGGCGCGGCCCTGCATGAGTCCGGGATAGACGGTCAGGCGCGGACGGCACGCGAGACGCAGGTCCGGGAGCGCCCGCACAGCATCCGCATCGGGCAGATATTGCGCGAGCTCGGCGGCGACAACCGCCACTCCCGCACTTCCGGTGCCGAGGTAGGGCAACCGCCGCCTGCCGTCGCTGTACTGACGTCCGCCGGCCGGTCTGAACGCGCATCGGGCGAGGTCCCGGCCGAGCAACCTGTCCGCTTCGGCCAGCCAGCGGTCGTTGGCGGTCCGCTCGAACAGCCGCAGGCAGAGCAACGCGGGACCGCTCCACCCGGTGAGCAGGCCCGCGGGCAGATCGCCGTTCTGAGTGATCATCAGTTCCGCGATCGTCACCGCACGGTCGATGAAGCCGGCGCGACGGCGGTCCGCGAGGTCGAGCAGGGTCAGGCCGATCCCCGCGAGGCCCAACCCCAGATCCGGACCGTCGGGCAGTTCGTGCAGGTCGAGCAGGGCTTCTGCCCGGTCCGGGTGGCCGAGCCGGTCCAGGACGTAGGCGATGCCGTGGGTGCCGGTCCAGAATCCGGGCCGGTCCGGCATCGGCGCGGAGCAAAGCCATTGTTCGTACGCGGGAACGACCGCCTCCCCCACGACAGTGAGCGCGTGAAGAACACCGGCAGCGCCATAGCCGAATCCAGCCCCACCACTGCGGAACTGCTCGACATCCCCGGGGAACAGCCGATCCGGGCGTTCCGGGGTCGCCGACGCGTGAATCGCCCGCACCAGTGCCGGGATCGGATCCTCACCGGGCCAGCCGGGCTCCTCGCGGGCCGGCGCCCAGGCATCGCGCAACCGCCGCACGGTGGCGGGTGGTAGCTCGGGCGCGTGCCGCAGATGGGTGCCGAGCTTCTCGGGCGCGAGCTCCAGCAGCGGTGTCAGCGGGACTAGGAACGTCATCCGGATCGCGGCCAGCGCGTGGTGGTCGAGGTCGGCGCCACGGGTGCCCGGTGGGGCCCGGAACCCGGCGGCACCCAGCGTCGCGACAGCATCGTCGGCGATCGGCGACGCACACTCGAAGTCGATCAGGTGCGGTACGTCGCCGTCGCCGACGAGCACGTTGCGCGGATGCAGGTCGCCGAACACCCAACCGCGCTCGTGCACCGCCGCGATTAGCGTGTCGAGCCGGTCCGCCAGGGCCATCGCGCGCCGGCGGTAGGCCGTGTCGTCAGCGGCGTACATGTCGCTGTGCAGAGCGATCCACCGGCCGAGCGGGACGCCCGCGATCTCCTCCATCGCCAGGAACGTGTGCTCCCAGGCTTCGAAGAGTTCGTACGCGACGGGGATGCCCGGGATTCCGGCGAGCGAGCACAGCACCTCGTGTTCGCGTCTCAATCGGTGCACGGCGTCGTTGCCGGCCACGTCCAGCCCGGAGTGGGGACGAGCCTCCTTGAGTACGACGGTACGGCCGTCGCGTTCCGCCCGGTAGACGCCGCCGCCGTTGGAGAAGTGCAGCGCGCCGGTAACCCGGTAGGGCAGCTCGGTCCTGACGTCAGGACGGTCGAGGATCGCGGGCAGCGTCACCCAGTCGGGCAGCCGGAAAGAGGGCGAGCGGACATCCGGCACGAGTACGCCGTCGGGGCGGCGGATCGCCGGAACTCCGTCGACCATCAGGGGCTGGAAACCGCCGTAGCGCGCGTAGACCGGGCCGTCGCCGATTCGCCGGTCGCTGAGGATGTACGGCCCGGGGCGGCCGAGCAGCAGTTGTGCGAGGTCGGTGGCGGCTGTGGTGAAGTCGTGGGGGTAGACGGTGACGAATTTGCCGCTGCCGCCGCGGCTCGCGTACTTGCTGTTGCGTCTCAGCAGCGCGCCCGGCGAGGGCAGGTGTTTGAACGGCAGGCGTTCCCGGGTGCAGTAGTCCGCGACGATCGCCAGCGTGCCGGCGGCGGTGGCCGGGGTCGCCGAGACGTGTAGCTTCCAGCCCTGCTCGGGCAGGTCGGCACCGTTCGGCATCGCCATCCGCCAGTCTGCGGATTCCCGTACGGTCCACTCGCCCGGCGGCAGTCGCAGCTCGGGAAAGCCCTCCCCCCGCAGGCCCGGTGCCGGACGCTCGAAGAAGACGCTGCCGGGGAGGCAGTAGTCGTCGTAGGACCGGGTCGAGGGCACTAGCGATATATACCCTATGCGGCTTTTGTAAACCCGACCGGACGAGGTGCTCCGTGACCGGGATGGCCATACTGTCCGGCGTGAACGAGGTCGTGTTTCCCCGCGGGGCGGATGGTCGGCGCAGCAGCTCGGAATTCGGCCGGGCGGTGGTCGCCGACGCGCTGCGGGCCGCCGACCCCGGTGCGGCCGATGCCGCTGCCGCGGAGACCGATTGGCGCAAGGGCTATCTGCCGCACTTCCGGGCCCTGGTCGCAGCCGATGACGGGTACGCCACAGCCGCCGCCGGTCTCGACTCGGTGCACCGGCGGATGCGGGTGCAGCGCGACGGCGAGGACATCGCGCTGGACGACGTGTTCGCGCTCGAGGCCGAACCGCCGGCCACGTTCACCGTCGACGGCGGGGAGAAGGCGGAGACCGAGCTGCTCATTCCGTACGGTAAAGAGGTCCTTCGGGGTGACTCGCTCAGCCGGCAGCTCGACACCTGGGTGACCGCCGGCGTGCTCGAGGCCTCCGCCGCCGAGATGGTGCGTGAGGTCGCCGCGAACCCGGACTGGCTCGACCTCAGCGACCACCGGCTCGTGGTGCTCGGCGCGGGTGCGGAGCTGGGACCACTGCCGGCGGTCCTGGCCTGGGGCGGCACGGTGGTCGGCGTCGACCTGCCCCGGCCCGCGCTGTGGGAACGCGTCGCGCTCGCCGCCCGCAACGGCGCGGGACGGTTGATCGCGCCCGGCACGTCGCCCGCGGACGCCGGGATCGATCTGCTGAGCGGGCTGCCGGAGACCGCACGGTGGCTGCTCGGCGTCGAAGGGCATCTGGTTCTGGGCAATTACGTGTACGCGCCCGGGGGCGCGTATCCGTTGGTGTCTGCGGCTGTGGACGCTTTGGGCGTACATGTGCAGAAGCAGCGGCCTGGCACCGGGCTGGCCTTTCTCGCCACGCCGACCGACACCTTCGGTGTGCCGGCTGAAGTTGTGGCGCAGGCGACGTCGAACTACCGCTCACGGTCGGCGGCCGCCCGGGTGACCCACGCGGTCTCCGGCGGCCGGCTGCTGAAGCCGCACTACCCTTCCGATTCCGATGCGGTGCCGGCGATCGCCGACAGTCTGGTGCCGCAGCAGGGGCCCAACTATGCGCTGGCCAAGCGGATCCAGCGATGGCGTGCCTCGGTCGCACGGCAGTCGGGTGCCGAGGTGAGCTTCGCGGTGGCGCCGCCGACGACGACCCGGTCGGTGACCAGCAATCGACTGCTGGCTGCGGCGTACGCGGGTGCGCACCTGTTCGGGGTCGAAGTGTTCGCGCCCGCCACCAGCAACCGGTTGATGGCGGCGCTGCTCGTGCATCAGCTGCGCAACCCGCGGCCGGCGGCACCGCAGGCCTGGACCGACGAGAACGTGGGCGCTGTGCACGGCGGGCTGTGGCGTGTCGGTTACCTGCCCCGGACCGCCCTCGGGCTGGCCGCCGTCCGCGGGTTCTTTTAGACCAACAATCTGGGGAGCCCACCCGTGTGCAGGAAAACGACCTTGCCGCGGGGTTTCGCCGCGCGGAGACCGGCCATCGCGCGGCCGGTGTAGGTCGGGTCGAGGAAGATCCCCTCGGTGCGCGCGACCAGCGTCATCGCCGCGCGCACCGGCTCGGTCACCGTCGCGTATCCCGCGCCGACCTGCGTGCTGTCGATGCGCAGGCTTTCGCTGACCGCGCCCAGCTCGGTCCCGCCGGCCGCCCACATCCCGCCCTCGGCGGCCGCCCACATCTCGTTCAGCAGGCCCGCCACTGTCGCGCGTGGATCGGGCAGGGCGCCGACGTCCACGCCCAGCACCCGCTCGGGGCCGAGCTGCGCGACCAGCCCGGCCATCGTCCCGCCCGACCCGAGCGCGACCACGACCGTGTCCAGATCCGGCAACTGCGTGAGCAACTCCTTCGCACAGTCGACGTACCCCTGCGCCGACACCGCATTCGTGCCACCGAACGGAATCACGTAACCGTCCTGCGCGGCCGCGACCTCGGCAAGCGGATCGGTGCCGGCCCACACGATCCGCGCGCCGGCCAGCTCGTCGAGCAACAGGTTGCCGCGCATGGCCTCCGGCGCCGTCCCCGCCAGGACCAGGGTGCAGCTCAACCCGAGCCGCGCGGCGGCCGCAGCGGTCAGCCGCGCATGATTCGACTGCGGCGCACCCGTGGTGACCACGCCGGTCGCGCCGGCCTTGACCGCCTGCGCGCAGGTGTACTGAAGCTTCCGGACCTTGTTCCCACCACCACCGAGCCCGGTCAGATCGTCCCGCTTCACCCACAACTGCTCGAGCCCGATCGCCCCGGCCAGCCGCATCGCGGGCTCCAACGGGGTCGGCCAGGTCGCCAGCGGAACAGGCTTGATCGTCATAGCAATACAATGCCAGTCGTGACCGTACGCGCGGTGCTCCTGGACCTGGACGGCACGCTCGTCAACCACGACGCCGCAGCCGACGCGGCCCTGCGAGCCTGGCTCCCCACCATCGGCCACCCCGCCACGGACGAATCCGTCGCCCGCTGGACCGCCCTCCAGGAACCCCACCTCGCAGCCTGGCGAGCCGGCACCATCACCTTCGCGGAACAGCGCCGCCGCCGTTTACGCGATTTCCTCGGCACGGAGTCAACCCCCGACTCCCAGTTGGACGCCACTTTCGCCGACTACCTGAAACACTACGAAGCCGCCTGGCGCGCTTATGACGACGTCATTCCCGCATTACGCGCTCTGACCGTGCCTTGCGCGGTGCTGACAAACGGCTCAACCACCCAACAGAACAAGAAACTCATCCGTACGGGAATCGCCCACCTCATCGGCCCGGTGTTCACAGTCGACAACCTCGGCACCCCCAAACCCGATCCGGTGGCGTTCCTGCGCGCTTGCGAACGGTGGGGCTTCCAGCCACACGAAGTGCTGAGCGTGGGCGACAACTATGACCTGGACGTCCGCGCCGCCCGATCCGCCGGCCTCCGAGCCACCCACCTCGACCGCCACGACACCGGCCCCTTCACCGAACCCCACCGCATAACCACCCTGGCTGATCTCACTCTTCAGTTCAATTAACTCAATGCTTGCGGCATGCATCTGCGTGGCTTGAATCAACACTTGTAAGCCGGTCAAGGTAATCGATCTCGAACCCTCCGGGTCCACAAGCATCGATCAGGGACGCCATCGATGCGGCCAGAAGAGCCGGCTGGCACCTGAGGCAGACATCAGGCCACGGCTATGGACTGCCGAGGAGATTCTCGATGCCGATGTCGACCACATCGACGCCGCCGAGCGGTGACACCGGGCTCAAGACCTCCTGGACACCGCCGCCGAGAACGCGGAGGAGGTGGACCGCCTCATGGTGCTGGCGCAAAAATTCGACGAAGAGGCGAGCCATCTGACCCACAGCAGTCAACTGCGCGGCATTGAAGTATTGGGCCGAGACGGTTCCGCCGAGACATACGTCGGAGGCGCCGAGGAGCGAGTGACGCAGGCCACGGAGGTGGTAGCCGCAGCAGCACACCAGCAAGATCCAATACTGGCTGATCTGAGGACCCGCCTATCTCGATGGTGGGCATATCCGATATCGCCAAGCGGGTTCGGGTGACGCGCGAGGCCGTCCGCCTCTGGGTCGACGGAAAGCGCGGCCCGGGCGACTTCCCCGGAACCGGTCGGTTCCGCAGGCGGTGGCGAGCGGGGCTCCATGCGGATCTGGCAGTGGGCCTCGGTGAACGACTGGCTGCGTCACTATTACCTGCGCTAAGAAGGAGAGACGCTCTCGGTTGCCTTGACCGCCGAGATCAATGCCGCCCTCTCAGGCACGGCCTACCCCGCCAGAATGGCGAAGCGGACGCAGGTACGCAACCGTCATCAAACCCGAAAGAAGATCGTCAACGGCTGACGCGTGGGCGAGTCAGGCCTCGTCGTCGGCCGTGGTGTCGGGCTCGGGTGGGCCGGGTGGGATGTCGAGGTCGGTGTCGTCGGCGATGTCGTCCATCGGGACGACTCGGACGGTGTGGGCGTGGGTGCGCAGGTAGTCGCGGGCGCCTCGGTCTCCGGTGGCGGAGGCGGCGACGCCGGCCCAGTGGTCGCGGCCGAGGAGCACCGGGTGGGAGCGGCGGTTGTCGTAGCCGCCCATGGCGAGGGCGTCGGGGGCGGCGAAGGCGACGATTCGGCGTACGGCTGCGGGGGTGATGCCGGGCATGTCGACCAGAAGGACCACCGCCGCGTCGGCCGCGCCCGCGGCCAGCGCGCCCAGCCCGGCGCGCAAGGAGGACGCCATGCCGGTGTCCCACTCGGGGTTGTCGACGAAGTCGACGCCGGGGACGGCGGCGCGCACCCGTTCGGCCTGCGCCCCGACCACGATGTGGATCCGGTCGAGACCGGCCGTGCGCAGGGTGCGTTCCGCGCGCCGCACCAGCAGCGTGCCTTCCCAAGGCACGAGCGCCTTCGGCATGCCGTAACGACGCCCGGCGCCCGCGGCGAGGACCAGCCCGGCGACCTTCATACCGTAATCCTATTACTGGGTGAATTTTCCTCCACAGTGGGGCCGACGACCATTCCTGTTGCCCCTATCAAATGCGAGAAACATTTCCGATGAATGCCGTAGCGGCGCGTCAAAGAAAAGCATCGGCCACCGTGGGATACATATCTTGATGCTCTGCGGCAAACGGCCGCGGATCGCTGGAAGGGCGGCCATGCATTCTCTAGGAAAACGTCTCCTCGGTGTGGGAGCGGCGGGGGTGCTGATCGCGGTCAGCGCTGCGGTCCCGACCTCGGCGTCGGCGGTCGGCGCGGGGTCGGCAGCAGCAAAGGACCAGGCCGACACCGTTAGCGCCTTGGAGCGCAAGCGCGTCGACAGCGTCCCGACGCCGAAACTCGACTGGTACGAGTGCTGGGAGACCGCGGAGTGCGCCACCACGCGTCTCCCGCTTGACTACGACCAGCCGACCGGGGCGAAAACCGAGATCGCGGTGCTGCGAATCAAGGCGAAAGACCAGGCGCACAAGATCGGGACCCTGTTCGTCAATCCGGGTGGACCCGGCGGTTCCGCCACCAGTTTCGCGTATTCCGCGCAGTTTTTCCTGAGCGAGTCGATCCTCAAGCGCTTCGACATTGTCGGCTTCGACCCGCGCGGTATCGACGCCAGCCAGAACCTGCGCTGCTTCCCGTCGGTGAAGGAGCAGACCGCGGTTCTCTCGCAGATGAACGTGGCCTTCCCATGGGGCAAGGCGCAGGAGGACCGCTACATCGCCGCTGCCAAGAAGTTCGGCAAGGCGTGCTCGACCACCGGCAAATGGCTCGCCGGATCTATGTCGTCCGCCGAGGCGGCCCGCGACATGGACGTGCTGCGCCGGGCGGTCGGCGACCAGAAGCTGAGCTTCCTGGGCTTCAGCTACGGCACCGCGATCGGCCAGTTCTACGCCAACATGTTCCCGGACCGGTTCCGGGCCCTGACCGTCGACGGCGTCCTCGACCCGGAGCACTGGGTCGGCACACCGGCCACCGCCGGGCAGGAGCAGGACACGCGGCTGCGGTCGGGTGCCGGCGCGTACCGTGCGCTGATCGAGATCCTGCACCGCTGTGACGCCGCCGGTGAGGAGTTCTGTGTCTTCGCCGCCGGTGACCCGGTCAAGAACTTCGAGACCATCGCGCAGACGCTGCGAAAGAAGCCGCTCGTCCTGAAGGACGAGTGGGGCACCTGGACCATCACGTACGCGGACTTCGTCAGCGGCATCCTCGGCTCGATGTACGGCACCGACGCCGGCGACTGGGCCACGTACCTGATGATGGACCTGTGGAACATGCTGTTCCCGCCGACCCAGGAGGCCGCCGACGAGGCGAGGACGGCGCTGCTCGCCCGGATCAAGGAGGCCCGCGGCAAGCCGGCCCGCGACTTCTACTACAGCAACGGCTTCGAAGCCTTCGCCGGCGTGGACTGCACCGACGCGCTGCACCCGCAGGACGCCGGCGACTGGCCGGCCCTGATGGTGCAGGCCGACAAGCGGGCACCGTACTTCGGCCGCGCCTGGGGCTGGGGCACCGTGCAGTGCGCCCGCAACACGTGGACCGTCCGGGACGAGGACGCGTACACCGGCCCGTGGACCGCGAAGACCGCCGCGCCGGTTCTGTTCGTCGGCGCCAAGTGGGATCCGGCAACGAACTACGACGACGCGGTCTCGGCTTCCAAGCGTCTGCCGAACAGCCGGCTGCTGTCCAACACCAACTGGGGCCACACGTCCTACGGCACCTCGGACTGTGCCACCAACGCGATCGACACGTACCTGCTGACGGGTGCGCTGCCGGCGAAGGGCACCTGGTGTGACGGCGACTACCAGCCGTTCACCACACCGGTGGTCTCGGAGGAGGAGCAGGAAACGATGACCCTCTCGGAGGCTCGCAAGGAGCAGGGTCTGCCGGACGTCTCGCGCCCGGCACCGTACTCCATCTTCAATTCTCAAAGCTGATCTCCCGGGGCGGCGCTTCGGCGCCGCCCCGCTCTATCTGCCACCACCGGCCGGACCCCTGACCGGATCGTTCCGCTCCGAGACCTGGCAATGCCTTTATGAGTACGCCGTGAGCACGCCAGAATCAACGTATGACAAAAGCGCTCATCGTCATCGACGTCCAGGAATCCTTCCGCGCCCGCCCGTCCTGGAAAGCGGTCGGCAACCCCGACATCGCCAAGCCCGTGCAGGCACTGATCGACACCGCCCGCGCCGCCGGCGACCTCGTCATCTGGATTTTGCACAGCGAACCCGGCACCGGCGGTGTCTTCGACCCGAGCTCGGGTCACGTCCGCCCGTTCGCCGAGCTGTCCCCCGCCGACGGCGAGCCGATCCTGACCAAGACCTCGCGAAACGCGTTCACCACCACCAACCTGCAGCAGCTCCTCACCGCCGCGGGCATCCACGAACTCACGCTCTGCGGCATCCAGACGGAACAGTGCGTGGAGACCACCGCCCGGGTCGGAGCGGACTTCGGCTACACGATCACCTTCGTCACCGATGCGACCACGACATTCCCGATCGCCCACCGCTCAGCCCCCGCCGACCTGACCGTCGACGAACTCCTCGCCGACCCCCGCACCCTCCCGGTCGCCGACATCATTTCCCGCACCGAGTACGCCCTCGCGGGCCGGTTCGCTACCGTGACAACCGTGAGTGAGCTGACCGGATCGTGAGCCAGGTGGTTTTCGTCCTCGTGCCCGGCCTGCACCTGCTGGACCTGGCAGGGGCCGCCCAGGTCTTCTCGACCGCGGCCGGGTACGGGCACGACTACCGCCTCGCCTACGTCGCGGAGCACGAGCAGATCGTCACCCACCAGGGCGTCCCCCTCCTCGCCACGAAACAGTGGCCGGACCTGACCCCGGACGACCTGGTGGTGGTCCCCGGCTGGAGCGTCCGCCCCGGCACCACCAACGGCCACCTGCAGCAGCAGACCCTCGACCGGATCACCGCCCACCACACCGCGGGCGGCACGGTGGCCAGCATCTGCGCCGGCGCCGACGCCCTGGGCCGAGCCGGCCTCCTCGACGGCCGCCGCTGCACCACCCACCACGACATCCAGCACACCCTGGCCCGCCGCTACCCCCTGGCCGACGTCGTCCCCGACGTCCTCTACGTCACCGACGGCCGCGTGGTGACCTCGGCAGGCATCGCCAGCGGCATCGACCTGGCCCTCCACCTGGTCGCCACCCGCCACGGCCCCGCAGCCGCCGCCCGCGTCGCCCGCCAGATGGTCGTCTACGCCCGCCGCAACGGCAACGACAGCCAGCAGAGCGCCATGCTCCGCCACCGAGCCCACCTCAACGACGCCGTCCACCGGGTCCAGGACCGCATCGAAACCGATTTCAAGGAACAACTCCCCCTCACCGACCTCGCCCGCACCGCCGGAATCAGCGAACGAACCCTCACCCGCCGCTTCGAATCCGCCACCGGCAGCACCCCCCTCCGCTACCAGCAACTCCTCCGCCTGGAACGAGCCGAACACCTCATCAGCCACGGCGCCACCATCGAATCCGCCGCCCACTCCGTAGGCTTCACCGACGCCCGCATGCTCCGCCGCCTCCGCTCCCGCCCCCGCTGATCCCCACGGCCCGCTATTCGCGGCCGACCCATTCCAGCTCCGCGGTCGCATACAGGCTCACGGCAGCCGCAGGGTCATCGGCGGCACAGGCCTCCGCAACCGCGTCCAAGAGCTCGTCATAATCGGCCCCGGTCTCCCCCCTGTACGACGCCTGCATCCGCCCCCACTCGTCCCACGGCAACGTCTCCACCTTGTTCAGACAGGCCAGATCCCGAACGGCATTACCCCGAATCTCAGCCGGCCCCCAATTCTCGGTGCCGGGCACGCCGTACTGAGAAGCGTCGAGACCCCCGGAGCGATAGGCCACCCACGCCTCGCCCCCCGTCACGAACTCACCAGGCTTCAGATCAGTGGCATCCTCCACCAAGGACGCCCCCATGATCTCCGCATCAACGCGCACCCACCGCCACCGATCCGCCCGCCCCGGGTGGTCCCGCTCAGGTCGGCCCTGCTCAGGTCCGCCCTGCTCAGGTCCGCCCTGCTCAAGTGCGCCCTGCCCAGGTCGGCCCTGCTCAAGTGGGCCCTGCTCAAGTGCGCCCTGCCCAGGTCGGCCCTGCTCAAGTGC
>NZ_BOMN01000063.1 GCF_016862215.1 Winogradskya humida
CTGCCCAGGTCGGCCCTGCTCAAGTGGGCCCTGCTCAAGTGCGCCCTGCCCAGGTCGGCCCTGCTCAAGTGCGCCCTGCTCAAGTGCGCCCTGCTCAAGTCGGCCCTGCCCAGGTCGGCCCTGCTCAAGTCGGCCCTGCTCAAGTGGGCCCTGCTCAGGCTGCTGGTAGTCGATGATCCAGTGGTCGAGGCCCTTCCCCGCCTGGAAGTACGTCCCGAACCCGCAGCGGGTCCGCGCCGCAATCCCCCGATGCCGGAGCAGAGCGCAGGCCAGAACAGCGAAGTGCCGACAGGTCCCGATAACCCGGTGCTCCGGCGACCGCGGCGACGTCAGCGGCGCAGGATCAAGCGCCATCAGCGCACTGACCATGTCGGCAGCCCGATGCAGCTGGTTCTCGGCAAATCGCTCCTCCGGGACACCGGCCGCCCGGGCATCCGAGGGCTGGATCACCAGGTGGCGCACCAGATCACACAGCGCCACGGGGTCATAGGGCAAGCCTTCGAGCGCCCCGGCCGGCACCCCGCTGAGATCGGTAAAAGCTCCGGCCGACGAGTAATCCATCACTGCTGCCATGGACCAGAGCCTAGGCCGGGGGTACGACATCGCCCGGCACCCCAATATCGCCCGGCACCCCAACATCGCCCGGCACCCCAACGTCAACGCGCGACGTTGTCCGAAGCCGCGACCAGGAGCCCAAGATCCTCCCGCGACGGCATGCCCTCACAGTCCCCCGGCACCGTCACCGCGAACGCCCCCGCCGCGATCGCCGTGCGCAGCCGTGAATCCGCACCCGCACCGGCCAGCCGCTCCGTGAGATAGCCGGCCACGAAGGCGTCTCCGGCACCCACCGGATCCACAACCGCCACCGATAGTGCTGGGAGCTCGTAACGCTCGCCGCCGATGAGCGCTTCGCAGCCACGCGCGCCGTCCTTGATGACCACTTCGGACGGACCAAGCGCGGCCAGGCCCTTCAACGGCGGCCCGTCGACGATCAGGGCAGCTTCGTCGGGGCCCGCGAAGACGAGGTCGGCGCGGGTGACCAGGTCCAGCAGCACGGGCGACGCGTCGTACCGCGACCACAGCTTCGAGCGGTAGTTGATGTCGATCGAGACCGGCACCTGCGCCGCTTGGGCCGTTTCCACCGCTTGGAAGACCGTTGCACGGGCGGTGTCGCTCAGCGCCGGAGTAATGCCGGTGACGTGCAGAATGCTTGCCTCTCGCACTGTCTCCACCGGAATGTCGGCGGGGGCGAGGCGGGAACCGGCACTGCCCGCGCGGTGATAGTCGACGTGCAACACCGAACCCGTGCGGCGGTGCTTGACCATCAGTCCGGTGAAGGACGGGTCTCGGATCGTCACCGCTCGCACCCCGCCGGCGCGGAGCCGGTGCTCGATCAGGTCACCCGCCGCATCCGGCCCGATGCGGCCTATCCAGACGGCGTCGCCGCCGAGACGAGCCACCCCCAGGGCGACGTTGCTCTCCGCGCCACCGATGCCGAAGGTGAAACCGCGTGCGTGCTCGAGCCGGCCGATCGTGTCGGCTGCGACCACGCCCATGGTCTCGCCGAAGGTGAGCAGCCCCGTCATGATCGGGCGTAGGCCACGGCGTCGGCGGCGTGACGGGCGCGTCTGGCCAGGGCAGCGAGACTCCCGCCGCGAACGGCGTCACCGACGAGCGGGCTGCCCAGGCCCACCGCGGCAGCACCTGCGGAGAGCCAGGTGGCGATGTCGGAGATCTCGATGCCACCGGTTGGCATGATGCGCAGACCGGGCAGCGGGGCGTGCAGATCCTTGAGATAGCGCGGCCGGACCGCTGACGCCGGGAAGAGTTTGACCAGCGGCGCACCCGCGCGGCTGGCGTTGTAGATCTCGGTGGGGCTGAACGCGCCCGGATAGAACGGCACGCCGAAGCCGTCGAGGCCCGGCACGAGGACGGGCGAGACCAGGAAGGCCGCACCCGCGTCCACACTGGCCTTCGCGTCGTCGAGGGTGAGCACCGAGCCGGCGCCGAGGGCCACGTGCGGTGGTAGTTGCCGGCGCAGCCCCGCGATCGCGTCGATGGCGCCTTCGCAGGTCAGCGTGACTTCGAGCGCGGTGATGCCGGCTTCCACGAGCACGTCGCCGACGGCTGCGAAGTAGTCCGCAGTGGGCGCCCGCAGGACCGCGACCACCCCACTGCGAACAACCGACTCGGTGATCTCTTCAGAAACTGGATTGTCCGTCATGGATGCCCTCCCCCTTCGAAGGGCTCCAGCATCCCGCGCCCGGGCCGACTCAGCCAGTGACGCGTGACTCCTGATTTTCCGCAGCTGCCCTCTTGAAAGTTGACCGGCGGGACTTCGGTGCCGACTCGGGCAGCGCGGGAGGCGGGGTGATCTCGATTCCCAGCTCCACGCGGATCGCGGCTTCCAGCTCCTGCATCACGAGCGACACCTGGCCGAGCATCTCGCGGACGGCTTTGCCCGGTTCCACCCCGGGCGGCGGCGTGGGGCTCGGGGTGTACAGCTTCTCCAGCAGCAGGTGCACGGCGAGAGCGGCGCTGCGCACCGTTCCGGAGGACAGGAGACGCACCTGCATGACGGCGGGACCGGCCTCGTCGAGGTACGTGAACGGCGCGGGCATCGGCTGCCCGGAGTCCAGTGCTGCCCGCAGCCGGTAACTCGCCCGCTCGAACTGGGTCAGCAATGCGACATATGCGTCACGGCGCTCGGCGTACCACCGTTTGGTGCGCTTGGCACGACTGCGCACGTAGTTGTTGCGGGCCGACACGAGCACTGCCACACCGGCGCCCACCAGGGCAGACACTGCGGCGACGAGGGGAAGGCCCCACCACGGGATCTCAGACACGCGCTTACCGTAGCGATGCCCGGCACGCCGGTCGCAGCGGTGCACCAGATCGTGACCGTTCAGCCCAGGGTCAGAAAATCGGTCCAGAAAATAGGCACGGAAAATTCGGCTCCCGCCCTTGACCTCCCCTCGACTGGAGGTCGGAGGGTCTATGGCATGAGAGCCGCCACGTTCGACCGCTTCGGCCCGCCCGACGTCCTGCGCATCATCGAGCTGCCCGATCCCGAGCCCGGAGCCGGCCAGGTCCGGGTGCGGGTTCACGCCGCCGGGGTCCAGCCGTTCGACGTGAAGTTCCGGACCGGCCGGATGACCCGGGTCGAGACCGCCTTCCCACAGCGGATCGGCCAGGAATATGCCGGGGTGATCGATCAGGTCGGCGCCGGCGTCACCGGCCTCGAGGTGGGCGCCGCGGTGCTCGGTTCCTCGATGCTCGACGCCTGTGCCGACTACGTGGTCGCCGACGCCGCCACTGTCGTCCCCAAGCCCGCCGAGCTCGGCTTCCCCGTCGCCGCCGGGCTGGTCGCCGCCGCGCAGACCGCCTCCGGCACCCTGCAGGAGCTTGGCGTGGGATCGGGCGACGTCCTGCTCATGCATGCCGGGGCCGGCTCGGTCGGCACGGTCGCCACCCAGCTCGCCCGGCTCGCGGGCGCCACCGTCATCGGCACGGCGAGCCCGGCAAACCACGACTATCTCAGAGAGCTGGGGGCGATCCCGGTGACCTATGGCGACGGCCTGGTCGACGCCGTCCGTGCTCTGGGTGAACGGGTGACCGTCGCCATCGACGCCGTGGGCGGCCAGGCGATCAAGCAGTCCGTGGAGCTCGGGGTGGCCCCGGAGCGGGTCGGCACCATCGTCGGTAACCCCTCCGCGCAGCAATACGGCGCCAGGATGGTCCGGGCCGGCCGCTCCCCGACCCGTCTGGCAGGAGTGATCGCGCTCGCCGCCCGGGGCGAGGTCGTCATGCCCGTGCAGGTCTACCCGTTCGCGCAGATCGTGGCAGCGCACACCCTCGTGGAGAGCGGCCACGGGCGGGGCAAGGTGGTCCTGTCCCTTGAATGATCAGCCCGGGTCAGACCTTCACGTCGCGGTGGATCAGCTCGGCATGGGCGGTGGCGACCAGGGGTTTGCCGAAAAGCCATCCCTGCCCCAGGTCACAGCCCTGTTCATGGAGCCAGTCACGCTGCAGTTCGGTCTCGACGCCCTCCGCCACGACCCGCAGGTTCAGCGCTCCGGTCATCGCCAGCACGGCCCGCACGATCGATTCGTTAGCCCCGTGCAGGCCGACCTCGGAGACGAACGAACGGTCCAGCTTCACGATCCCCACCGGGAGCAGGTTCAGATAACTCAGCGACGAGTAACCGGTGCCGAAATCGTCGATCGCCATGGTGACGCCCAGGTCGTGCAGGGCGTTGAGCGTGTCCAGGGCGGTCTCGATGTCCTCCATGACGCCCGACTCGGTGATCTCGAGCCAGAGCGCCTCGGGTGGCAGCCCGGTCTCGGCCAGTACGTCCTGCACGAGCTGCACGAGCGCCCGGTCTCGCAGCTGGCGCACCGACACGTTGACCGAGACGTGCAACGGCCGGGCGTCCGGCCCGCGTTCGGCCCGCCACGCGGCGAGCTGGTGGGCCGACTCGCGCAGCAGCCACGCGCCGGCGTCCACGATCAGGCCGGTCTCCTCGGCGATCGGGATGAACTGCAGCGGGGAGACCGGGCCGAGCTCGGGATGTTCCCACCGCATCAGCGTCTCGAAGCCGTCGAGCTCCCCCGTGGTCAGATCGATGATCGGCTGGTAGGTAGCAAACAGTTCACCGCGCTCCAGTGCCCCGCGCAGTGCCTGCTCCAGGTCCATCCGGATGCGGACCCGCTCGCGCAGGGAGGAATCGAAAACGGCGTAAGCGTTCCGCCCGGAGCCCTTCGCCTTGTACATGGCGGTGTCGGCGTCCCGGATCAGTTCGACCGCGTGCGCGCCACCGAGCGACTTGGCCACGCCGATGGAGGCCGAGACGACGACGTTGCCGACAGACAGCTCGAACGGATGGACAAATACGGCCAGCACCCGGGCGGCCAGCGACTCCGCGACAGCGGAGTGCGACGGGCTGGCCAGCGCGATGACAAATTCGTCGCCGCCGATCCGGCAGACCAGATCCTCGCCGCGTACCTGCGAGCTGAGCCGGCCCGCGACCGCGCAGAGCAGCTCGTCCCCGACCTCGTGACCCCAGTGGTCGTTGACCATCTTGAAGTGGTCGAGGTCGATGAAGAGCAGGCTGATCTCCTGGCCCTCGGCGGACGCCCGGTCGCCCCATCGGGTGATGGTGTCGGTCAGCAGTTCCCGGTTCGGCAGGTCCGTCAGCTTGTCGTGGGTGGCTCGGCGCCGGGTGACGTTCTCGGCGCGGGCACGGGAGTTGTTGGAACGCACGACCCGGTAGAAGACGGTCATGATCAGCAGGACGCAGAGGACCGCCCGGACCGTGCCGTCCAGGACACCGCCGATCGGCTCGACCGTGGTGATGACGACCGGCACGGCCACCATCAGGGCGATCAGCCCGGTGCGCAGCTTCCCCAGTTTCGTGACGATGATCCGCTGCGGCTCGGTGAGGGTGCGCATCGACGGATGCAGCGTCGCCGCGCCGACCAGCAGAAAGGTCGCGGTGAAGAGCACGTCGACCAGGTGACCGGGCACGTCCGCCACGGCACCGTCGCGCAGCATGAAGAAGAAGTCGCCGATGAACATCGACGCGGCGGCGAGGTTCAGCATCCACAGCGACGGCGCCCGGGCACCCGAGAGCGCGAGCTGTGCGACCAGGACCACGAGCACCACGTCGATGATCGGGAAGAACGCGTTGGCGACCCGCAGCGGCGGCAGCCCGTCCTGATCGATCGAGGGCGCCATCAGATAGGTCCAGCTCATGAAGCCCGCAGCGAGCCCGACAAGCACGGCATCAACCCTGGCGGGATCGTCGTCGGCAGCTCGGCGCCGCTGCAGCATCGTCCCGAAGGCGTAACCCTCGAGCAGATAGGCGGGCAGCACGAAAGCATCCGGGATCAGGGCCATCGTGGTCGGCGGGGAGTCACCGGCGCCTGGCACGAGCGCCCGGATCACGATGCCGCCGAAAAAGAGCCACGCCGCCATCACCAGATGCACCCATGGTCCCCGCTGGTCGGGCAGCGCGATACGCCGCACGCCATAGGTCATGGCTCCCAGCCCGGCAGCTATGGAGAGCGCGAAAAGCGGCATGCGCAGAAGCTCCGGCCCCACAGCGAGCAGCATCAGCGCACCCGCGGACCCGGCGGTGAACACCCAGGCCCGGGCGGCACTACGCCGAGGCAACCCATCGGAAGCCGCCGCAGCGACGGCCTCCGTGCCCTTCGGGACCAACGCAGAGATCACAACCCCCCATCGGCAGGTCGTGCCGCCCACTTAGTGCGCCAGGCCGGGACGTTCCGGCGAGAAGCGTTTCCCAGGATGAACCTGCCAGAAGGTGTCAGCTATACCCGGCATGATCGAGACCGACTCCACCGACGAAAGGCCCGACATGCCCGGCTTCGCCACTCTGGCCATGATCAACCTCGACGCCGAGGACCCCGCGGCCCTGGCCGCCTTCTACTCGCAGGTCCTGGGCTGGGAGGTCCAGCACTCCCAGGACGAGTACGCAATGATCGGCGACGGCTCCACCAGCATCGGATTCGGCAAGGTTCCCGGCTACTCAGGTCCGGGATGGCCCGGGGAGAGCACCCCGAAACGCTTCCACCTCGACTTCTATGTCGACGACCTGGACAAGGCGGAGGAGCAGGCGCTCGCGCTCGGTGCGACCAGTCCGTCCGAGCAGCCCCAGCCGAACCGCTGGCGCGTGCTCCTCGACCCGGCCGGCCACCCCTTCGACGTCTGCCTGCGCTCCTGATTCAGGAGTTCCCCGGTTCAGCACGCACGAAGCTCTCGGCTCAGACACGAACGAGGCTCCTGGTCCAGACACGAACAAAGCCCCTGGTCAAGGCGCGAGCACAGCCCTCGGGCCCGGCACGAACAAAGCCCCTGGTCCAGGCGCGAGCACGGCCGTTGGGCCCGGCATGAACACAGCTCCTGCCTCCGGCGCCTACCAGGGTTCCTGGCTCGGGCGGGAGCTTGATTCCAAGCACTTGCTTGACATCGCCGCTCCGGAAGACCCAGGATTCCAAGCATGTCCTTGGAATCTCATCCGGGGCGGCGGGTTGTCACCGATCCGCTCGCGCTCCGGGCACTCGCCCATCCGCTACGTCTCAAGATCTACGGGGTGGTCGGTCGTGAAGGCCGCATGACCGCCGCCGAGGCTGCCCGTCAGATCGGGATCAGTCAGGCGCTCGCATCGCACCACCTGCGACAGCTGGCGAAGTACGGCTATGTGGAGCCGAGCCCCGCCGGGGACGGCCGGGAGCGCCCGTGGCAGATCACGTCCACCGCGAACAGGTTCCGGGGCGACGACTCGCCCGAGGCCTGGGAGTCGGTGGAGTTCCTCGACCGCTACATGGCTGAGCAGGCCGTGGAGCAGCTCGCGGACTGGCAGTTGCGGCGCGAGGACCAGGATCCACGCTGGTCCGAGCTCGCCGGCTCGGATCAGTCCCTGCTGTACCTCACGATCGAGGAGGTGGCCGAACTCAAGGAGGCCGTGAACGCCCTGTTCGCCGAGCGCGCCCGGCGACGGCCGCTCGGTGACGCCACGAAGCGGCCCGCCGACGCCGTGCCGGTGAACTTCACACTGGTGACGGCCCCGCTACGCCCGACGGCTTCCGGTGGCTGACCTCCATCCGGCCGCCGACCCCCGCCCAGCGGCCGACATCCACCCAGCCGCCCACAACCGTCCGGCCACACCCACCCATCCGGCCACAGCCATCCGCCCGGCCGCCGACACCTGCCCAGCCACGGACACCCAGCCAGCCGCCGCTATCCGCCCAGCCTCCGACACCAGCCCAGCCACGGGCAGCCGTCCAGCCGCCGCCACCAGCCCAGCCGCCGCTATCCGTCCAGCCGCCGCTATCCGTCCAGCCGCCGCTATCCGTCCAGGCGCCGCCACCAGCCCAGCCACGGAGGGCCGTCCAGTCACGGAGGGCCGTCCAGTCACGGAGGGCCGTCCAGCTGCGGACAGGGGCCCAACAGCCGGCAGCCGTGCAGCGGGTGACGTCTGGCTGGTTCTTGGGGCGAATCTTGTTTCGCTGATCGGGGATTGGACGTTGCGGATCGGGGTGGCGTACCAGATCTATGTGCTGACGGGGTCGACGCTTGCTTCGGCGGGGGCTCTGCTGGTGTCGCTGCTGCCCAAGATCGTGCTGGGTTCGATCGCGGGGGTTTATGCCGATCGGTGGGACCGGCGCTGGACCATGATCGGTGCGAATCTGCTCATGGCGGTGGCGTTGCTGCCGTTGTTCGCGGTGCGCAGTGCCGGCCAGGCGTGGCTGATCTATGCGGTCATGGCGGTGCACGCCTGCGTCGCACCGTTCTTCTCGGCGGCGGAGGCCTCGCTGGTGCCCACTCTGGTGGGCGGCGACCGGCTGGTCCGGATCAACTCCCTGAACGGCCAGGTCAGCGACATCGCCCGGCTGATCGGCGCGGCGCTCGGCGGGACTGTGGCCGCTCTGGGCGGCATTCCCCTGCTCGGTGCGGTCGACGTGGGCACGTTTCTGCTGGCTGCCGGCCTACTGTTCCTGCTACGGGTACGCCCGGAGCGCACCAACACGGTTCGCCCGGACGTCCTCCATGAGTGGTCCGAAGGCCTGCACATCGCCCTCGCGAACCGGGCACTACGCGTCTTCCTCATCTTCGGCCTGATCACGGGCGTGGGCGAGGCGGCCATCGGCACCCTCGCGGCGCCGTTCGTGCGTGACGTGCTCGGGGGCGACGCTCGGGCGTACGGGATGATCATGTCTTCGCAGGCGATCGGCGGGCTGGCCGGCGGTCTGATCGTCACGCTGGTCGGGCATCGGTTCCCGCCGCGGGCGATGTTCGTCTGGGGCACCGTGGCCTTCGGGCTGATCGACCTGGCGTTGTTCACCTATCCCCTGCTCGATCGGGTGCTCTGGCCCGCCGTCGTGCTGATCGTCGCGGCCGGGCTGCCCGCGGCGTTCATCGTGGCGGGTGGCATGACCGTGTTCCAGCAGGCCACCGAGGATCGCCACCGCGGCCGGGTCTGGGGCGCGTTCACCGCGGTGGACGCAACGGCGATGCTGGTCGGCACGGTCGCGGCGGGTTCGCTCGCCGGACGTTGGGGCGTCCTTCCGGTGATCTCTGTTCAGAGCGTCGCCTACACCGCGGCCGGCATCGTCGTGCTCCTGGCGCTGCCCCACCGCCTGACATCATCGCCAGATGCCCCCAGCCCACAAAAGACCCGAGCCGAACCCGCACGAAACGAGCCCGCAGTCGGCGACACCGATGGATACGCAGGTCGAGCAGTACGAAACGAGCCCGCACGAAACGAGCCCTCAGGAGACGAGCCCTCAGGAGACGAGCCCTCAGGAGACGAGCACGCACGAGATGAGCACTCACGAAACGAGCCTGCACGAGAGGAGCCAGCGCCGGAGGAGCCTGCGCGAGACGATCTCCATGCTCCAGCCGTTTGACGACCTCGAGGCCGAGCATCGGGCGGACACCCTGTTCTGGCTAAGCTCGACGGACGACGTGTACCGCCGGGTCAAGCCGGCTGTGCCGGCCCGCCACCTGGTGTCCTACGTGGTGCCGGCCGATCCCCGGACCGGTGACCTGCTACTGGTGGACCACCGTAACGCGAAGCTGTGGCTGCCGCCGGGAGGCCACGTCGAGCCCGGGGAGGACCCGGCGGTCACTGCGGCGCGCGAGCTGGCCGAGGAGCTCGGTGTGACCGGGGCGGCGTCGGTGCCGATTTTCCTGACGGTGACCCGCACTGTGGGCATCGACGCGGGTCATACCGATGTGAGCCTGTGGTACCCGGCGACGCTGCACCGGGGGACGCCGATGACGGTGGACGAGGGTGAGTTCGCGGACGTTCGCTGGTGGTCGCGGGCCGAACTGGCCGCGGCGGATCCGGCACGCTTCGACCCGCATCTGGGGCGCTACCTGGCCAAGACAGCCTGATCAGTTGGCGTTACCAGGCCAAGACAGCCTGATCAGTTGGCGTTACCCGGCCAAGACAGTCTGATCAGTTGGCGTGCCAGATCCAGGCGTTGAGGGCTGTCGCGAAGGTCACCCACGCCCAGTAGGGCAGCATCAGGCCCGCGGCGAGCCGGGAGACCGGGCGGAACAGAACGATCGTGACGCCGATCATGAGCCACAGCACGATGATGTCGGCGAGCGCCAGACCGTACTGCCCGAACCCGAAGAAGATCGGGGTCCAGACCGCATTCAAAACCAGCTGGATACCGTACGCCGTGAGCGCCGGAGTCCATCCCACCCGCCGCCACACCAGCCAGCCCGCCACGGCGATCAGCACGTAGAGCAGCGTCCACACCGGCCCGAACAGCCACGACGGCGGCGCCCATGAAGGCTGCTGGAGGCTCTGGTATTCCGATGCTGTCCCGGCGACACCGAGCCCGCCGACGAGGGCGGCCACGGCGACGGCTGCGGCGAACGGCGCGAGGCTGAGGTAGGGCCGGCGGGCGACGTGGCTGGTCATGCCCTACGTTTACCCGGCTGTTTTGACGATCATGCACATGACTGTGTTTGGGAGCGCTTCCGTTCGGGGTATCAGGGCGCCGCCTTACCCCCACAGAATAGAGGCTCTCCGATGTCCATCCAGGGACTGTTCTACATCATCGCCGTGATCCTGCTCGTGCTCGCCGCGCTGCCGATCGGCACCCGGGGCATCTCGCTCGCCCTGCTCGGAGCGGCCTTCGCCCTCCTCGCCTACTCCTGGGACACGATCACCGCCTGATCACCCGGCCACCCCGGCACCGGTCCCGCCGCTTCCAGGCAGGGCCGGTGCCGTGCGTCCGGCCCCGAAACGAGCAGGGCCGGACGAAACAGAGCCGGACAAAGCAAATCCGAACCAAGCAAGGCCGAACCAAGCAAGGCGGGGCCAAGCACAGCCAGCCAGAGCAAGGCCGCGACAGAGCAGAGCCGGATCAGCTGACGGTGCGGCGGTAGATCACCGCCTGCCACGGTTCGAGGAGCAGGCCCTCGGGCGCCGGGGCGTTGGTCAGCAGCAGCTCCGCCGTCGACCAGGCCTCGGCGTCGTCGATCTCCGCCCGGGCGAGCTCCCCGGTGAAGTTGCCGATGACCAGGAGCTCTGTGCTGCCGTGCCGGCGGGTGAAGGCGTACAGGCGTTCGTCCTCGGGCATCAGCATCGTGAAGTCGCCGTAGATGACCGCGGGCTCCTCGTGGCGCAGTTCGATGAGGCGGCGGTAGAAGTGGTAGACCGAGTCCGGGTCCTTGATCGCCGCAGCGGCGTTGATCTCCACATGGTTGGGGTTGGCGGCGAGCCATGGCGTGCCGGTGGTGAATCCGCCGTTCGGTGAGGCGTCCCACTGCATCGGTGTGCGGGCGTTGTCGCGGCTGCGGGCGCGCAGCACCGTGAGGACGTCCGAAGCCTGCCGCCCCTCGTGCTCCACGGCCTGGGCGTAGAGGCCGAGCGCCTCGATGTCACGGAAGTCGGCGATCGACGCGAACGGCGTGTTGGTCATGCCGAGTTCTTCGCCCTGGTAGACGTACGGTGTCCCGCGGTGCAGGTGCAGGACCGCGCCCAGCATCTTGGCCGAGCGGGTCCGCCATTGCGGCGAGTCGTCGCCGTAGCGCGAGACGACGCGGGGCTGGTCGTGGTTGTTCCAGTAGAGACTGTTCCAGCCCTTGTCGGCGAGGCCGGCCTGCCAGCGCGCGAAGATCGCCTTGAGCCGGGTGAGCTGCAACGGGTAGAGCAGCCACGGGTCGGCGCCCCGGTCGACCCAGACGTGGTCGAAGTTGAAGACCATGTCGACCTCGCCGCGTTCCGGGTCGGTGTAGAGGATGGCCTCGTCGACCGTGACGCCGGGCATTTCGCCGACGGTGAGCAGCGCGTCGCGGCCGGCGAAGACCCGCTCGTGCATCTCGTGCAGGAACTCGTGGTTGCGCGGGCCGTTCATGTAGTGCGGGCCGCCGTCGCCGTAGAGCGATCCGGCCCGGACCATGCCGTCGGGCAGCGCCGTGTCCTTGGAGATGTGGTCGATGACGTCCATCCGGAAGCCGTCCACGCCGCGGTCGAGCCACCAGTTCATCATCGTGTAGATCGCGTCGCGGACCTCGGGGTTCTCCCAGTTGAGGTCGGGCTGCTTGCGGCTGAAGATGTGCAGGAAGTATTCGCCGGTGGCGGGGTCGTATTCCCAGGCCGGGCCGCCGAAGACCGATCCCCAGTTGGTCGGCTCGGCGCCGGGGGTTCCGGGTTCGACTCCGTCGCGGGCGGGGCGCCACCAGTACCAGTCGCGTTTCGGGCTGTCCTTCGAGGAGCGGCTCTCGGCGAACCAGGCGTGCTCGTCCGACGAGTGGTTGACCACAAGATCCATGACCAGGCGCATGCCCCGATCGTGTACGCCCGTCAGCAGCTCGTCGAAGTCGGCGAGCGTACCGAAAATGGGTTCGATGTCCTGGTAGTCGCTGATGTCGTAGCCGTTGTCGTCCTGCGGCGAGGGGTAGACCGGCGACAGCCAGATCACGTCGGCGCCCAGGCCCTTGATGTGATCCAGATGGTTGATGATGCCGCGAAGGTCACCCATGCCGTCACCGTCGGCGTCGGCGAAGCTCCGGGGGTAGATCTGGTAAACGACGGCACTGTGCCACCAGGGGTTGTCCATGGTCTCTCTTTAACACGTGAAGCACTGACGAAACACCGAATCGCTCCCATACTGGGGACCATGAAGGTGGCGCTGCTGGGACCGATCGCTTGGCGTACGCCTCCGATCCACTACGGCCCGTGGGAGCTCGTCACGAGCCTGCTCGCGGAGGGGTTGACCGCTCGCGGGGTGGACGTGACCCTGTTCGCGACGCTGGACTCCGTCACCAAGGCCACGCTGGACGGCGTCGCGGTGCACGGTTACGAGGACGACCCCGATCTGGACGGCCGGGTCTGGGAGGCCCTGCACGTCGCGTACGCCCTGCAGCGCTCCGGCGATTTCGACCTGGTCCACAACCATCTGGACTGGCTGCCGCTCGCCTTCTCCGCACACTGCCGGGCGCCGATGCTCACCACGATCCACGGTTTCTCGGGACGCAACATCCTGCCGGCGTACAAACGGGCCCGGTCGTCGTTCGTGTCGATCTCCGATGCGGACCGCAGTCATGACCTGAGCTATGTGGGGACCGTCTACCACGGCGTCGACCTTGACGAGCTCCCGTTCACGGCGGACGGCGGCGACGACCTGGTGTGCTTCGGGCGGATCCATCCGGACAAGGGCACGGACACCGCTATCGAGATCGCCCGGCGGGCGGGGCGGCGGCTGACCCTCTGCGGGATCGTGCAGGACTCGCGCTTCTTCGAGGAGAAGGTCGAGCCGCACATCGACGGGGACCGGGTGGTGTATCTCGGCTCCGTGGGGCCCCAGGACCGGGCGCGGATCCTGGGAGGCAGCGCGGCGTTGCTGCACCCGATCCGGTTCGCCGAGCCGTTCGGGCTCTCGGTCGTCGAGTCGATGATCTGCGGGACGCCCGTGGTCGCGTACCGGAAAGGCTCCATGCCGGAGGTCGTCGACGAAGGCCTCACCGGCCGCCTGGTCGAGGACATCGACCAGGCGGTGGCCGCGGTCGCCAAGATCGACCTGATCGACCGCGCGGCCTGCCGGGCCCGCGCCCGGAGCCGTTTCGGCGCGGACCGCATGGTCGACGACTACCTGGCCATCTACCGCGAATTACTCAAATGAGCATCATTCAGGACGGTAGCGGGCCCACGGCTCGACCCAGGTCCTGAATAACCCTCACTGACCAGGCAATTCTTGTTAACGTCGCATTACTCAATTGCGGCAATTCTCCCGAAAAGGCAGGTCCACAGTTCCGCGCGCCCGTAAGCGCCGCGGGGAGGCAGCCGCCTGAACAGAAGGGGCCTGTCATGCCCGCGACCTACGGATTTCTCAGCACCTATCCCCCGACACAATGCGGTTTGGCGACATTCAATGCCGCGCTGGCATCTCACCTGACCGCGGGGGTGCCGGGCAGCGGGGTGGTACGGCTGCTCTCCGCGGACGCGGCCGGTGGCGGGCTCGAGGTCGACCGGGCGGCGCCGCGGGTCGTACACACCTGGCCCACCGACACCGCCGGCGGCTGGACCGCCGCCGCGAATGCGCTGAACCGCTTCGACGTAGCCGTCGTGCAGCACGAGTACGGCATCTACCCGGGTCTCGACGGCGACGAGGTGCTGCCGTTGCTGAGGGCCCTCAAGGTTCCGGCGATCGTGGTGCTGCACACCGTTCTGAGCACCCCGACGCCGATGCAACGCTCGGTGCTCGAACGGATCGTGGCCCTCGCGGACACGGTCGTGACCATGACGGACACCGCTCGGCAGCGACTCACCGCCGGTTACCGGGTCGACCCGCACAAGGTGACCGTGATCCCGCACGGCGCCGGCAGCCATTCCAGCGCTCCCCGCGAGGTTCACGACGTGCCGCACCTGCTCACCTGGGGACTGCTCGGCCCGGGTAAGGGCATCGAATGGGCGCTGCGGGCCCTCGCCGGGTTGCGCGACCTGGACCCGATGCCGCGATACACGGTTGCAGGACGCACCCATCCGAAGGTGCTGGACTACCACGGCGACGGCTATCGCGAGTCGCTGGTGCGGCTCGCGGACGAGCTCGGCGTGGCCGACCGGGTGCACTGGGAGGACGTCTACCTGGACGAGGCCTCGCTGAGCCGGCTCATCCGCTCGGCCGACGTGGTGGTGCTCCCCTACGACTCGACCGAGCAGGTCACCTCGGGGGTGCTTATCGAGGCCGTGGGCGCCGGCGTCCCGGTGGTGGCCACGGAGTTCCCGCACGCGGTGGAGCTGCTCGCGGACGGGCCGGGCCTGCTCGTCCCGCACCAGGACCCGGTGGCCATGGCCGCCGGCATCCGGCATCTGCTGCAGTCCCCGGACGTGGCGAATCATCTGACCGGCCTGGCCGGTGGACCGACGCTGCGCTGGCCCGCGGTGGCCGCCCGCTATCAGAGCCTCGCGGCGCACCTGCTGACCGCGAGCACGCCCGTCGCCACCTCGGTTCCCGCGTGAGCGTGACTCTGCGGCTGGTCCCGCCGCCCGTGCGGTTGATCGACGCGCCCGAACCGAACTGGTCCCACGTGGCCCGGCTCTCCGACGACACGGGGCTGCTGGAGCACGCCCGCAACGCGACCGTACGACGCGAGCACGGCTACTGCGTCGACGACGTGGCCCGCGGCCTGCTGCTCGCCGGCCGGGAACCGCAACCGACCGCCCTGGTCACCGGGCTGGCCGAGCGTTACCTGGCGTTCGTCACGCACGCGATGGCACCCGACGGCACCGTACGCAACCGGCTCTCCTACGATCGGCGCTGGCAGGACGAGCCCGGCACGGACGACTGCTGGGGCCGGGCACTCTGGGGTCTCGGCACCGCGGCCGGCCGTTGCGCGGTCCCTTGGATCCGCCGTGAGGCCCGGCAGGCGTTCCTGATCGGCGCGCGGCAACGCTCGCAGTGGTCTCGCGCGATGGCCTTCGCCGGTCTGGGCGCAGCCGAGGTGCTCCGGGGCGACCCGGCCTGCGGCGAAGCGGCGCAACTGCTGGCGGACGCGGCCACCGTCGTGGGTCTGCCGGGAAGCGACCCCGGCTGGGTCTGGCCGGAGCAGCGGCTCTCGTACGCGAACCCGGCGCTGGCCGAGGTGCTGATCCACGCGGGCGATCTGCTGGGCGACGAGCACCTCCTGGAGGAAGGTCTCCGCATGCTCGGCTGGTTGTGCCGCGTGCAGGAGCACCAGGGTCACCTGTCGACCGTTCCGGTGGCCGGCTGGCAGCCGGCGGATCTGAGCACCCCCGACGGCCGGCACCGCTTCGACCAGCAGCCGATCGAGGCCGCCGCGACCGCCGACGCGTGTGCCGCCGCCGCGACAGCGACCGGGGACGACGCCTGGGACGCCCCGCTCTTCCAGGCCATCGCCTGGTTCCTGGGTGACAACGACGCCGGAATTGTCATGTATGACCCGCTGACCGGCGGATGTTATGACGGATTGACCCCGGAAGGCCCTAATCTGAATCAAGGTGCCGAATCCACTCTCGCGCTCGTCTCCACGTTGCAGCACGCTCGCGCGTGGGCGGGGCGCAGCGCGACCCGACCGTCAGGCGGCCTTGCGTGACCGCAACTATGGATCCCCAGGAACGTGCCCGGACCACCAGTCTTGCCATGCGCCACGCGCTGACGATGCAGCCCGACGCGCGGCGCGTGGTGATCAAGCTCTTCGTGCCCGGCGAGGACGCGCAGCTCGTGCAGAACCGCGCGTCCAGCCTCATCGAGCGGATGTTGCGGCTCGACGAGGACGAGATCGCCCGGCTGCTCGACGACGTGCTCACCCGGTTCGCGGGACGTCACCACGACCTGCTCACGACGTTCAGCCATCACTTCGACCTGGTGCACCACCGGGTCCCGCCGGATGCCGAGCTCTCGCCGAACGCCCGGATGCTGATCGGTGCGTACTTCAGCCATGAGTACGCCATCGAGGCCGCGGCGCTGTGCAACCCGTCGATGGTGCCGCACCCGGATCAGAGCGGGCTGCAGCCGGGCGAGCTCAGGGCCGCGATCAGCCTCCGCCAGATCGGCGAGGGTCACATCTCGTCCATCGGCTTCTGCTCGGCGGTGCTCGGCCCGGACGACAACTTCCGGCTCGAGGACCGCGACGGCCCGCTCCTGGTCGGCGAGCGGACCGGGGCACGCCACCAGCGCGACGCGCTCGCCGCCGGCCTGGCCGAGCTGGAGCTCGACAACGAGCTCTCGGCGACCGTGCTGGCCGCGCTGCCGGAGAGCTACAGCGAGGAGGAGTTCGAGGACGTCCTCGGTCACCTCCCGGGTGAGCTGCTGGCCCGCCCGACCACCGGGGAGACGCTGGCGTTCCTGCGCGAGATCGTGGCCACCGATTACGCGGTCGCCTTCCCGGCCACGGTCCCGCTGCACCAGCGCGTGCTCTGGCCGGCCGCCCCGGCCGAGAGCAACGGCATGGAGGACGCCCGGTTCGTGCAGACGGAGGACGCGGAGGGACGGATCACCTACGCCGCCACCTACACCGCGTACGACGGCAGGCAGATCGCCGGCCGCATGCTGCAGACCCGCGACCTGCGTCATTTCGAGGTCACCGCCCTTCGGGGCCCCGCCGCGCGCAACAAGGGCATGGCGCTGTTCCCCCGCGCGGTCAACGGTCGTCACCTGGCCCTGTGCCGCTCCGACGGCGAGACCCTCGGCCTCAGCGAACGCGACGAGTCCAACCGCTGGCACGCGGCGGTGCCCCTGCTCATGCCGCACCGGGGCTGGGATCTCATCCAGGTCGGCAACTGCGGCTCGCCGGTGGAGACCAGCGACGGCTGGCTGGTGCTCACCCACGGGGTCGGTCCCATGCGCCGGTACGCGATCGGCGCCATGCTCCTCGACCTCGACAACCCGGAACGCGTGATCGCGGACCTGCCCCACGGCCTGCTGGAACCCGACGAGATCGAGCGCGAGGGCTACGTCCCGAACGTCGTCTACTCGTGCGGTGGCATGCTGCACGACGGCCGCTTCTGGCTGCCCTACGGCGCGAGCGACGTACGCGTCGGCTTCGCCAGCATCTCCATCGACCGCCTGCTCGGGGCCATGGTTCCGGTCTCCTGATCAGCCGCAGCGCCGCCCCGGTCCGCGGATCGGGGCGGCGCTGCGTTAAATTCACGTACATGGATGGAAAAGGCACCACGCGGCGGGGAATCCTCAAGCTCGGCGGCGCCGCGGCAGTCACCGCGGTAACGGGGACCGAAGCGATCACCGGCCACGAGGCGTCACCGGCCGGCTTCCATCTCGGCACGTACACCTCGGCGGGCGGCCCCGGCATCGCCGCCGGCCATCTCGACCCCACGACCGGCCGGCCCGCCGTCGAGAGCAGCACCGCCGTCGTACCCGAGGCTTCCTGGCTGGCCAATAGCGCCGCCGGCAGCATTCTCTACGCGATCAGCGAGCAGGAACGCGGGACGATCAGCGCCCTCACGCCCGCGCTGGACCTGCTCGGCACGGTGGCCACGGGCAACGGCCCGGCACATGTGGCCGTACACCCCGATGGGTCGTTCTTGTTCGTCTCGCTCTATGGCGAGGGCGCCGTGGTCACCCACCCGATCAACGCCGACGGCACCCCCGCTGCAGCCACGGACAGGCGCTCCCACGGCACGGGCGCGCACGCGCATCAGGTCGTCGTTGATCCCCTCGGCGCCTACGTCCTCGCCGTCGACCTGGGCCGGGACACGGTCTTCACCTACGCGCTCGACCGCCGGGCGGGCTCCCTCACCGAGGTCACCCGCGTTGAGCTCCCGGCCGGCAGTGGGCCTCGCCACCTGGTCTTCCACCCGTCCGGCACGGTCGCTTACCTGGCCAACGAGCTCAATTCGACCGTGACCGTCTGTTCGTACGCCGAGGGCGTCCTACAGCCCGGCCAGGTCGTGCCCGCCGCACCGGAAACCGGGGTGACCAACTACCCCGGCGAGATCGCGGTGTCCCCGGACGGCAGTCACGTCTACGTCAGCAACCGGGGCACGAACACCGTCGGCGTGTTCACCACCGGAGCCGACGGTACGACCCTCACGCGTGTGGCCGCCCCCTCGTGCGGCGGGGACTGGCCCCGGCACCTGGCGCTCGACCCGGCCGGCGAGCGGCTCTACGTGGCCAATCAGCGCTCGGGCACGATCGCCTGGTTGCCGCTCCTCGACGGCATCCCCGGCCAGGTCGGCGGCACTGTCGCCGCACCCGGGGCGGCCCAGATCCTCTTCTGAGCAGGGTCAGACCGTGCCGCAGGCCACCCAGATGGTCAGCACCGCGAGGAAGTCGCCGCGCTCGCCGGCCGCGGCGACCTGGTCGAGCCAGGCGGCCCGCAGACCGGCCGGGGCCTTCCACGTCTCCTCGGGCACGCCCGCATTGATCATGGGCAGCACCACGGCGGCCGAGGCCGGATCGGGGAAGTAACAGGTCACCGGGGTGGCCGTGACCTCGCGCAGCCCGTGGTCCAGGAGACGACGGCGAAGCGTACGGCCCAGGTCGTCCTGCACCGGGGTGAGCGGACCCCGCGCGTGCTCGATGACCGCCCTGGCCAGCGCGCTGTCGACGCCGTCGAAGGCCAGCGAGGTCCAGTCGGTGTCGATCAGGCAGACGCGGCCGCCGGTGCGGGTCACCCGGGCCAGTTCGGCGATCGCGCGGCCGGGGTCGTCGACGTGCTGCAGCACCCGCTCGCACCAGACGCCGTCGAAGCTCTCGTCGGCGAGGTCGAGGGCGCCGATGTCCCCGGCGACATAGCTGATCTCGCCGCCCTGGTGCCGCTCCCGCGCCGCCGCGAGCGTTGCCGCCGACCGATCCAGCGCCACGACCTCGCCACTTTGAGCGCCATCGGCCGAGACGCCGCCGGCCGAGACGCCTGGAGCGACCGCGGCGGCCAGTTCGCGTGAGACGTCGCCGGTGCCGCAGCCCGCGTCGAGCAGCCGCTGGCCCGGGGCGGGGCGCAGCGCCTCCCAGGCGGTGTGCCGCACGCGGCGGATCTCCGGGTGACGTGACATCGCCTCGAGGGCCGCCACCAGCATGGCGAGCATGGCGGGCGACGTCCGGTCGAGGTCCGCGAACGGGGTTCGTTCCAGCTGAGCGGGCTCCATGGCGCCATATTGACGCGGCCGGCGGCGCGGTGCAGGCGGCCGTCAACCTTCCGACACGGAAGCCTCACTTTCGGTGGCGATCTACCGATCAGGCTGGCGTGCGCCGCTGGCAGGATGTCATCCCGACCACGACGCTGGGCCGGGTCCGGCTCGGCGCGGTGGCACTGTCGCTCGTCAGCCTGATCACCGAGACCGGGCAGATCGGGGCGACCACCGGATCGCCGCTCTGGGACACGCTGGCCCGGGTTTCGCTGGCCGTGCTCGGCCTCGGGTTCGTGCTCACCTACGCGCTCGGCCGCACCTGGCTCCTCGACCCGATCGTGCTGCCGGCGCTGGTGGCCGTCGCGGGGTCGGCGCTCAAGGACCCGATCGCCACGATCGGTCTGACCATGGTGCTGCTGATGGTCCAGTCGTTGTACGGCTCGTTCCGGTCCTGGGCGGTCCGGTCGTTCTTCGGCATGTTGTCGCTGCCGGCCGCGCTCATCGCCGCACCCACCCCGGTCGGCGCGATCATGGACCTCGGGCGGTCGGCTCAGCTCGTACCCCAGATCGTGCTCGTCACCGCCCTGACCCGGGCCATCTACTCCGCGCTGCGCCGCCAGGAACAGGCCGCCGCCCGGGACGCCCTGCTCGCGCGGGCCGGCAACGAGGTCCTCGCCGCCACCGACATCGCGACCGTGCACCGCATCGCGCTGGAGACCTCTCAGGGGATCATCGCGTTCGCCCCCGGTGTCGCCGTGGTGCTGGTGGCCAGGACCGACGACGGCCTGCTCGTCGCCGGAACGGTCGGCGAGATTCAGGACCTCACCGGTCAGATCCTGCCGCTGAGCACCCTGACCGACCCGGCGTCCGCCCTGGCCACGACCGCGCCACGAATGCGGCACTGGCAGGTGGAGGAGCTGCTCACCGGTCAGCGATACCGGCTGATCGGGGGCGTGCACCGCGTGCCCGAGCCCGTACATGACGCCTTCCGCACGCTCGGCACCCAGGTCCGGCTCGGCGAGGCCAACCTGCGCTCGCACGCCGAGCTCGACCACCAGGCCAACCATGACAGCCTCACCCAGCTGCCGACGCGGGCGAAATTCTTCCGAGAGCTGATCAACGCGGTCGACAACAGTACGCCCGGAGCAGTCGCCCTGCTCAACATCGACCTCGACGACTTCAAGCAGGTCAACGACGTCTACGGCCATCCCGCCGGTGACGAGCTGCTGGTCCGGGTCGCCGAGCGCATCGCCGAGGCAGGCGGCGCGCATGGTGTCGCGGGGCGCCTCGGCGGCGACGAGTTCGTCCTGATGCTGACCGGTCTGAAGGATCCGGTCGAGGCCGAGCAGACCGCTGAGTTGCTCTGTTCGCGGCTGGTCCAGCCCATGCGACTGACGGCCGCCACCGTACGCGTCGGTGCGAGCATCGGCGTCGCCCTGAGCGCACCCCGGACCACCGCCGCCGAGCTGACCCGCCGCGCCGACATCGCCATGTACTCCGCCAAGGCCCGGGGCAAGAACCGGGTCGAGATCTTCAACCCGGTCGAGCACGGCGAGGTCGCGCGGCACCGGACCCTGGAGGACCAGCTTCCGTACGCGATAGAGCGCGGCGAGATCCACGTCTACTACCAGCCGTACCTGGATCTGGGCACCGGCACCTGGGCCGGCGTCGAGGCGCTGGTGCAGTGGCAGCACCCGACGTTCGGTGACGTGGACTGCCGCGAGCTGCTGAACCTCGCCGAACGCACGGGCGACCTCGCGCTGATGACCGCGTACTTCCTGCGCAAGGTCGCCGCGCAGCTCGCGCCGATGCCCACCGGCGCCACGACGCGCATCGGCATGAACCTCAGCGCCCACCAGCTCTTCGACCCGCGCTTCGCCGACACCGTCCTGGACACGCTCGCGGAGTGCGGGCTCGAACCGTCGCGGCTGGCGCTGGAGATCGTCGAGTCGGAGCACATCGACGACGCCCGGGCCCGGCTGCAACTGGACCGGCTCGCGGCGTGCGGCGTACGGATCGCACTGGACGACTTCGGGACCGGTTACGTGTCGCTGGCCTCGCTGCGGGCGTTCCCGATCCACCAGCTCAAGATCGACGGGGCGTTCCTCGACGGCGATCCGGCGGCCCTGGACCTGGTGCTGTCGGTCGGCAACCTGCTCGGCACGGAGACCGTCGTGCAGGGTGTCACCACCGCGGAGCAGCTCGACCGGCTGCGCCGGACCTCCGCCACCGCGGGCCAGGGCCCCTTGATCGCCCCGATCATGACGGCCGCCGCACTCGCCACCCTGCTGACCGACGGCCACGCCCCGATCCCGGGCCGTGCCTGAGACCCCCGGGACGGGGTGGGCTGATGTGGTTGATGAGTAAACGCTGACTGTGGCGAAGATCAGATCCATGGCTTCGCGGCATGGCTCGCGGGGGTCCTGGTTTGTAAGATCCGAAACATGACGGCAACAAGGATCGGACTGGTCGGGTTCGGAGCGGGCGGGCGAATTTTTCATGCCCCGCTCATCGCGGCCGCGGAGGACGTTGAGTTTGCCGGTGTGGTCACCCGGTCCGCCGAGCGGCGGGAGGAGCTGGCCAAGCTGTTCCCGGGGGTCCCCGCGTACGACACGGTGGCCGATCTAGCCGCTGCCGGTGTCGATGCCGTGACGGTGTCGACACCCGCTGACACCCACGCCGGCCTGGCGAAGGAGGCCATCGGGCTGGGGCTGGCCGTCGTGGTCGACAAGCCGTTCGCGCTGGACGCCGAGGCCGCCCGGGAGATCACCACGCTCGCCGCCGACGCCGGTGTGCTGCTCAGCGTCTACCAGAACCGGCGCTACGACTCCGACCTGTTGACCGTCCAGCGACTCATCCGCGAGGGCGCGCTCGGTGACGTCCGGCGCTTCGAGTCCCGTTTCGAGCGCTTCGCCCCCGATCGTCAGCCCCCGGCGGCCGGCGGCGGAACCCTGCTCGACTTCGGCGCCCACCTCGTCGACCAGGCCCACCTCCTTTTCGGACCTTCCACCAGGGTGTACGCCGAACTGCGCAGCGACACCCCCGACGACCTCGACAGCGACTTCTTCGTGGCGCTGCACCACGAGAGCGGCGTCGAGTCGCACCTCTGGGGCAGCTGGCGCCAGGCCGCGCCGGGCCCACGGTTCCGGGTCAGCGGCACCACCGGCACCTACATCATCGACGGGCTCGACGGCCAGGAGGCAGCGCTGAAGGCCGGCCGCTCCCCCGCCGCCCTCGGCGAGCGCTGGGGTGTCGAGGCGGAGCACGCCTGGGGCCGCCTCTACCGCGGCGCGACCGGAGCACCGGTGCGCAGCGACCGCGGCCGCTGGGACGAGTTCTACCCGGCGTTCGGCAAGGCCGTCCGCGGCGAAGGTCCGCTGCCCGTCGACCCGTGGGACTCCGTCCGCAACATGGAGGTCCTCGACGCCGCCCGCATCAGCGCCACCTCCGGCAAAACCATCACCCTCTGACAGCGTCGACGCCGCCGGGGATCACCCCCGGCGGCGTCCACAAAGCACCCACAAAGCACCCTCAGAATTGCCGCGGCTGAACTTCCGGCCCGAGCACCCGAGCGGTCGCCAGCGAATCGGCAAAACCCCCGGCTGAAAGGTCGAGACCACCCGGCACCCAGCACGACTCGACCGCGCCGCAACCCGTCACCGCGCTGAGATCGCCGCCGAAGCCCGTCGCCGCGGTGAAGTCGCTGTCGGAGCCCGTCATCGCGGTGAGGATGTCGGAGGGGGAAAGGCCCGCGAGTTGCAGTGCGCGGATTTCGCGGGCGTTGACTCCGAGCGGCAACGGCCCGTTCCCCAAGTCGGTGCCGTAGCGCACCTTTCCCGCGTACGAGACGAATTGCCGCAGGTTGGCGATGGCGGTCTCGCGTGCCGGGGTTGACGTTCCCCAGCCGTGGATGTCGATGGTGCTGATCCAGGTCATCCGCGCAGCGCAGTCGCGCACCAGTCCCGCGTCGAGCAATTCCGTCCACGGCGTGTGCGCGAGCATGTCCGCACCCGCCTCGAGCGCGGCCTCGACCGTTCCCGGCCCTTCGGCGTGCACGACCACCGGCAGCTCCCGCGAATGTGCCGCCGTGACCAGCGCGGACAGCGTCGACGCCGGCAACATCGGCCCGCCGGCGTGAGCAGTCACCTTGATGAGCGTGGCACCGAAAGCATGTGCCTCGGCGACCGCGTCCGCCGCATCGGCGGGCGAACGGATTTCCCGGCAACTGTCCGGCGGCACCCAGGAACGGTCGGTGGGATAGCCGCCAGGGGCGGTCAGGAACGGTCCCGCGAATCGTTCGATCAGAAACGGCGTCACTGCGGACGGATTCCCGCCGAGATCCCAGACACCCGAGATCCCGCCCGCGCGCAGGGTCGGCAGATGTAGCAGCTGGGCGTGGGCGTGCGCGTCGATCAGTCCCGGCAGAACTGTTCCCGGAAGGTTCACAACAGGCTCCGCAGCGCGTCGAGACCGCGGTACACCTCGGCGAAACTGGTGCTCAGGGGTGCCGGCCCGATGCGAAGTCCGTCGGGCTGGCGGTAGTCCGGAATCACCCCGCGCTGCCACAACGGCTCGAGCAGTGCGGCGAATCCCTCGCGCCGCAGAGTCACGTGCCCGCCTCGCCGTGCCGGATCGCGGGGGCTCGCCACCGTGACACCGTGCGGCACCAGCCATTCGTCCGCCAGGAGCAGCACGTAATCGGTGAGCTGCAGCGATTTCCGGCGCACGGCCTGAATGGTGGCGGTGGACAGCATGTCCAGGTTGGCGTCGAGCGGAACCATTCCGAGGATCGGCGGCGTGCCGCTCAGCAGCGCGCGGATCCCCGGCGCCGGCTCATATCCGGGGCCCATCTCGAACGACGCGCGGTGCCCCATCCAGCCGTGGATCGGCTGCCCTTCGACAACGTCGTGCAACGCGGATGCCACATAGGCGAATGCGGGTGCTCCCGGACCGCCGTTCAGGTATTTGTAGGTGCAGCCGACTGCGAAGTCGACACCCCAGTCGTCCAGCGAAAGCTCCACCGAACCCACTGAGTGCGACAGATCCCAGAGCGTCAACGCACCGGCGGCATGCGCGATCTCATTGACGGCGGCCGCGTCGGCGAGCCAGCCCGAACGATAGGCGACATGACTGAGCAGCACCAATGCCGTCGACGGGGTGACCGCCGCAGCGACCTGTTCCGGGGTGATACCGGCGGCGGGGTCGGTGTCGATCCAGACCAGGTCGAGATCGCATTCGGCCGCGATGCCTTCGACGATGTAGCGGTCGGTCGGGAAGTTGTCCGTGTCGACCACGATCTCGCGACGGCCGGGCCGGGCCGCGACCGCCGCGCGCGCCAATTTGTAGAGCAGCACCGTCGTGGAATCGGCGACCACCACCTGCCCCGGCGCCGCACCGAGCGCCGCCGAACCCAGCCGGTCGCCGAGGCGTTCGGGCCAGGAGAGCCACGGATCGGCCGGCGAATTCCAGCCCCGGATCAACTGCCCGCCCCACTGCGTACGCACAAAGCTGTCCAGCAACGCAGCAGTCGCGCGCAACGGCCGACCGAGCGAATTCCCGTCGAGATACGAGACAACGTCGAAGTCGTCCGGCGCGAGGAACTGCTCGCGCAACGGTGCCAGGGGATCGGCCGCGTCAAATTCGAGCGCACGCGCCTGCAGGGAGGAGGAAGTCACCCCGGTAGAAGATCACAGGAGGTCAGATGTTGACGAGGGTCCCGTTGGTAAGGATCGGACCCCAGTACACCCACTGACCGTCATGGCGGACGAAACGACTGCGTTCCCGCATCTCGCCGGGCTTGCCACGATCGCGGTAGTGCGCCCTGAACTCGACCTGCCCCTCGGCGTCGAACATGCCACCGCCGCTGGACTCGATCACGACGAGGCTGACCCAGCGCAGGTTCGGGTCGGGCTCCACCTCGGCGGGGCGGGTCTCGGGGTGCCACGACTTGAGCACGTAGGCCTCGTTGTCGAGCGCGAAGGCCGCATAACGCGACCGCATCAGCGCCTCAGCCGTCGCCGGGGCCTTGCCTTCGTGAGCGGGACCGCAGCATTCCTCGTAGGGAAGACCGAACCCGCAGGGACAACCAGAAAACGCCATTGCCCTATTCTTCCCTAGCCCCCACGTCGACCGACTGGTAGTAGCGGATCTTCTCGCGGACGTGCGCGCGCTGCAGGATCAGCTCGTCGATCCGGAGGCCGATCTTCGTGTCGTGGTCCTCGAGCAGTTCGCGGCGTTCGGTGACGGTGGTGGTGTCACGGCTCAGCTCGGCATAGCGGCGCATCTGGGCGATGGGCATGCCGGTGTCGCGCAGGCACCGCAGAATGCTCAGCCAGGCGATGTCGTTGTCGGTGAAGATCCGCTGCCCGCCGGCAGTGCGGGAGACGTTTTCGAGCAGGCCGATCCGCTCGTAGTAGCGCAGCGTGTCGAGGCTGAATCCGGTCTTCTCAGCGATCTCACCGGGCGTATACGGCATACACCCATGTTACAGCGACCGGCGGTAGGAGGGTCCGGCCGGAAGGGTCCCCGGCCCTGTTCGACATAAACATCCAGAAGTTGCGGCATGCGGGTCTCAGCGCAATGTCCTGCGGCTTTTGCGACCTGCCGAATGGCCGATGATCGTTCACGCGATGGACGACACGGGGTGTCACAGTGGGGGTGGTGCGCTGAGTCGCGATAGGCCTTCTCGTCGCGGCGCACTCGAAGCACGACGAACCACAGCGCATGGTGACACTACGAGGGCAATTCACAGGCGATCTTGTAGAAGTGGAGTGCGATGACGCAAACCTCCCTGCCTCTGCAGTTCGGAGCACCGGCACAGTGTGACAATGGCCGCCCTCCGCCCGCCACCATTTCCTAACCTACTGAATACTCACCATCTGCCATTCACGCATCCCATGATGCATCTCAACCCGACAATGACACGCCTACCCCTTCCGATCATCCGACTCCCCGAGAAGCATTAAGGGATGAAATACGCGCAGCTGGAAATCTTCACGGCGGTCGAATTGGCATGGCTACGTGATCCCACGCGGCGCCGGAACTACTCCGCGGCAACCGAAGTGTTCCGCCGTGAGCACCGGGTCCGGCGCGCGTTCGGGAAAGCCTTGGGCCATACCGCCCGGCTGCGACGCGACTCCCCCGAGGCGCGGACACCGGACGGCAACCTCAGGTGGATCGAGGCAGCTCGTGCTTTGTTCCGGGCAGCGAACACCACGCAGGCCGACGCTGACGCCGACGCCGAGCGTGACCGCAGGCGTGCCGCCGGTGACCTGTTCGACTGGACCCGTTTCATCAACCGCTGGCAGGTGAGGTACGCAGCCGCCTGCTAGCCCACCAACACCTGACCCGCTCGGGACACCACACCGATGACGCCACGCGTTCACACAAGAGAATCTTCTCGAGCCTCACGCACAACGGCCGAAATCGTCATCTACGGCCATGGGTGAGCCGTGCATTCAGAGAGGATTGTTCAGGACGAGGGCGATCAGGCCGTACACCTGCGGCGATCTGCACCTCAAGGTAGGTCCTGAATAACCCTCTACGTATTGCCTTTACGGGAAGCAGCCGAGGACCGTCCGCCAGCGGTGTGCCCACCTATCGGATCTGGACCCACTTTCAGGAAGCAACGATGTCGCTGACTACCTGCTGGCAGCGGTCGAGTTCCGCGATGAGGTCCCGCATCTCCGCGATCGCTGCGACCGCGTCATGGGTGCCCTCGCGGATGCCGGCGACCTGGTCGCCGATCCCGTTGGTCGCCGTGGCGGTCGCGTTGGCCAGGTCCTTGACCTCGCCGGCGACGACCGCGAAGCCACGGCCCGCCTCGCCGGCCCGGGCGGCCTCGATGGTCGCGTTGAGGGCGAGCAGGTTGGTCTGTTTCGCGATGGTCGCGATCAGCTCGACGACCTTGCCGATCTCGGTGCTGGCTGCTTCCAGCCGCTGGATCACCGCGACGGCCGTCTCCGCGGCGCGGACCGCCGAGCGCGTCGCCGTAGCCATGTCCCCACTGACGTCCGCGAGCCGGTGCGCCGTGGCCATGTCGCCACTGACGTCCGCGAGCCGGTGCATCGAAGAATTAGTCACTGTGATCCGCCCATCGCTCGCCCCGGCCTCAACGTCGCCCCCCTTATCGACCAGGCACGGGTTTTTATCAAGGATCTGCAAGAGCAAGCAGATCGGCGCAAGATGCGGTTCAATTTTTGCAACGGAAAGACGTAAGATTGCGACGTGACCAAACGTCTGGCCGAAGTGGCCAAGAAGGCAGGCGTCAGCGAGGCGACCGTCAGCCGGGTGCTCAACGGCCGCTCCGGCGTCTCCGAGGCGACCCGGGCATCGGTGCTGACCGCGCTCGACGTGCTCGGCTACGAGCGCCCGACCAAGCTGCGCGGCGAGCGGGGCCGGCTGGTCGGGCTCGTCCTGCCCGAGCTGCAGAACCCGATCTTCCCCGCGCTGGCCGAGGTGGTGACCGCCTCGCTCGCGCAGCGCGGCTTCACCCCGGCGTTGTGCGCGCGCACGGTCGGCGGTGTGCCCGAGCGCGACTATATCGAGATGCTGCTGGACCATCAGGTGTCCGGTGTGGTCTTCGCCGGCGGGTCCTACGCGCTGGCCGATGCCGAGCACGGGCACTACAAGCAGCTGCTCGACCGCCGGATGCCGGTGGTCATGGTCAACGGCGGCGTCGGCGATCTGGGGTTCCCGCACATCTCGACGGATGACGCGGTCGCCGTCGAGCAGGCGTACGGGCACCTGCGCTCCCTGGGCCACGAGCAGATCGGCCTGGTCCTGGGCCCGGAGGACCACGTGCCCTCGCGCCGCAAGCTGGCCGCCGTCGCCGAGGTCGCGGGGTGGACCGACCCGAAGGAGCAGTGGCCGGTCGAGCGCACCAACTTCACGATGGAGAGCGCCCGCCTCGCCGCGACCCGGCTGATCGAGCGCGGCATCACCGGCATGATCTGCGCCAGCGACGTGCTGGCCCTCGGTTCGATCCGGGCGGCCCGCCGGCTCGGCCTCGACGTGCCGCGGGACGTGTCGATAGTGGGCTTCGACGACAGCGCGCTGATGACGTGCACCGATCCGCCGCTGACCACCGTGCGCCAGCCGATCGAGCTGATGGGCCAGGCCGCCGTGGATGTGCTCGTCAACCAGATCGAGGGCGCGGCGGCGACCACCGACGAGCTGCTGTTCGAGCCGGAGCTGGTCGTACGCGGCTCGACGGCGCCGGTGCCGCGGAAGACCACATAGACCACAGCTGATCAGCGCAAAGGGCGGGCCCGGCCGGGCTCGCCCTCTTTTGTGTGACCGTTAACAGGACAGTCGCGTTTTTTCTAGTTGCCGTCGACTTCTTGCGGGCTGGAGTTTGACTTTGTATCGTCATCCGCACGTAACAAAGCAACGAGACTCAGGTCACATATAGCCCCAAGGAAGGGCGTAATCCGCCATGTTCAGAACCAGGTTGCGCAGTGCCCTCGGGCTCATGCTCGTCGCCGGGGTCGCCATGTCGGCGGCTGCGTGCGGCGGGGACGACGACTCGGCCGCGTCGAAGGACGGCAAGGTCACGCTCGTGATCAACGGCCTGCCGCCGGCCACCGAGAAGGCCACCCACGACCGCTTCCTCGCCAACGTCGCGGAGTTCGAGAAGGCCAACCCGAACATCGACATCGACCCCCGCGAGGGCAAGATGGACCCGCAGACGTTCCCCGCGAAGCTCGCCGGCGGCCAGCTCGAGGACGTCTTCTACACCTACTTCACCGACCCGGCCAACCTGATCGCCAAGCGCCAGGTCTCCGACATCAGCAAGTACACCAAGGACTTCCCGATCACCTCGCAGCTCAAGCCCGAGGTGCTGCGGGTGTTCCAGGACGACAAGGGCGCCACGTACGGGCTGCCGTACAAGAACTACTCGATGGGTCTGCTCTACAACCGCGACCTGTTCAAGCAGGCCGGCCTGGACCCGGACAACCCGCCGAAGACCTGGGCCGACGTGCGGACGGCAGCGCAGAAGATCACCGCGCTGGGCAACGGGGTCACCGGGTACGGCGACTACAGCAAGAGCAACACCGGCGGCTGGCACTTCACCACCGAGATCTACTCGCTCGGCGGCGAGGTGGCCGTGAACGACGGCGGCACCTGGAAGGCGGCGTTCAACAGCCCGCAGGGCAAGCAGGTCCTGCAGCAGCTCAAGGACATGCGCTGGACCGACAACTCGATGGGCCAGAAGCAGCTGCTCGAGTGGGCCGACCTGCTCAACCAGATGGGCTCGGGCAAGCTCGGCATGTACCTCGCGACCGCCGACAACATCCCGACGATCGTCAACCAGTACAAGGGCAAGTACGAGACGTACGGCCTGGGCCCGATCCCGGACGGCAAGGGCACGCTGGGCGGCGGTGAGGGCTACATGTTCAAGGCGGGCCTGAGCCCCGAGAAGATCAAGGCCGGCCTCAAGTGGCTGACGTTCTGGTTCACCTCGGCCGACCGCTACGAGGCTGAGAACAAGTGGTCCAGCGAGACCAAGCAGCCCGTCGGCCTGCCCGAGCCGGCCATCTTCACCGGCGCGGCCGCCGACACCCAGGCGGCGTCCGACAAGAAGTACGCGAACGTCCCGCAGGCCAACTATGCACCGTTCACCGCGAGCATGGCCACCATCCCGGTCAAGCTCGAGCCGCCGAACGCACAGCAGATCTACGCGACCCTCGACGTGGCGATGCAGAAGGTGCTGACCGACAAGAACGCGAACGTCGACCAACTCCTCGCGGATGCGGAGACTCAGGCCAACCAGATTCTGGCCAGCGTCAAGTGAGTGCACTTCCCACGGTGACCCGCGCGCGTGAGGCGCGCGCGGGTCTCCTGCGCCGCAAGCTTTCCGACAATCTGCTGGCGTACGCGTTCATGGCGGCCGGCCTCGCCTGTTTCGCGCTCTTCTCGTGGTATCCCCTCGTCAAGGGCGTGATCCTCAGCTTCCAGCAGGACAACTTCGTGGTCCCGCCCTACTGGGTGGGCCTCGACAACTACCGGGCGCTGTTCGCCGACCCGCTGTTCTACACGGCGTGGAAGAACACGCTGTTCTTCACCGCGCTGGCCCTGGTCTTCGGCTACGTCCTGCCGTTCTTCATCGCGGTGCTGCTCAACGAGTTCCGCCACTTCAGCGGCTACTTCCGGGTGCTGGTCTACCTGCCGGTGATGCTGCCGCCGATCGTCTCGGTGCTGCTGTGGCGCTACTTCTACGACCCCGGCAACGGCCTGTTCAACTCGATCCTGCGTGGCGTGGGCCTGCCGGAGTCGCAGTGGACCCAGTCGTCGGACACGGCGATGATCTCGCTGGTGCTCATCTCCACCTGGGCCAACCTCGGCGGGGCGACGCTGATCTACCTGGCCGCGCTGCAGAACATCCCCGGTGAGCTCTACGAGGCGGCCGAGCTCGACGGCGCGAGCATCTGGCAGCGGCTGCGGCACGTGACGTTCCCGCAGATGCGGTTCATCATGCTGGTCCTGCTGCTGCTGCAGATCGTCGCGACGATGCAGGTCTTCATCGAGCCGTACGCGCTGACCGGCACCTCGAACCCGGACACCGTCACGGTGCTGGTGCTCGTCTACCGCTACGCGTTCACCGTGAACAACGACTTCGGGCTCGCCGCCGCGATGAGTGTGCTGCTCTTCGTGGTGCTCGGCGCCTTCTCGGCGATCTACCTGCGACTGACCCGAAGCGCGGACTGAGGACAACCCCGATGACTCTGACTGCACCACCAAAAGTTCCGGTCGACGGCGCTCCGGGCGTACCCGTGGCATCGAAAAGAAGGTCCCGGACGGCCGCGAGCGGACCTGCCAGCCGGACCCTGGTCTCGGTTGTTGATCTTCGGCGGCACCGCACGCTGTATTTTGTCGTGCTCGGGCTGACCCTGCTCGTGTTCACGCTGGTGTTCCTGTTCCCGCTGTACTGGATGGTCAGCGGCGCGGTGAAGTCGCCGGCGGAGTTCGCCCGGAGCACGCCGACGCTGATCCCGGAGTCGTTCCATCCCGGCACGTATGTGACCGCGTGGAACAACATGCAGATCGCGAAGTACTTCACGAACACGGTCTTCTACGCGTTCGGCGGCTGGATCATCTCGCTGCTGGTCGACGTGGGGGTGGCGTACGCGCTCAGCAAGCTCAAGCCCATCTTCGGCAAGATCGTGCTGGGCGGGATGCTCGCCAGCCTGATGCTGCCGCCGACGGCGCTGCTCGTCCCCGCGTACCTCACGGTTGTCGACCTGCCGCTGGTGCACCTCAACCTGCTGAACACGCCGTGGGCACTGTGGCTCCCGGCCGCCGCCAACGCGTTCAACGTCTACGTGCTCAAGCGGTTCTTCGACCAGATCCCGAACGACCTGCTGGACGCGGCCGCCATCGACGGCGCCGGCAAGCTGCGCCAGCTGTGGTCGATCGTCCTGCCGCTGTCCCGCCCGGTGCTCGGGGTGGTCTCGATCTTCATCATCGTCGCGCTGTGGAAGGACTTCCTCTGGCCGCTGGTCGTGCTCCAGGACCCGGACCACCAGACGCTGAGCGTGGCGCTGGCCCGGCTGGCCAACACGAGCCAGGTGCCACCGACGGAGCTCATGGCCGGCCTGGCGATCGCCAGCCTCCCGATGATCGTGGTCTTCCTGATCTTCCAGCGCAGCATCATCGGCGGCCTCGGCTCGGGCTCGTTGAAGGGCTGAGACGAACCATCATGAGAAAGCAGGTCACTGTGGCTATTGCCGACCCGAAATGGTGGCGTGACGCCGTCATCTACCAGGTCTACCCGCGCAGTTACGCCGACGGGAACGGCGACGGCGTCGGGGACCTCGACGGGATCCGCGGCCACCTGGGCCACCTGGCCGCCCTCGGCGTCGACGCGATCTGGATGAGCCCGTGGTACCCGTCGCCGATGGCCGACGCAGGGTACGACGTGGCGGACTTCCGCGACATCGACCCGGCATTCGGCACGCTCGCCGACGCGGAGGCGCTGATCGCCGAGGCGCACGAGGCCGGCATCCGGATGATCGTGGACATCGTCCCGAACCACATCTCCAGCGAGCACGTCTGGTTCAAGAAGGCACTCGCCGACCCGGCCGCCCCCGAGCGCGAGCTGTTCTGGTTCCGCCCGGGACGCGGCGAGAACGGCGACGAGATGCCTACCGACTGGGTCGGCGAGTTCGGCGGGAGCACGTGGACGCGTACGCCCGACGGCGCCTGGTATCTGCACCTGTTCACCCCGGAGCAGCCGGACCTGAACTGGGACCACCCCGCCGTGCGCGCGGAGTTCGAGGACATCCTGCGGTTCTGGTTCGACCGCGGCGTCGACGGCATCCGGATCGACTCGGCGGCGCTGCTGTTCAAGGACCGCGACCTCGCCCCGGTCGTCGACGGGCAGCCGCACCCGTTCCACGACCTCGACGAGGTGCACGACGTGTACCGCGCGTGGCGCCGCGTCGCCGACGAATACCCGGACCGCGCGCTGATCGGCGAGGTGTGGATGCCCGAGGTCGAGCGGTTCGCCAACTACCTGCGCCCCGACGAACTGCACGCCGCGTTCAACTTCGACTTCCTCGGCTGCGCCTGGGATCCGGACCTGATGCGCGAGTGCGTGGATCGCACTCTCAACGCGCACCGTACGGTCGGAGCGCCGGCCACCTGGGTCCTGTCCAACCACGACGTGACCCGCCACGTCACCCGCTACGGCCGCATCACCACCACGTTCAGCTTCGAGAACAACCTCGACGGCACCCCGGTCGACCTCGAGCTGGGCACCCGCCGGGCGCGCGCCGCCGCCCTGCTCTCCCTGTCGCTCCCCGGTTCGACCTACGTCTACCAGGGCGAGGAGCTGGGCCTCTGGGAGAACGAGAACATCCCGGTCGAGCGGATGCAGGACCCGATGTACGCCCGCCGCGGCCACTCCCGCGACGGCTGCCGGGTGCCGCTGCCGTGGAGCAGTGACGAACCGCCGTTCGGTTTCACCACGGGCGATCCCTGGCTTCCCCAGCCCGCCGAGTGGAAGGACCGCACGGTGCAGGCGCAGACCGGGGATCCGAGCTCGATGCTGGAGCTCTACCGCTCGGCGATCGCCCTGCGTCGCGTCGAAAAGGGACTGCACACGCCGCACCTGGAGTGGATCGCGAGTGGTGCGGGCGTCCTCGCGTACACCAGGGGCCCGGGTTTTGCCTGTGTCCTGAACATGTCGCCGGAAGCCGTCGAGCTTCCGGAGCACCAATCCGTCCTTCTCCTCAGCAGTCCCCTCGACGGCGAGCTTCTCCCCCAGGACACCGCCGTCTGGCTGCGCTTGTAACACCAGAAAGGGATCCCCATGGCCAAGAGAACGCTCGCCGTGCTGGCGGCCGCCGCGACAGTGGCGGCCTCGGCAACAGCGATAGTCACGTGGTCAGCAGCCCCCGCGCTGGCCGCCGGTCTCTCCCCCTTCGACGTCCCCGGCCGCGGTGCCACCGTCCCGTTCACCGAGCAGGAAGCGGAGAACGCGGCCACCAACGGCACCAGAACCGGAACCAGCCGCTACTACGGTCAGCTGTCGTCGGAGGCGTCCGGCCGCGAGGCCGTCACCCTCGACGCCACCGGTGAGTACGTCGAGTTCACCCTGACCAAACCCGCCAACGCGGTCACCTTCCGCTACAGCATCCCGGACGGCAACGGCGGCGCGGGCCTCGACGCGGCGCTCGACGTGCGGGCGAACGGCACGCTGGTCAAGTCGGTGCCGGTCACCTCGAAGTACGGCTGGTACTACGGCGGTTACCCGTTCAACAACAACCCGGGCGACACCAACCCGCACCACTTCTACGACGAGGCCCGGACGCTGTTCGGGACGACGTATGCGGCCGGGACGAAGGTGCGGATCCAGGTCGCGTCGACCGCGCAGGCGCCGAGCTTCACGATCGACCTGGCCGACTTCGAGAACGTGCCGGCACCTCTGGGGAAACCTAGCGGTGCTATTGACGTCGTCGCGGATTACGGTGCGGACCCCACCGGGGCTACCGACTCCACGGCTAAGATTCAGGCCGCGGTGAATGCCGCCGCCGGCCGCACTGTTTACATCCCGCAGGGCAACTACACGCTCTACAGCCACGTGATCGTCGACCGGGTGACGCTGGCCGGGGCCGGCCCCTGGTACACCGTGCTCGGCGGACGGCACCCCACCCAGCGCAACCTCGCCGCCGGCATCTACGGCAAGTACAACGGCAGCGGCGGCCCGAGCCAGAACGTCACCGTCAAGGACCTCGCCGTCATCGGCGACATCCGTGAGCGCAACGACGACGACCAGGTCAACGCGTTCGGCGGGGCGATGAGCAACTCGGTCATCGACAACGTGTGGATGCAGCACACCAAGGTCGGCGCGTGGATGGACGGCCCGATGGACCGCTTCACCATCCGCAACAGCCGCATCCTGGACCAGACCGCGGACGGCGTGAACTTCCACATCGGCGTCACCAACTCCACGGTCACCAACACGTTCGTCCGCAACACCGGCGACGACGGCCTCGCGATGTGGGCGGAGAACACGCCGAACGTCGCGAACTCCTTCACCCACAACACGGTCGTCGCGCCGATCCTGGCGAACAACATCGTCAGCTACGGCGGCCGCGACATCGTGATGACGGACAACGTGGTGACAGACACTGTCACCAACGGCGGCGGCATCCACGTCGCCAACCGCTACCCGGGCGTCAACGGGCAGACCGGCGTGCAGGGCACGTGGACGCTGGCACGCAACACGCTCATCCGGGCCGGCAACTCCGACTACAACTGGAACTTCGGCGTCGGCGCGATCTGGTTCTCCGCCCTCAACGAGGCGTTCCAGAACCCCACGATCAACATCACCGACACGGACATCATCGACAGCTCGTACGCCGCCCTCATGTGGATCGAAGGCCAGACCAACGGCATCCACCTCGACAACGTCAACATCCAGGGCGCCGGAACGTACGCGCTGCAGGTCCAGGCCAACAGCCAGGTCAGCTTTAACAACGTCCGGGCCAGCGGCATCGCCCAGCCCAACCCGATCCACAACTGCGTCGGCGCCGGCTTCCAGATCACCCGCACCGGCACCAACACCGGCTGGTACGCCGACCCGCCCTTCTGCGGCCCCTGGCCCACCCCGCAGTGGAACAACACCGGAACTCCTCCCACCACCACACCGCCCACCACCACGCCGCCCGTCACCACCCCGCCTACTACTACTCCGCCTGCCACCGGCAACCTCGCTCTCAACCGACCGGCAACAGCCACAGGCCAAGCCGATGTGTACGGCCCGGGCAACGCAGTCGACGGCAACGCGAACACCTACTGGGAAAGCCCGAACAACGCCTTCCCCCAGTCGCTGACGGTCGACCTCGGCCAGAGCCGCCAGGTATCGCGCATCGTGCTCAAGCTCCCGCCCGCCACGGCGTGGGCCACCCGCACCCAGACGCTCTCGGTGCTCGGCTCTTCTGACGGCTCGAGCTACTCAACCGTCAAGGCATCCGCCGGCTACACGTTCAACCCGGCCACGGGCAACACCGCCACGGTCTCGTTCACCGCGACCAACCAGCGCTACCTCCGCCTGACGTTCACCGGCAACACCGGCTGGCCCGCCGGCCAGGTCTCCGAATTCGAGGTCTACACCTCCTGAGAGGTTCCGCCTCGCAAGACCCGGGGAGGGCAGCGTCCACCGATCGCGGCCCTCCCCGTTTTTAACCGCCCTCATGGAAGAAGGCGCTCCCCCATGTCCAAATTCAGGCGATTTGTCGCCGCGGCGACCTCAGCCGCCCTCGTCACCATCGGCCTCCAGCTCATATCCCCCACCACCCCCGCCCACGCGGCCGGCCCCAACCTCGCGGCGGGCAAGACGTTCTCCGCTAGCAGCGTCTCCGACGTCTACGGCTCGGGCAACGCGGGCGACGGCAACGCGAGCACCTACTGGGAGAGCGCCAACAACGCCTTCCCCCAGTGGCTGCAGGTCGACCTCGGCGCGTCGGTCAGCGTCAACCAGGTCATCCTCAAACTCCCCCCGGCAACCGCCTGGTCGACCCGCACCGAGACCCTCGCCGTGCAGGGCAGCACCACGGGCTCGAACTTCGCCGATCTGAAGGCGAGCGCCGGCTACACGTTCAACCCGACGACCGGCAACACCGTCACCATCGACTTCGGCGCGGCGACCACGCGTTACGTACGCCTCAACGTCACCGGCAACACCGGCTGGCCCGCCGGTCAGATCTCCGAGCTCGAGGTCTACGGCCCGGCCACCGGCGACACCCAGGCGCCGACCGCGCCCGGCAACCTCGCCTACACCCAGCCGGCGAGCGGGCAGGTCCGCCTGACCTGGACCGCGTCGACCGACAACGTGGGCGTGACCGGCTACGAGATCTACGCGAACGGTTCGCTGCTCTCCACGGTCAACGCGCTGACCTACCTCGACAACCAGCCGGACAGCGCGACCGTGCAGTACTACGTGCGCGCGAAGGACGCCGCTGGGAACTCGTCGGCGAACAGCAACACGGTCACGCGTACCGGTCAGGGTGGTGACACCACCGCACCGACCACGCCGGGCACGTTGTCGTACACCCAGCCGGCGACCGGGCAGATCCGCCTCGCGTGGGGTGCGTCGTCGGACAACACCGGAGTGACCGGTTATGAGATCTGGCGCAACGGTTCGCTGGCCACGACGGTCAACGCGCTCACGTACACCGACACGCAGGCCACGAACGTCACCGTCTCCTACTACGTGAAGGCGCGTGACGCGGCCGGCAACGTGTCCGCGGCGAGCAACACGGTGACGCGCACGGGCACGATCACGGACGGCACGAACCTCGCCGTCGGCAAGCCGGTCACCGCGTCGTCCAGCATCTTCACGTTCGTCGCGGCCAATGCGAACGACAACGACACCGCGACGTACTGGGAGGGCAGCACATACCCGGCGACCTTGACGGTGGCCCTGGGCGCGAACGCCACCACCAGCTCCGTCGTGGTCAAGCTCAACCCAGGCACCGATTGGGGTACGCGTACCCAGACGTTCGCCGTCCTCGGCCGCGAGCAGAGCGCAACCGCCTTCACGACGCTGGTGAGCTCGGCGACGTACACGTTCAACCCGGCGAGCGGTAACACGGTGACGATCCCGGTCAGCGCGACCGCCGCCGACGTGCGGCTCAGCTTCACCGCGAACAGTGGTGCGCCGAGCGGGCAGGTCGCCGAGTTCCAGGTCATCGGCGTGCCCGCGCCGAACCCGGACCTGACCATCACCGCCCTGACGGCGTCCCCGTCCGCACCGGTCGAGACCGACGCGGTCACGCTGTCGGCCACGGTGCGCAACGCGGGCTCGGCTGCGAGTCCCGCGAGCAACGTCAACTTCTATCTGGGTACGGCCAAGGTCGGCACCGCGAACGTAGGAGCACTCGCCGCCGGCGCATCCGCCACGGTCACCGCGAACGCCGGCGCGCAGAACTCCGGCACGTACGTGCTGAGCGCCAAGGTTGACGAGGCGAACACGGTCGTCGAGCAGAACGACGCGAACAACGCCTACACCAGTCCTTCGAACCTCGTGGTGTCCCCGGTGTCGAGCTCGGACCTGGTGGCGTCGGTGTCCAGCTGGTCGCCGTCGAACCCGTCGGCCGGACAGACCGTCACGTTCGCGGTCACGCTGAAGAACCAGGGCACGGCGTCGACGGCCGGTGGCTCGCACGGTGTCACGGTCACGGTCATCGGCGCGAACGGCACGGTTGTGCGTACGCTCACCGGCTCCTGGACCGGCACCCTCGCAGCCGGCGCTTCCTCGCCGTCCATCACGCTCGGCACCTGGCCGGCGGTCAACGGCAAGTACACGGTCCGCACGGTCGTCGCGGTGGACGCGAACGAGCTGGCGGTCAAGCAGGCCAACAACACCAGCGAGAAGCCGTTCTTCGTGGGCCGCGGCGCGAACATGCCCTACGACATGTACGAGGCCGAGGACGGCACAACCGGCGGCGGCGCGCAGGTCGTCGGGCCGAACCGCACGATCGGTGACCTGGCCGGCGAGGCGTCCGGCCGCAAGGCCGTCACGCTGAACTCGACCGGCGCCTATGTGCAGTGGACGACCCGGGCCGCGACCAACACGATCGTCGCGCGGTTCTCCATCCCCGACAACACGACAAGCTCAATCAATGTGTACGTCAACAATGCAGTCAACATAACGCTGCCACTCAACTCGAAGTACGCATGGCTGTACGGCAACGAGACCGCACCGCAGAATTCCGGCTCCGACCCGCGGCACATCTACGACGAGGCCAACATCAAGCTCACGGGCTCGTTCCCGGCGGGCAGCGTCATCAAGCTGCAGAAGGACAGCGGCAACACCGGCAACATCGCGATCGACTTCATCAACACCGAGCAGGTCGCACCGGTCGCCAACCCGAACCCCGCGACGTACGTCGTACCGACCGGCTTCGACCAGTCGTCGGTTCAGGCAGCGCTGGACGCGGCCCGGATGGACAGCAGCAAGACCGGTGTCTACCTGCCCGCGGGTGACTACCAGACCTCCAGCAAGTTCCAGGTGTACGGCAAGCCGGTCCAGATCATCGGCGCCGGCCCCTGGTACACCCGGTTCTTCACCCCGCAGACCCAGTCGGAGACCGACGCCGGCTTCCGCGCCGAGGCCACCGCGAACGGCTCGACGTTCGCCAACTTCGCGTTCTTCGGCAACTACACGATCCGCCAGGACGGCCCGGGCAAGGTCTTCGACTTCGCCAACGTCGCCAACGTGACGATCGACAACATCTGGGCCGAGCACACGGTGTGCCTCTACTGGGGCGCGAACACCGATCACATGGTCATCAAGAACTCCCGGATCCGCGACACCTTCGCGGACGGCGTCAACATGACCAACGGCAGCACCGACAACCTCGTCGACAACAACGACGCCCGAGCCACCGGCGACGACAGCTTCGCCCTGTTCTCGGCGATCGACGCAGGCGGCAGCGACGAGATCAACAACGTCTTCTCGAACCTGTCATCCACATTGACCTGGCGCGCGGCCAGCGTCGCGGTCTACGGCGGCTACGCCAACACGTTCCGCAACATCTACATCGCCGACACCCTGGTCTACTCGGGCATCACCATCAGCTCGCTCGACTTCGGCTACCCGATGAACGGCTTCGGCGCGAACCCGCCGACCGTCTTCGACAACATCTCGATCGTCCGCGCCGGCGGCCACTTCTGGGGCTCGCAGGTCTTCCCGGCGATCTGGGTCTTCTCCGCCTCGAAGATCTTCCAGGGCATCCGCGTCAGCAACGTCGACATCATCGACCCCACCTACTCCGGCATCATGTTCCAGACAAACTACGTAGGTAACCAGCCCCAGAACATCATCCAGGACACGATCTTCACCAACGTGACCATCACCGGCGCCCAGAAGAGCGGCGACCAGTTCGACGCCAAGTCAGGCTTCGCCCTCTACGCCAACCCGCTCCCCGAAACGGGCCAGGGCCCCGCGGTCGGCTCGGTCACCTTCACCAACCTCCAACTCAGCAACAACTACCGAGACATCGAAAACACCACCTCAACCTTCACCATCAACCGCAACTAACCCTCCCCCGACCTCAGGGCCCGCGCCGATTCGGCGCGGGCCCTGAATCGTTACCTATTAATGGCTACGCGGGCACCTCACTGTGACGCTCCTCTCGGACAGGGCACTTCGGCAAAGATTCACGATGCTGGTACGGGCATAGCTCGGGTCCGCGGTGATCGGGAAACGCCTTTAGGGAAGAACTCCCGGACGATCCGATCCAGGTTTTCGTTGCTACCGGGTTCCCACGGGGAGCGGGGGCGAGAACAATTCACTTCGGAGTGCCGCGCCTTCCCGCCCGAGTCAACCGGGTAGCGGCGCTTCCCGGACACTCGCTACAAGTCACGGAAAGCCCCCGATCGGTTATCCGGAATGACTCATCAGCCGGAGCCCCATGGCGGCGTCCCCGGGCCTGGCGGGGCAGGTCGCGCGGACGTGGGAGGTCGTCGAGCGCGTCAAGGCAGGACACAGCCCGGCTGCCGGGACACCTTTTCGCGGTAGGGGCCACGCCGCTGATGCCTCCGATCGCGACAGGGGGCCACGCGTGGATGCCTCCGATCGGCGTGTCCGTCGTGTAGGAGTTCACCGACAGCCACCCTGGGGATCGCGGCAGTGTGGTGCGTGGCGGCCACTGCTTGCGGCGAGCCCCGGGGCCGTGGCCAGGAACGGCCCGAGGAAAGCCCGCCATCCTCGACTACCACGCCACCGAGGACCGCTCCTGGCGCCTGCACTTCTCCGCCGGCCTGGAAAGGATCGGGGCTGAACGCGTGTCGCGCCACAGTGGCGGCCAGTGCAACCAGAGCAACCAGGGCAGCCAGGGCAGCCAGGGCGGTCCGTTGTTGGTGGGCTAGCAGGCGGCGGCGTACTTCACTCGCCAGCGGTTGGTGAAACGGCCCCAGTCGAACAGGTCGCCGGCAGCACGCCTGCGGTCACGCTCGTATTCGGCATCGGCCTGCGCCCGGCTGGTGTTCGCGTCACGAAACAACGCGCGTGCGGCCTCGATCCACATCACCTTGCCATCCGGTGACTGAGCCTCGGGAGAGTCACGCCGCAGCCGAGCGGTATGGCCAAGTGCTTTCCCGAAAGCCCGGCGAACTCGGTGCTCACGCCGGAAAGCCTCGGTTGCCGGAGAGTAGTTCCGGCGCCGTGTCGGGTCACGCATCCACGCCAATTCAATTGGCGTGAAGATCTCTTCCTGCACATACTTCATTCCCTAATCCTTCTCAAGGGATCCCATGATCGGAAGGGTGGGTGTGCCATTGTCGGATTGAGGTAGATCACACGTTTTTGAATGGCAAATGGCGAGTATCCGGAGAGGAGTGAAGTGATGGTGGAAGGATTCTGGGAAGGCGATGATTGCCGGGCCCGTTCGTTATGACACGTCGACGGGTCATGGGGCGGCCGCGAGGCCGAGGGTGCACCCCGTACCCCGAGGTCGCGTTCAAGGAACCGAAAACCGGGCGCGCACCCACCCCGAGCAGCAATTCAACCGCGCCCGTAGCACCGTCCGCGCCACCGGTGAGCTCGCGCAGGAGCTAGTCAAACCGCTCGGCAGGAACTTGGGAGGTGTCGATCGCGCTTGTCCGGCGAGACATGGAATCACGGCAGTGGCGACGCTGACACGTTCCTCGGCGGCGGCATGGCCTGATGCACCTCGCGACAGCAAAGGTCACTGAGAAAGTTGGGCGGTGCGTGCAACTCTTCGGGGCGCGGTGCTCCTCTTACCGGCGACGAAGGGAGATACGACCGAGTGGATGCCAAGGAGACCGAGAGCTTCCGCGAGTTCGTTCGCAACCGGTCGGAGTCGCTGCGATCGCTGGCGTATGTGACGTGTGGGGACTGGCAGACCGCGGAGGATGCTGTTTCTGGCACTCTGGCCCGGCTCTATCTGCGCTGGGGCAAGGTGGCCTCGCCGGAGGCCTACTCGCGCACGATGGTGGTGCGGGCGGCGATCGGCGAGAAGCGGCGGCCGTGGCGGCGGGAACGCTCAGCCGGTGACTCGCTTCCCGATGTTGCCGAGCCCGATCACACCGGCAAGATCGATGAGCGGATGCGGCTGCATGCCGCCCTGGGGCACGTGCCGAAACGGCAGCGGGCGGTGCTGGTGCTGAGGTTCCTCGAGGGCCTCAGCGTCGAGGAGACCGCCGAGGTCCTGGGGTGCCGGCCCGGCACCGTCAAGAGCCAGTGCGCGCGGGGGCTGAACACACTGCGGACCGTTCTGGCCGCCGATGACATCACCCTGCAAGCAGACGAAGGGAGCGACCATGTCCTATCACATTCAGGACGTGTTGAAGTCGGTGCGGGACACGGCACCGGAATCGCGCACGACAACTGACGACATCATCGCGCAGGCCGGGCGCATCCGGACCAGGCGCACAGCAGCCACGGTGCTGGGCGGTGCCGCCGTCTTCGCAGCACTCGCGGTCACCGCGGTAACCACGCTGAACGCGCCCGGCACCGGCGGTGGGCAGGTCGCCGCGCAGCCGCTGCCGCAGGCGTCGTCGGCGGCGTTCCCCGAGCCGCAGAAGTTCGCGCTGCCGGTCCGGAAGGTCGACTTCACCACGAAGCTGGCCGGCTACCGGACGGGCGCCTACCGGGTCGGCCCGGTCTCCCGGATCACCGAGGGCTATGCGGTCCTGCCCGTCTACCAGGACAACACGGACCAGGACGGCATCAGGGACGGCGAGATCACCGTCTACAACAAGGGCGTCTACGACCCGGCCACGTTCGCCGGCACGCTCGGCGACACGACTCTTGTCATCGGCGATCAGTATTCGACCAAGGTGAAGGGCCGGCCCGCCCTCGGGCAGGACTGGACCTTCAAGTCCCCGGTCCAGGCGGACAAGCAGTGGCTGCGGGCCGCGCTGGCCTGGCAGTACGCCGACAACTCCTGGGCCACCTTCCTGCCCAACTACGGTAAGAAGGACATCACCCGAGCCGACGTCGTGAAGGTCGCCGCGGCGCTGACCACGGCCGCGGAGCGCGAGCTCAAGGTGCCGTACACCCTGTCTTATGTGCCCGAGGGCTGGCAGACCGTCGCCGTCGACCAGGTGAGCGCGACATCGAGCACCATCGTCTCGCAGGTCTGGTTGCACCACGGTCCGGTGCAGGATTCCGCTACCCGGATCGACGAGGTACTGCCCGACAGCCTCAAGATCATGGTGATGAAGGGCGACCCGAAGGACTCGGACATCGTCGGCAAGGACGGCGTGCACTGCTACCCCGAGCTGCCGTCCTGCACGATCATCGACGGTGACTACACGATCGACGTGGGCGGCTGGAACAACTCGCTCTCCGTCGACGAGGTCCGCAAGGTCGCCGAGGGCATCAAGCCGCTCGACTACGCCGACCAGAGCACGTGGGTCCCTGCAAACAAATAGGGCTCAGGCCGTCTCGGGAATGACGGCGGGACGCAGACCGGCGGCGCACACGAAGATGCGCCGCCGGTGCTGTGCCTGACCACGACGGTCGAGCTGGTAACCGTCGAGCCAGACCCACCCGTTGTAGGTGGGGCGGGCGTCGACGGCGATGATGCGGAAGTCGAAACTGGCGGGGCCCGTGAACTGGACGCTGGCGGCCCGCCCGACATGGACGATGCCACCCGCCTTCAAATCACCCATGTCTCATGCTGTCCTGGGCCGCGGCCGGCGTAAACCGGCCTCTCGGACGAAGATTTTGCGGCGCAGCACCGGGCGGCCGGTCCGGTCGAGCTGGTAACCGTCCAGCCAGACCCAGCCGTCATACGTCGGGCGGGAGTCCACATCGACCACGCGGAAGGCAAAGCCGGCGGGCCCCGCGAACTGGACGCTCGCCGCTCGTCCCACCAGGACGACGTCGCCCGCCCGTACCATCTGCTCCGCAATCGTCAATGAAGTCACCCTTCGCCGACTTCACCTTGGGCGCTCCGGGGGCCGAGCTCAATGGCGATTGCACTATTGGCACAAAGATTGCAGATTTATGACACGTTCACGCGTGTACGCACTCCATCTGCTACCGAGTACATCCGCGCTTCGGCTAAATCGAAGTAAAGACCGGTAAGCGTGAGCCGCTCCTCGGCCACCGCCCGGCGCACACTCGGATAGCCGCGCAGGTTCTCGAGCTGCTGCGCGACGTTCGCGGTGATGCAGTCCTCCTCGGTAATGCCGTCCGAAGAGGACATGCGCGCTTCCGCCAGCCACGAGCCCAGGGCCGACGGCGAGCCGGCCGCTCCACCCATCAGGGCGCGTACGGCCCCGCAGCCGGAGTGCCCGCACACCGTGATCGTGGTGACGCCGAGGACGTCCACCGCGTACTCGATGCCGGCACCGACCGAATCGTCGGCGGAGCCGTACGCGGGCACGATGTTGCCGACGTTGCGGATGCAGAACAGGTCACCGGGTCCGCTGGTCGTGATCATGTTGGGCACGAGCCGGGAGTCCGCGCACGTGATGAAGAGCTGCTCCGGCTTCTGCCCGTCCCGTGCCAGGTCGGCCAGGTGCGGGCGGACCAGCGGCGCGACGCTGCGCTCGAACTCGTCGATCCCGGCCTGCATGGCGTCGTCGCGCTGCTCGTTGATCGAGACCCACTGCGACCAGGAGCCGAGGTAACGCGCCGGGCGTGCCTGGGACCGGACGCCGCCGAGCCGCCCGGCCGTGGCCTGATGGAACCAGCTCTCGGTCACCTCGCGGACGTGCACTTGCCCGCCACCCCGCTCGTACGCGTCCCGCCAGTCCTGAATCGCCTCGAACGCCCCCTGGTCGAGATAGTCGAGGTGCAGCTCCAGCTCGACACGCTCGCCGGGCGGGATCGTGGACAGCTCGCGGGCGATCCGGCCGGCGCCGAGGAACGCGAGGGTGCCGGTGATGACGACGGTCCACCGCCCCTCGGCCGGCGAGGTCCGGGTGATCTCGCACCGCGCCAGCCGGCCGATCATGAACACCACGGCGGTGGCCATGCCCAGCGCGACGCCGGTGAGCAGGTCGGTGAAGACGACACCGATCGCGGTCACCAGGTAGGTCGGCAGTTCGCGGTGCCGGGCGTACCCCTTGATCTGGGCGAGGCTGATCAGCCGCAACCCGACAACGACGAGCACGGCGGCCAGCGCGGCGAGCGGGATCTGCTCCAGCAACGCCCCGAGGACCAGCACGGAAACCGCAACCCAGACCCCATGCAAGATCGCCGAGCCACGGGTACGCGCCCCAGCTGCGACGTTCGTCGAACTGCGCACGATCACCCCGGTGACGGGCAGCCCGCCGAGCGCCCCGGACACCGTGTTGGCCGCGCCCTGGGCGAGCAACTCCCGGTTGAGATCCGCGCGCTTGCCCTCGTGCAGCTTGTCCACGGCGACCGCGGAGAGCAGCGACTCGACGCTCGCGACCAGCGCGATGGTCACGACCGCCATGGCGATCGCCCCGGCACTGCCGTCCGGCCAGCGCGGGAAGGTGAGCTCGCCGAGCGGGTTCGCGGGCAGGTCCACCCGGGCCAGGTCGAAGCCGGCGAACGAGGCCGTCAGCGTCGCGGCGGCCACCGCGATCAGGGCGGCGGGCAGCAGGGACGTCTTCACGAAACGCGGCCACAGCAGCAGGATCGCGATGGTCAGGACGCCGACGATGACGGCGGGCCCGTGGTTGCCGATGATCTGCCGGGGCAGTTCGCGCAGGTTGTGCCAGGCGGAGCTCTGGGCGGCGCCACCGAGCACCACGTGAACCTGGCTCAGCGCGATGACGATGCCGATCCCCGCGAGCATGCCGTGCACGACGGCCGGCGAGAGTGCGAGGGCGGCACGGCCGAGCCGCAACGCGCCCAGGGCGAGCTGCACGAGCCCGGCCATGGCGACGATCGCGGTGGTCGCGGCCCACCCGAAGTCCGCGACGGTCCCGGCGACTATCACGGTCAGTCCGGCTGCGGGCCCGCTGACCTGCAGTGGGGCGCCGCTGAGCGCCCCGGCGACGATGCCGCCGACGACGGCGGCGATGAGCCCCGCGAGCAGCGGGGCACCCGAGGCCGCGGCGATGCCGAGCGACAACGGGATGGCGATGAGAAACACGACGATCGACGCCGGCAGGTCGTCATGGAGCAAGGTCTGCCAGCGGTGGGGCCTGTCTACGTCGGTGCGTTCCGGCGTGGGCATGATGGTCCCTTCGTAGCCGTTTCGGCTTGGTTGCGGCTATCAGGAGATAAGCCGCAATGGGGAAATTTCGGTCACCCTAACCAAGGTCCGTGAACGCACTGTTACGCAGAGCAATACTTACGGGTACTCTCAGCTCTTTCTCAGCCGCGCCTGCACCCGGAGCCGCGGCCGCAACACCATGGCCACCGCCGCCATCCGGCGAGGAAAGGACACCACCACAGCACGCGTACGCACGCAGCCCAGCACCACGTCCACGGCCCGCGCCGCCCCGACCAGGTTCACCTCGATCGCCCGGGTCTGCGCCCCCAGATCGGCCAGGTCGAGCAGCTCCCCCACCCCGATGACCACCCACCCTCCGGCGAGCAACCGCCGCGTCAGAGCCAGACCGATACGGTCCGTACTACCGACGACCAGGGCATTCTGCACGCCCGGAGGATAGTCCACGGTGGATCGCTCTCGTTACGATCCGCGCATGCTGAAGGGTCGAGCGGGTCGAATATCTCGGTGAGGCCGAGGAGGCCTGAGCGGCGACTGGAACCGGGTCAGCACCGCGCCGATCATCCCCGCCGGCCGACCATGGCCAGCACATCGCCGACCAGCCGTTGTGCGTAGTCGTGATCGACAGGCAGGGCGAACACGACGTGGTAGTAGAGCGGCGCGATGACGTGATCGAGGATCTGCGCGACCGCCGGTGTCGTCTCACCGCGTTCGCGGGCCCGGCGGACCATCTCTGATGCCTGCTCGCGCCGCGTCTCCGTGAGCACGCAGCGGGAAACGATCTCGATGCGCGCCGACACCATCGCGCGCAGATATCGGACCCGCTCGGGACGGGTGATGTCGCGGGCGATGATGGTCGCCCACTCGGTCAGGTCCCGCTCGAGTGATCCGGTGTCAGGTAAAGATTCACCGTCGCGGGTCAGGGCGGCGACCGCGACTTCCTCGAGAAGCGCGTTGACGTCGTCCCAGCGCCTGTAGAGCGTTGTCGGGTTGACGCCGGCCCGCTCGGCGATGACGGGAAAGCTGATCTTGTCGGCCCCCTCGCCCACGAGCTCGCCGACCGCCGTGTAGATCGCGGTCTGCACCCGGCCGCTCCGTCCTCCGGGGCGACTTACGGCTGCTCGGTCAGGCACGTCACAACCTTAAGCAAACATCTTTGCTTTAACAAGGCTCTGCCCTACGGTGCTTAAAGCAAAGATCATTGCTTTCCACCGGAGGTAGCGGGGGTCTCGTGCTCAACCGTCCAGTCTCGTTCTTCGTCTCCGGGGCCGCAGGCGCCGCCACATTGACAGCCGCCTCGGCGCCGTCGCCGCTCTATCCCGTCTACCAGCGTCTCTGGGGCTTCTCCGCGTTCACGCTGACGGTCATCTTCGCCGTCTACGTCTTCGCTCTGCTCGCTGCCCTGCTGACCGTCGGCTCGATCTCCGACCGGGTGGGGCGCCGGCCCGTCGCCTCCGGAGCCCTCGTGCTCCTCGCGCTGGGCATGCTGCTCTTCGCGATCGCGGGCGGTCCCGGTGGCCTGATGGCCGCACGAATCGTGCAGGGCTTTGCCGTCGGCGCCGCCACCGGCACCACCACGGCCATGATCATGGATGCGGCGCCGGACCCGCGGGCCGGCTCGATCGTCAGCAGCGCGGTCCCCTCACTGGGAATCGCCGTCGGAGCGGTCCTCGCCGGCGCGCTGGTGGAGTTCGCGCCCCTCCCCCGCCAGCTCGTCTTCTGGGTCCTCGCCGCCGGCTACCTGGTGCTGGCGGCGCTCGTGTGGTGGATTCCCGAACGCGCCCGCCCCGAGCCTGCCCCGCGGACTTCGATCTGGCGAGCGCTGCTGCCCAGCGCAGGGCTTCCGCCGGCCACGCGACCGGTCTTCTTCGCGCTGGTTCCGTCCATCGGCGCGACGTGGGCGCTCGCCGGCCTGTATCTGTCGCTCGGGTCGTCGATTCTCAGCACCGTCCTCGAGGTGCACAGTCACTTCGTCGTGGGCATCGTGCTCGGGGTCTTCTTCGCCGCGGGGATATCAGGCACTGTCGTCTCGACGGTCCTGCCACCGCACCTTCGCGAGTGGTTCGGCTACGCGGCTCTCGCCGTCGGTGTTCTGGTCACGATCGCAGCGATGCTGACGGGTGCGTTGCCGCTCTACCTGGCCGGATCCGTGGTTGCCGGGGCCGGCTTCGGTGCGGCGTTCCGGTCCGCCATCAACGCGCTCGGTGAGGCGGCACCCGGCGCCCAGCGAGGACAGACGTTCGCGACGATGTACATCGTCAGCTATCTCGCCTTCAGCGTGCCGGCGCTCGCGGCAGGGCTCGCCGTCGAGCGGTTCGGGCTCAAACCGACGGCCATCGCGTACGGAACCCTCGAAGTCGCCCTGGTCCTGATCGCGACGGCCGCAGGAATCACCCGGTCGCGCCGCGCGGCCGGCCTCAAAGCCGCATGACCGGCCACGCAGCCGGATTCAAAGCCGCGCGACCGGCCACGCAGCCGGATTCAAAGCCGCCCGACCGGCCACGCAGCCGGGGTCAGGAGCGGGTGATGGCCGCGCGGCCGGCTTCGAGGCGGGCGACCGGGACGCGGAACGGGGAGCAGGAGACGTAGTCGAGGCCGACCTCGTGGAAGAAGTGGACGGATTCGGGGTCGCCGCCGTGTTCGCCGCAGACGCCGATCTTGAGGTCGGGTTTCACCTCGCGGCCCTCGTCGGTGGCGATGCGGATGAGGCGGCCGACGCCTTCGCGGTCGATGGACTCGAAGGGGGAGATGCCGAAGATGCCCAGCTCGAGGTAGCGCCAGAAGAAGGCGCCCTCGACGTCGTCGCGGGAGAAGCCCCAGCCCATCTGGGTGAGGTCGTTGGTGCCGAAGGAGAAGAAGTCGGCGGCCCCGGCGATCTGGCCGGCGGTGAGGGCGGCCCGGGGGACCTCGATCATGGTGCCGATCAGGATACGGACGCCGGTGCCGCTGATGACTTCCTCGACGATGTGCTCGCATTCCTGGCGGACCATTTCGAGCTCCTGGACCGCGCCGACCAGGGGGACCATGATCTCGGGCTGCGGGTCGAAACCGTCCGCGGCCAGCTGCGCCGCAGCCTGGGCGATCGCGCGGACCTGCATCGCGAACAGGCCGGGAATGACCAGTCCGAGGCGTACGCCGCGCAGCCCGAGCATCGGGTTCTGCTCGTGCATCCGGCGCACGGCGTCGAGCAGCTGGGCCTCCTCGGCGTGGTCCTCGCCGCGTTCGCGAGCCACCGCCACGGTGACGGCGAGCTCCTCCAGCGACGGCAGGAACTCGTGCAGCGGCGGATCGATGAGGCGCACGGTCACCGGGCGGCCGTCCATCGCGCGGAACAACTCGACGAAGTCGGCACGCTGCAGCGGGAGCAGCGCGTCGAGGGCAGCCTTGCGATCGCCGTCGGAGCCGGCCAGGATCAGGCGTTCGACCAGCTCCTTGCGGTCGCCGAGGAACATGTGCTCGGTGCGGCACAGGCCGATGCCCTCCGCGCCGAAACGCCGGGCCCGGGCAGCGTCGGCCCCGGTGTCGGCGTTGGTGCGCACCGCGAGGCGGCGGCGCGCGTCGGCGTGGTCCATCAGCGTGTGGACGGCTTCGACCAGTGTGGAGTCGACCGGCTCACCCTCGAAGTACTGCACGACCTCGGACGGGCGCACCGGGACGGGCCCGAGGTAGACCCGGCCGCTGGTGCCGTCGATCGAGATGACGTCACCCTCGGCGACCGTACGCCCGGCAACCGTGAACCGGTCACGGGAGATCTCCACCGCGTCGGCACCGCAGACACAGGTGCGGCCCATGCCCCGGGCGACCACCGCCGCGTGACTCGTCTTGCCGCCGCGGGCGGTGAGAATGCCCTGCGCGGCGATCATCCCGGCGAGGTCCTCGGGGTTCGTCTCCCGGCGCACGAGGATGACGTCCTCACCCGCCGCGGCCAGCTCGGTCGCCCGTGCCGCGCTGAACACGACCTTGCCCACCGCGGCACCCGGGGACGCGCCGATGCCGCTGGTCAGCACGGCGGGCTCACCGGCCAGGTCGAAGCGGGGAAACATCAGCTGCGCGAGCTGGGCGCCGTTGACCCGCAGCAGCGCCTCGTCGAGGTCGATCGCGCCCTCGTTGACGAGCTGCGCCGCGATCCGGAACGCGGCCGCGGCGGTGCGCTTGCCGACCCGGGTCTGCAGCATCCAGAGCTTGCCGCGCTCGATCGTGAACTCGATGTCGCAGAGATCACGATAGTGCCCTTCGAGCAGGGCCATGATCTCGAGCAGCTGGTCGTACGAGCGGTGGTCGAGCTCCTTGAGCTCCTCCAGGCCGACGGTGTTGCGGATGCCCGCGACGACGTCCTCGCCCTGGGCGTTCTGCAGGTAATCGCCGTAAATGCCCTGGGCGCCGGTGGCCGGATCGCGGGTGAAAGCGACCCCGGTGCCGGAATCCGGGCCGAGGTTGCCGAAGACCATCGCGACGACGTTGACGGCCGTGCCGAGGTCGGCGGGGATGCGTTCCTGGCGGCGGTAGAGCACCGCGCGCTCGGCGTTCCAGGACCGGAAGACCGCCTCCATCGCCAGCCGCATCTGCAGCTGCGGCTCCTGCGGGAACTCGTGCCCGGTGTGCTTGGCGAAAATGCGCTTGTAACGCTCGGTGAGCGCGCGCAGGTCGGCCGCGTCGAGTTGCAGATCATTGGTGACACCGCACGCTTTCTTGGCTTCTTCCAGCGCGTCGGAGAAATCGTCACCGGGCACGTCGCAGACAGTTTTGCCGAACATCTGCACGAGCCGCCGGTAGGAATCCCAGGCGAACCGCTCGTCACCGCCGGCCTGGGCCGCGAGCCCGGCCACGCTGGCGTCGTTGAGCCCCACGTTGAGCACGGTCTCCATCATGCCGGGCATCGAGAAGGCAGCACCGGAACGCACCGACACCAGCAGCGGATCGGAGGGATCTCCCAGGTGGCGGCCCATGGTTGCTTCCAGAGCGGCGAGATGGCTGTCGATCTGCCCGGCGAGCTCGTCCGGTGCGCTCCCGGTCGCCAGGTAGGCGCGGCAGGCCTCGGTCGTGACGGTGAACCCCGCCGGGACCGGCAGCCCGAGCCGGGTCATCTCGGCGAGGTTCGCACCCTTGCCGCCGAGCAGCTCTTTCAGATCTTTGTGGCCCTCGGAAAAATCGTAGACAAACTTCTCGCCGGACATGATCGCCTCCTGGGGGAATCGTGCGAACAGCGGCAATGATTAACGGAGGTTAAGTGCCCGGTGGCGGCGATTCCAACCGCTCGTGAAGAATTGCACAAGGCCACGCGTATTTGCGTTCGTTAACACGCTCCCGCGAGCAGTTGCGCGCACCGCCCCTGCGAACACAGCGCAGGGTGTCACGATCGTCATGCTTGACGTTGACCGGAAATGGGCACGTCACAGCTTCGGTACACGAGCTGACAAGGCTCCGGGAAAGCCCGAGACGGCGAGCGCGACAGCTAGGGGTCTGGAACATGACGGAGTCACTCAAGGTCAGCGAGAGCGACGGTAGCGGCGTGGTCGGCACCGACCTCACGCTCGGCGCCGAGGAGGAGCTCCACGTAGTGGATCTCAAGACCCGTGAGCTGGTGCCGCGCGCGCCCGAGATCCTGGAGCAGCTCGACGCCGCCAACTACTCGGCGGAGCTGCACCGCTCGGTGGTCGAGACGAACACCCCGGTCGCCCAGAGCCTGGACGAGCTGCGCGACGGGATCGTGACGCTGCGCCGGCGGGCCATCGGCGTCGCCGAGTCGCTCGGGCTCGGCCTGGTCGCGGCGGGCACGATGCCGATCGTCGATCTCGACTCGCTGCCGGTCACCCCGACCTCGCGTTACCAGCGGATGGTCGACGAATACCAGATGCTCGCCCGTGAGCAGCTCATCTGCGGCGCCCAGGTGCACGTCGGCATCGCCGACCGCGACGAGGCCGTCTCCATCGCCCAGCGGGTCGCCCCCGCGCTGCCGGTGCTGCTCGGCATCTCCGCCAGCTCGCCCTACTGGATGGGCGAGGACAGCGGCTACGCGAGCGTCCGGTCGCTGGTCTGGATGCGCTGGCCCACGGCCGGGGACAGCGGCGTCGTCAAGGACGCCGCCGACCACGACGCGCTGGTCGCCGATCTGATCGCGTCCGGCACGATCAGCGATCCCAAGATGGTCTATTTCGATGTACGCCCGTCGGCGCACCTGCCCACCGTCGAGCTCCGGGTCACCGACTCGAGCCCCGACGTCGACACCGTCGTGCTGCTCGCCGGGCTCTTCCGTGGTCTCGTCCTGCGTGCCCAGCAGGACTACCGGGCCGGGCGCCCGCTCGTGGTGACCCGTCCGCCGCTGCACCGCGCGGCGATGTGGCGCGCTGCCCGCTCCGGGCTGGAGGGCGACCTGCTCGACCTGCCGCGCTCGCCCGTGCCGGTGCCCGCCGCGGTCGCCGTGGAGCGCCTGGTCGGCGATCTGCGCCCGCAGCTGGAGGAGCTCGGCGACTGGGAGCAGGTCTTCGACCTCTCGGTGCAGGCGCTCAGCCGGGGCAGCTCGGCGGCCCGCCAGCGCCGTGCCATGGCCCGCCGCGGCCGGCTCTCCGACGTGGTCGATCTCGTGGTCGCCGACACCCGGGGCGGTGCCACCGGCATCGGGCCCGGGGGCCAGACGGTTCCGGCCGGGCTCACGCCGTACGCCTCCACGGGCGACGAGGCCTTCCCGGGCGGGGACGTCGTTCCCGCGTACGAAGGAGTCCTGAATGTCCTGAGCGCACTCGGACCGGCCGGCCTGCGCCGCCGCGAGGACGCCAAGGACGACGAGCAGCGCGCCCGCGGGATCACGTTCAGCGTGGCCGGCGAGGCGGCGACCCGGCTCTTCCCGTTCGACCTGGTGCCGCGGATCGTGCCGGCCGCCGACTGGAAGGAGCTGCGCACCGGCCTGGTGCAGCGGGTCCGGGCGCTCGACGCGTTCGTCAACGACGTGTACGCCGAACGCCAGGTGGTCCAGGACGGTGTGGTGCCGGAATGGGTCATCGACGGCTCCCCCGAGCTGCGTCCCAGCGGTGCCCTGGTCGACCGGCCCGGCGTGCGCGCCCAGGTGGCAGGTGTCGACCTCGTGCTCGACGGCGAGGGCAACTGGCGCGTGCTGGAGGACAACCTGCGGGTGCCGTCCGGCATCGCGTATTCGATGCAGAACCGCAGGCTCGCCGAGTCCGTCCTGCCGGAGCTGCCCCGCCCCGACGACCTGCTCAGCCCTGAAGGCACCCCGCAGCTGCTCAAGCAGGCCCTGCTGGACGCCGCCGGCCCGGCCGCCGGCGACGACCCGCAGCTCGTGGTGCTGAGCCAGGGCCCGGACGACTCCGCGTGGTTCGAGCACCGGATGCTCGCCGAGGAGATGGGCATCCCGCTGGTCCGCAGCACCCAGCTGCTCGTCGACGAGGGCCGGGTCTACCGGATCGTCAGCGGCCGCAAGCACCGCGTCGACGTCATCTACCTGCGGATGGGCGAGGACAGCCTGGTCCACTCCCCCGGCGCGGACGGCATGCCGCTGGGGCCGAGCCTGGTCACCGCGCTGCACGCCGACACGATCGTGCTCGCCAATGCGCTGGGCAACGGGATCGGCGACGACAAGGCCGTGTACGCGTACGTGCCCAAGATGATTGAGTACTACCTGGGTGAGAAGCCGCTGTTGCAGGACGTGCGGACGTACCTCTGCGGCATCCCGGAGCAGCGGGTCGAGGTGCTGGCCCGGCTCGAGGAGCTCGTGCTCAAGCCGGTCGACGGCTATGGCGGTGACCGGATCGTCATCGGGCCGCACGCGAGCCCCGAGGACATCGCCGCCGTACGCCGGCAGATCCGCACGGCCCCGCACCGCTGGGTCGCGCAGGAGGTGGTGCAACTGTCGACGGCTCCGGTCTTCGACGGTCACCAGCTCGCGCCGCGCCACGTCGACCTGCGCGCCTTCGTCTTCACCGGCCGGGAATCGGTGGTCGCCCCCGCGGCCCTGACCCGCGTGGCCCCCGCCGGGAGCATGATCGTCAACTCCTCGCGCGGCGGCGGCTCGAAGGACACCTGGCTACTGGGCGAGTGAACCCTTTCACGACCCGGACACACCCCCGAAACGGAAACCGTGGAGGTTGAGAAACTATGTGCGGAATTGGCGGCGAACTGAGGTTCGACGACCGGACGGCCGACCCCGAGGCCGTCCGCCGCATGCTGCCCTGCCTGGAGCACCGCGGCCCGGACGCCGAGGGCCTCTGGCACCGGGGCCCGGTCGCGCTCGGCCACCGGCGGCTGCAGATCATCGACCTGTCCGCATCCGGCGCGCAGCCGATGGTCGACGAGCAGCTCGGGCTGACCCTGGTCTTCAACGGCTGCATCTACAACTATCAGCAGCTTCGCGAGGAGCTGCGCGGGTACGGCTACACGTTCTTCTCCAGCTCCGACACCGAAGTGATCATCAAGGCGTACCACCGCTGGGGCGCCGACTGCGTGCAGCACTTCCTCGGGATGTTCGCCTTCGCGATCCTCGAGCACGCCACCGGCACGGTGATGCTGGCCCGTGACCGGCTCGGCATCAAGCCGCTCTACCTCGCGGAGACCCCGGGGCGGCTGCGCTTCGCGTCCAACCTGCCGTCGCTGCTCGCGGCCGGTGACGTGGACACCTCGATCGACAAGGTCGCGCTGCAGCACTACATGACGTTCCACTCGGTCGTCCCGGCGCCGCGCACGATCGTCACGGGGGTGCGGAAACTGCCGCCGGCCACCGTACGCATCATCCAGCGCGACGGCACCTCCACCGAGACCGTCTACTGGGAGGCCTCGCACACCCGGATCGCCACGCCGTCGGGCCGCAAGGAGTGGGCCGAGGCGATCCACGCCTCGCTGCGCACCGCGGTCGAGCGGCGGATGGTCGCCGACGTGCCGGTCGGGGTGCTGCTCTCCGGCGGGCTCGACTCGTCGTACATCGTGGCGCTGCTCGCCGAGCAGGGCCAGCGTGGGCTGACGACGTTCTCGATCGGGTTCGAGCCGGCGGCCGGGGAGAGCGGCGACGAGTTCGCCTACTCCGACATCATCGCCAAGCAGTTCGACACCCGGCACCACCAGATCCGGATCGGCCGGGACCGTTTCCTGCCCGCCGTGGCCCGCACGGTCGCGGCGATGAGCGAGCCCATGGTCAGCCATGACGCGATCGCCTTCAACCTGCTCAGCGAGGACGTCGCGAAGCAGGTCAAGGTCGTGCAGTCGGGGCAGGGCGCGGATGAGATCCTGGCCGGCTACAGCTGGTACCCCCCGCTCGCCGACGTGCCGCGTGATCGCGCTGTGGACGCGTACGCCCAGGAATTCTTTGATCGTCCGCACAGTGAGCTGGCCCGCCAGCTGAACCCGCAGTGGTTGATCGACACGGACGTGAGCAGGGAGTTCGTCGCGGCGAGTTTTGCCCGGCCCGGCGCCGAGACCTCGGTCGACGCGGCGTTGCGGCTGGACACCCAGGTGATGCTCGTCGACGATCCGGTCAAACGGGTCGACAACATGACGATGGACTGGGGCCTCGAAGCACGCGTACCGTTCCTGGACCACGAGCTGGTCGAGCTCGCGGCGGCCTGCCCGCCCGAGTTGAAGCTCGCGCAGGGCGGAAAAGGCGTGCTGAAGGACGCCGCCCGCGGGGTCGTGCCCGACGAGGTGATCGACCGGACCAAGGGATACTTCCCGGTTCCGGGGATCCGGCACCTGGAAGGCACGATGCTGGAGATGGTTCGCGAGGCGCTTCACGCACCAGCGGCCCGTGAACGAGCACTTTTCCGCCCGGAGTATGTTGACGCGCTCCTGGCAGACCCGAACACTCCTCGTACGAAGCTCGGGGCGAACCAGCTGTGGCAGCTCGCTCTTCTCGAGATGTGGCTGCAGGACAAGGGGATCTAGCAACCGAAGGAGGACCCGTATGACCGGTCAGCTCAACCGTGTCGACGTCACTGTTCTGCCCGCTGGATGGGCGACGAGGGGTGCTTATCCTTCGGAAGTGTCGGGCAGCTGGTCGCCGGCGTTGTCGCCCGACGGCCGGCATGCGGCATACGTGTCCGACCGCAGCGGCTCCCCCAAGGTGTGGGTGCAGCCGGTCGGCAGTGAGCTGACGTTCCTCGTCGACACCGGCGAGGAACCGGTCGTCTCGGTCCACTGGTCCACCGGCGGCGGCTGGCTGGCCTGCGTGCTGGCGCCCGGCGGCGCCCCGCGCACGGAGGTCTGGCTGGTCCGCCCGGACGGCTCGGCGCTGCACCAGGTCGCGGGTTTCGGCACCGACAGCGCGGAGAACGTGCGCTGGCTGCCGGGGCGCCCGCTGCTCGCGGTCACGGAGAACCTCACGACCACGCTGCTGGTCGACGCCGAGCACGGCACCCGCTCCGACATCGCCACCGGCGAGCTGGTCTCCCTCTTCGACGTCTCCCCCGACCGGTCCCGCGCCCTGTTGCGGCAGGGGCCGCGGGGCAGCCGTTACATCGCTGTCCGCGACCTGGCCACGGGCGTCGACGAGTACGTGACGAGCGGCGAGCAGGCCTGTTTCGGGCCCGACGGCTCGGTATGGGCACGCAGCGACGCCGGCGAGCGGCCGGTCCTGCTGCAGGGGTCCGTCCTCCGGGCCGAGTCGGACGATGCCGAGGTGGAGGCCTTCGCGCTCACCTCGGACGGCACCAAGCTCGCCGTGCTGTGGAACGTCGACGGCGGCCGGTCCGCGCTGACCGTCGACGGCATGCCGGTGGAATTGCCCGGCTGGGTCGTTTCGCAGCCCGCGTGGAGCGCGGACGGCAGCACGCTGGCCTTCACCGCCGAGGGGCCCGGTCAGCCGCACGGCGTGTGGACCTGGACGCTGCCGGGCGGGCTGGTGCCCGTGTCGGTGGACGAGGTCGTCGAGAAGGCGATCCATCCCACGCTGCGCCGCTTCGCCTCGCACGACGGGCTGGAGATCAGCGGCTGGCTCTTCGAACCGCTCGGCCCCGGCCCGCACCCGACGGTGCTCTGGCTGCACGGCGGGCCCGAGGCGCAGGAGCGTCCCGGGCACGGCCCGCTGTTCCAGTCACTGGTCGACCGGGGCATCGCCGTGTTCGCGGCCAACGTGCGCGGCTCGTCCGGTTTCGGCCGCAGCTTCGTCAACGCGGACAACGGCGCCCTGCGCTACGGCGCCATCGCCGACGTGAAGTCCTGCGTCGAGCACCTGGTCGCGACCGGCGTGACCGACCCGGAGCGGGTGGGTTGCATGGGCCGCTCGTACGGCGGCTACCTGACCCTCGCCGCGCTGACGACCTACCCGGAGCTGTTCGCGGTGGGCATCGACGTGTGCGGCATGTCGAACTTCGCCACGTTCTACGAGCACACCGAGCCGTGGATCGCGGCGGCGGCGGTCTCGAAGTACGGCGACCCGGTCCTCGACGCCGACCTGCTGCGCGATCTGTCCCCGATCACCCGCATCGACAACCTCCGCGCGCCGCTGATGGTGGTGCACGGGGAGAACGACAGCAACGTGCCGGTCATCGAGGCCGAGCAGGTCGTCGAGGCCCTCGCCGAACGCGGGGTCGAGCACCGCTACCTGCTCTTCCCCGGCGAGGGCCACGAGCTGCTGCACCGCTCGTCACGGGCGGAGTACCTGCGCGAGACGGTCGGCTGGCTCACCCGGCACCTGCTCTCGCTGCACAGCCTTTCTGCGCACTGAGTACAGCCAGGCGGGGACGGACACCACCGCGAAGACGACCGCGGCGACCGCGAAGCCGAGGTGCACCGACTCCGTGAAAGCGGTCGGCGGCGCCTCGGCCTCCGCGAGCTTCGACGCGAAGTGGCTGGTCAGGATCGTGCCCAGGATGCTGGTGCCGAGCACGCTGCCGATCTGGCGGAACATGTTGAGCGCGGCACTGGCCATGCCCGCCCGCTCAGCGCCGACACTGGCCACGGCCGCGGCGGTCACCGGAGCCAGGACCAGACCCTCTCCAAGACCGAAAAGCACCAGACCAGGCCACACATGAGCGTACGACTGGTGCGCGGGCGTGATCAGCAACAGCGCTGCGCCGGCCGCGGTGATCAGGAGCCCGCCGCCGAGCATCACGCGCAGCCCCACACGCCGTGCCAGCCGGGCCGCGACCGCACTGACGGCGATGTAGACGACGAAGAGCGGTAGCAGCTGGAACCCGGTGTCCAGCGCCGAAGCTCCCTGAACCCGCTGGACATAGAGCACGACCAGCAGCGGGACGCCACCGAAGCCGAACATCGCGGCCACGGCGACCAGCATCGCGGTGCTGAACGCCGCCGACCGGAACAACCGCAGCTGGAGCATCGGATCCGCGCTGCGCAGCTCGACGACGACGAACAGCACCAGCGCGACCACGAAGACCGCCAGCGCCGCGAGGACCCTGCCGGCGCCGATGCCGTTGTGCCCGCCCTCGATGATCGCGTAGGTCAGCGCGGTCACCGTGGTGGTGGCCAGCAGCAGCCCGGGCACGTCGAGACGACGGCCGAGGTGCCGGCTCTCGGCCACCAGCAGCGGCGTGACGATCAGCACGACGACCGCGAGCACGGCGTTGGCGAGGAAGACGCTGTGCCACGAGAAGCCCTCGAGCAGCGCCCCGGCGACGATCGGGCCCGCCGCCAGGCCGAGCCCGGAGGCACCGGCCCAGATGCTGATCGCCTCGGTGCGCTGGTGCGGGTCGGGGAAGTTGTGGCTGACGATGGTGAGGCTGGTCGGCAGAATCATCGCGCCGCCCGCGCCCATCACCGCCTCGGCCGCGATGAGCGTCCCGGCGCTGTGCGCGGTGAAGGCCAGCACGCTGCCGGCGCCCAGCACGACGATCCCGGCGAGGAACACCAGGCGCCGCCCGAGCAGGTCCCCGAGCGTGCCCATGGACAGCGTCAGGCCCGCGACCACCAGGCTGTAGGCGCTGGTCACCCACACGATCGTGGTGGCGGAGGCGTGCAGGTCCGCCTGGATGGCCGACAGCGAGCCGACCGTGGCGGTGATGTTGACGAAGGTCATCATCACGCCCAGGCAGACCGCGGCCAGGGCGAGCCACGGCCGCTCGCTGCGCCCGGTTTCTGTGCTCATGCAGGTTCTCCCAGAAGTAAAGCGATCGCTTTCCTTCGGCACGGTAACGCAGCCCGGCGGAGAAAGTACAACGATCGCTATACTTCTGTTGTGAACGCAACAACGGGTACGCGCGGCGGCCGTGGCGCGCGGGAGCGGATCCTGGCGGCCGCCGCCGAGCTCTTCTACGCCGATGGCATCCACGCCACGGGGATCGCCCGGCTGACGGACGTCGCGCACGTGTCGACGCGTACCTTCTACCAGCACTTCCCGAGCAAGAACGCGCTGGTGGCGGCGTACCTGGAACGGTTCGACGCGGAAACCCCGATGCCGGCCGAGCAGGAGCTGACGCGCACCGACCTGGCACCACGCGAGCGGTTGATCCAGGTTTTCGCCACGTTGAAGACGCGCGGCCGGCGGCCCGTGCGCGGGTGCCCTTTCCACAACGCCGCGGTCGAGGCCGCCGGGGAGATGTCCGAGATCGCCGAGACGGTCGCGCGGCACAAGGACGCGTTCCGGCAACGGCTGGCCGACACCGCCGCCGAGGCCGGCATTGCCGACGCTGAGTTGCTGGGGCGAAGGCTCGCTCTGCTGTACGAGGGCGCGACCGCTCTGTCGACATCGCGCAACGACGGGCAGGCTGCCGCCGACGCCTACGATCTGGCGAAGGAGCTGATCGAAGGGGGCCGATAGCGTGGCGCAGCTGGCGTATCTGGAGGACGGGCCGGTCGGCGGGCCGCTGATCATCTTCGTGCACGGGTGGCCCGGCATCGCCCGGACCTGGGTGCGGCAACTGGACTACTTCGCGGCTCGGGGCTACCACGTTGTCGCGCCTGATCTGCGGGGGTACGGCGGGTCGGCCGGGTTCGACGAGCCCAGTGCGTACCGTCAGGAAGAGGTTGTGGGTGATCTGCTGGAGCTGCACGATCGGCTCGGCGCCGCACCCGCCGTCTGGGTCGGTCATGACTGGGGCAGTCCGACGGTGTGGAACATCGCGGCGCACCACGCCTCACGCTGCCGGGCCGTGGCGACGCTCGCGGTGCCGTTCGGGACCGTGGAGCTGGGGCTCGATGCGCTGGTCGGGCTCGTCGATCGGGAGCGCTACCCCGTCGAGAGCCATCCGTACGGGCAGTTCGATTACATGGCCTACTACGAGCGGTTCCCTTCGCAGGTGACGGCGGTCTTCGAGGCCGACCCGTCAGCCACCGTGCGGACCCTTTTCCGGCGCGGCAATCCGAAGGTGCGCAGCCGTCCTGCGCCCACGGCCACGACCACCGCGGACGGGGGCTGGTTCCGCGGTGCCGACCGGGCGCCCGACCTGCCGCTGGACGAGTCCGTGCTGACCCCGGACCTCTTCGCCGAGCTGGTCGACGCGTTCCAGCGCAACGGATTCGCGGCTCCGACCGCGTACTACCTGAACCACCGCGCCAACGCGGACTATGCGGCCACGGGCGGCCCGCTCACCCTGCCGGTGCTGTTCATCGGCGCGGACCACGACCCGGTCATCGACCTCACCGCGCCGGCCATCCTCACCGGCATGCGCGCGACGTGCCCGGATCTCACCGAGGTGACCGTGCCGGCCGGGCACTGGCTGCAGCTGGAGGCGGCCGGCACGGTCAACGGTCAGCTGCTCGACTGGCTGGCCGGCTTTCCCACTTCCGAGCCCTCGGCGGCCGATAAGACCGGGAGCACCACCCGCGACGGGTGATCGGCGTCGTGGAAGACCTCGAAGCGGTTGGTACGGCCCTGCGTCGCCGTGCCGAACGGCTCCGCGGTGCCCATGTTGCGGGCGTAACGCGGGAACGCACCACCGCTGACCTGGACGCGCACCCGGTGGCCGGCCTTGACCCGGTAGGCGGTCGGGAACAGCTCGACGTCCACCGCCAGCACGCCGTCCGCGACCTCCGTGACGTCGTCCGCGGGCACGGTGCGTGGGTCCAGGCGGCGGATGCCGTCGACGATGTTGCGGGAGACGCCCTTCGGGTCGACGTCGCAGAGGCGGACGAAGACGTCGGCGTGCGGGAGCTCTGTGCGTACATAGATCTGGGCCTTGACCTGCCCGACCAGATCCAGATCGGCCGTCAGCGCCGGGCCGGTGAAGACCAGGACGTCGGCGCGCCGCTCGACCACGGCGTTGTCGGCCTGCTTGCCCGGCGGCTGCAGCAGCGGGCCGCCCACCGTCGGGGTCGGGTCCGCGGGGTCGTAGGTAAAAGTGCCCGGGGCCGCCGACGCCTCGGGCTCCGCGGCCAGCCCGCCATCCTTGCCCAGGTGGAACGACTGCTCTTTCGCTTGCAACGGAGGCCACTCGCCGAACGCCAGCCACCTGTCGGCCTGCTGGAGGAAGACCCGTACCGGCGCCGCGTCCTCCGGCGGCGGCCCGCCACGCAGATGGTGATCCAGCCACGCCAGATCCGTCTTGGCAACCATCCGCAGCTCACCCGGCTCACCGTGTAACCACGGGCCGACCACGATCCGTGCGGGCACTCCCGCGGCGCGTAACGCGGTGTAATCGGTCATCGTGCCGGCGAGGAACAGGTCCCACCAGCCGGTGACCATGCTGACCGGCGGCATCCGGCTGAAATCCGCCTCGTTGTGGTTCGCCTCCGACCAGAACTTGTCCCCCGGCTCGGAGTGCGCGACGAAGTCCCGCCAGAACGGCACCGGGGCGCCCGCCACCGCTACATCAACCGCCTGCAACGGCAGCCGTTGCAACGCGGCGTGCACCCGGCCGCGCATCCGAGGATCGGGCAGACCGCCCCGCTCCTGCCGGCCGATCGACGACGACCACGTCAGCCCCGTGTGGATCTGCGGCGCGCCGTGGTTGTAGAACAACGTGCCCGTCACCTCGGACGACGTGATGTGCGGCGAGACACAGACCAGCGGCGGGTCGGCGTACGGCGCCACCGCCCACTGGGTGTGCCCGAAATAGCTACCCCCGGTCATCGCGATCCGGCCGTCGCACCACGCCTGCTCGCGCAGCCACGCCAGCGTCGCCAGGCCGTCCTCGCGCTCGGTCGTGAACGGGCGGAACTGGCCGCCGGAGCCGAACGTGCCCCGGGTCGCCTGCATGAACACCTGGAAACCGCGACGGGCGAGGGGTGCGGCGAACATCTGCGCGTAGAGCCCGGACCGGCCGTAGGGCACCCGGATCAGGACCACGGGCAGCGGTTTCTCCTGGCCCTCCGGGACGTAGTGGTTAGCGAGCAGGGAGATGCCGTCCGGCATGGTGACCGCGACGTCTTTCCTGATCTCGTACGGCACCGCGCTCGTCGGCAGCCCCAGCGCCTTGTCGGCGGCGGCGCCGGCCACCCTGCTCAACATCGTCATGGTCCGACTGTATTTCGTTTCCGTGACGGGACACACGCCCGGTTTGTGACGTGTTTCGTTGCCGTCCGGCCCTGTTCAGGAGAAAGGTTGGAGGCACGCGAGCGGACGGAGTGGATGACCATGCGAGGCGGGGCCCGGGCATGGGCGGTGTGGGGAATCGCTCTGTCTGCGTACGTCGTCGCGGTCCTGCATCGCACCTCGCTCGGTGTGGCCGGGCTCGACGCGCAGCAGCGCTTCGGGATCGGCGCCGGCGCGCTCGCCTCGTTCGCCGTGCTGCAACTGCTCGTCTACGCCGGGCTACAGGTGCCGGTCGGGGTGCTGCTCGACCGGTTCGGGTCGCTGCGCCTGATCGTCGCCGGCGCGCTGATCATGGCGAGCGGGCAGCTGCTGATGGCGTTCGCCGACGGGCTCACCGGCGCGGTGATCGCCCGGGTGCTGGTCGGCGCGGGCGATGCCATGACTTTCATCAGCGTGCTGCGGCTGGTCCCGCAGTGGTTCCCGACCAAACGGGTGCCGGTGGTCAACCAGCTCAGCGGCATCGTCGGGCAGCTGGGCCAGGTGCTCAGCGCCGTGCCGCTGGCCGCGCTGCTCGCCGGGCCGGGCTGGACCACCGCGTTCGTCAGCGCTGCCGCGACCGGGCTCTTCGTGGCCATCCTCGCGCTGGTCGCGTTGCACGACACCCCGGAGCGCCGGGTCAACACGGGCGCGGCGATGTCCGCCCGCAAGCTCGGCCAGGACCTGCGCTCGGCCTGGCAGCACCCCGGCACCCGCCTGGGCCTGTGGACCCACTTCACCACCCAGTTCACGGGAACTGTCTTCGCGCTGATGTGGGGCTACCCGTTCCTGATCGCGGGCGAGGGGCTGTCCCGCGGCACGGCCAGCACCCTGCTCACGCTCTTCGTGCTCGTCGGCATGGTCGGCGGCCCGCTGATCGGTGTGGTGGTGCAGAAGCATCCGCTGCGCCGTTCGTGGGTGGTGCTCGGCGTGGTCGCCGGCAACGCGCTGGGCTGGGGGCTGGTGATCGCGTGGCCCGGCCGTGCGCCGATGGCCGTGCTCCTGATCCTGGTCGTGGCGCTCGGATTGGGCGGCCCCGGCTCGATGATCGGCTTCGAGTTCGCCCGCACGTTCAACCCGCCCAACCGTCTCGGCACGGCGACCGGCATCGTCAACGTCGGCGGCTTCGTCGCGTCGCTCATCACCATCGAGCTCGTGGGGCTGATCCTCGACGCCCGCACGGGTGGACGTGCCGATTACGACATCAGTGATTTCAAGGTAGCCATGTCCGTGCAATACGCTCTCATGGCCATCGGCGTGCTGGGCATCCTGCGCACACGCCGGCTGGCCCGGCGGCGCATGGCCGCGGAGGGCGTGCACGTGCGCCCGCTTCGTGAAGCTCTGGCCGACCGTGGATGGTTTAGCTCCGAGCGCATCGGTAAAGGCTGAAGCTTCAGACGCGTACCGAATCAACAGTTTTGTGTGAGGAGGACATGACCGAGCAAGCACCGGACCGTCTGTGGTCCGGTATCCAGATCAGCAAGGTCGTCGCCGGAACCCTGGCTGCGATCGCCGCAGCGGTGCTGGGCTCCTTCCTGGGAGTCGCGGGCACTCTGGCAGGAGCGGCGCTGGCCAGTGTGGTCGGCTCCGTCGGAACGGAGATCTTCAACAACTCCCTCAAACGCGGCACGAAAACGCTGCAGACCGTCGCGCCCACGTTCATCCGGGCCCCGGCAGCGATCGGCACCCCAGCCGTCGCCGCCGCCACCGAGGAGGACAACCCGGCGCACACGGTCCCCGACGACGCCGTCGTGGAAGACGCCGCCGTCCCGGCGGTGAAGCCGCGCCAGAAGATCCGATGGGGCCACATCGGTCTCGCCGCTGCGGTGCTCTTCGTCCTCTCCATGGGCACGATCAGCGTCATCGAGGCGTTCACCAAGAAGCCGCTCTCGGCCTCGGTGACCGGCAGCACGGCCACCGGCGGCACACTGTGGCCGAAGTCGAACAACAGCAGCTCCAACGACGACGAGTCGCCCTCGACGAAGACGTCGACGGCACCCTCCGAGGCCCCGGCGCAGGACACCGACCCGGCCGAGGACCCGTCGACGGCGAGCAGCGCGGAGCCGACCAGCACGGCGACCTCCTCGGCCCCCGAGGACGGCCCGACCACGGAGCCGACCACGGACGCCCCGCAACCGGATTCCACCGGCGGCGCAGGCGACCAGTCGGAGCTGGACGGCACCCAGCAACAGGACAGCAGCGGTAGTGGCAGCGGCGCCCAGCAGGAACTGGCACCGGCACCCCAGCCCTCCGAATAGTTCCGCAAGCGTCCGAAGCTCCCGCACTCCCCCTGAGTGCGGGAGCTTCGTCGTCCCAGAATGGGGAACACTTCCCCCATGAAGACGAACGAACTCCTGGCCGAAAGCCACGGCCGCCTCCCCGACCTGGTAAAGGGCGCCGTCAAGGACCTCACCGCCGAGCAACTGGCCACGGCGCCGGCCCCGGGCGCCAACCCGGTCGGCTGGCTGATCTGGCACCTCACCCGCGTCCAGGACAGCCACATCGCCGACCTGCTGGGCGACGACCAGCTCTACGCAACGGGCGACTGGGCCGCAACCTTCGGCCTCAAACCCGACCCGTCCGACACCGGCTACGCCCACTCCCCCAACCAGGTCACCCAGGTCCGCCCCCGCAGCGCCAAAGCCCTCATCGACTACTACGAGGCAGTGCACGCCCGCACCGCCACCTACCTGGCCGGCCTCACCGACAAGGACCTCGACCGCGTGGTCGACGACGCCTGGGACCCCCCGGTCACCCTCGGCGTCCGCCTGATCAGCATCCTCGACGACGACACCCAGCACGCCGGCCAGGCCGCCTACGCCCGCGGCCTGATCCGCTGAGCCGGCCGCACTCGCCTGGGGTGCATGAGCGATTGCGGGGCGACCCGCTCCCCTGGGCGACTTCAGCAGGACGCAGAGTGAGGTCGCCAACTTTGTATGTCATGTGCGAAAGAACAACATTGCGCACTAGGCAGCGGACACCGCATGAAGTTGTCCCTCAACAGGGATCAGCGCAACATTCAACCTTGCGGGATGACACCACTTTCGGCGGCCTCACCCTGCGCTCGCAAACATGCACGCGCGGGCGGCACCACAACGACCGCTGAAGTGGTAACCCAGTGGGAGCTCACCGCGTCAGGTTCCCAGCGCCGAAGGGCCTGGACCCTGATAATCCGGCGTTCCCTGCGGCCGGGCTTGTGCCGCCTTTAGGAACAGCTGATTCGCTGATCCGCCGCAGCGGTTGCGCTCGGCCC
>NZ_BOMN01000064.1 GCF_016862215.1 Winogradskya humida
AGCGGAGCGGTGGCTGAGCTGGCCCGACCGCCGATCCCGCCGCCTGGCGCTCTGACCTGTCCCCACCGCCTGGCGCGCTTAGCTGGGCCTACTGATGGCGCGCTGAGCTAAGCCGACCGCCAACGCCGCAGGGTCGAGCACGCCGAGCTAAACCCACCGCCAACCCCGCAGCGTCAAGCACGCCGAGCTAAACCCACCGCCAACCCCGCAGCGTCGAGCACGCCGAGCACGCCGCGCAAAGCCCACCGCCAACGCCGCAGGGTCGAGCACGCCGAGCTAAACCCGCCGCCAACCCCGCAGCGTCAAGCACGCCGAGCAAAGCCCGCCGCCAACCCCGCAGCGTTAAGCGGGCGGGGCTGGGGCGGCGGGGGCTGCGGTCAGCGGGAGGAGGGCTCGGTGATGGGGAGTTTGACCAGGAAGCGGGTGTCGCCGGGCTGGGATTCGACGATGATGTCGCCGCCGTGGCCGTTGGTGACGATTCGGTAGGAGATGTCGAGGCCCAGGCCGGTGCCTTCGCCGACGGGCTTGGTGGTGAAGAACGGTTCGAAGACGCGTTTGCGGAGGGCTTCGGGGATGCCGGGGCCGGTGTCGCCGATGGAGACGACGACGTAGTCGTCCTTGCGGTAGGTCTTGACGGTGAGGGTGCCGGCGCCGTTCATGGCCTGGACGGCGTTGTCGATGATGTTGGTCCAGACCTGGTTGAGCTCGGCGGGGTGGGAGGGGATCTGGGGGAGGGTGCGGTCGTAGTCCTTGACGACCTTGACGCCTTGGCCGATCTTGTGGCCGAGCATGACCAGGGTGCTGTCGAGGCCGGAGTGGACGTCGATCCACTGGTGGGCGGCGCGGTCCATCTGGGAGTACTGCTTGGCGGCGTTGACGAGGTTGGAGACGCGGCTGGTGGCGTCCTCGACGTCGCTCATGAGCTGCTCGGTTTCGAGGGCGTAGCCGATCCAGTGGATGGCCTGGTCGAGGAGGCCGGCGGTTTCGACCTTGGCGGCGATCTCCTCGAGGCAGTCGACGTCGATGCCGCCCTGGGCGAAGACGGGGGCGATGTCCCAGCCGCCGGTGACCTTGTGGTCGTCCATCCAGTCGCCGAGCTCGTCCTCGCGGTCGGCGGTCTGCATGGCGGTGAGGACGGGGGCCTTCGCCGCGCGCTCGATGACCTCTTCCTGGAGCTCGACGAGGGCGACGAGGCGTTCCGGGGGGACCTTGCCGGCGGCGAGCATGCCCAGCTTGTGGCGCATGCCGGCGACTCGCTGGCGCAGGGCGCTGGTGGCGCGGGAGGCGGCCGCGGCGGGGTTGTTGAGCTCGTGCATCAGGCCGGCGGAGAGGGCGCCGAGGGCCGTGAGGCGCTGGCGCTCGCTGATGGCGGCCTGGGTGCTGCGCATGCCGAGGGCGAGGCCTTCGAGCAGGTGGATCGCCATGGGGAACCACTCGCGCATCATCCAGCCGAAGTCGGAGGCCGACATCATGAAGAAGTCGGCGTCGTCGAGGGCGCGCATGGAGGCCATGTACTTGCGTTCGACACCCTCGTCGCGGATGTACGCCTGGGTCGCGCCCATGTAGACGCCGCGCTGCTCGGTGCGGGTGGTCTGCACGTCGTCCTGGCCGATCCGGCGGGTGAGCGCGATCGTGCCGGTGAGCAGGATGAAGAACTGCTCGGCGGGGTCTCCCTCGCGCAGCACCAGCGAGCCGGCGGGGGCGTGCATGGTGCAGCCGTGCTCGGCGATCCAGGTGAGCTGCTCGTCGGTGAGCTTCTCGAAGAGGAACAGCGTCTTCAGGTCTGCCGTGGTGAGTTTTCCGGGCTCACAGGGCAGGAGTTTGATCTCCTCGACCTCGGTGTCGGTCATTTACTGTGCCTCCAGGTAACGATGGACCAGCGTGACGGCCATCGCGCCCTCGCCGACCGCCGAGGCCACCCGTTTGACCGAGTTGGCCCGGACGTCGCCGGCGGCGAAAATGCCGGGAACACTGCACTCAAGGTAGAACGGATCGCGGTCCCGATCCCATCCCGTTGGACGGGTGCCATTTGAGAGCAGATCGGGGCCCGTGTAGACGAAGCCTTTCTCGTCCCGCGCGACCGCGCCGTCGAGCCAGTCCGTGCGCGGCTCCGCGCCGATGAAGATGAACAGGTAGCCGCATTCGACGGCGGCCACGGAGCCGTTCTTGCTGTCGCAGATCGTGATGGCCTGCAGGTGCCCGTCGCCCTCGGCGCCGACGACCTCGCAGCGGGTCCGGACGTGGATGTTGTCGATCCGGTTGAGCTGCTGGATCAGGTAGTAGGACATCGACGCCTCGAGCGAGTCACCGCGGACGAGCAGGGTGACGCTGCGGGCATAGCGCGAGAAGAAGAGCGCGGCCTGCCCGGCGGAGTTGGCGCCGCCGATGATGTAGACGTCGCTGCCGGCGCAGGACGGCCCCTCGGTGGCGGCCGAACCGTAGTAGACCCCGGAGCCGGTGAGAGCGGCGATGCCGTCGGCCGCGAGCGGGCGGTAGGCGACACCGGTGGCCAGCACGATCGAGTGCGCCGACACCGCGCCGCCGTCGGCGAACGTGAGGGTCCGGGCCGAGCCGTCGGTGCGCAGCCCGGTGACCTCGCGGGTGTTGAGCACCTCGGCCTCGAACTTGCCGGCCTGGCGGCGGGCCCGGTCGGTGAGCTGCGCGCCGGAGATGCCGTCGGGGAAACCCAGGTAGTTTTCGATGCGGGAGCTCTGCCCGGCCTGGCCACCGACCGCGGACCGCTCCACCAGCAGCGTCTTGAGACCTTCGGACGCGCCGTAGACGGCCGCGCCGAGCCCGGCCGGGCCCCCGCCGACGATGATCAGGTCGTAGAAGTCCCGGTTGGGCGCGGTCGACAGGCCCGCGGCCTCGGCCACCTCGAGGGTGGTCGGCTGGTGCATGGCCCGGCCGTCTGTGGTGACCACGAGCGGGATCGACTCGGGGCCGACCCCGGCGGCTTCCAGCAGGCGGCGGCCTTCCGGCTCGTCCGCCGAGAACCATTTGTAGGGCACGAGGTTGCGCGCCAGGAAATCCCGGATCTGGTACGACGGCTCGCTCCACCGGTGCCCGACGACCCGGATGTCCTCGATTTCGCGGTCACCGGTCGCCTGCCAGGCGTCGATGAGCGCGTCGATGACCGGGTAGAGCTTCTCCTCCGGCGGATCCCAGGGCTTGAGCAGGTAGTGGTCGACGTCGACCACGTTGATCGCCTGGATCGCGGCGTCGGTGTCGGCATACGCGGTGAGCAGCGCCCGCCGCGCGTTGGGGAACAGGTCCATCGCCTGCTCGAGGAACTCGATGCCGTTCATCTGCGGCATCCGGTAGTCGGCCAGGATCACCGCGACCCGGCCGCCACGCAGCTTGATGTCCTTGAGCGCGTCGAGGGCGTCGGACGCCGACGCGGCCCGGATGATCCGGTAGTTCTCGCCGTAGCGCCGGCGCAGGTCGCGGGCGATGGCCCGGGAGACCGAGGGGTCGTCGTCGACGGTCAGGATCGCGGGGTGGCCCATGGGAGTCCTCAGCCGTAGGTGAACGTGGGGGAATCGGGGACCTTGAAGGCCACCTCGTCACTGAAGCACCACCACCAGTCCTCGCCCGGCTCGTAGGACGAGACGAGCGGGTGGTCCTCGTGGTGGAAGTGCGCGGTGGCGTGCTTGCCGGGCGACGAGTCGCAGCAGCCGACATGCCCGCACGTCCGGCAGACGCGCAGGTGAACCCAGGTGCCGCCGGAGGCCAGGCATTCCACGCAGCCCTGCCCGGACGGCGTGACGTCCTCGGCCTTGTCGAGATGGGTGCAGTTGGCGGTCATGCGACGGTCTCCTTCGTAGCGGCCACCAGGTCGCTGAACTCGGGGTGGCGTTCGACGTAGCCGACGACGAACGGACAGGTCACCCGGACCGGGGTGCCGCGGCGACGGGCGTCGTGCAGCGCCGCCGAGGCGAGCCGGCCGCCCAGCCCGCGGCCCTCGAAGGCCTGGTCGATCTCGGTGTGCGCGAGCTCGACCTCCTCGCCGTGACGCCGGTAGTGCAGCATGCCGGCCATCTCGCCGCCGATCAGGACCTCGTAGCGCGACTGCTCGAAGCTGTCGACGACCACGGCGTCGGCGGGGTCGCCACCGCCGACCTGCGCACTGCCCTCGACCCGCAGCTTGCGCCGGGCCCGCTCGTAGAAGGAGGTGCGGCCGAACCGGATGACCTGGGCGGCTGCCGGGACCGGGACGATGCGCAACTGGTCGCCGGCGCCCGCGTAGCCCTGGATGATGCCGTCGACCTCGATGGCGAGCCGGCCGCTGGTGAGCAGGACGTCGAGCTCGAGCTGCTCGTCGGGCGAGAGCATCAGCGAGCGGTTGAACGAGGAGTGCGCGGCGGCGGCGCTGACGAGCAGGCCCTCGACGTTGGGCGACACGATCGGGCCGCCGGCGGAGAAGCTGTACGCGGTCGAACCGGTCGGTGTGGCGACGATGACGGCATCGGCCGCGTAGCGCACGAAGTTGCTGCCCTCGACGTTGATGCCGACGTGCGCGAGCCCGTCGCCGGGGACCCGCACGAGCGCGATGTCGTTGAAGGCGGAGACCTCTTTGCCGTCGGGCAGCACCGTCCGCACGGCCGTCCGCGACTCGACCGTGAACCGGTGCTCGTCGATCGAGGAGAGCGCCCCGGCCAGATCGGGCAGGTCGACCTCGGCGAGGAAGCCCAGCCGCCCGACGTTGACGCCGAGCACCGGGGTCTTGCGCCCCTCGACGAGCCGCATCGTGCGCAGCATCGTGCCGTCACCGCCGAGGCTGACCAGCAGCCCGGCGCGCTCGACCATCTCCTCGGCGGTGACCGCCTCGGCGTCGCAGTCGATCCGGCTGATCTCGTCGTGCAGGCCCAGCACGGTGACGTGGCGGGCGGCCGCCCAGCGCACGATCGCGTCGATGGCGGACCCGCAGTCCCGGCGGGGGTGCAGGACCAGCCCCACCACCTTGATCATGCCCATTCAAGCCACTCCATGATCGTCCACGCTCCGCCTACAGGTCAGCGTTCAGCCTTGCACGTCATCGCGCCAACGGCGAGGGGGCACGAAACCGGTACCGGGGGAACGTACCTAAAAGGTTTGTTGACAGATTTGTTATTAATCGACACACTCCGATTTTAAGAGCGCTCTCCCTCCTCGTATCCCCTGCACAGTGGAAGGGACCCATCCCCCATGTCCCCTGCTTTCAAGGTGCTCGGCGCCACCGCCGCGGCATTGCTTTTCGCTTCGGGCGTACCCGGAGTGACGTATGCCGCAGCCAAGCAGTCCCAGGCCTTCGACATGGCGCCCGGCATGACCGCCGCCATGCGCCGCGACCTCGGCCTGACCGACGACCAGATCGCGGCCCGGCTCGCCACCGAGGCCGCCGCGCCCGTCGTCCAGCAGCGGCTCACCGCCAAGCTCGGCGCCAAGTACGCCGGCGCGTGGATCCCGAAGGGCAGCGACCGCCTCACCGTCGCGGTCACCGACGCGAGCCAGGCAGCCACCGTCCGCGCCGAGGGTGCCGTGCCGAAGGTGGTGACCAGGAGCGCCGGCGATCTCAAGGCGGCACGGGCCAAGCTCGACCGCAGCGCCGCGAAGGCCAAGGGTACGGCGATCCGCAGCTGGTACGTCGACGTCACGCTCAACAGTGTCGTGGTCACGGCCGCGCCGGGCGCCGAGGCGGCCGCGCGCAAGTTCGCCAAGGACAGCGGCGCCGGAACAGTCGAGGTCGTCACCGCCGCGGAAGCCCCGAAGACCGTCTATGACGTGCGCGGCGGCGACCAGTACGTGATCAACGGCAACACGCTCTGCTCGGTCGGCTTCTCGGTCGCGGGCGGCTTCGTCAGCGCCGGGCACTGCGGCGGCGTCAACAGCCCGACGCTGGGAAACAACAACGTCGCGCAGGGTACGTTCGCCGGCTCCTCGTTCCCGGGCAACGACTACTCGTGGATCCGGACGAACAGCAGCTGGACTCCGCAGCCGTGGGTCAACAACTACGCGGGCGGCGTCGTGTCGGTCGCCGGGTCACAGGACGCGGCTGTCGGGAGCTCGATCTGCCGCTCCGGGCGTACCACAGGATGGCGGTGCGGAACCCTGCAGGGCCGTGAGGAAACGGTGAATTACGCGCAGGGCGCGGTTTCCGGCCTGAGCCGGATGAGCGCGTGCGCCGAGCCGGGCGACTCGGGTGGCTCGGTCATCACCGGCAACCAGGCCCAGGGCGTCACCTCGGGCGTGACCGGCAACTGCACCAGCGGCGGTACGACCTGGTTCCAGCCGGTGAACGAGATCCTCGGCACGTACGGGCTCTCCCTGACCACCTCCGGCGGCGGCAGCACGAGCGCGATCGTCAGCAACCTGAACAACAAGTGCGTCGACGTGCCGAACTCGAACTTCTCGGACGGCGTACTGCTGCAGATGTGGGGTTGCAACAGCAGCGCCGCGCAGAAGTGGACGTTCGTGAACGGCACCCTGCAGACGTCGAACAACAAGTGCGCTGACGTGGCGTGGGGCTCGACCGCGAACGGCGCGGCGATCCAGATCGTCACCTGCAGCGGCAACCCGGCTCAGCAGTTCGTGCTCTCGGCCGCGGGCGACCTGGTCAACCCGCAGGCGAACAAGTGCGTCGACATCAAGGACAACAACGCGAACGACGGCGCGCAGCTCCAGCTCTGGGACTGCGCCGGAACGGCGAACCAGAAGTTCCGACGGGCCTGAAAACCCCAGCTGGGGCGGCCGAAGGGGCCGCCCTGGTTAGGGGAACTTTAATGACTGTCTGAATTAGGGACGATGCAGTAAAGAGTCCTAATAATTACGGGACCTCTTGTCATCCCCCTAGTGGAGGCAGTTCCCCCCATGCGCCGCAAGCGAACACTCATCCTCACCGTCGCCGCCGTGGTGGCGGCGGCGGGGACCGCCTGGATCGCCCTGCCGGCATCCGCGTCCGCCACGACGGCGACCTTCACGAAGACCTCCGACTGGGGCTCCGGCTGGCAGGGCGACGTGACCATCAGTAACGGCGGCCCGTCGGCCATGTCGTCCTGGAAGGTCGAGTTCGACCTGCCCGCGGGCTCCACCATCGGCAGCTTCTGGGAAACCGACATGGCGGCCAGCGGTCAGCACCGCACCTTCACCAACCGCTCCTGGAACGGCAGCGTCCCGGTCGACGGCAAGGTCACCTTCGGCTTCGTCGGCTCCGGCGGCACCCCGCTCAACTGCCTGATCAACGGCCAGCCGTGCAGCGGTTCGGGCGGCGGCACCACGACCGCGCCGACCACCGCGCCCACGACCAAGGTGCCGACGACCGCCCCCACGGTCGCGCCCACCACCACGGCGCCGACGACCGCGCCCACCAGCAAGCCGCCGACGACGTCGCCCACCACGCCGCCGACGACCGACCCGAACCCGCCGCCGGCCTCCAACCTGCTGCCGGTCAAGGTCACCAACAACACCGGCCGGTCCGACGCCGTTTATCTCTATCTGCTGGGCGTCAACCTGACCACCGGCAAGCTGGGGTACGTCAACGGCGCCGGCGCCTTCACCGCGTGGACCGGCGGCGCGTCGACCCCCGTCCCCGCTCCCGACGTGTCGATCGCGGGCCCCGGAAACGGCGACAGCACCACGATCAAGATGCCGAAGAACCTGTCCGGCCGGCTCTACATGTCGTTCGGTAAGAAGCTCGACTTCCGGCTCACCAACGACGGGCTCGTGCAGCCCGCGCCGTGGGCGAGCGCCGACCCGAACCACGACATCCTGTTCGACTGGAGCGAGTTCACGCTCAACGACTCCGGCCTGTTCCTGAACAGCTCGCAGGTCGACATGTTCGCGGTCCCGCACATCGTCAGCGTCCTCGGCGGCAACGGCGTGACCACGAAGACCGGTGAGCTCAAGCCCGGCGGGCGGCAGAAGGTCATCGACACGGTCAAGGCGCAGTCCGACTTCGCGAAGAGCGTCGTCACCCGCTCCGACGGCACGGTCCTGCGCGTCCTCGCCCCGGGCAAGGCCGCCGACGCCGGTCTGATGAGCGCGACGTACCTGGACCCGTACATCAACTCGGCGTGGAACGCGTACACCAGCAAGACCCTGACGGTCGTGCCCTTCGGCGACCAGCCGAACAACAAGTTCTCCGGTAAGACCAGCGGCAACGTCATGAACTTCACCGACACCACCGGCAAGGTCGTCGCGTCGTTCACCAAGCCGTCGACCGCCAACGTGTGGGGCTGCGACGGCGCGCTCGGCGCCCCGAACGACCTGGTCGTCGGCCCGATCGCCCGCACGCTCTGCGCCGCGATGCAGCGCACCACGCTCGGCACGCTCGACACCCAGCCGAGCGGCGGCGCGGCCGACTTCTACAAGGGCGAGCCGTCGAACCACTACGCGAAGGTCATCCACGACCAGATGGTCGACGGGAAGGCGTACGCGTTCGCGTTCGACGACGTCCAGAACCAGGAGTCGCTCGTCCACGACGGCGACCCCCGCCAGGCCGGCATCGTCATGACGCCGTTCTGATCCCCCAATAGCAAAGAACGGCGCGCCGGATCCCTCCGGCGCGCCGTTCTTGCTAGTGGACCAGAGCTACAACCGTCTCGGACTGCTCGACCGGGAGGCGGTGCGGCTGGACCACCAGGAAGCAGACCGCGGTGGCGGCCAGCATGCCGCCGAAGACGACGACGGACATCGCGACCGCGCCGACGCCGAGCATGCCGACCAGCGGGGCAGCGAGGGCGCCCACGCCGAACTGGACCGCGCCGAGCAGGGCAGCCGCGGTGCCCGCCGCTTCACCGTGCCGGGACAGGGCGAGGGCGGGAGCGTTCGGCATGACCAGGCCGACCATGGCCAGCGTCGCCCAGAGCGGGATCAGGATGCCGATCAGGCCGCCGACATCGGTGGCGGCGAGGACCAGCAGCACCAGGCCGAACCCGAGACCGGCCAGCAGCGCGGTGCTCATGATCTGCTGGGGGGTCCAGCGGCGCAGGAGACGGACGTTCAGCTGGGTCGCGCCGATCAGGCCGATCGCACCACCCGCGAAGACGTACGCGAACTGCTGCTCGCTCATCCCGAACCCGTCCTGGAACACGTACGACGACCCGCTCACGTACGCGAACAGCGCCGCCATCGCCAGCCCCGCCACCAGGATCAGACCCACGTAGACCCGGTCGCTGAACAGCCGCCCGTAGTCGCGGACCGTGCCCAGGACGCCACCACTACGGCGCCGGACGGCCGGCAGCGTCTCCGGCAGGACGATCGCGGAGACCGCCATGATCGCGGTGCCGACGACGGTCAGCACGACGAACACACCGCGCCACGAGGTCCAGTTCAGCACCAGGCCACCGATGGTGGGGGCGAGAATCGGGGCGACCCCGACGACCAGCATGAGCCGGGAGAACAGCCGCGCCGCGGCCATCCCGTCGAACAGGTCCCGCACCATCGCCGTCGCGATGACGGCAGCCGCCGCGGCACCGAGCCCCTGCAGCACCCGCAGCGCCCCGAGCATGGCGAGGTTCGGAGCGATGACACAGAGCACCGAGGCCAGGATGTGCACCGCGATGCCGGCGAGCAGCGGCACCCGCCGCCCGACCGCATCGGAGAGCGGCCCGACCAGCAGCTGCCCGAACGCCAGCCCGATCAGCGTGCCGGTCAGCGTGAGCTGCACGGCGGCGGCGCTGGCGTGCAGGTCGGTGCTGATCGTGGGCAGCGACGGCAGATACATGTCGATCGTCAGCGGCCCGAGCGCCGTGAGGAAGCCGAGCACGAGGACAATCCGGAAGCGGCGCCCCATCGGAAGCCGCTCTCCGGGAGAGAGATCGTTGTCGGGCGGGGTCACAGTGCGAGTTTCAGCCACTACTTCGTCAAGGAGCCCCGCGCCCGGCTTTGTTCCACCACCGCCGAATTGGTAACGGCGGTCACAAACTCACTTGGTAAAGATGAAGTTCGTCCAAGCGCTGTACGTCGTGTTGTTGAGGCTGTCACCCGAGTTGTACGTTCCTGGCATGTATTCGGCCCGGATGCGCATTTTAACGTTCTTGTCATGGTTGCCGACGACGGTCACCGTCGACGTGCCGTTCGCGGCGAGCGCGACCCACGTGTCACCCCAGGTCTTCCAGCCCTTGGCGTAGTACTGGACCATCACGTACTGCTTGCGGCCCTTGTAGTACGTCATCGTGGTCTTGATCTGCGGGATCTTCTTCGCGTGGAAGTAGTAGTACTTCGTGGCGCCGATCTTGCCGGTCTTGTAGTGGCCCTTGACGCTCTGCGAGACCTTCACGTTGGTCTCGGCCGTGATGCTGACCGTCCGCGTGGCGATGCGGGTGTCCCCGGCGAACACCGCGGACACCTTGGTGGTGCGGGTCAGGGTGATGGTGGCCGCGACGTCGCCCTTGCTGTTCGCGGTCGCCTTCCAGACCAGCTTGTTGGGCTGGTCGGTGCCGTACGGGTCGGCCCAGATCGCCACGGTGCGGTTGCTGTAGGCACCACCGAGGTGCGCGGTGAAGGCCACCTTCGTTCCGTACGCGAAGACGGCGTTGTTCTTACGGTTCAGTGTCAGGGTCGGCGTGCTCTTGGCGACCTGCACGGACCAGGTGGCGGTGGCAGCCTCGTGCGTGGTGTCCGCGGCGTACCCGATCCGATAGGTGACCTTCCCGCCCGCAGGCGGCGTGTCCTTGACCGTGATCCTGCCCCCGGCCGCGGTCTTCACCGCGCTCAGTGCGCGCCCGTTCGGCGTCTCCGGGTCGATGCGGGTGACAGACACGGCCGCGCCCACCGGCACAGGCAGCGAGGAACTGACCGTGCCGGTCAGCGTGAGCGCGACGGCCCGCTTCGCCGACGCCGGTCCGGAGAGGGTGAGCTGCGGCACCGACTTCTTCGGCGTCGTCAACCGGCGCAGCGAGTACTCGTCCACGTCGTTGTACGCGACCCCGAACAGCTGGTCGCCCTCCGGCGTCCAGGCGAGCGCACCGAAACCGAGGGGGTCGGAGGTGTAGCTCATCTTGCCGGTGTCGGGCAGCTCGTAGTACCGCACGGGCGCGCCGGTGGCGGTGAAGACCCACACGTCCGGGTCGTACGGTGCCCAGCTGCCACCCGCGATCGTCCCGTCCACCGCGACATCCACCGCGCCCGCGGTGTGCGTCATCACGTACGGCGTGCCGACGGTCGCGAGATCCGAGGTACGCCGCGGCACGAGCGTGTCGTTCCACGGGTAGAGCAGTGTCGAGCCGTCCGGGGTCAGCGCGAGCTCGGCCGGCTTGGCCCAGAAGTCGACGCGGGCCGGTTGGCGGCGGTGGCGAGCCGGGGCGCGTCGGCCCACTTCTCCGCGCCGTCGTCCAGCGTGACCGCGGGGCTCTCGCCACGCAGGTCGAGCGAGCCGATGCCACCCTCATCCGAGGCGGCCTGGTAGCCGAACCAGATCCGGTCACCGGCCGCGGCGAGGGTGTGCGGGCTGACGTCGGCGCCCACTTCGTACCGTGCGACCTCACTCAGGTTCGCCGCGTCGAGCGCGACAATCGCATGTCCGCCGGGCCAGGCGGCGAAGAGCCGTTGCCCGTCCGCGGAGAGCAACAGGTTCTCGACGCCCGGGTAGCCCTCCCTGGTCGCCGTCACCACGCCGGCGTAATCGGCCTGGACGATCTTGCCGGTGCATCCCATGAATATTCGCCGGTGTCTTCGCACGGCAGTGCGGGCAGCATAGACGAAACGGCACCGTTACGGCGTACCCCTCGCTGCCCGGATCACCTTTGTGGACAGCGCCGGGCATCATGTCGGCCATGAATCATCGCGATCGATTTGTTGGGGCCGCGGGCGAGCTGGGTGTGCCGGCGGACGAGGCGGCGCTGTTCGCCGACGAGCTCCTGCGGTTCCGGGTGCGCGCGGGGGATCGGGCTGACGGCGTGCTGGCCGGGCGGTTCGGTGGGATGCCGCGTCTGCCGGCGGGGGTGCCGTGGCCGTCCGTGGGGCCGGGGGCGCCCATGGCGTACATGGGGAATCTCAATTGTGCGGCCCTGCCGAGGATCGCGGGCCTGGCCCTTCCCGCGACCGGTGAGCTGTTGTTCTTCCTGGATGCCTCGTCGGCGGTCGAGGCCTGTTCCATCGCGGACGAGCAGAAGTTCGCCCGGGTCGTGTACGTCCCGGGCGGCGAGGGCGAAGAGGTCACCGAGATCCCGCCCAATGAATACGACGAGTACGGCGAGGAGCCCCTGGTCGGTCCGGAACGCGAGCTGTTCGCCTCGGTGGAGCCGGATCTGCCGGACTGGCTCGACCGCCCGGCGGAGTGGCGATCCGACTTCGAGAAGGACCTCATCACCAGGCTGCCCCATCACAAGGAGCTCAGCGCCCTCGTGGATCGGCTGTGGCCGGGGCGGATCCCGTGGATCGGGGACGGCTTCCTGATCGGGGGCTATTCGAACTCGGCCCAGGACAGCCCCGAGACCGGGCTGGCGCAAAAGTCAGGAAAAGCGGAGCACGAGGTGCTGCGGGAGTGGGTGCCGCTCGCCCAGTTCGCCGTGCCGCACGAGGAGTACACCAACGGGCGGTTCCTGATCCGGCACGAGGACCTCGCCGCCGGGCGGTTCGACAAGGCGCTGTCCTTCTGCGAATTCACGGAGTGACGCGCCACGATCGGTAGCGCACTGTGCCGCTCGTGCGGGAGACTCCGGGGATGCGTGATCTATCCCGCCGGTGGGCCTGGCTGGGCGTGCTCGTCATCGGCCTCGTTCTCTATGTTGTCGTGCTGCGCACGCTGGTGCGGACGCAGAACCCCAACTTCGTGCCCTCGTTGCTGCTGCTCGGGGCGACCGTGGTGCCGTTGTCGTTCCTGACTTTCGCGCAGGGCCGCACCGGGCGCTGGCAGGTGCCGGCGTCCGCGCTGGTCACGGCCGCGTTTTTCGGCGGGGTCATCGGGGTGGTCGTGGCGGGGACGCTGGAGTACGACGCGTTGCGGGGGCTGGGTGCGCTGCCGATGCTCTTCGTGGCGCTCATCGAGGAAACCGCCAAGATGATCGTTCCGGTGATTCTGCTGTTCCTTCTGCTCGCGCGGCACGGGCGGCGGCTGCCTTCGGACGGGCTGGTCATCGGGGTCGCTTCCGGCATGGGATTCGCCGCTCTGGAGACCATGGGGTACGGCTTCAGCGCGCTGCTGTCCTCCGAGGGCAACATCGGCGCCGTGCAGGAGACGCTGTTCGTGCGGGGACTGACCGCACCGGCCGGGCACACCGCGTGGACCGGGCTGACCTGCGGTGCGCTGTGGGCGCTGGTGGCGAGCCCGACCGGCAAAAAGGTCCTGGCATTCATCGGTACGTTCGTCGGGGCCGTCGCCATGCACACCGCCTGGGACACCTTCAGCGGCGTGATCCCGTTCATCATCCTGGCGATTCTCAGCCTGGGGTGGCTCTTCGCCGCCCTGCACCGTTACCGCGCGTTCGCCGAGCACACCCAGTGGGCGCCCCGCGGCGAAGCCCTGGCTATCTGACCTGCCCTGGCTATCTGACCTGCCCTGGCTATCTGACCCGGCCTGGCTATCTGACCTGCCCGCGTTTCCAGTATCCCATGAAGGCGACGGCGCGCCGGTCGATGCCGCACTCCCCCACCAGGTGCCGGCGCAGCGACACGACCGTGCCCGATTCGCCGGCGAGCCAGGCGTAGAAGCTGCCCGCCGTCTCCTCCGGCACGTCCCACACGACGTCGCCGGAATCGTCGGCCACGGCTGAGACCGGGGCCGGCGCCGCGCCGGGCGAGAACGTGTCGAGCAGGTCCCGGACCACCGGCTCGATCCGGTCGCCGTCGTGGCGGACGAGCCAGGTGATGTCGTGGCCGCCCGCGATCGGGAGGCGGTCGTCGCGTTCGGGGACCTCGATGACCGCGCGCGCCGGCCGGTCGAGGGATTCCAGGATGGCCGCCGCCGCGGGCAGCGCCGTGCAGTCGGCCGCGAGCAGCAACAGGTCAGCGGTGGCCGGCGGCTTCCACGCCACGTCGGTCACCGGGTGGCCGTGCGTCGCGCCGATCATCACCACCGGGTCGCCCGGTGCTGCCGATCCCGCCCAGCGTGACGCCGGCGAGGTGTCGCCGTGCAGCACGAAGTCGATGTCGACCTCGAGCGGCGCGGCCCGGAACGCGCGCACGGTGTAGACCCGCAGCGGCGCGCCACAGGTGCGGCCCTCGGTCATCCAGTCGTCCTGGCGCGCGAACGCCTCGTGGTCCTCGGTCGCCGGCAGGAACAGCAGGTTGATCCGCTGGTCGAAGCCGTGGAACGCGAACTCCGCCAGCGCCTCCCCGGCCAGGGTGACCCGCACGAAGCTCGGGCTCAGCCGCCGGGTGCGCGCCACGCGGAGCGCGAAGGGCTGATACGGCCGGAGCACCGGGAGCAGGGAGGTGGCGGTCATGCAGCCTAGGCTAACCTAACTACGGTCGGTCGCGCCCCCGTAGTACCGCTTGGCCCGGGCGACCAGCGCCGGAGATCCGCAGGCCTCGGCCAACTCCAGTCCGTCGCGCAGCACCCGGCGTGCCTGGGCCCGCCGTCTCGCCCCGTTGAGCAGACCTCCGAGGTCGACGAGCGCTGTCGCGAATTCGAACTTGCGCGGCGTACCTTGCAGGACCCGGACCGCCTCCTCGGCCGCCGCCATCCCCGCCTCCCCGGGCAGCACCTGGCCCTGGATGCGCAGCGCACGGCCCAGCGCCGAGGCGAGCCCGTGCCGCCGGGTCAGCGCGACCTCCTCCGCCAGCAGCCGTTCGGCAGCCTCGGCGGCACCGAGCCGTTTGAGGACGGAGGCCGCCGCCGAACGCCACGGCAGCACGCCGGGATGGTCGGAGCGGCGTGCGGCCAGCCGTTCGCCGCAGCGGTACAGGTCGGCCAGCCCTTCGCCGGGGCGCGCGGACGCGGCGTGCAGACGACCGCGCACATAGCGCAGCAACAGATATTCGGGATCATCCGGCAGGTCGCCGGTCAGGCCGGCGGCCTCGAGCAGGGCATCCGCCGCCGCCGGCTCCCCGAGATCGAGGAGTACGGCGATCCGGCGCGACAACAGCAACGCCCCGGCGGCACTGCCGGGCGGGACGCCGGACACCGCCAGCAACTCCGCGGCGGCTTCGGCGTCCCCCCGCGCGGCAGGCAGGTCCCCGAGGCGCCGGGCCACCGACGAGCGCTGGGAGTAGGCCATGGCGAGCCCCGCGCCGTCGCCGACGCGCCCCGCCACCTCCACGGCGATGGAGCATCCGGCGTACGCCGTACTCAGGTCGTCGGCGTCCGCGAGCCGTCGCAGGGCGCGCAGATATTCGGGCAGTTCGTCGGCGTGAGCCGGGCGCGTTATCGGCACCGGGCGGGTGTTACGGACAGTGATGCCCCGGCCCCGGTCCGCCAACCTTGGCCGTTCGTCACGGACTCTCATGCAGCCTCTGTACCCCTCCTTGGAACCCCCGCACCCCAAGGTTTTCCCACAATCCGGAGTTGCACAATGCCGTATGCGTAGTCCTACCCGTCGTGACCTCGATCTACGGACCCTTGATACCTGGATCGCGCCCGTTTTGGGGGCATCGGTACGGGAAGCAAGCGAGCTGTCCGGAGGCACGTTCGCCGCCGTGTGGCGGGCCACCCTGACCGATGGACGCGAGATCGTCGTCAAGACCGCCGCCGCTCCCGAGGCCCGGCTGCTGCGGTACGAGGCCGGTCTCCTCGCCGCCGAAAGCGCTTATTACCAGCGGGTACGCGACCTGGCGCCCGTACCCGAGGTATTGCACCTGGCCGACGACTGGCTCGCGGTGACCCTCCTGCCCGGACAACCGCTGACCGAACTGGACAACACCGACGGGGTCCGCGAGCAGCTCGGCGCGACGATCGCGCGGGTCCACGACCTCACCGGGTCACGATTCGGCTACACCGGCGCCCGGGCGTCCGGCGCGGACTGGCCGACGGCGTTCGCCGCGATCGTGGACGATCTGCTCGCCGACGCCCGGGACTGGTCGGTGCGGTTACCCTCCGGCATCGCCGAGACGGTCGAGCGGCACCGCGCATGCCTCGCCACGGTCACCCGCCCGGCGCTGCTGCACTGGGATCTCTGGGACGGCAACGTGCTGGCGCACGACGGTGTCCTGACCGGACTCGTCGACGGCGAGCGCTATCTCTACGGCGACCCGCTGCTGGACCTGGTCTCCCCCGCGCTGTTCCGCCGGATCGAGGACGAGCCGGACAACCCGTTCCTGCGCGGGTACGCCGCCGCGACCGGCCTGGTGCTCGACGACGCCGCCCGCACCCGGCTCGCGCTCTACCGCATGCACCTCTACACGCTGATGGTCACCGAATGCCCCAGCCGCGGCGAGCCCCGGGACGGCGAACGCGCGACGTATCTGACCGGGCTCCTCGAAAGTGAGCTGCATCTACTAGGCCAGACAACGTAGGGACCTCGCATCTGCGGCCCTTATGCTGACGATCGTGACGACATACCGCATCGGGGAGGCAGCCGAACTGCTCGGCGTCAGCGTGGACACGGTCCGCCGCTGGGCCGACGCCGGCCGCCTCGACTCCGTGCGCGACGAGCACGGGCACCGCAGCATCGCCGGCGCCGACCTGGCCGCGTTCGCCCGGTCGCTGGCCGACGAGCCCGACTCGTCCAGCCGGCGCTCGTCGGCGCGCAACCGGATGCGGGGCATCGTCACCGCCATCACCCGCGACGCGGTGATGGCACAGGTCGACATCCAGGCCGGCCCGTTCCGGGTGGTGTCGCTGATGAGCCGTGAAGCGGTGGACGACCTCGGTCTCGAGGTCGGCTCGGTGGCAGTGGCAGTTATCAAGTCCACGACGGTGCTCGTGGAACGAGGGGACGACAGATGAAGAAGACCTTCCTGACTGCGGTGGCCCTGGCCGCCGTCCTGGTGACGACCGGTTGCTCCAGCGGCTCCGATGACGAATCGGCCGCTCCGGCCTCCACCGGCAGCGCAGCGGCCGGTGCCGGTGCCGCGACGACCGGGAAGGTGACGGTGCTCGCCGCCGCGTCGCTGACCGAGTCGTTCGACAAGATCGGCACGCTCTTCGAGCAGCTGAACCCGAGTGCCGAGGTCACGTTCTCCTACGGCGGCAGCTCCGGGCTCGCCACGCAGATCACCTCCGGCGCGCCCGCGGACGTGTTCGCCTCCGCCAGCCCCGCCACGATGAAGACCGTCACCGACGCCGGCGACACCAGCGGCGAGCCGGTCACTTTCGTGAAAAACCAGCTCGTGATCGCCGTACCCAAGGGCAACCCGAAGGGCATCACCTCGCTGGCCGCCCTCGCCAAGCCGGAGTTCAAGGTGGCGCTCTGCGCCGAGGCGGTGCCCTGTGGCGCCGCCGCCAAGAAGGCGCTCGCCGCGGGCGGCGTCACGGTCAAGCCGGTCACGCTGGAGCAGGACGTCAAGTCCGCGCTGGCGAAGGTGAAGCTGGGCGAGGTCGACGCCGCGCTGGTCTACCGCACGGACGCCAAGGCGGCCACGGCCGATGTGGACGGCGTGGAGTTCCCCGAGTCCGCGCAGGCCATCAACGACTACCCGATCGTCGCGCTGAAGGACGCCACCAACCCGTCGGGCGCCAGCGCGTTCGTCGCGTTCGTCCAGACCCCGCAGGCCCAGCAGGTGCTGGCCGACGCGGGGTTCCAGAAGCCCTGAGCACGCCGCACCGCCGGGTACCGCTGGCCCTGGCGATCCCCGCGATCGCCGGGCTGGCGTTTCTCGTGCTGCCCCTGGCCGGCCTGCTGATCCGGGCACCCTGGACGACGCTGCCCGAGCGGCTGACCGAGCCCGGCATCCTGGCCGCGCTGCGGTTGTCGCTGCTCACGGCGACACTGGCGACGATCGTGTGCCTGATTCTGGGCGTGCCGCTCGCCTGGTTGCTGGCCCGGACCACGTTCCCGGGCCGCAGGTTCGTCCGGGCGCTGGTCACCGTGCCGCTGGTCCTTCCGCCGGTCGTCGGTGGCGTCGCGCTGCTGCTGGTCTTCGGCCGCCGCGGGCTGGTCGGCGAATGGCTCGACACGACGTTCGGCTTCACCCTGCCGTTCACCACGACCGGCGTGGTGGTCGCCGAGGCGTTCGTGGCCATGCCGTTCCTGGTCATCAGCGTCGAGGGGGCCCTGCGCGGCGCTGACTCCCGCTACGAGGAGGCGGCGGCGACGCTCGGCGCGAGCCGCTGGACGGCGTTCCGCCGGGTCACCCTGCCGCTGATCGCCCCGGGGGTCGCAGCGGGTGCGGTGCTCTGCTGGGCGCGGGCACTCGGCGAATTCGGGGCGACGATCACCTTCGCGGGCAACTTCCCGGGGCGTACGCAGACCATGCCGCTCGCCGTCTATCTCGCGCTGGAGCAGGATCTGGACGCGGCGATCGTACTGAGCCTGGTCCTGCTCGTGGTCTCGGTCGTCATCCTGGCAACGCTGCGGGATAAATGGGTCGGTGTCACATGAGCCTCGACGCGCACCTGGTGGTCAAGCGCGACGGCTTCACGCTGGACGCCACGCTCACCGCCGGCCCGGGCGAGGTCGTGGCGCTGCTCGGCCCCAACGGCGCCGGCAAATCAACCGCCCTGCGCGCCCTGGCCGGCCTGATCGGGCTCGACGACGGCCACATCACCCTCGACGGCCGCCGCATCGAACGCGACGCCCCCGAGCACCGCCACATCGGCGTGGTCTTCCAGGACTACCTGCTCTTCCCTCACCTGTCCGCGCTGGACAACGTCGCCTTCGGCCCCCGCTGCCGCGGCGTCTCCAAAACCGAGTCACGGGTCCAGGCCACCGACCTGCTCACCCGGGTCGGTCTTTCCGATCATGTACGCAAGAAGCCCCGCGAGCTCTCCGGCGGACAGGCCCAACGAGTCGCCCTGGCCCGAGCGCTCGCCACGGACCCGAAGCTCCTGCTGCTCGACGAACCCCTCGCGGCCCTCGACGCCCGCACCCGCCTCGACACCCGCGCCCACCTCCGCGGCCACCTCGGCGCCCACAACGGCCCCACGGTCCTGGTCACCCACGACCCGCTCGACGCGATGATGCTCGCCGACCGTCTGGTCATCCTCGAGGACGGCCGCGTGGTCCAGACCGGCGACGCGGCAACGATCACTTCCCAGCCCCGCACCGACTACGTGGCCCGGCTCGTCGGCCTCAACCTCTACCGCGGCCACGCCTCGGAAGGCACGGTCCGGGTCGCCGGCGACTTCACCCTGACCGTGGCCGACGCCTTCACCGGAGATGCTTTCGTGGCGTTCCCGCCCTCGGCGGTCGCGCTCTACAACGTCCGCCCGGAAGGCAGCCCCCGCAACACCTGGCCGGCCACGGTCACCGCCGTCTCCCGCCAGGGCGACGCGCTGCGCATCGAGCTGACCGGCCCGATCCAGGTGGCCGCCGACGTCACCTCGGCCGCGGCGGTCCAGCTAGGACTCGAACCCGGCCGCGAGGTCTGGGCCAGCCTCAAAGCCACCGAAGCCACGGCCTACCCCGCCTGACTACGATCACCCGGTGCTCCCCACCATCCCAGCGCTCGAACCGTACGCCCGGACGACGGTCAGATTGAACCCCCGGCCCGGCCACCCGGTGGCGGACCAGAGCTCGATGGGCGGCCCCCTGCTCTGGCCCGCCGACGAACCCTGGCCGGCCTGCGACGGACCGCTCGGCGAAGACCACTACGACAACTCGCCGGGCGAAGCGGAGGCGCCACTCGTGCCGGTGCTGCAGCTCCTGGCCGGCGACGTTCCCGAGCTGCCGTTCCCGGACGGCACCGACGTCCTGCAGGTGCTGTGGTGCCCCTTCGACCACGACCCGTTCAGCTCTCCCCGCCCGGAGGTCCGATGGCGCCGGTCGGCCGACGTCGGGCCCCGGCTGCTCTCCATACCGGCACCGGACCAGGAATCCTCGCCGGAGTTCGTCCCCTCGCCATGCGTCCTGAGCCCCGAGCGGGTGACCGAATATCCCACCTTCGACCTGCCACGCGACGTCTGGCTACAGATCCGCGACGAGATCGAGCAGGTCAAGCAGGACACCGGCTGGGAATACGAATCCGAACTGGCCGTCGCCCCGGGCACCAAGGCCGGCGGCTATCCCGGCTGGACCCAGTCGCCCGACTGGCCCGACTGCTCCTGCGGCGCCCCCATGGAGCACCTCCTGACAGTGACCGGCTGGGAATTCGACCGTGACGACAACAAGCGCTGGACCAACGGCCGTCCCGAAAGCGAGCAGAACCCGGCCGGGCTGATGCTGGGCGACGCGGGCGGCATCTATCTCTTCGTCTGCACCCGCTGCGACGACCGCCCGGTGGACTACCGCTTCGACTGCTCCTGACGCCCGTCGATGCGAACCATGAGAGTCCATCCGGACACCGGACAACGCCGACGTCGTGGCTATGAGTGGCCGGCTTGGACCGCTCGCCGGGCGGCTACCACCATGGGGTCAGCCGAGGGTTCTCCGCACTGGGCCGCGGGACCTGGCCGCGGGACCTGGCCACGGGCAGAAGTTGCGCTGAAATCCGCATTGGCGCAACCTCGTGCGGCGTCAAGTGTCAAACGCGGGCCAATCACGTCTGGCCGATAGACATAGGTTCTGCCGTCAGACACGATCGACCGGACTTGACGAACAGCACCGCACAAAGTTGTCGCAACTCGTCTCCCAGCGCAACATTCGGCCCTGCGGCCCCACGGCTCTGCGGCCTACGATCTGCGCCATGACCGACCTGCTGGAGACGATCAGGGCTACACCGTGGCTGGCGGAGGTGCTGACCGACCAGTTCGGGTTCGACCTGGCTCGGACCGATCCGATGGAGGACGTGCACCTGCCCGGCGGCGGGACGTTGACACCGATCGCGGGGGATGACGCCGGCGGGACGTTCATGCTGGCCGCGGGTGGGGCGGTTGTCTATGCGGGCGCGTATGGCGAGGGTGGGCTGATCGCGTCGACCCTGCGGGAGTCGCTGGGGTTGATCGTCGGGTTGCCGTCCTTGCAGGACGCGCTGGCGCGGCCGCTCGGGGACGGGATGCGGGCCTGGCTGGAGGAGTGCGACGAGGAGATCCGGCGTGAGTGGGACACGCGGGGCGATGGCTGGTTGCCGCTGGATGAGGCGCGGGCGCGGGTGCGGAAGGCGCTGGACCTGCCCGAGGCGGATGGGCTGCTGGCCGGATTCCACGCCGCGATGACAGATGGGGCATACCGGCCGGTCAGCGAGCATGGGGCGTACCGCCCGATGCGGTGACGCCGGCCTCGAGAAGTCGGCCTCAGGAAGTGGCCGATGCCTGGATGCCGGCCAGGAGGAGGTCGATGCCGGCGAGGAACTGGGCTCGGTCGTCGTGGTCGCGGAGTTGGGGGGCGATGCTGCGGATGAAGGAGAAGTGGGTGGGGTCGAGGTCTGTCCACATGGCTGAGACACCTTCGAGGACGGCGGTGCGGTTGGTGCCCGGTTCGGCTGACTGGGCGAGGGCGGCGTTCTGGTTGGCGACGCCGAGGATGTAGCTCAGCAGCGCTGAGGCCGTGTTGAACTGGGCGGCGGCGGGGACGCCGAGGGCTTGGACCTGCAGGCCGATGCTTTCGAAGATTTTCAGCGTGGTCGGCTGGGATGCGGTGCGGGAGAGCTGCGCGCCGGCCCACGGGTGGTCGTCGATCGAGTCGAACACGCGTAGCGCGAGTGCCCGGATGGCGTCTCCGGGGTCGGGCGGGGCAGCCGCCGCCGGACCGGCGAGGACCGCGTCGGTGGCCGCGGCGACGATGTCGGCCTTGCTCGACATGTGCCAGTAGATCGCGCCGAGACCCGTGGTGAAGTGCGCGGCCAGGGCGCGAACGGTCAGACCGTTCTCGCCGCGGGCGTCGAGGATCTCGATGGCGGCGGCGATGATTCGCTCCCGGGAGAGGGCGTCTTCGCGCCGTTCTGTGTTCTTCGTCTTAGCCGCCATGCCACCATCTTGACATAACTGGATCAGCGTTCCAAGCTAGCTATGGAACAGCGATCCATAGAAGGAGAAATGCCATGATCACCATCGTCGGCGCCGGCCTCGGCGGACTCACGCTCGCCCGCGTTCTGCACCTGCACAACATCCCGGTGACCCTCTACGAGGGCGATGCCTCGGCGGCGGCGCGCACCCAGGGCGGGCAGCTCGACATCCACGAGCAGAACGGGCAGCTCGCGCTCAAGGCGGCCGGGCTGTTCGAGGAGTTCCGCAAGCACATCCACGAGGGCGGCGAGGCCATGCGGATCCTCGGCCCGGACGGGTCGACGCTGTTCGACGAGCCCGATGACGGCTCCGGTCACCGGCCCGAGATCCTGCGCGGCGACCTGCGGCAGCTCCTGATCGACTCCCTGCCGGAGGGCACGATCAAATGGGGGCACAAGGTCACGGCGATCCAGGCGATCGGCGCCGGGCGGCACGAGCTGACGTTCGCCGACGGGACGACCGCGATCACCGAGCTGCTGGTCGGGGCGGACGGCGCGTGGTCACGCGTGCGTCCCCTGCTGTCCGAGGCGCAGCCGGAATACGTCGGCACCTCGTTCGTCGAGACGTACCTCTACGACGCCGACGAGCGGCACGCCGCGAGTGCGAAGGCCGTCGGCACCGGCGCGATGATGGCGACCGTCCCCGGCAAGGGGATCCAGGCGCACCGCGAGGCCAACGGCGTCCTGCACACCTACGTGTCGCTCACCCGGCCACAGGAGTGGTTCGACGCTGCCCCTGTCACGGCCGCGCGGGTCGCCGCGGAGTTCGAGGGCTGGGCGCCGGAGCTCACCGCGCTCATCACCGACGGTGAGACGCCGCCCGTCCTGCGCCCGCTGCACACCCTGCCGATGGAGCACCGGTGGGAGCGGGTGCCGGGCGTGACCCTGCTCGGCGACGCCGCGCACCTGCAGGTCCCGAACGGCGAGGGCGCCAACCTGGCGATGTACGACGGCGCCGAGCTGGGCAGGGCCATCGCCGCCCACCCCGGCGACGTCGAGGCCGCGCTCACGGAATACGAGGCCGGGCTCTTCCCCCGCAGCGCCGCGGAGTCCGCCGAAGCCGCCCGCGACTTCGAGCGCTTCTTCGGTCCCGACACCCCGCAGAGCGTCCTGGACCTGTTCAAGAGCGCCTAGTGATACTTCAGCTCGCCGGCTCGGATGGCCACCTCGAGGGTGTTCTCGGGTGGGGCGAGCGGGCAGAGCCACGCGTCGTCGTACGCGCAGCTGGGGTTGTAGAGGTAGTTGAAGTCGAGGCGGGCCCGGGTCGGGGTGAGCATCTCCACGCCCCGGCCATGGGTGCCCTTCACCGTGTCGGTCAGGTAGCGGCCGCCGCCGTAGGTCTCGGGGCCGCTGGTCGCGTCGCGGACCGGCAGGAACAGGCCGCCGCCGTACGACTGGAGCCACCACAGTGACAGCTCGCCCCACGGGGTGTCGAGGATGCCGGCGCGGGTGTAGTGGCAGACGCCGTCGGGGCCGCCGGTGTCGATGTCGATGCTGCCCGGGGCTTCGCGCAGGTCTGCCTCGGCCACGAATTCGTCGTTCGGCGGGTAGTACTTCAAACCGTCGAACGGGGCGCCTCGCGGGATCGCCGATTGCGGGTGGTTCGCGAAGAGTTTGTCCCGCTGGGCGCGGAAATCGGCGAGGTCGATCGCGGTCAGATAGTTGCGGGCCACCGCTGCGCGGTAGTCGGCGAGTTCGAGTGCCTGCACGACCCCACGGTAGCCCGCGCTCTTGAGCGAAGACCCTCCTTTGACATACGCTCGAAACGTCATCGTATTGAAACGTTTAAATACATGACTCTGCACAGCGCCTTCTCAACCACCGAGGAGAACCGCATGGCAAGAACCGTCCGGATGCTCGCCGCCACCGTCCTGGCCGCGATCGTCGCCACTCCCCTCCCCGCCTTCGCGTCGCCGGCTTCGGCGGCCCCGGAGAGCGCTCTTCGGACCGCTCACTGGATCTGGTTCCCCGAATCAGGTCAGCCGGGTACGCGCTATCTCCAGCGCACCTTCACCGCACCTCAGCAGAGCACCACGGCAGAACTCGACATCACCGGCGACGACACCGTCGACGTGTGGCTCAACGGGACGTGGCTCGCGGGCTCACCGCGTACCCAGAGCTCCTGGAAGACCGCACTGCACGTCGACCTGGCCGCAGCCCTGAAACCCGGACCGAACACCCTGCTGGTCGCCGCCCGCAATGCCGCAGGTGATGCCGGCGTCCTCGGCCACCTCCGGGTTGCCGGACCGGGCAGCGTGCTCGACCTGGTCACCGACGGTTCGTGGCAGGCCTCGAATTCCGTGCCGCAGGCGTGGGTCCCGGCCAAGGACCTCGGTTTGTACGGCAAGAAGCCGTGGGGGCGCAACGTCAGCCTCGCCCGGACCGCGGCTCTCGCGCCGACCCTCGTCGGCGGCCTCACCACCGAGCGCCAGACCAACCCGCTGGGCATCGCCGCGGCGAAACCCCGCTTCGGCTGGAAGCTGCTGTCCGCGGCGAAAGGCCAGCTCCAGGGCCGCTACCAGGTGGTTGTCGGCACGAAACCAGGCGCGAAAGACGTCTGGGACAGCGGTCAGGTCGCCTCGCAGCAATCCGTGGACATCGCGTACGCCGGGCCCGCACTGGCGAAGGACCGCACGTACTACTGGCGGGTGCGCGTCTGGGATGCTCAGGGCCGCGCGAGCGCGTGGAGCAGCAACGCGCGTTTCGACACCGCACTGGCGGCGTGGTCGGCCGACTTCATCGGGGACCCCGGCACGGCGAACCTCACCGGCGCCAACTGGATCTGGTATCCCGAAGGTGACCCCGCCACCAGCGCACCGGCCGCCACCCGCTACTTCCGGCGCACGTTCGACCTGACGGAGGTCAAGCGCAGCACGCTCGTGGTGACCGGCGACGACACCGCGGACGTCTGGGTCAACGGCGTCCAGGTCACCACGTCGCGCCGGGTCACCGACTCGTGGAAACGGGCGACCACCATCGACGTGACCGCGCAGCTGCGTACCGGTAGCAACACCGTCGCGATCGCCGCCACCAACACCACCGAGGGCCCGGCAGGTCTGCTGGCCAAGCTCGAGTCGATCAGTACGGATGCCAGCTGGAAAGCCGCGCAGACCGCCCCGGACGGCTGGCAGCAGAACGGCTTCGACGACAGCGCCTGGCCCGCAGCGTCGGTCCTCGCCGCGAACCCCGGCGGCCCGTGGGGCGACCAGGTCACGGTACCCAACCCGGCGCCGCGGCTCGCGAAGACGTTCACGGTCGCCAAGAAGGTCACCCGCGCGCGGCTTTTCGCCACGGCGCTGGGTCTGCACGAGACGTACCTCAACGGCGCGAAGGTCACCCAGGAGCGGCTCGCCCCCGGCTGGACCGATTACAACAAGCGCCTGCAGTACCGCGAGTACGACGTGACGGCCGCGCTCAAGCAGGGTTCCAACGAGCTGTCCGCGCTGGTCGGCAACGGCTGGTACGCGGGCAACATCGGCTTCGCGGGGACCCACGTCTACGGCGCTTCGCCGTGGTATTCCGCTCAGCTGAGTGTCGAGTATGCGGACGGGTCGCGCGCTGATGTGCGTACCGACGGATCATGGTCCTCGACCGCGAGCACCATCGTGGCCGACGATCTCTATCACGGTGAGGATCAGGACGCCCGCATCGCGGGTGGTCAGGGCAGGGCCGTGACCGTACGCACGGCAGCCCAGCCGAACCTCGTCCCCCAGGTCGACCCGGGCGTCACCGTGCAGCAGGAACTGCGCCCGGTCGCCCTGACCCAGCCGAAGCCGGGCGTGTGGATCGCCGACCTCGGCCAGAACTTCACCGGCTGGAACCGGCTGAAGGTCGACGGCCCGGCCGGCACCCGCGTGACCCTGCGCCACGGCGAGATCCTCAACGCCGACGGCACGCTCTACACGACCAACCTCCGCGCGGCCCAGGCCACCGACACGTTCACGCTCAAGGGCGGCGGAATTGAAACGTTCGAGCCGCATTTCACCGTCCACGGCTACCGCTACGTCGAGCTGACCGGATTCCCCGGGGCGCCCACCGCGGACAGCATCACCGGCCTCGCCGCCTGGACCGACGGCGCGGAAACCGGCGACTTCGAGACCAGCGACCCGCTCGTGAACCAGCTGCAGAGCAACATCCTGTGGGGCGCGCGCTCCAACATGCTGTCGATCCCGACCGACTGCCCGCAACGCGACGAGCGGCTCGGCTGGACCGGCGACATCGCGGCGTTCGGCGCCACGTCCACGTTCAACTTCGACACCCACGGGCTGCTCACCAAGTTCGTCGACGACCTGGTGGACGCGCAGCACAGCGACGGCTCGTTCACCGACGTCGCACCCGACGTGCTGGGCGGCTCGGGCAAGGCCGGCTGGGGTGACGCGGGCGTCGTGGTGCCGTACGTCATCTGGCAGCGCTACGGCGACCTGTCCGCCGCCGACAAGCACTTCGATGCCCTCGCCAAGTGGGTCGAGTATCTGCGCAGCACCTCGGGCGCGGACCTCATCCGCAACCACGAGACCTTCGGCGACTGGCTCAACGTCGACGACAACACCGCCAACGACCTGACCAGCACCGCGTTCTTCGGCTGGTCGACACGGCTCGTGGCCCGGATGGCCGCGGCAACCGGCCGCACCGCCGACGCCGCCCGCTTCAATGCGCTCGCTGACCAGATCGGGGCAGCGTTCACGGCGAAGTTCGTCACCGCGGACGGCACCGTCGGCAGCAACAGCCAGACCGGCTACGTGCTCGCCCTCGCCTTCGGGCTCGTCCCGCCGGACCGGCAGCAGGCGGTCGCCGACAAACTCGCCGCGAAGGTGGCCTCCCGCAACGGGCACCTCTCGGTCGGCTTCATGGGTGTCGAGAACCTGCTCCCGGTCCTCGCCGACCACGGCCACCTCGACACGGCGTACCAGATCCTGCAGCAGCCGGACTACCCCGGCTGGGGCTACATGAACTCCCGCGGCGCCACCACCATCTGGGAACGCTGGGACGGCATCCGCCCCGACGGCGCCCTGCAGGACCCCGGCATGAACTCCTTCAACCACTACGGCCTCGGCTCGGTCGGCGACTGGCTCTACCGCACGGTCGGCGGCATCGCCCCGGCCACCCCGGGATACCAGCAGCTCACCCTCGCACCCAGGCCCGGCGGCTCGCTCACGCACGCGACGACTTCGTTGACCACGTCGTACGGCCAGACGCGTACACAATGGAGTCGTAGCGGCACGGTGTTGACGCTCAAGGTCACCGTCCCGCCGAACACCACGGCAACCGTCCAGGTCCCGGCCACGTCAGCGGCCGCGGTCACCGCCCCGCCCGAAGCGGTCGCCCAGGGCTACAGCTCCGGCACGGCGTCCTACTCCCTCGGCTCCGGCACCTACACCTTCACCGCCTCCTGACGAGTGTGGCCCGCGTGCTCCCGCACGCGGGCCACTACCGTCCTTGCTTGCGCCAGCTTCGAGGGCTGGAGAAGGCCGACTTCGAGCGGAACCGACCCGGGTGGTCGCGGTGCCGTCGCCGGCGTCCGCAGCAGCAGCCCGGGTATCTCGGAGCGACCAGCCGGCCCTCCCGGTTGGCGGCACCGGGCGCCAGGATCGTAGGAACCTCGATGGCCCGCTTCCAGAGCCACGCGTGATCGAGCGCGAAGCTGAGCTGCGACGTCATGCGACCAGACTTCCATCAATGCCGATCCCCGCGCCACCGTTATTTTTGGGGCTGGCTGTATACAACAGGTTCTCAGCCACTTCACAACATCTCGACGCATAGTGGGGAGGTAGTTACGGCTCTCTGGAGGAAATTGTGGGTCCCCTGCTTGCTCTGATCAGCTTTGTGTTGCTGCTGGTGCAGTTGCTGCTGGTCGTTCGCGCGATCCTGGACTGGAGCGTGACGCTGGCGGGCCCGAGCATGCCGGGCTCGTTCCGCTCGCGGCTGACCCGTGGGGTCTATGCGGTGACCGAGCCCATTCTGGCCCCCGTTCGCCGGGTGATTCCCCCGCTGCGCGCCGGCGGTGTCGCGATCGACCTGTCGTTCATCGTGGTGTTCCTGGCGATCGTGCTGATCCGGTCGTTCATTCTCTGAAAGCTCTGACGATGTTCTATTGTCCCGCGAATGCCTGACGTACGGATTGTCCAGCTGCCGGTTGATACCTTCGACGCCCTGAGCCGGGGTGACCTGGCCGGGGCGAACGAGACCAGTCCGGTGCCGCTGAGCGAATACCTGGCGAGCACGGCCAACGCGAGCACCTGGGCGCGGCGTTACCGCCAGGTGCTCGCCGAGCCGGCGGACGGCGCGTGGGTCACCGGTGCGATCTGGGACATGGAGGAACAGATCACCGTGGGTCGCGCGGGTTTTCACTCCGCGCCTGTCGACGGGACCCTGGAGATCGGATACGCCGTCGACCCCGCCTTCCGTCGCCGGGGGTATGCCCGCGCGGCCTTGAAGGAGCTGCTCGAACGGGCAGCTCAGGAGCCCGGCGTACGCACGGTCCGGCTCACCATCGCGCCTGACAACGTAGCGTCGATGTCCCTGGCCGGGCAGTTCCCGTTCCGGACGGTCGGCGAGCAGTGGGACGATGAGGACGGTCTTGAGATAATCCTGGAAATGGATGTGTGAGGATGTCGCACTAAGATCGTTCGTGGACGGTCGTCGTCCAGGGGTGGGGGAAACGTGAGCAGCGCCGCGGACCGCTTTGACACGACCATTGCCCACCCCGCCCGGCGTTACAACTACTGGCTGGGTGGCAAGGACAACTTCGCCGCCGACCGGGCCTCCGGGGACGCGATCGAGGCGGCCATGCCGAGCATCCGGCTGATGGCGATCGAGAACAGGATGTTCCTGGGCCGGGCCGTGGAATACCTCGCCGGCCAGGGCGTGCGGCAGTTCCTGGACATCGGCACCGGCATCCCGGCGCCGGGCAACACCCACGAGGTCGCCCAGGCGATCCAGCCGTCGACCCGCACGGTCTACGTCGACAACGACCCGATCGTGCTCACCCACGCCCGCGCGCTGATCACGAGCGGTCCGGAGGGCTCGATCAGCTACCTCGACGCCGACCTGCGCGAGCCCGGCCAGATCCTCGGTCACCCGGAGCTGGCCGCGACGCTGGACTTCACCCAGCCGATCGCGTTGCTGCTGGTCGCCGTCCTGCACTTCATCCGAGACGACGAGGACCCGCAGGGCATCATCGACAAGCTGGTCGGCGCGCTGCCACCGGGCAGTTACGTGGTCGCCTCGCACGCCACCTGGGAATACCAGTCCGCGAAGGCGATCGCCGAGCTCACCGCGAACAACCCGGACGGCCGGTTCGTCCCGCGCACCGGCGACCGGCTCCGCGAGCTGATGCACGGGCTCGACTTCCTCGACCCGGGCCTGGTATCGGTGTCCCGCTGGCGCGCGGACGGGGAACCCCAGCCCCGCCCGCGCATCGAAGACGTCTCCTGCAACGGCGTCGTCGCCCGCAAGCACTAGTGTCCCTGAGTCGGTAGTTGCTTGTCAGTTCGGTCCGGGTGGATCACCCTTCCCAGAGCCGATGCCGATGGCGTTCTGACACACACCGGCCGCGACCGAGTTGTTGCAGTCCATGCCACGAGGCTGAATGTTGCGCTGGACACCGAGATGCAAAAACTATCTGCGGTGTTGCTCCTCAAAACCGGCCAATCACGTCTGACAGAACAACATATGTATCCCGGCCAGACCTAATCGGCCCACACTTGACACCCAAAGCCGCAGAAGATTGCGGCATAGCCGGTTTCACCGCAACTTCGTGCCTCGGGGCCGAATCCTGCCGCCCGCGCCACCTACCGCAAATGGATCGAAGACTCAGGACACAAGTGCGCATCTGAGGGATCACGACGGCCTGCGCCGGGATCCCTCAGATGCGCTCTAGTCGTTACGCGCTGCCTCAGGCCCGGTGATCCGGCGGAGCAGGGGCAGCGTCGAGGCGATCACGGCCAGGGACAGCAGCACGCCGAGGATCACGGTGACGTAGAAGGTGACGCCGGGGGACCGCAGCGGCAGGTGCATCTGGGCGGTCAGGAACAGGTGCGCGCAGAGCAGTCCCGCACCCACGGCGACCAGCGCCGCCGCCAGCAGTGGGGTCGCGCTTTCCAGGGCCACGACCCGGCGCAGCATGCCGAGCGGGACCCCGGTCAGCCGCAGGACGCTGAACGGCCGGCGGCGCTCGGCCAGGCTGCCCGCGACGTTCACCGCGAGGCTCAGCCCGGCGAGCACGAGCGACGCCAGCACCACCACATTGGCCAGCCGCTTCCAGCCGTCAAGAACGCGGGTCGTGTCCGCCTGCCAATCGGCGTCGGTGATGGGACCCCACCGCAACGGGTACGCGTTCCCGAGAACCGTCCGCGCCCGTTCCACCGACGCCGTCGTGCCGTCGGTGCCGACGATCAGTGACGTCGCCTGCATGGCCGCGAGCTGCTCCGGCGTGTAGTCGGCGGTCGGCCACGCGGTCCGCCACTCCGCGGGCCATGGGTCCTCCATCGCCCGCGCGTCCGTCATCACCCAGGCTGTCTTCGCACCGGGTTTGCAGGGTGTGAGGCCCGGCACCCGCGCGAGCTCGGCGCAGGACGCGAGCGACTCCAGGGTGAACCCGCCGGGTCCCTCCGCCTTGGCGCCTTCCGGTGCCGTCCGCACCACCGCCGCCGTGCCGGGGAGACCGGCCGGGATGACCGTGCCGGTCGGGGCGTGCTCGCGGTCCCGGAAGAGCAGGGCCATCAGCTCGGTGCTGCCCGGGCTGTCGCCGGGGTGATCCGCGTCAGCAGCGACCGTCCCCATCACGCCTACCGCCACGCTCGTCACGAACAGCGCGAGCACGAGACCGCTCACCGCGCGAAAGCCGGCCGCCGGGTTGTCGGCGAGGCGCCGCGCGGCGATCAGGGCGGCCGGGCGGCGGGCCCGCGAGGCGAGCAACCGGGCCGCGGCCATGGTCAGCCACGGTCCCGCGACCACTAGCCCGATCATCACGATCAGGATGCCCGGGACGAACGCCAGCACCTGACCGTTCGACGTCTCCGGCCGCCGGCCGATGAAGAACGCAAGCTCGGCGAGGCCGAGAACAAGCGGGATCAGCCGGTACGCCCGCGGCGGCCTGGGCGTGCCACGCCGGGTCACCCCCAAAGGCGATATGTGTACGCGTCTCAGCGCGAACCTCGCCGCCAGCGCGGACGCCACGGGCACGCCCACCGCCACCCCGAGCACACCCCACCAACCCGGTGACAGGTCGGACGGGAACATGGGCGACCCGCTGAACGGGATCGCGGCCAGCCGGTCGCGTACCAGATAGAAGATCACGAAGCCGGCGGCGGTCCCGGCGAGCGACGACACCGTGGCCTCGACCGCCGAGACGATCGCGACCTGGCGCGGGGTGGCACCGACCAGCCGCATCGCCGCGAATCGCTGCTCGCGTCGCGCCGCCGCGAGCCGGGTGGCCGAGCCGACCAGGATGAGCAGCGGGAAGATCAGGGCGAGCGCGACGACGGACAGGATCAGGAGGAGCCCGTTCGCCGGGATGCCCGCATAACAGCCGGACGGGCAGTCCCGGGGCCCGATGTCCGGGAACGAGGCGACCCGGACGGCACCGTCGCGCTGCGCGAGCTCTTCCGGCGTGTGCCCGACGACGGCGATGAGGGAATCCGGTGCGGGCAGTGCGGCGTCCCCGATCGTGCCGGCCGGCCGGTCCGCGAGACGGTCCTTCAACTGCGCGTCCGGCGCGGAAGCGAGCAGGTCCTGCAGGGCGGGCGAGGCGAAGAACTCCCCCGGCCCCGGCAGCCGGGGCAGGCCCGGTGGCACGGGTGCGCCGGGTCCGGCGGCGGCGATATCGATTCGGGCCAGCGTGCTCTGCGCGTACATATCGATGTGGAGATCCCACCAGAGCGGGCCGTCGGCGGCAGGTGTCATGTCCGCGTTGGCCCAGTCGAAGCGGTCACTCTGCTTGACCACACCGGACATCCCGCCGACAGCCGTGAGCAGCATGGCCACCCCGAGCGCCACAGCGACCGCGATGAGCGTGAGCCGCAGCGCAGCCTCGCGCCCACCGGCCAGCGTGAGCCGCAGCCCGAACCGGATCATGTCGAGGCCGCCAGGCTGTGCACCCGGCCGTCACGCACCACGACTTCACTGTCCGCGTACGCCGCGACGCGCGGCTCGTGGGTGACCACGACAACCGTCGTCCCCTCCGCCCGCGCTGAGGTCACCAGCAGCTCCATGACCTGCTCGCCGGTGAGCGAGTCGAGCGACCCGGTCGGCTCGTCCGCGAACAGCACCCGCGGTTTGGCGACCAACCCCCGTGCCAGCGCGACGCGCTGAGCCTGGCCGCCGGAGAGCTCCCCCGAACGCCGTCCCCCGAGCCCGTCGAGCCCGAGCCGCGGAAACCACTCCCGCGCCTCCCGCACAGCCGCCGCCCTGCGCACCCCGCCGAGCAGCAACGGCAGCGCGACGTTCTCCTCCGCGGTCAGCTCCGGCACCAACTGCCCGAACTGGAACACGAACCCGAACTGATCCCGCCGCAGCGCACTACGCTCGTTCTCCCCCATCGCATCGAGCCGCCGCCCGGCAAAACTGACCACCCCCGAATCCGGCACCAGAATCCCCGCCAGACAATGCAGCAAGGTGGACTTCCCGGACCCGCTCGGCCCCATGATCGCCAGCACATCCCCCTCGCCGACCTCCAGATCGGCTCCCCGCAGGGCAGGCGTGCTCCCGAACGACAGCGTCACATCCTCCGCGCTGAGCAGGCTCACTTCCGGACCTCCTCGGCCAGCGCATCCAGCCGCGACGAGGTCAGCTCGATCCACCGCAGATCGGCCTCCAGATGAAACAGCCCATGATCCGCAAGCAGCGCATCAACCAGCGCCCCCGACCGCTTGACCTCGGTCAACTCCCGCATCCGCTGCAGATGCGCCGCCCGCTGCCGATCCAGATATTCCGCTGCCGGCCGCTCCAGCATCAGCGCCAGTGTCACCTTGGCGAACAGCACGGTCTGCAGATGCGGCTCCGGCTCCACCGGCTGCACCAGCCAGGCATCAACCTCCGTCGCCCCCGCATCGGTGATCACATACTGCTTCCGATCGGGCCCATCCCCCGGCCCCACCTCACTGACCACCACTTTCCCGTCCCGAGTCAGCCGAGCCAGCGTCGAATACACCTGTCCGAAGGAAAGCGGCTTACCCCGACCGAAAATCGCGTCGTAGTCCCGCTTGAGGTCATAACCATGGCTGGGCTCCCGCTCGAGCAACCCCAGCAACGTCAGAGGCACCGTCATGCCAGGAACTATACTCTCGGCGTATACCCCGAGAGAATACTAAACCCGCCGGAACCTGAAATCAGCGTGCACCAAGACCCCTTCAACCACTTTTCCGTACGCCCAGAAGTCCAGGTCATCGTGATAGACCACGCTGTCCCCGGCGATCCAGAAATTCCCCCGGTACGCATGCTTCCGCCCGTTCCGCGTCTCGTCGTACCGCCCGTCCGGCCGCAGCTCCTGGACGACCCGCGCCCGCTCATCGACCCAGACCCCGACATGAGGGCTGTCGCACGGGGTGGCCGTCGGCTCCCCGTGCTGAAACAGCACATCCTTCGGCCACCAGACCTGCGACTCGAGCGCCCCGGCCCGGCCATCACCCAGCACAACAATCATGTCCATGCCCCCAGCCTGCGCACCCCGCGAGCCCTCAGCCAGGGTGCACCCCACCCACCTTCTGCCCTAACGTGTCGAGATGGCCGGCTCGCCGTACGCCCTAGCAACCGCCCGTGAAATCCTCCTCGGCAAACGCTCCCCCGCCATCAGAGTCCTGGACAAACTCCTGGGCCTGGGCATCCTGGCCGCCGGCCCGGTCGGCCTGGCCACGGGGCAACCCTGGCTGCTCGCCGCGTGGGGCTGGGTCGACCAGAAGAACGAACTGATCGCGCGGCTGGATGACCTGGTCACGGCCGGCCGTACCAAACTCCGCAAGGCCACCGGCACCCAACGCCACGAGGTCCTGGCCGCCACCCACACGGTCCTGGTCCTGGGCTCCTTCTTCGCCGCACTCCGCGAAATCGGCAGCCCCGCCTACGACAAGCTGTCCCTCACCGACGCCGACCACGACGTCATCGTCAAGGACCTGCGGACCGTGTCGGAAGCCGTGACGACGGTGGAGATCAGCCTGCCGTGGGCCGGCCAGGGGTTTGCCGCCAACCTGGACAGTTCGATCGGTCCTGATCTCCGCCTGCTCGCTGTGGCAGCACTTCGTTTCTTCGAAGGTTTCGCCGCGTGGACGGCAACCTTCGGCGGGCATTCCGACCCGGAGGTGATGGTCGGCCAGATCGTCGAACGGGCCATCGATCGGTACACGGCAGAATACTTCGCGCTCGCGGCGGAGGTGCCGGAGTATTCGATCTGGACAGTGATGGGCGAGCACTCGGCTACCCAGAGGTCGCTCGGCCGACTGGAGGATCTGGTCGGCACCCTCACCCCACCGCCGAAGACCCGGGCCGACGCTGCCAGGACGGCCGTCGCAGCGCTCAACCGCAGCGTGCTGAGCCAGCCGGTTCTCGATCTCGACGATACGGCGCGGATCACCGAGGTGCGCACGCCGTCTGTCGAGGACGGCTACGTCGAACCCCACTTTCGCTGGGCGGTGGTCGACAGTTCATCACAGCCGGCCCACGAGGAATGGTGGAAGCAACAGGAGCCCGGCGACGACCTCTCAGAATTTCTGGCACGGCATTTCACGTCACCGAAGGCCGCGACCGCGCCGCTGGTCATTCTCGGCCACCCCGGTGCGGGCAAGAGTCTGCTCACCAAGGTCTGCGCTGCCCGGCTGTCGGCCACAAAAGCCTTCACCACCGTACGAATCCCGTTGCGCGACGTTCCGGATCCCTCGGCGAGCGTCTACCGGCAGATCGAGGACGTCCTGCGGGAATCGTCGCACGGACACGCGGAGTGGCGGCAGCTCTGCGAATCCAGCGAGAAGCTCACCCGCGTCGTGCTCATCGACGGCCTGGACGAACTCATGCAGGCAACCGGCGCCACCGAGTCCCGCTACCTGCGCAACGTCATGGACTTCCAGCGCACAGAAGCGGTGACAGGCGGGCCGGTCGCGGTCGTCGTGACGTCGCGCACCGTCGTCGCGGACCTGGCGGCCATCCCCGACGGCTGCGTGGTCGTCAAGCTGGAAGAGTTCACCGACGCTCAGGTCAAGGCATGGACCGGAACCTGGACCGGGGCCAATGCCGCGGGAATCCGGTCGGGCTCAGTCCGCCGCATCGAAGCGGACCAGCTTCTCGGCTATGCCGACCTGGCACGCCAGCCGCTGCTGCTCCTGCTACTGGCGCTCATTCTCTCGGAGCGGGACCTGCCGCCGCACGAAAGCTCCGCCGATCTCTACCGCATCCTGCTCGACGACTTCATCGGCCGGGAACTCAACCGCCCCGACAGCGAGGCAAGCGGACTCACCGACGACGAACGCCGCGAGGCAGAGCTGTGGAAACTCGGCCTGGTCGCGTTCGGCGCATTCAACCGCGGCCGTCAGTACCTGAACGAACGTGACCTCACCGCCGACCTCCGCGCACTTCCGGCGCCGCACAGCGGCCCTTCCTCCGACCGCCGTGACGTCGGCAGGGAGCTGGACCCGGCAAGCCGCGTGGTGGGCCGGTTCTTCTTCGTGCACTCCGCCGAGGCGGAATCCGGCCGGGGCGGCCGTAGCTACGAGTTTCTGCACGCAACGTTTGCTGACTACCTGATCGCCCACCACACCGCGGCACTGCTCCGGGACGCGGCGGCGGCCCGAAGCCTCCGAGCCGCATCCCAGAGCTGGGACGACGACCTGCTCTTCGCCGTGCTCTCACATCGTGCTCTTGGAGTAACCGGATCCTTCACCATCAAGTTCTTCGCCGAACTGGTCGGTGACGACTCCGACATTGCCGGAATACTGCAACACATCACCCACACTGCCCCGGACCGCTGGGGTCGTGGGCGGCATGGCGGCTACGACCCTTCCGGCAGGACCGTGGTCCAGCGCACGGCGGCCTACACCGCGAACATCACAATGCTGCGGGTCTCCATCGCCGCGGGGCCACTGCCAATCGCCCAGCTGTGCCCACCCCGTGCCCAGATCCTGGACTGGTGGCCCGCCCAGGTCCGACTCTGGGACGCGGGGCTTCCAAGGCCTGAGCTGCAATCGGTGATGGGTGTTCTCAGCCTCGCGGACGGCATCGAACTGGCGCTGGTCAACAACGAGTATCCGTCGTTCTACTACCAAGACGTCCAGGAGAGTTTGGGTCTCGATCGGTACCGGGCTTTCGGCCTGGCCGTCGGCCAAGGTCTTCAACTCAACTTGAAAGACGACCATTACCTTCGGATCAGCCCGCCCTACGCGGCGGCAGTGACCTCTCTTGCCGTCGCTCTGCGAACCCGGTTGAGGGGACCGGAGACGCTCTCGGCATTCCGAACCGTGCGGCGCGCCGGAGCCGGCCTCCTCCTCCTCAAAATCGCCGTCCTGGCCGGTTGTACCGATGATCTGGAACCTGAGGTGGTGAGCGAAGTTCTCGAGGAGGCCGACCAGAGCGGTGTCGCGATCCCTGCCCGCGACCTCATGCTGATCTGCGCGCCTCACGCCGGTTTCTGGGAGCGCTACTCCGAGCTGTCGAACGGCGCTCCCGCCGGCGACGAGGATCTGACCGTTGCCAAGTTCATCGACCTGGTCGGATCCGGGCCGTCCCGCAAGGAGATCGCTGACAGCCCCGAGGGAAAAGCACTGCTGGGGATGCCGCCTGAGCTTGCGCTGCGGTGTGTGGCGGCGCTCGCTGAGTCATACGACCGGAGGACCGCGCGGGAGGCATGACAAATGTCAGTGGCTGAGTGAGTGCTCGCTCATTAAGCTCGGCCTGTGGGTTCTTCTGAGCAGGTTCGGCGGCGGCGGGTGGCGCCGATGGCGGCTGAGGATCGGCGGGCGGCGCTGATCTCGGCGACTTTGCCTTTGCTGAGGGAGTTCGGGTTGGAGGTCAGCACTCGGCAGATCGCTGCGGCGGCGGGGGTGGCTGAGGGGACGATTTTCGGGGTTTATTCCGACAAGAATTCGCTGCTGGTCGACGTGCTCATGGACGCTCTGGACCCCGATACGACGCTGCGGGCGATCAGGGCGATCGACGCCGGCAAGACATTGCGGGTGCGGTTGGCTGAGGCTGCTGAGCTGGTCAATGAGCGTTTTACGCAGAATGCGCAGCTGATGACCGCGGCGCGGAAGCTGGTGTTCATGTCCGGTGCTCATCCGGAGGCTGCTGCCCGGATGGGTGCGTCGCGGGGGCAGTTGCAGGCTGCGCTCGCTGAGCTTGTTCTGCCTGACGCGGCTGTGCTGCGCCGGGCGCCCGATGCCGTTGCCGGGTTGTTTTTGCTCTTCTGCGGTGGCAATGCGTTCGGGCCGTTCGGGGATCCCGATCATTTTGACGGCGAGGAGCTGGTCTCGCTGCTCCTCGACGGTCTGCTCATCCGTCCGTCCATCGACCACGGGGGTGCCTGACAGGTGCTGATCCGACTGTTACGCGAGCGGCTCCGGCCGTACGGAAGATCGATCTTTCTGGTCGTGTTCTTCCAGTTCGTCGCCACGCTGGCGACTCTTTATCTGCCAACTCTCAACGCTGACATCATCGACAACGGTGTGGTGCCCGGCGACACGAATTACGTGATGATGGTCGGCGCCGAGATGCTCGGCATCACGCTGGTGCAGATTCTGGCGCAGATCACGGCCGTCTACTTCGGGGCGCGGACGGCCATGGCTGTCGGGCGGGATCTGCGGGGGGCTATTTTCTCGCAGGTCATGCGGTTCTCGACGCGGGAGGTCGGGCAGTTCGGGGCGCCTTCGCTGATCACCCGGACCACGAACGACGTCCAGCAGGTGCAGATGCTGGTGCTGATGACCTTCCTGTTAATGGTCTCCGCGCCGATCATGTGTGTGGGCGGCATCCTGCTCGCGCTGCACCAGGATGTGCCGCTGTCCGGGCTGCTGCTGGTGATTGTGCCGATTCTGCTCGTCGTGGTCGGGGTGCTCATCTCGATCATGCGGCCGCTGTTCCGGACGATGCAGGTGCGCATCGACAAGGTCAACCGGATCATGCGGGAGCAGATCACGGGCATCCGGGTGATCCGGGCGTTCGTGCGTGACGAGCGGGAGCAGGCCCGGTTCGGCGGGGCCAACACCGAGCTGACCGACGTGTCGCTGCGGGTCGGGCGGGTGATGGCGGCGATGTTCCCGACCGTCCTGCTCATCGTGAACCTCTCGAGCGTGGCCGTGCTGTGGTTCGGCGGCCATCGGATCGACGACGGGGCCATGCAGGTCGGGGCGCTGACCGCGTTCCTCAGTTATCTGATGCAGATCCTGATGGCGATCATGATGGCGACGTTCATGTTCGTCATGATCCCGCGGGCCGAGGTGTGTGCCGAGCGCATCGAGGAGGTGCTGGGGACCGCTCCGTCCGTACGCATCGCGGCGGAGCCGGTCACCGAGCTGGAGCGGCACGGCTTCCTGGAGCTGCGCGGGGTTGACTTCCACTACCCGGGTGCTGCGGCTCCCGTCCTCAGCGGCGTCGCCCTGACGGCGCGGCCCGGCGAGGTGACGGCGATCATCGGGAGTACGGGCGCCGGCAAGACCACGCTGCTCAATCTCGTGCCGCGGCTGTTCGACGCGACCGGGGGCGACGTGCTCGTCGACGGGGTGAACGTGCGGGAGCTGGCACCGGCACTGCTGTCGAAGGTCGTGGGGCTGGTGCCGCAGAAGCCGTACCTCTTCACCGGGGACGTGGCGTCGAACCTGCGTTACGGCAATCCGGACGCGACCGACGAGGAGCTGTGGGCGGCGCTGGACGTCGCGCAGGCCCGGGGTTTCGTCGAGCGGATGGAGGGCGGGCTGCACGCGCCGATCGCCCAGGGTGGCACGAACGTGTCGGGCGGTCAGCGGCAACGGCTCGCGATCGCGCGGGTGCTGGTGCAACGCCCGGAGATCTACCTGTTCGACGACTCGTTCTCAGCGCTGGACTACGCGACGGACGCCGCGCTGCGGGCCGCGCTGGCCGAGCAGACGGCCGACGCGACCGTGGTCATCGTGGCGCAGCGGGTCAGCACGATCCGCGACGCCGACCGCATCGTGGTGCTCGACGACGGCCAGGTGGTCGGCACCGGAACGCACGACGAGCTGATGGTCGACAACGAGACGTACAGAGAGATTGTGCTTTCTCAGCTCACTGAGCAGGAGGCGGCGGCATGACCGACTGCACCGAGCTTTCCTCACCGTTCCCGGCGTACTGCCGGGACAGCGAGGGCCAGAAGGGCATGTCAAAGGGAGGCTCAGCATGACCGGACCTCGTAGGCCCGCTGGGCCGCCGATGGGCGGGCCGGGGCGGATGATGGCGGCCAGCGGGCCGCCGGAGAAGCTGCAGGATTTCAAGGGTTCCACGCTGCGGCTGCTCAAGATGCTGCGCCCGCAGCGGATGCTGGTCGCTCTGGTGCTGGTGCTCGGCATCGCGAGCGTCGCCCTGTCGGTGACCGGGCCGAAGATCCTGGGCCGCGCGACCGACATCATCTTCGACGGCATCACCGGCAAGAATCTGGGCGAGGGGCTGCCCGCGGGGGTGACCAAGGAGCAGGTGATCGACCAGCTCCGGGCGCAGGGCGAGACCAACAAGGCCGACATGCTGGCGGGGATGGACGTCGTGCCGGGGCAGGGCATCGACTTCACCAGGCTCCAGCATGTGCTGCTCTGGGTGCTGGCGATCTACGTGCTGGCCTGGGTCTTCGGGGTGCTGCAGGGGCGGCTGACCGCCAGGGTCGTGCAGAACACCGTCTACCAGCTGCGCGAGCAGGTCGAGGAGAAGCTGTCGCGGCTGCCGCTGTCGTACTTCGATCAGCAGGCGCGGGGCGAGGTGCTCAGCCGCGCGACGAACGACACCGACAACATCGCGCAGACGTTGCAGCAGACGCTGGCGCAGCTCGTCACGGCGTTGCTGACCATCATCGGCGTACTCGTGGTGATGTTCTGGATCTCGCCGTTGCTCGCGCTCATCGCGCTGGTGACCGTGCCGCTGTCGTTCTGGGTGACCACGAGGATCGGCAAGCGCGCGCAGCCGCAGTTCGTCGCCCAGTGGGCCACCACCGGACGGCTCAACGGGCACATCGAGGAGATGTTCACCGGGCACGCGCTGGTCAAGGTGTTCGGCCGGGACAGCCAGGCGGTGGAGACCTTCGAGGAGCACAACGAGAAGTTGTACGCGTCGAGCTTCAAGGCGCAGTTCATCTCGGGGCTGATCCAGCCGGCCATGATGTTCATCGGCAACCTGAACTACGTGCTGGTAGCCGTCGTGGGCGGGCTGCGGGTGGCGTCCGGTTCGCTGTCGTTGGGTGACGTCCAGGCGTTCGTCCAGTACTCGCGGCAGTTCAGCCAGCCGCTGACCCAGGTCGCCAGCATGGCCAACCTGGTGCAGTCCGGGGTGGCGTCGGCGGAGCGGGTGTTCGCGCTGCTGGACGCCCCCGAGCAGAGCCCCGACCCGGTGTCCGCGGGGGTCCGCCCGATCGAGGGCCGGGTCGCGTTCGAGAACGTGTCGTTCCGCTACGTGCCGGACAAGCCGCTGATCGAGGGGCTGTCGTTCACGGCCGAGCCGGGCCAGACGGTCGCGATCGTCGGCCCGACCGGCGCGGGCAAGACCACGCTGGTGAACCTGCTGATGCGCTTCTACGACGTGTCGTCCGGGCGGATCACGCTGGACGGCGTGGACATCGCGTCGATGCCCCGCGCCGAGCTGCGGGAGCACATGGGCATGGTCCTGCAGGACACGTGGCTGTTCGGCGGCACGATCGCGGAGAACATCGCGTACGGCGCGGACGTCCCGACGCCGGATTCGGTCGCCGAGGCGGCGGAGGCCGCGCACGTGGACCGGTTCGTACGGTCGCTGCCGGACGGCATGGACACGATGATCGACGAGGAGGGCGGGAACGTCTCGGCCGGCGAGAAGCAGCTGATCACGATCGCCCGGGCGTTCCTCGCCGAGCCGAGCATCCTGATCCTGGACGAGGCCACGAGCTCGGTCGACACCCGCACCGAGGTGCTGATCCAGAAGGCGATGAACACGCTGCGCTCGGGGCGTACGTCGTTCGTGATCGCGCACCGGCTGTCGACGATCCGCGACGCCGACGTGATCCTGGTGATGGAGAACGGTGCGATCGTCGAGCAGGGCACGCACGACTCGCTGATCGCGGCCGACGGGGCGTACGCCCGGCTGTATTCGGCGCAGTTCGCGCAGGCCGCCGTCGAAGTGGAGTAAACGCGAAGTGGGGCGGCCCGTCAGGGCCGCCCCACTTTTTGAACCCGTTGTTACTTGACGCTGACCCGCACGCTCGTGGAGGTGTTGGTCAGCAGGCCGACGTCGCCGTCGCCGTAGATCGTCGCCCGGAAGAGCGCCGACTTGCCCGAAGCCCCGTTGATGGTCTTCGAGAACTGCCCGGCGGCGTTGATGATGCCCGTGCCGACCGTGGTCCAGGATCCGTCGCTGTTGGCCCGGATGACCCGCACCCGCAGGCCGCGGACCTTCGGGTCACCGACGACCTTCAGGTTGACCTTGCCCTTGCTGGTGGAGGTGACCGTGAAGTCCGGGTCCTCCTTCAGGTTCACCTTGATGGTGTCGGACTCGATGTCACCGTTCGACACCTTGAACCAGTAGCCGGTGGTGGTGAAGTCCGGCGAGAACGAGAACGCCCCGCTGGCGGAGGCCTTCGTGGTGCCCAGGTTCTCCCAGTCAGCGGCGTCGTCGCTGCCGACGGCCCTGCCCCACAGGGTCAGGTCGGCGGCGGCCGGAGCCGTGCCGTTGAGGCGCAGCGAACCGACACCGAGCCGGAAGCTGGCGGCCGACTCGAGAGTGAGGTCGTTGTCAGCGGGCGGCGTGGTCGGGCCGGTGGACGGGCCACCGGACGACGGCGGCGTGCTCGGTCCGCCCGTGCTGGACGTGATCGTGATGATGCCTTCGGTCACGGTCGCGGTGTTGCCGATGCCACTACCGGTCGCGATGATCGTCTCGGCCGGCTCGGAAACCGTGTCCGTGAGCAGCTTCAGGTCCGCGACGGGGATGACCGTGTTGTTCGGCGTGCCGTAGTCGATGTCGATGACCTTGACACCCGGGTTCTCGAAGTCGGCCGCCGTGGCAGCGACGCTGCCCTTCGACGATCCGCCCGCGAAGGTCACGGCGACCTGGGCGTAGCCCTGACGCTGGCCGGTCACCGTGCCGGTCACCGCGACCGTGGTGCCCTCCGCGCCGGAGATGCTGTTGATCTCCAGGTCCGGGACCTTGTCGTCGTTCTCGAGGGTGACCTTGGCCGTCTTGACCGCCGCACCCGTCGAGAGATAGGTGTTGTTGGTGGTCGGCGTGGCCTTGAGAGCGATGATCTCGTTCTCTTCGTTGACCGTGTCACCGTTGATCAGCAGCACCGGGTAACCGTTGACCTGCTCGGCCGCGATCGTGACCGTTCCGTTCAGCAGCGTGTAGTCGTTGCCGCCGGGGGCGTTGGTCAACCCGTTGAAGCTGATCGGGCCGTCGGTGGCCGGGTTGGTCGCCGACGGGGTGTCGTTGGCCACGGCGACGGTGATGTCGTGGTCCGAGGCGTTGCTCAGCATGACCGGGGTGAGCAGCGCCTGGGTGTCGTTGCCCTCCTTCAGCGACTTGTCCGCGAAGACCAGGGTCGGCGCGGCGTCGTCGTCGAGGATCTTGACCACCCGGTTGGCGCCCGGGTCGCTCAGGTCGAGCGACAGGTCGCCGCTCGACTGGCTCAGCTGCAGCTGCAGCGTCTCGCCGTCGGTCGCCGCCTGGGTGCCGTTGGTGCTGCCCTCGTCGATCGTGTCACCGATGATCTCGACGGTGAACGTCTGCGAGGTCACCCCGGGCGCGAAGGTCAGGGTGCCGTTCTTGGTCACGAAGTCGGTGCCGGGCAGCGCGTAGCCGACGCCGGAGCCGTCCGCCGCGGTCTTCCAGTCGACCTTCACGGTCTGGGTGGAGGCCGCGCTCAGCGTCGCGGTGAACGTCGCCGTCGAGCGGCCCGTGTTGCCCTCGGTGACGCTCGCGGGCGCGATCGTGACCTTCGGCGCGTCCTTGCCCTGCGTGATCGTGCCGGTCTGCTGGATCGGGGTGCCCAGCGTGGCGTTCACCGGGGTCTTCAGCAGGACGTCGAAGGTCTCGTCGGGCTCGTTGAGGTTGTCCTTGAGCGTCTGGACAGCGATCGAGCTGGTGGTCTGCCGGGCCGGGATCGTCACCGTCCGGGTCGCCGGGTAGGTGAAGTCCGCGCCGGGAGTGGCCGCGGTGGTCACGGGGCTGGTGGCCACCGAGTCCCAGCCGACCGTGATCTCCTTCTCGGAGCCGTGGTCCAGCGACAGGCCGAAGCTGAGCGTGCTGCCCTCGGCGACGCTACCGCCACCGGTGAGGGTCACCACCGGGGTCGTCTGGGCGTCCTTGATGTTGACCGTGGCCGAGGCGCCGGCGGAGTTCGCGGGCTGGATGACCCCCGCCGACGTGCTGTTCACCGTGAAGTTCTCGATGTCGGCCGTGTCGCTGACATTGTCGTTGGTGATGTTCACCGTTGCCGTGCCGGAGATCTGGTTCGCCGGGACGGTCAGCTGGGCGGCCGACAAAGTCGTGTAGTCGGTGCCGGACTTGGCCGTACCGTCGACCGTGTTCAGCGTGATGATGGTGGCGGTGCTCGACTTCCGGTTCAGCGTCGCCGTGATCGTCGCCTGCGCACCACCGGCTTCGGTCACCGGGTTCGGCGAGGCAGCCAGCGTGTAGGTGGGCACGGCGTCGGCGTCCACGATGGTGCCGGTCTCGGTGCCGTAGTTCGAGCCGTCCACGGAGGCCGTCAGGATGACGGTCTCGTTACCGCCCTCGTAGGTGGTGTCAGCGACGGTGGCGACCGTGATGGTGGCCGTGTCGCCGGCCGCCACGGTGACCGGTGTCGCCGGCGAGAAGGTGAAGTCAGCGGGGTTCGCCGCGGTGCCCGTGAAGACGAGGCCGACGCTGTGCGACGCGATGTCGGTGTTCTTGACCGTGAAGACGAGGTTGCCGCCCTCGGTGACGCTGGCGGTCGTCGCTGCCACGGTGATGTAGCCGTGGGCGTCAGCCTCCGCGGGTGAGCCGAGCATGACAACCGACCCCAGGCCGAGCACACCGGCGACTGCGGCCGCGAGGATCGTCTTGGCCGACTTGGGACCACGCAGCACGAACGGTACCGAGCCGCTCTTGGCCGCATGGGCTGATGAATAGCGCATGTGTTTCTGTCTCCTTCGGCGGCTGGGCCGCCTCCCGCTCGGGAGGTCCCTGGCTTTGCGTCCCCGCCTTACGGCGGGTTTGCCTTTCTCGGAGCCGCACGCGACGGCTGGTGGCGCACGCCTTGAGCGCGGGGACAAAGCTCGCACTTGGGAACTGCGCCGACCGTACTGTAACCAGGGAATTAGGGCAGTGTGGGTGAATTGGGTTTTTCGCCTGGATAGCCAGCAAGACCCGATTGTTCCGTTTAATTAACGCCCTAACGCGTGTTTTGTCCTTCTCGGCGAGCGCAGGACGCTCAGCGAGGAGAGCAGCACTACCAGCATCAGACCCGCCAGGAACGGCACCCGCCACCAGAACGGGAGATCCGCCGGGATCGGCGCGGGATCGGCGACCAGCTCCCCAAAATCCCCCAACGCCCCCGCCAGCCCCGCATCCCCCTGCGCCCGCGCGGCCCCGAGCGTGACCACCGTGGCGGACAGGCTCGTCCCCAGCACCAGCGGCCCCGAGTCGACGTCACCTTCCAACTCCACACCCGGCGGAAATTCCCGCACCCCGGGGCCGAGCCCGAGCGGCCGCACCACGAAGAGCGACCGGAATACGAGGTACTGCGAGCGGGCGAACGCCGGGTCGATGTCCACGAGGAACCGCTGGATGATGCTCTGCGACGTGCCCCGCGCCATCGACTCGGGTGGTCGGGACGCAGGGAGAGGACGCCGCCGCGCAGCCAGTTGGTCCAGCCCTGGTAGAAGACGCCGTACGCGGGGGTCAGGCCGGCGCTGAACGGCGCCCGGGCCTGCGGCGTTTCGAGGTGATCGAGGGCCCAGCGGACTTACGGCCCGTTGCCCAGGTCGACCTGCGTAAGGCCGTAGAGGGCGTAGAGGAAGAAATAACCTTCGGGGAAGAGCTTTTGCGCGTCGTTCGCCGCTCCCTTGTCGAGCTGGGCGCAAAGAAGGGTCAGCTGTGCGCGTACCCCCCATGATCTTGGGGCGCGACCAGCCGCACGGCCGAGAGCAGGGCGATGAGCGTGACCACGACGGCAGCGACCCTGCAAACCATGCGCTCACTCAAGAAAGTGGCATCCACCTGCGGAGTTTTCCTGTAGTTCGCCGGGGCGCCAACATCACGTCGTTTACAACTGATGCGGTGTTGCGCATGAATGCACTTCGTCAACTCCGCGGCCGTCGTGCCGCAGTGGTGCTCGCCGCGGCCGCCATTGTGGCCGTGCCGACGGTTGCCCTGGCCGGTGACTCGCACCCGGACAAGACCCAGGCCGCCAAGCAGGCGATCAAGGGCGGTAAGGCCCGCAACGTGATCCTGCTGATCGGCGACGGTATGGGCGACAGTGAGATCACGATCGCGCGCAACTACCAGGTCGGCGCGGCCGGCCGGCTCGCCATGGACACGCTCCCGCTGACCGGCGCCTACACCACGTACGCCGTGCAGAAGGCCAGCCCGAACCTGCCGGAATACGTGACCGACTCGGCCGCGTCCGGCTCCGGCTGGGCGACCGGCCACAAGACGTACAACGGCGCCATCTCGGTCACCCCCGACGAGAAGCCGAAGCCGACCATCCTGGAGCTGGCCAAGGCCGCCGGTTTCCGGACGGGCGACGTCACCACCGCCGAGCTGCAGGACGCCACCCCGGCCGTGCTCGGCTCGCACGTCATCAGCCGGGACTGCAAGGGCCCGGACGCGATGGCCACCTGCGCGGTCAACGACAAGGTCAACGGCGGGGCCGGTTCGATCGCCGAACAGCTCGTGCAGACCAGGCCGGACGTCCTGCTGGGCGGTGGCAAGCAGTACTTCGACCAGACCGTCAAGGCCGGCAAGTACAAGGGCCTCACGGTCGCGCAGCAGGCGCAGGTCAACGGCTTCCAGATCGTCACCGACGCGGCCGGCCTCGCGGCGGCCAAGCCGAACCAGCCGATCCTGGGCGCCTTTGCCAAGAACAACATGGACCTCGAGTGGACGGGCCCGACCCCCACGCGTACGGGAACCGCGCCCTCGACGTGCGCGATCAACGCCGCGCGTACGGCCACCCAGCCGCACCTGGTCGACATGGCGTCCAAGGCCATCGACGTGCTCGACAAGCAGACGAAGAACAGCCGTAAGGGCTTCTTCCTGCAGATCGAGGGCGCGTCCATCGACAAGCAGGACCACGCGGCCAACCCGTGCGGCCAGATCGGCGAGACGGTCGGCTTCGACACGGCCATCAAGAAGGTTCTGCAGTACCAGAAGTCGCACCCGGACACCCTGGTCGTCGTGACCGCCGACCACGGCCACACCAGCCAGATCGTCGAGACCGCGACGCTGGGCTACACCGCGACGCTGACCACGCACGACGGCGCCAACATGACCATCAGCTACGCGACGTCGGAGATCACCGGCTCGCAGCAGCACACCGGCACCGAGGTCAGGATCGCCGCCGGTGGCCCGCAGGCCGCCAACGTGCTCGGCGTGACCAACCAGACCGACCTGTTCTTCACCATGAAGCGGGCACTCGGCGTGAACTGACGCCTCCGCTGAGAAGGGCACGCCTCCCCGCCGGGGGCGTGCCCTTCTTCTATATGCTGCCCCTTCAATGCGCAAACGAACGATCGCCCTGATCGCGACGGCCCTGATCGCGACGGCTCTGGCCGCCGCCGCGCTGATCCCGCTGCTGGCGGGCGACGAGCATGACAAGAAGCCGGCTGCCGGTCGTGAGGTCCGGCTCGTCCTCAGCCCCGTCGCCGACACCACGATCAGCCAGGTGGTGCAGGACGGCGATCTGAGCGCCAAAACGACGCTGGCGACCTGCCCGGCAACCTGTGAGAACGACCCCAGCGGGCGGCGGGACGCGCAACTGCGGTTCTCGCTGACAACGCTGCCCGCGAACGCGACCGACGTGCACGCCACGCTGCGCGTCTACTCGTGGCAGGACTACCCGGCCCGCATCTCCGTCGGCGACGCGAAGCTTCCCGCGGTGCGAACGGGCTTCAACGAATTCCCGGTCAACCTCGGCGACGGCACTTTCACACTTTCCCAGGAGAGTTACGACCAGCGGATTTACTGGGCCTCGGAGGAAAACGCCGATCCGGCGCTGCGGCCTCAGCTGGTGGTCTCCTACCGGCAGGCCGGCTGGAAGCTGGTGTGGGGTGACGAATTCGACGGCGGCACGCTCGACCGCTCGAAGTGGAACCTGCGCAACGGCGAGGCCCGCGACATCGACCTCGGGTGCAACGTCGACAGCCCGGCCAACACGTTCGTCAGCGGCGGCATGCTGACCCTGCGCGCGCTGCGGCAGAGCGTGGCCTGTGGCTCCCGGACCCGGCAGTTCACCCAGTCGTACCTCGACACCATGGGCAAGGCGTCCTGGCAGTACGGCCGGTTCGAGATCCGCGCCAAGTCCCCGACGACCGCCACCGGCTCCACCGGGCTGTGGCCGGCGTTCTGGCTGCGCCCCGACGACGGCGGCAACGGCGAGATCGACATCACCGAGCTGCCCGGCGGCGGCGCCTGGTACGACAAGGCCACCGCCTCGATCTTCTGGGACTACACGCCGGTCAAGCAGGACGTCCGGATCCCGCTGCCCGGCGGGGCGCTGGCTTCGGACGGCTTCCACACGTACGCGACCGAGTGGACCGCCGACTCGCTGAAGTGGTACATCGACGACCAGCTGGTCTGGACCCGCGACCGGACCACGACACCGTGGTACGACCAGGCCTTTCACAAGCCGTACAACATCCGGCTCAACACCCAGGTCGGCGGCTGGCTCGGCACCCCGGACGCCGCAACCGTCTTCCCCGCCGATTTTGTCGTCGACTACGTCCGCGTCTACCAGTAGCAGGAGCAAAACCGTGCAGGAAGTTCTGGGGCAGCGGCTCGGCTGGGTGGTCCGGGCCGTCTTCGACAACCCCGGCGTGACGGTCAAGGTCGGCGACGACCCCACCGCCACCGTCAGGTACGCCGTGATCCCCGCCCTCGGCAACGCCCGTTTCCTGCTGCCCCTGGCCTCCGCACGGGTGACGGCGGCGTCGCTGCTGGCGTACAACGCGCTGCGCCCGCCGAAGGTCCGCGCGGGCCGCGCCGCGGTCGGTGTGCTGGCCCGCGTCGGGCTGCTCGGTCTCACCAACGCGCCGGTCCTGTCGGTTCACGCCGACAAGGCGGAAGACCTGCTCTCCGGCTTCCTCGCCGCCGAGCTCGGCTACGACCGGCTGCACGCGGCGATCGGCATCCGGCCGCCGGACCCGCACCACAAGCCGACCCTGCAGCTCTTCGACGACCAGGGCCGCCCCCGCGGGTACGCGAAGATCGGCTGGAACGACGGCACCCGGGCGATGGTCCGCGCGGAGGCAGCCACGCTGGCCGCGCTGCCCGCCGGGGGTGGTTTCCCACCCGCGCCGCAGCTCAAGCTGCACACCCAGTGGCACGGCCGGGAGATCGCGGTCATCGAGCCGATGCCCCGCGACGTGCGACGCATCCGCAGGCCGGACAGCCCCCGGCTCGACGCGATGCTCGCGGTCGCCCGGCGCGGTGGGCCGGCTACTCCTCCGGTCCCGGTGACCGGCCTGATCGCCGGGTGGCGGGACCGTGCCAAGGACGCCGACCCGCGCATCCACGTATTCATCGACAGGCTTGACACCGGGCTCACACTCGAATTCGGGGACTGGCACGGCGACTGGGTGCCGTGGAACATGGCCCGGCATCGGGGAGGGCTGCTCGTGTGGGACTGGGAGAACCGGGCTGCGGGCGTACCCGTCGGATTTGACCTCGCCCACCAGGCCTTCCAGACGGCCCTGTCCACCCACGGCAAGCCCGCCGCCGACTGTGCGGAAGCGGTCGACGGTGCCTTGGCCGCCTACGGCCCGGCGTTGGGGCTTGACCCGGCCCGGCAGCGGTTCGTCGCGGACGCCTACCTGGTCGAGCTGTGGCTGCGCACCTACGAGTTGTCCGGCGGTGGTGCGGGCTGGAACCCCAAGCTGCATCCCGCGTTGCTCGACGTCCTGGAGGCCCGGCATGGGTAACGCCTCGTTCGTGTCACCCGAACGGCCGTGGAAAATCGGTCTCGCGCTGGTCCTCGGCATCAGCTTCCTGGCGCGGGCCATGGCCGAGGACGGGCTGACGGCGTTTGTGCTCGACGCGGTCACGGGGGTCGTGGGCCTCGTGCTGGCGTGGCGGATCGCCGCGACGAAGGTGTCGGTCACGCCGTCGCTGATCGAGGACGTCCGGCTCTTCCGCCGGGTCTCCTGGCCGCGTGACCAGGTCGTCGATGTAGTCGTGAGACGGCCCGGTGGGCTGTGGGCGGGGCAGTGCCTCGTGCTCGTCCTCGCGGACGGCACCGAGGCTGCTCTGCTCGCGTCCCGGGCCTACTCCCGCTTTCCGATCGGCTCCCACCCGCAGCGACTCGCGGCGATGGCCGGGCAGCTGCGGGATGCGCTTGTTACTCAGCCCAGCTGAAACGCATCGACAGCCGGTCTGCCAGGGCCGCGTTGTAGGGCTGGTAGTACGCTGTGAGCTCCGCCCGCACGTCGTCGTCCATACCCTTGCTTGGGCGATCGTTGAAGACGTCGTAGGCGGGCAACTCGTACGCCGGCAGCCCGACGAACGACAGGATCTGCGCGTACGTCTGCGCGGGCTCCCGGTAGAACGTCTCGCTCGCCACGAAGAGCAGCTGGGACCGGTCGAACCGCGCCAGCCACGGCTCGAGATGCTCGAGGTACCGCCCACGCGCCCGATACGAATACCAGTCGAACGCGGTGTCATCGGGTTTTGCCGTAGCCGTGCGGCTCTCCTCCGCGGCCAGCGCCTCCCGGAAGCCGAGCGGCTCGACGCCCTCCCCGCGACGCTCCTTCCAGTGTGAGAAAGCGCGCTCGACCGGGTCCCGCAGCAACACGATCATCCGCGCCTGCGGCATCAGCTCGGCGACCCGCCCCGGCACCTCGGGATGGAACATGTACAGCGGCGCGGCCTCGCCCACCTTCGACGGCCCGCCGTGCTTGCGTTCCAGGGCGGCGCGCTGCCGGTCGGTCGGGAAGTGCGAGCGGTACCAGGCCTCACCGCGCGACCAGTTCTCCTCGAAGTAGTGCGAGGTCTTGGTGTTCCACGCCGGGAAGAGCCGCGGCACGAGCGGATGCTGGATCAGGTAGTTCCACAGCGAGGTGGTGCCGCCGCGCTTCGTCCCGATGACCAGGAAGTCGGGCAGCGGCCGCCGGTCGCTCGTGCGTTCGCCATAGCGGACCAGCAACTCCCTGACCTGCTCCTTCGCACCGGCCGGCGCGACCCCTTTGAGCTTGTCCTTCACACTCATCTCAGCTGCGTCCTCACTGTCTTCAGCGCCGCACGGACCCGGCCGTCAGCGAGCAGTGCCAGGCACCCCGCGACGATCACGGCAAGTGCGACGGCAAGCCCACCCAATCCACGACCCGCGACGAGAGTGCCGATCAGGGCCGCAGCGCCGGTCGCGCCCAGCACCCCCACCGCCGACACGATTTCGGTACGCCCGAAGAGCGCCTCCCCCAGCGCCCGCCTCGCCAGCACCGCGGCCACCACGTTCTCGACCACGATCCCCGACGACCACGCGATCGCCGCCCCCAGCGCCCCATGACCGGGAACCAGCACCACACACCCGACGACGTTCAGCGCCAGCCCCGCCACACAGGCCAGCAGGTGCCCACGGCTGTTCCCGCTCATCAACAGCACGGTCTGCACGAGCCCGACCCCGACATTGACCAGCATCGCCACAGCCAGCACCGCCATCGGCCCCGCACCCGCCCGGAACTCCCGCCCGAACAACTCCAGAAAACCAGGAGCAAAAACCGCCAGCAGCGCGTACGCAGGCCACGAAAGCACCACAATCCACAACGTCGTACGCCGATAGACCTCCGCCGCCTCCCGCCGCCTTCCCACCCCGAGCAACCGGGACAGCTGAGGCGCAATCGCCACCCTGAGCCCCTGCATGATCAGCAACCCAGCAAGCGCATAACGCCCCACCGCCGCAAAGACCCCCGCCTCAGCTTGCGTCGACAACGCCCCGGTGAGCAGGACGCCCACCCACATGCTGCTGGCATCAATAGCCACCGAAGCCGCCCGCGGCAGCGCAAACCCCCAAAACAACCGCCACGCCGCCCGATCCAACCCGCGGGCCTCGTTCTCCCCCAGTGGCCCGCGCGCCTCGCTGCCCAACCGGCCCAACCCGCGGGCCTCGTTCTCCCCCAGTGGCCCGCGCGCTCTGCTTTCCAACCGGCCTCTTCCGCGCGTTCCCCCTGTTGAATTGTTCGATTTGCGGGGTTTACCGATCAGTGCAATCGCGATGATCAACGCGGCGGCGATCGGCAGCAGCCAACCGGCAAAGCCGAGCAGCACCCCGCCCCCCGCCAGCACCGCGGCGATCATCAGAGCCGGCCGCGCAATAGGCACAAAAAGGAACTGCACCCCGGCATAAACAGCCACCGGCCGCGTGGCACGCACCGCCGCAAGCAGCACAGTCGACGCCACAATCACCGGAACGCCAACAAACGCGAGCCGAATCAGCCCAGCGCCATCCGGATCATCAAGCAGCGCGCGCGAGATCGGATCAGCCGCCGCAAGCCCGATCGCCGCGACCACCACCGACAAACCCACCGTCGGCAGCAACGCAACCGGCAGCAGCGCTTCACTTTTTTGAGGACTGCGCGGAATCGCCCACATCAGACCCGTGTCGGCGCCCAGGCAGCAGACCGCCCCGACGATGGTCACCAGCCCGATGACGCTGAACAGCGCCCCCGACCCGTCCGCGCCGAACGTCCGCACGATCACCGTGGTCAGCACGAAGCCGAACGCCCCGTTGGCCGCGGCGCCGATCAGCCCGATCGCGCCACTTCGCGTGCTCTGGCGTACCTCAGATGTTGCCGTCACTAAATCCCTTTGCCGCGTTTCTGGGCCATGCGCAGGGCCCGCTCGCCGGTCATCAACCCCATGATCACCGGGAGGGTGACCAGGACCCGCTTCTCGGTGGGGTTGAGACGCAGGACGGCGGCCAGCTCTTTGATCGCTTCGGTACGCCGATGGCCGGACGCGAGCGCGAAAGCGATCTGCCCCCGCAGCCGGGCCATCCCCTCACGGCTCTCGGCCAGCTCGGGGTGCTTGGCGATGAGATACCGCTGGGCCTCGACGATCATCGCCCAGCGGCCGAAGTAGTACGAGCCGCCGTGCCAGTCGACGATGACCAGGGCGGCGGGGACGATCGCGATCGGTGTCTGCGCGGCGACGCGCAGGAGCCACTCGTAGTCCTCGCTGTAGCCGCCGGGGATGTTCTCGTCGACCTCGCCGGCAGCGGCCCAGATCGAGCGGCGTACCAGCATGGTGCTCGAATGCACCTCCATGACCCGGTCCGCGAGGAAGTCGCGCAGATAGACCCGGTCGGTGTCGAGGATGCGTTCCTTGTCGATGCCGGGGCCGCGCAGCCGCAGCCCGCAACTGACCGCGCCGACCTCGGGGTGGGCGAGCAGCGCCACCTGCCGGGTCAGCTTCGACGCGAGCCAGATGTCGTCGTCGTCGCAGAAGGCGAGCAGCTCGCCGGTGGCCGCGTCGACCCCGCTGTTGCGCCCGCCGGGCAGGCCCTGGGTGCGGGTGTTGCTGATCAGTTTGAGGGCGCGGTTGGGGCCGACCTCCACCACCAGATCGCGGACCTGCACGTGGTCGTAGACGACGATGCACTCGACCCGGCCCACGTAGTCCTGGTTGAGGATGCTGATGACCGCGCGTTCGAGGAGCCCGGGACGGTCGCGGGTGGCGACGACCACAGTGACGTCGGGCGGGCGGTTATGCACCGCTGCCTCCGGTCAGCACAAAACCGACGGTCCTGGCACCGGCCGACCGCAGGCGGTCGACGAGACGGCTGAGTTCACCGCTACGGGTACGGTCCCGGGCCACGACGAGCACAGCGACGCCGTCCTGGGCGGACCGGACGCCGCGTTCGTCGGACTCCGACGGCGGGGCATCCACCACCACGACACCGACGCTGGGCTCGTCGCCCAGCTGGCAGAGCCGCACCACGCCGCCGCCGATGAGCACGACCAGCGGCGAACGGCTGTCCGCGGGACTACCGCCACCGGACACGGGCTGGGCCGAGACCGGGGCCGCGGCCGGGATCACCATCGTCGCGTTCGGGTCCATCTTCACCGCGCCGGGCGAGGCCACCCCGGCTGCGGCGCCGTACACGCGGGTGACGCCGGGAGCGGGGCTGACCGGTGCACGGCTGCTGCCGTTGAGGCCCGGTTTCGGGGGCTTGGGGGGCGTCCGGGGCCGGGGCGGCGTACGTTTCTGGGCTGCGAAGAGGATGCGTTTGACCTCCTCCTGCGACTCGACCGCGGCGGCGAGCGTGACGTCACGACCGGCCTCGGCGAGCGCGACCGCCAGGTTGCCGGTGACCGCCGTGCGGCCCTCGTCGTTGCGGCCGGAGAGGATCACCAGCGGGCTGTCGGGATTCTCGTCGATCCAGTTGAGCAGCGCGAGCGAGACGTAGCGGGCGTCCGCAGCGGCGGCGGCCTCCTGGTTGCGCGCGGACCGCACCGAGCCCAGCGCGGGCAGCCCGATCAGGTCGGCGGCCTGTTCACCGGAGCGGATCCGGCGGTCCATCGCCTCGCGGGCGTGCGCCCCGATCATGCCGAGCAGCAGCCCGCCGAGCAGCGCCGCGGCGATGAACAGCAGCGCGGCGTCGTGGCTGGACGGCACGGGTGCGCGGGCGGCCGCGGTGATCGAGCCGGGGCTCAGGTCTGCGGAGGCGACCTTCGCGCGGGCGTTCGCGAGCTGGGCGATCTGGTCGTTGAGCGCGCTGACCTGGTTGAGCATGGCCTGCGTACGCGGCGTCATGGACTCCACGCTGGACTTGTCCGACGGCAGGCCCTTCTGCGCGGCCTGCCGCTGCGACGTCACCGACTTGATGGTGTTGTCGTAGGAGAGCATCAGCGCTGCCCGCTGCTGCTTGTAGATGTCCTCGCGGACCCGCAGGTACGTCTCGGCGGCGGTGTTCGAGCCGGTGATCGAGCTCTGCTCGGTGTCGTCGGCGTACTCGAAGCGCAGCACCTGGCCGCCGGTGGGGACCTCGGTGGTCAGCGCCTCCCGTACGGCGTCGGGGTCGCGGTTGAGGATCTTGGCGGTCGAGTCGATGACGTCGTTGCCGAGCGCGATGCCGTTCTCGGCGGTCATGTTGATGGCCCGGTCCGCGCCACCCGCGGGCAGCGTGAACGGGTCGGTCACCACGGGCCGCAGCACCACGACCGTCGTCGCGGTGTAGGTCGCCGGGATCACCAGGAGGTACAGGAGGACGGCCAGGGTGAGGCCCACGGTGACACCCGCCACCAGGCGCCAGCGGCGCAGCGGAATCCTGACGATGTCCGCAAAGCCGACGACCCGCTGCCGGCTGCCGGCTACGGAATCGGTCACATCCATGGTCGTCTCCTGGTAGAACGTGGTTCGGGGCCCGGCCTCACGGCCGGACCCCTCGTGCGTGCTCTTTAGGACGTCGCGAAGAACAGGGTCGGGTTGTTCCACGTCGCCGCGGTGCTCGACGCCGCGAGCTGGGTGGAGTTGGCGCCGACCACGGCGGTGGCCGCTGCCGGATCGAATCCGACTGTACGCAGGGAGCCGCCGGTCGAGCCATAGACGATCTTGCCCGAGACCCACGTCATGCCGCGCACGGTGTGCCAGTCGATACCCGAGGTGGGCAGCGTGTACGCGGTGTCACCCACGATGTAGCCGTCCGGTGTCAGGTAGCGGTAGAACAGCGCGTTGTCCGTCGACGTCGTGTAGTACAACCGGCCCGCCAGGTAGAACGCGCCGGTCAGGTTCGCCGCCGGGAACCAGCTGTTGTAGCCGCTGCCGACCCACGGTGCCCCCGCGGCGCCGGCGCTGAACACCGAGATGTTGAGGACGCTGCCGCTGGACGTCGAGCTGTCCGCCTTGGCCCAGACGAGCTTGTTGGACAGCGCGAACGCCGCCTTGACCCCGGTGAGCTGCGGCTGGCTGCTGGTGGCCGGCGTGCCCAGCCCGGTGCCTGTGTACGCGACCTTCTTCACCGTGCCGGTGCTCGTACCGAGGTAGAGGTAGCCGGTGGCGGTCTTCGGCGCGTCGAGCACGCCGATCGCGCGGCCGCCAGAGTCGGGGAAGTAGCCGAGGCGGCCGTGGTACTCGTTGCCGAGCCCGTCGGAGTCCTGACCGAGGAAGAGCCCGTTCGGTCCCTTCCAGAGCTCCCACACGATCGCGCCCCAGCTCACGCCGTCGGTCGGCAGCGCGTCGCCGGGCGAGCGGGTCGGGTTCCACGCGATCGGGCGGCCGTTCTGCTGGTCGAGCGCGGCGACACCGTAGCGGTCCACGCCGCCGTCGCCCTTGGCGTCCACGCCGTTCGCGTTGTTCTGCCAGCGGAAGTGACCGGCGACGTAGACGACACCATCGGCGACCTCGAGCGAGGTGACCGAGTCACGGCCGGTGTACGCGACCCAGGTGGCCTTGACGGCGGTGCCACGGTCGGCCGTCTCCCAGCGGGCGGTGGCATCGCAGTACGCGTCACCGCTGGCACCGTCGGCCACGATCACGAAGAAGCTGCCGTCGTCGGAGAAGTCAACGTCACGGGCGTAGAACGGGAACGCGTCGCTGGCGCAGGCCGCCACGTAACGGTCGGTCACCCAGTTCGCCACTGTGGGCGTACCCGTCGAGGTGTCGATCATGACCACCTGGTTGCGGACGTTGCCGTTGACCGTCGTGAAGTTACCGACCGCGACGACCGTCTTGCCGTCGGGCGCGACCGCGAGGCCCCAGACCAGCTCGCTGGAGTTCGGGTAGGGCCGGGCACCGCTCGCGTCGATCTGGAACGTGGTGTCGATCGCGCCGGTGGTGGCGTTCAGGCGGGCCAGCAGCGAGTGCTGCGTGCCGTTCACCCAGTGGAAGGCGCCCGCGATGTACAGGTTGTTGCCCTGCACGATCGCGCGGCGGACCGTGCCACCGTCACCGCGGCCCACCCAGGAGGCCACCGTCGCGCCGCTGCTCGGGTCGAGCTCGACGAGGTTCTTGCGGGCGACACCGTTGACCGTGCCGAAGCTGCCACCGACGATGAGCTTGCTGTCGGGGCTGACCGCGAGCGTCTGCACCGCGCCGTCGAGCACCGGGGCGAACCCGGTCTGGATCGCGCCGGTGTTGATGTTGTACGCGATCAGGTTGTTCGCCGCCGACCAGCTGCTCGCACCCGCCGCCTTGACCCCGGTGAACGAGCCACCGGCGTAGACGATGTCGCCGATCTGCGCGAACGCGCGCATGCTCCCGTTCTGGGCGTGCGGCGTGTTGTCCGCCGGGTTCGCCGTGACCAGGGTCGCCGCCGCGGTCGGCGGGACGTACACGGCGCTCGCCGGCACAGCGGTGAGCCCGACCATCAGGCCTGCCACCACTGCGGGCACCAGCGCCCTGCGCTTCAGGGACACAAATCCTCCTCATCGGTACTGCTGTTCCACACGAACGGTGCTGCTCCGGGGGCGGCCCGCACCGTCCAAGCCGCTGCCGAGCGCAGATCCGCGAGGGTGACGTCCTCCGCCTCGCGGGCCACGACCAGCTTCCTGCTCTCCAACTCCTGCGCCATCTCGACCTGGTGGTCGTCGACGTGCTCGCCGTGCGCCTTGCGCCGCGGGACGTACAGGGCCCGCTTGCCGGCCTGCATGGCTGCCAGCGCCGACCCCACACCGGCGTGGGAGATGACGACGTCCGCCTCGGCGAGGGCCGTGCGCATCTCGGCCATCGGCACCTGCCGGCGGGCACCGGTGGGCATTGTGTCGACAACCGTCGCACCAACCTGCCAGAGGACCTCCCACTCCGGGGGTATCAGTCCCATCAGGTGGGTCAGCAGCCGCGGAAACGTGTAGCGCTCATGCGTGCCGAGCGTGACCACAACCTTGCGTACGGGTAATGGATCGGTCAGTGCCTCGGCCTCGAACGCGTCGAAGATGGACCCGCCATAGCTCCACTCCCCGCCCGCCAGCTCCGGATACTGCGTGTAGAGACGCACGCCCGGCACCCGCGCGGCGAGCTTCCCCGTCAGCGACGGCCCCAGGGTGCGCGTGGCGCTCTCGATGTAGAAACACTCGATGCCCATCGCCGACGCCGGCACGAAAAAGGCCATGGCGACGCTGGCACCGGTGCTGATCACCCGCTCGTAGCGCTCGGCCTTGAGCATCCGGCGGGCCACCACCATGTCCTTGACCAGCCCGACGGCGTCACGGCTGGTGGCGGGCGGCACGAAGACCACGTCCTGCCCCGCCAGCAGCGACCGGCTCTGCGGGCTGTCGAAGGTCACCCAGCGGACGGCCCCGAGGCCCAGCCGCGGCACCAGGTTGTGCAGCTCAGCGAGGTGACCGCCGGTCGAGGCCACCAGCAGACTTTTAGTACGCACCGGAGCCACGCATGACCGCCATCGCCGTTCGCATGAGGATCACCAGGTCGACGGTGAGCGACCAGTTCTCCACATATCGGATGTCCAACCGGATCGAGTCCTCCCACGACAGGTCGGAGCGTCCGCTCACCTGCCACAACCCCGTCATTCCGGGCCGGACCACCAGCCGGCGCCGCATGTCGTCCGGATACTGCTCCACCTCGGCGGGCAGCGGCGGCCGCGGCCCGACCAGCGACATCTGCCCCAGCAGCACATTGATCAGCTGCGGCAGCTCGTCGAGCGAATAGCGCCGCAGGATCCGCCCGGCCCTGGTGACCCGGGGATCGTCGCGCATCTTGAAGAGCACGCCATCGCCCTCGGCGGCCTGCCGCATCGCCGCCAGCCGGGCCTCGGCGTCGACGTGCATCGTCCGGAACTTGTTCATCCGGAACGTCTCGCCGCCCCGCCCGACCCGCACCTGCCGGAAGAAGACCGGCCCGCCGGTGTCCAGCTTGATCACCAGCGCGACGGCCAGGAAGACCGGCGCGAGCAGCACGAGCAGGCCCAGCGCGACCGCGACGTCGAAGACCGCCTTCACCAGCCGCCGGCCGCCGGACAGCGTGGCGTGCTCGATGTGCATCATCGGCAGCCCGTCGACCGGCCGCACGGTGATCCGGTCACCCGCCGTGTCCACCAGCGACGACGACACGATCAGGTCGATGTCGTCGCGCTCCAGCTCCCACGCCAGCCGGCGCAGCATCGGACCGTCCAGCTCCGGGCAGGACAACACCATCACGGTGTCGGCCCCGGCAGCCGCAGCCGAGTTGGCGGCGGCACCGAGCCCGCCGTAGATCGGCACGTCGAGCGTCTTCCCGTCGGCGATCTGGTCGAGCGGCAGGCACGCGCCGATCACCTGGAAACCGTGGTGGTAGCGGCGATGCAGCTGCCCGGTCATCTTGGCCACCGCCGGCACGTGGCCGAGCACGAGCACCCGGTGCATGCAGGCACCACCGCGCCGGGCGCGCTGCAGGATCTTGCGCAACGCGAACCGGCCCGAGAGCGCCAGGAAGGTGGTCAGCACGAGGGCGATGAGCAGGTAGCCGCGGGCGATGTCGGTGTGGGCCACGTAGGACGCCAGCACGATGACCAGCGTCAGATGCACGCCGGCCCGCATGACCCGCTGGTACTCCTCGCCACCGACGAAGAGGACCCGGCGCTCGTAGGCGTGGGTCAGCGCGAGCAACCCCACCCAGGCCGGCGGGATCAGCACGGACAGCACTATGTACCAGTCGGCGTAGGCAGCACCCTGGAAGCGGAGCACGAACGCGGCGAGCGTCGCGATGACCGCCGCTCCGAAGTCGACGAGAAGCAGCAGCTTGACGTAGCGCGCTTCCCACACCCAGCGATCGGCGTGGCCGCGCTCCCCGAGCTCCCTTTCGGTGAACCCCGAATACTGCGGCGTCCGCGGTATCTCCTGTGTCGCGACCTCGTCGGCCGCCGTTTCCGTCGTCGTCACGACGCCTCTGCCTCCGATGAGGCCCCACGCCCGCTCGGCAATTTCAAGCTGTCCACAGTCACGCACCCCACCTACAACCCTGGCGGTGAACGCTAGACGAAGATCGCGTATTTACCGAACCCGCGTTTCGCAATCTTTATCGGCGCCTATCACGAATCTCCGAAGGCCTTTGCCGTTAACCCTGATCCACTTCGGACAAAATAGCAGTCGAAGCAGACCCGAAGGAAGACTCGCGCAGATGTCCGGTTTTCCACTCATACGCCCAGTCGATTTGTCCGGGTCGAGAACTTAGTGGTACCGAACGGTAGCACACAAGCGGGCGCGCTCCGGCCGCCGGTGGAGTTGTGATCTTCGATACGAAACGGCGCAGGTCGGCCACCGTCACCACTGGACGCCAGGTCGCCTCTGCGTACTTGACAGTGTCCTATGTAGCCGTTCTCAGTTAGCGTCGAGTCGGCTCCCAGTTAGCTCCCAGCGACCATTTGGGAGCGCTTCCATAGTTGACTCCGCGTGACCAACGGTCCGCTACAGATCATCGGGCCGACCTTTGTTCACCGTGGTGAAAAAAGATCGGCCCGATAGGATATGAACTAAACGTTTAGCTATTGACCAGCCGCAATGCAAGTGCGGGACACCGGTCCACGGCCCGTTTTGCGTTCTTCTCGAGCGCCCGCGGCACGGCCGGCTCCACTGCCCCGTCCCGCGCGAGCGGATAACCCCACTCGTCCTCGACGAGGATCTCGCTCAGCAGCTCTGCACAGAGCCCCCGCCCGTCGCACGCCGTCCAGTCGATGTGGAGTCTGTTTTCGCTCATCGCGCCTCCTCCGCCAAACACCGTCCGGCCAGGTGAGCCGCAACATCGGCAGCAAATGTGCGCATCGCGCTACGAATCATGCGCACGCTGCCATCCGGATGCCGGCACGCACCCCGCCCGCTCACCAGCAGACTCAACCGCTCAACCTCCCGCACAGCGTCAACCTCCCGCCCCAGCCCCGCCCGCCCCCGCCGATGTGCAAGATCGGTAAGCGTCGTCGCCAGCCGCGGCAGCCCGTTGATGCACGGCCCGCACTGCCCGGCAACCTCTCCGGCCAGATACCCGGCGATCCGTGCGGTCTCCACCAGCCCACAGACCCCGACCGGCAGCGCCACCACGATCCCCGCCCCCGGCGAAGCCCCGTACGGCGCAAGCCCCGCCCGGCTCACCGCCAGCTCCGGAAGCGCCGGCACCCACCCACCGTGATACCCGCCGACCAGCACCGCCTGCAACCGTTCAGCAGGCCCCCCAGCAGCATCGACGAGGTCTCCCAGCCGCACGCCGTACCCCGCCTCGACAACCCCGGGAACCCCTACAGCCCCGCCAACCGTCGCAAGAAACGTCCCCGGCTCCTCGGCAGTGCCGGCCTCCCGGAACCAATGCGGCCCGAACCGAGCGATCAACGCCAGATGCGCCAGCGTCTCCACGTTCTGCACCAGCGTCGGCGCACCCCCCACCCCGGCCTCGGTCACCCGCACCCGCTTGTCCGAAGGCACAGCAGCCCGCCCCTCAACAGCGTTGACAACCGCAGACTCCTCCCCCGCCACAAACCGCTCCGGCGCCACAACCACAGTCACCGGCACAGGATCAAGCCCCGCCCCCCGCCGAGCCCCCAACGCAGCCCCAACCCCTGCCGCCGAAGCCCCCGCAACATACAAATAGGCCTGCCGAGCCCCCACCGCCCCAGCCACAATCTGCAACCCATCAAGGACCAGATGCGGCTGGTACGCCATCAGCGCCCGATCCTTCCCACTGGCCGGCTCCCCCTCCGAGCCGTTACCGACGACCACCGGAACACCGCTCGCCCCCAGCACGGCCTCCACCTTGCGCCAGGTCGGAAACCCCGCCCCACCCCGCCCGGTCAGCCCCGCATCCCGCAGCAACCCCACCAACTGAGCGCCATCCAACCGCGGCGGCCGCCCATACCGCGCCAGGTGCGTATCAAGCCTGCCGTCAGTGGGACCAGCAAGCAGTCGCCGCCCCACACCCGGCAGAGCATCCACAACAGTCATCAGAAAACCTCCCTCAGCGAACAACGCACCCCGGTCACCAGACCCCACGGAAGCTGGAACGCCCCTGCTCCGACAGCCCACCCGCAGCACGCCCCTGCCCAGCACGGCTTTCATGACGCCGGCTCTGACCGTCGCCGACCTGCCCGTCACGGACCTGCCCGTCACGGACCTGCCCGGACCTGACTTGATCGGCTTGGCCCTGGCCCTGGCCCTGCCCAGCTCGGACCGGCCCGACGTGGACCTGCCCAGCTTGAACCTGCTCGGACCTGACCTGCCCGGACCTGACCTGCTCGGCCTGGCCCTGCCCCTGCCCAGCTCGGACCGGCCCGACGTGGACCCGCCCAGCTTGAACCCGCTCGGCCTGACCCCGCCCAGCTTGAACCCGCTCGGCCTGACCCCGCCCAGCTTGAACCTGCCCAGCCCGACCCTGCCCAGCCCGGACCCGCTCGGCCTGGCCCTGCCCGGCTTGAACCTTCCCGGCCCGACCCTGCCCAGCACGGACCCGCTCGGCCTGACCAGCCCGGATGCGCTCGGAGTAGGCCTGCTCGGCGTGGGTGGGGTCGGGGGTTGGGCGGCGGCGGGGAGCTCGGGTGGGGTGGGGGTTGAAGGCTGGGGTGAGGCGCCAGGTCAGGGCGGCGAGGACAAAGGCGACAGAGATGGCGGTGACTGTGCGCAGCCACCAGGTGCCGCCGTCCGTGCCGGTCTGCAGGCCGTGCAGGACCGCGATGGGCCAGCACAGGTAGGCGAGCCAGTGCACCGCACGCCAGGCGCGGGCGCCCAGCCGTTGGCGCAGGAGGCTGGTCACGATCAGCGCGATGATCAGGTCGAAGGCTAGGGTGCCCAGGCCCAGCCAGAGCGGGCGATAGGTGCCGGCGAAGGGCACGAGGAGGTCGAAGAAGCGCAGTTGCGCGTATGGGTCGAAGTAGAGGCTGACCACATGTCCGACGAGAAAGACCACCGCGAGCAGCGCGGCATTGCGGTGCAGGAGGTTGACGGCGAAGCGGGGCAGGCCGAACGCGGGCTGCCCGGAGCGTGCGCCGATGCCCAGAGCGACCACGATGGAGAGCAGGACGAGCGAGACCAGCCCGGTGCCGCGTCCGAAGTACCAGAGGGCGTCGGTCATTGCGGCCACCCGCCCAGCCGCGTCTCGTCCAGGCCCGGGGTGACGAGCCGCGACGGGACACTCCCGAGCAGGTCGACCGCCCCGTGCCCGCGGACGATCGCCGCAGTGCTCAGCGTGTTGGCTCGCAGGCACGAGAACGCGGCGACCGAGACCGTACGCCAGACCGGGCGCACCGGAAGCCCGGTCCGTGGGTCGAGGATGTGGTGCAGCTGCTCGCCGGGACGGCCCCAGACGCGGCCGGCCGTGCTGGACGTGGCGAGCGCGGCGCCGGCCGGGAGCCGGATCACGCAGCTCGGGTCGCCGGGCCGGTCCTGCACGAGCACCCGCCATCCGCCGTCCTGCGCGGGCCCGGCGGTGGCGATGTCCCCGCCGAGAGCAACCATGACCCCAACCCCGAGCTGCACAGCCACCCGGGCAGCGGCCCGATCCGCGGCGGCGGCTTTCGCGGTGGCGCCGAGGTCCAGAAGGACGCCGTCCGGAACGGTCAGCAACTCTCCGTCGAGCCAGACGCTGCGCCAGTCGGGCGTGGCGAAGACGCGGACGGCGGGGGCGACCTGCCGCCCGGTGATCGCAGCGAAGTCCCGGTCGTAGCCGAGCCCGCACAGAGCGCCGCCAACGGTCGGGTCGACATCCCCGCCGGTCTGGCGCGCGGCGTCCAGGGCGGCGGCCACGAGGTCGGCCAGCAGCGGGCTGACGGTCACTGGCAGCCCCCGGGACCGGCAGGCGTTGCGCAGCTCGGAGTCGGGCCGGAATCGGCTGCACGCGGCGTCGACGGCGGCGAGCTCGGCACGGACCAGGGCTGCGGCGTCCTCGACAGCGGCGGGGTCGGTGACCACGATCCGCGCGGTGGTGCCCCAGACGGACCACTGCGCGGTGTCGGCGCCGACCGGAAGCGTCTCGATCAACGGCATCTCAGGAACCTCCCGACGTCGATTGCCCGGAGTCGCTGCCCCCGCTGGAGAGCTGCGGCGAATCGCTGCTCGAACTGTCGCTGCTCGAACCGCTGGAGCTGCTGGAGCTGCTGTCACTGCTCGAACTGTCGCTGCTGCTGGAGCCGGTGCTGTCGGAGCCGGTGCTGTCGGAGCCGGTGCTGTCGGAGCCGGTGCTGTCGGAGGTCGTGGTGGAGGTGTCCGTGCTGGTGGAAGTGCTGCTACCTGAGGTGGTCGCGGCATGGGCCGCCACCCCCGCTGCCAGCGTGCCGGCAATGCCGGCTGCCACGAGCGCCCCTGTGATCGCGGTGGTGCGGCGTAGTGCCTTGTCCCGGTCCATCGGATCGCCTCCCTCTTTGTTGACGACTCAACCAATGTGCGGGGGTAACCTCTCTCAGCCCTGTGGCCCTGCTGAGCGCTTCCTGTGGATGCTCGTCAGAGCATTCCGAGCTCCATGGCCCTGGTGACGGCGGCGGTGCGATCGTCGACGCCCAATTTGTTGAAGGCCCGGAGCAGGTGCGTTTTGACCGTCGCCTCGGAGATGCCCAGCTCGCGCCCGATGTCGGAGTTGGTCGCCCCGCGGGCCACCAGCCGCAGCACCTCCGCTTCCCGCGCCGACAGGCTCGGCACGGCAGGACTGCGAACCTGCCGCACCAGCGTGGAGGCGACGCTCGGCGCGAGCACCATTTCGCCCCGAGCTGCGGCCCGGACCGCCGTCGCCAGGTCGGCCGGGGTCGTGTCCTTCAGCAGGTAACCCCCGGCACCGGCCTCGATCGCGCGCAGGATGTCGCGGTCCGACTCGTAGGTCGTGAGCACCAGCACCCGCACGCCCGGCACCCGCCCCAGAATCGCACCGGTCGCCTCGACCCCGTCCCCACCCGGCATCCGCAGATCCATCAGCACGATGTCGGGCCGCAGCTGCACGGCGAGGGCGACACCCTCGGCACCCGAGGAAGCTTCCCCGACCACGTTCAGGTCGGCCTCGATCTCCAACATCCCCCGCAGCCCGTGCCGGACCACGGGGTGATCGTCCACCAGCAGGATCCGGATCATGCCGGGACCTCCAATTCGACCGTGGTTCCCTGGCCCGGGGCGCTCCGCACGGACAGCGTGCCGCCGGCCTGTTCGGCTCTGGACCGCATTCCGTTGAGACCGAACCCGGGTGAATCCCCGCCGGTGAACCCGCAACCGTTGTCGCGAACGGTCAGCCGGACCTGGCCCACGGCATACGCGAGCACCACTGTCACCTCGGTCGCTTCGGCATGCCGGCGGATGTTGGTGAGGGCTTCCTGCGTCGTCCGCAGCAGCACGACCTCGAGCGCGGTCGGCAGGTGGCGGGGCTCCCCGGTCGTGCGGAACGTCGCGGTGGCGGGGGTGCCGCTCGTCGCTGCCCGGGTGACCTGACGGCGCAGCGCGTCGGGCAGCGAGTCCGTGCCCAGGGCGGAGGGCGTCAGGGCCGCGACCAGGGCACGGGACTCGGCCAGGTTCTCCTTCGCCGTCTCGACGGCCAGTCGCAGCCGTTCGTCGGCGAGCTTCGGGTCGGCGGCCTGCAGCAACGTGATGATGCTGGTGAAGCCCTGGGCGAGCGTGTCGTGGATCTCGCCGGCCAGGCGGGTGCGCTCCGCGGCGACGCCCGCCTCGTGCGAGAGCCGGCCGACTTCGGCGCGGCTGTTCTCAAGCTCGGTGATGAGCTGGGCCCGCTCCTGGCTCTCCCCGATGATCCTGTTGATGAACAGACCGAAACCGGCGGAAACCACGGTGGTCATGACGAAGATCGGGCCGTACACCGTGACGAACTCGTGGTCCTGGCCGCCGCGGACGTAGCCGGCGAGGATCGGTACGAGGTTGGCGGCGACCACGGCGATGATCGCCTGGCGCAGTTCCAGGATCAGGAACATCATCGGGCAGACCGCGAACAGCACATAGTTGACGGTCCCGACCGCATACGAGCCGGCCGCGAACGCGAGCACGATCGCTGCCGCATACCAGACGGCCGAGCGCCCCGCACGCACCAGGCGACGCCCCCAGAGCCCGTAGAGACCGGCGATGGCCACGATCGCCAGCTCCGCGTAGGCGGTGTCGGGGCCTCGTTCGAAGGCCACCGTCACGCCCACGCCGACCAGCACCACCCCGAAGAAGAGGTCCCAGAATCCTTGAGGCATCAGTCGCGTCGGCTCGTCCAGCGGAACGTGGTCAGGCACAGCACCAATCCGACCACACACCAGGCACCGAGAACCAAGGCGATGCGCCCGTGCTCCCAGGCACCCCCCGCTTCGAAAGTGGTGGCGGCGTCCGGCAGGAAGACCGAGCGGAAGCCCTGAGCCATCCACTTGACCGGGAAGACCGACGCGAAGGTGATCATCCAGTCGGGCAGCTGGGTGATCGGGTGGATGAAGACACCGGAGAGAAACTGCAGGGCGACGACCGGGACGTTGAGCACCGCGCCGGCCGTGCGGGAGTTGCGGACCAGGGCGCTGGCGGCGATGCCGAGCAGGCCACAGGACGTCACGCTCAGCACGAACAGCCACGCGAAGGTCACCCAGCGGCCCGCCTCGGACGGCAGTGGCATATCGAAGACGAGCACCCCGACCGCGAGCAGCACCACGACCTCCCCCGCGGTCAGTGCTGCCACCAGGATCAGCTTGCCCAGGAAGTAGGCGGTGGCGGTAACCGGTGTGCCACGCAGCCGCTTGAGCGTGCCGTCCTCCCGATCGGTCGCGATGCCGACGCCCATCGTGATGAACGAGGTCGAGATCACCCCGTAGGCGATCATGCTGGAGGTGAACACCTGGGCCGCGCTGAGCCCGGGCAGGTCGTAGCTGTCGGTGAAGATCGCCCCGAAGAGCAGCAGCAACATCGCGGGGAAGAAGAACGTGAAGATGAGCGAGGTTTTGTCCCGCATGAACTGCAGGAGCTCGATCCCGCCGCGCCGGACACCGATCGTCAGGGTGCTCACCGCGGGTGCGAGAGACGTCGTGGTCATCGGGCTTCTCCGATCAGGGCGAGATAGGTGTCCTCCAGCGTGGGACGGGTGACGGTCAGGCCGGCGAGATCGGCACCCTCCGCGACCAGCCGCATGATCAGGGCGACCGGGTCGGCCGCGTGCTCGCGGTGACCGCCGGACCAGCTCACCACGGCCTCCGCGGTGGCCCGGCCGCCGAGCGTCGCGGGCGTCCCCTCGGCCACGATGGCACCGTCGGCGATGACGGCGAGCCGATCGGCGAGCGCCTCGGCCTCGTCCAGATAGTGCGTGGTCAGCAGGATCGTGGTGCCCTCGGCGGAGAGCCTGCGGATGAGATCCCAGAACTGCCGTCGCGCCTCGGGGTCGAAACCGGTGGTGGGCTCGTCGAGAAAAACAATCTCGGGGCGCCCGACGATCCCGAGCGCGACGTCGAGCCGGCGGCGCTGGCCGCCGGAGAGAGTGCGGACCTTGGCCTTGGCCTTGTCGGTGAGGCCGACGAGATCGATGACCTCGGCGACCCCGCGGGGGTTGGGGTAGCAGCCACCGATATGCCGCACGATCTCGTGCACGGTGAGATCGGCCGCGTCGGCTGTGGACTGCAGCACGATGCCGATGCGCGCCCGCCAGTGCCGGTCGGCGTGCCCGGGGTCGAGGCCGAGCACGGTGACCTCGCCGGAGGTGCGGCGGCGGTGCCCCTCGAGAATCTCGACGGTGGTGGTCTTGCCGGCCCCGTTGGGCCCGAGCAGGGCGAACACTTCGCCGACCTCGACATCGAGGTCAAGACCATCGACGGCGCGGTGGGATCCGTAGGTCTTCCGGAGGCCCCTGACATTTATCGCGGTCATGCCATTGAGCCTGCCGGGCCGGGCCGTTTCGCGGGACGACCGAGTGACGGTCAACCGCTGTCCACCGTTCGGTGGACAGCGGCGTGACTACTCCCAGCGGAACTTGCGGGCGGCCAGCGTCAGCGCGATGGCGGCCCAGAGCGTGAGGCTGAGCCAGATCGAACCCGGCACCGCGGTGCCGTCCGTGAGCGTGTCACGCAGCGCCTGGGCGTGCGCGGCCAGCGGGAGCACGAAATATCCCGCCGTGCCCAGATCGGGAGCGGCGAACATGATGCCACCGGCGGCCAGCATCAGCACGTAGATCAGCGTCGCCCCCGCGGTCACCGTCTCCGGGCGCAGCAGACTGGCGATGAGCAGGGCGAACCCGCAGTAGGCGGCGGTCGCCAGCACCGTGACCCCGACGGCGGGCAGCACCTGCGAGAAATCGGGACGCCAGCCGACGGCCACGCCGACCAGCGCCAGCGCGAGGATCTGGATGCCGACCAGGCACAGGATCGCTGCGGTCTTCGAGAAGAGCAGGCCGGGGCGGGTGAGCGGCGAGGCACCGAGCCTTTTCAACACGCCGTAACTGCGCTCATAACCGGTAGTGATCGCCTGCCCGGTGAACGCCGTGGACATCACCGTCAGAGCGAGCACACCGGGCACCACGTAGCCGAGCCGGTCGTCGGTGGGCACGTTGGTGGCCTCGGTGAGACCGGCGCCCAGCAGCACGAGCAGCGGCACGCCCATGGCCAGCACGACGGCCTCGCCGCGGCGGGCGGTGAGCACGAGCTCCATGCGTACCTGACTCTTGAGGATGGCGCGCATCGGAGCGCGACCCGGCGACGGGGTGAAGGTTCCGGTTGTCATCGGGTCGCTCCCGCGGTCAGGGCCAGGTAGACGTCTTCGAGCGTGCGGCGGCGGGTGTTGACCGCGGTGACCTGCGCCCCGGCCCGTGCGAACCAGGCCAGCACCTCGGCGAGCGACTCCGTGTCGAGGGTGCCGGCGATCGCATACTCGCCGGGGCCTTCCTCAGTCACTTTGGCGTCGAGTTGGGCGGCGAGCGGCGCGATGGCGAGGCCGGGCTCAGCTCGCACCTGCAGGAGGTCGATGCCGGCAGCGGCCGTGAGCTCGGCGGGCGTGCCGGTTGCCGCGACGGTGCCGTTGTCCATGATTACCACTTGGTCCGCGAGGCTTTCGGCCTCGTCGAGCAGGTGGGTGGTGAGCAATACCGAGACGCCGTCGGCGCGCAGGCTGTCGACGAGCTCCCACGTGGTCTGCCGGGCGCCGACGTCCATGCCGGCCGTCGGCTCGTCGAGGAAGACCAGCTCGGGGCGGCCGACGAGCGCGACGGCGAGGGAGAGCCGCTGCTGCTCGCCGCCGGAGAGCCGACGGAACCGGGTCTTGGCGAACTTCCGCAGGCCCAGGCGATCGAGCAGCATGTCCACATCGAGCGGATTGGCTGCGTACGACGCGAAGAGCTGGAGGATCTCCCCTGCGGTGGCCCAGGGATAGACGCCGCCGGACTGCAGCATGATGCCGAGCCGCGGCATGAGGTCGTCGTGATCGGCTATCGGATCGAGGCCGAGCACCCGCGCGGAACCGCCGTCCGGGCCGCGGAAACCCTCGCAGACCTGGAGCAGGCTTGTCTTTCCGGCGCCGTTGTTGCCGAGCAGGGCAAGGATCGAACCGCGCGGGACGGAAAGTGACACTCCGTCAACGGCTGTGACCTCGCCGTACTTGACGACGACGTCCCGCACCTCGACGGCGTTCTCAAGCATGCCCGAACTGTACTTGGCACTTCGCGGGGAACCCCCGGGGTGTGGCCCAGACCGCTGTTTGCCGGTATGCTCAGTCATGGGAGCGCTCCCAAGCACATGGTGACGCTCTCGGAAATGAGTCTGCGGGGGCAGGCCGCCGATCCGGCAACGGTTCCCCCCGGGACCTGCAACGTCACGCAGGTCACCGGGTCGGCGGCCTGACACTGCCCGCCTTGTAGGGTTTCCCGCCATGAGTCCGGTCAGTGCGGTGGAGATCTACACGGATGGCGCATGCGTGCCCAACCCCGGACCCGGTGGCTGGGGTGCGGTGCTGCGCTGGGGCACCAGCGAGAAGGATCTCTGCGGCGGTGAGGCCGGCCAGACGACCAACAACCGCATGGAACTAATGGCCCCCATCCGTGCTCTCGAGAGCCTCAACCGCGCGCCTCTGACGGTGATGCTCTATACGGACAGCATCTACGTACGGGACGGCATCACGAAGTGGCTGCCACGCTGGAAGGCCAACGGCTGGCAGACCTCGGCGAAGCAGCCGGTGAAGAACGTCGACCTCTGGCAGCTCCTCGACGCGGCCGTGCGCCGTCATGACGTGCAGTGGCACTGGGTGAAGGGCCACGCCGGGCACCCCGAGAACGAGCGGGCCGACCGGCTGGCAGCTCGTGGCCTGCAGGAAGCCGTGGCCGCGGCCCGCGTCTGAAAAAATGTCGTACCCCCGGCCTAGCGTCCCCGGGCATGAGACACGGGGTGATTCTGCCCGGCGGGACCGGGCCTGAGCAGCTTGATCAAGCAATCCTGGCCGAACAGGCCGGGTGGGACGGCGTCTTCGTGTGGGAGGCGGCGTCCGGAGTGGACGCGTGGAGCCTGCTCGCGGCCATGGCAGTGCGCACGAGCCGCATCCGGCTCGGCACGATCCTGACACCGCTGCCATGGCGGCGCCCCTGGAAGGTCGCGAGTCAGGTCGCCACGGTCGACCAGCTCTCCGGCGGTCGCGCGATCCTGGGTGTCGGCGTGGGCGCGGTGACGACCGATCTGCCGCTGACCAGCGAGGTCATCGATCTGCGCGAGCGCGCCGCGATGCTCGACGACGGCATCGACCTGATCCGCACGCTGTGGGCGGGAGGCACCAGCTACCACGGGCCGCACTACGACTACGAGGTCGAGCGTGACGACCTGGCCGAGGTGGGCGGGCCGGTGCAGGAGCGGGTGCCGATCTGGGTCGTCGCGGCCTGGCCACGACCAAAGTCCCTGCGGCGCGCGCTGAGGTGCGACGGCGTCATCCCGCAGGGCCTGAAAACCCCCGATGATGTACGAGACATGCGCGCCTGGTTCACCGACCGCGGCGCGCCGCAGGGGCTGGAGATTCTCACCGAGGGCGAGACTCCGGCCGATGACCCGATCGCCGCGCGGGAGCAGGTCGCGCCGTGGGCCGAGGCCGGCTGCACGTGGTGGATGGAGACGCGCTGGGAGATGCCGCACCATGGCACCGAGCGGATGCGGCAGATCCGGGAGCGGATCGCCGCGGGGCCACCGTCATGATCACACCGTTCACGATCCGGGCGGGCGATGACGAGCTGGCCGACCTGCGCGAGCGGCTCCGGCGCACGAGATGGCCGGAGCCCGCCACCGCCGAGGGCTGGGCGCAAGGTGTCCCGTTGGAGCGAATGCGCAGCCTGTGCGCATATTGGGCCGACGGCTACGACTGGCGGGCGACGGAGGCCCGGCTCAACGAGCTGCCGCAGTTCCGGACGGAGATCGACGGGCTCGGCATCCATTTCGTGCACGCGCCCTCGCCCGACCCGGACGCCACCCCGCTGATCCTGACGCACGGCTGGCCCGGATCGATCGTCGAGTTCGCCCGGGTTGTCGCGCCGCTCACCAGGGACTTCCACGTGGTGTGCCCGTCCCTGCCGGGGTATGGCTTCAGCGACAAGCCGGCGACCACGGGCTGGACGGTCGAGCGCATCGCCCGCGCGTGGATCACCTTGATGACGCGGCTCGGCTACGACCGATTCGGCGCGTCCGGGCACGACTGGGGGACAAGCATCAGCACCAGCATCGCCCAGCAGGCACCCGAGAAGATCATCGGTCTGCACCTCATCCCACCGCTGGTCGCACCGGATCCGGCAACGTTCGGCGAGATCACCACGGCCGAGCGGGCAGCACTCGACGACCTCGAAACCGCCGGCCAGGACGGCGACGCCTACTCACTGCAACAGACGACCAGACCCCAGACCATCGGGTACGCCCTGACCGACTCCCCCGCCGCCCTGTGCGCGTGGATCGTGGAGAAGTTCGAGGCGTGGACCGACGGCGACACGCTCACCGACGACGACCTGCTCGACAACCTGATGCTCTATTGGCTGCCGGGCACGGGTGCGTCCGCGGCGCGGCTCTACGCGGAGAGCTTCCGGGACGTCCAGGCGCGGTTCCGGGTGGGCACCTCCGACGAGGTAGCGGTGCCGACCGGCTGCACGATCTTCCCGAAGGAGAATCCCCGGCCGTCCCGGCGCTGGGCGCAGCGGCGCTTCACCGACATCCGCTACTGGAGCGAGCCCGAACGCGGCGGGCACTTCGCCGCGTTCGAGCAGCCGCAGCTTTTCGTCGAGGAGGTCCGGGCATGCTTCCGCGCGCTCCGGTGATCTTCCGAGGAACCGTCTGGGCAGCGATCGTGGAGATCGTGGCGCGGCTGGCCGGGACGCTACGTGCCCGGCCGGCCGCGGAACGGGGGTCAGGAAGTCGCAGCGGGAGCGCCCGAAAGCGGGGTGCCACCGGGAGCGCCCCCACCTCCAGGAGCGCCGGACGGTGGGGTGCCTCCGGGAGCGCCGCCGCCTCCCGGGGCTCCGGACGGCGGGGTCCCACCGCCTCCGCTGGGGGCAGCTCCGCCTCCGGTCTCCTCACCGGACGGGTCGACCGCGATCGCGAGGGTCGCCTTGTAGCCGGCGTCCACGCTTCCAGTGACGGTGGCGAGCTCGGTTGCTGCGGAGTCGTCGCCGAAGACGTTGTCCGTCGCCAGCGTCACCTGGCTCATGTTGGTGACGCTCTTGCTGTAACCGTCCGTCTTGTAGACGACGTCGGCGACGTCCTCGGGGATGGCGATCTGGGACGTCTTCACGATGGGGCCGTCGCCGCTCGTGGCGTTCGCCACCGAGGAGTAGACCTCGAAGTGGATGTGCGGCCAGCGGCCCGAGTAGCACGCCGGGAAGATGCTGGTGAACGTCACCGTGCCGGTGTCGTCCGTCTCCTGGATGCCGCGCAGGTAGTTCTGGTCGGTGATGCCCTGCGAGTAGAGCGAATAGTTGCCGTCCCGGTCGCAGTGCCAGGCGTAGACCGCGGCACCGGTGACCGCTGCGCCGTTCAGGTCCTTCACCACCAGGGAGAATTCGAGAGGCACTCCCTCCGCGGTCCCGCTCGCGTCGCCGAAGGACGTGCGGATGTCCTTGCGCACGATGCCGTCGAGGGTGCGCACGTCCGGCCCGTTCGAGCCGTCCGCGGGGTAGGGGCCGGCCGTCTCGGACTCCACCTCGGTGGCCGACCCGCTCGCAGCGGAGGAAGCGGACGAGGAAGCGCCGGAGGTCGAGGTCGAGTCGTCACCGCACGCTGCGACCAGAGCCAGCGTCCCCATGCCGCCGAGCCCGGCGAGCAGCCGGCGACGCGACATGGTCCGCAGGTCGAAGCGCAGTCCCTTGTCGTGGACCCTTCGCACGTACGCGGCGTTGTCTTCTGGTTCCTGCATCGGTGTGGCCTCTCCTCAAAAACCTCGGGAACGGATGCGACAAGCAAAGCGACGGCGACTGTGGGTGACCTGTGACGGTGTTGTGTAGCCCGGATGAGCGGGTAATCGTCCGGGTGAAACACCTTTCTCACGCGCACGAGCGGCCCTAGGCTCGCCGCGTGCCGACCGATCTCTACATCTCCACCGACATCGAGGCGGACGGGCCGATCCCCGGCCCGTACTCGATGCTGTCCTTCGGCATGGCCGTCGCCGCGACGTTCGACGGGACAACGTTCAACCGGCTGGAGGGTGACACCTTCTATCGGGAGCTGCAGCCCATATCGCCCGACTTCATTCCGGAGGCGCTCGCGGTCAGCGGGCTCGATCGGGCGGCGCTCGCACGGACCGGTGCCGCCCCGGCCCTGGCGATGGCCGAGAACGTGGCGTGGCTGGCCGAGATGGCCGGGAAGCACCAGGCCCGGCCTGTGTTCGTGGGTTATCCGCTCGGCTTCGACTGGATGTTCACGTACTGGTACCAGGTGCGTTTCACCGGCGGCTCCCCGTTCGGGCACTCGGCTCATCTCGACCTGAAGACACTGTTCGCACAGAAGGCTCACCGGCCGATCCGCGGCGTGGGCAAGCGCTCGATGCCGCGGCACCTCCTCGGCGACAACCCGCACACCCACCACGCCCTCGACGACGCGATCGAGCAGGCACAACTGTTCTGCAACGTCTTCGAATGGGACGGCGTTTAGTAAAGAGCTCTTGCGCAACGTTTGTTAACCGTGCCATGGTGGGGTCATGGCACAGATCAAGGACGCCGCCGTGCTCAAGGCGGTCGCTCACCCCGTACGCCGCAGACTGCTCGACGTGCTGCGCGTCGACGGGCCGTCGATGCCGAGCGTGCTGGCCCGCGTCACCGGCCAGGCCGTGGCCAATGTCAGCCACCACCTGCGGGTTCTCGCCGAGGCCGGGCTCATCGAAGAAGCCCCCGAGCTCGCCCGCAACCGCAAGGAGCACTGGTGGCGGATGCCGGACCGCAGCATCAGCTGGCAGCTCGCCGACTTCGCCGGTGACGCCGCCGACCTGGCCACCGCGGACGCCGCCATGGCGATGGGTCTGCAACGGCAGGTCGACCTGATCAAGACCTGGCTCGGCAGCCCCGCTTCGAGGGAGGAACCGTGGACGTCGAGTGCCTTCTCCACCGATGGCTTCCTGAATCTCAGCCCGGCCGAGCTGGCCGAACTGGGCGACGAGATCCAGCAGGTGATCAACCGCTTCGCCGGCCGCCCGCCGGCCGAGGATCGCGAACCGGTCTTCGTCATCGGCCGCGGCTTCCCGGGCCGGCCATGACCACAACGGCCGAGAACGAAGCCGAGAGCCGGGCCGAGAACAAGGCCGATGGCAGGGCCGGGAGCCGGGCCGAGGGCAAGGCAGCCAGCCAGGGCGTACTGAAGGATTCGGCGTTCCGCCATCTCTGGGCGGGCATGACGGTCAGCAAGTTCGGCAGCTCGATCGCGAGCATCGCGACTCCGCTGATCGCCGTGCAGGTGCTGGATGCGAGCGCTTTCCTGGTCAGCCTGCTGACCGCCGCGGTCTGGCTGCCGTGGCTGCTGATCGGGCTGCCGGCCGGCGCGTGGATCGACCGCATCGCCCGGCGCCCGGTGATGCTGGTCAGCGACCTGCTGGCCGCGGTCGTGGTGATCAGCGTGCCGATCGCCGCGTGGCTCGGCGTCCTGACCGTTGGCCAGCTCATCGTGGTGGAGATGCTGCTCGGCTGTGCGTCGGTGTTCTTCACCGTGGCGTGGACCGCGTATCTGCCGGCGATGTTCGACAAGGACCGGCTGGTCGGTGCGAACTCGATTCTGCAGGGGACGGAGTCGACGGCGCAGGTTGCAGGTCCGGCGCTGGGTGGCGTACTCATAGCAGCAGTGACAGCGGCCACCGCCCTGGTCGCCGATGCCGTCAGTTTCCTGGTCTCCGCCTTCTTCATCTGGCGGATCCGCAGGCCGGAGACGCGGCCGGAGCGGCCTGAGCAGCGCGAGAGCATCCGCAAGGACATCGCGGCCGGGATCCGCTGGCTGGCCCGCGACCGCTACCTGCGCAACCTCACGATCCACGGCGCGACGGCCAACCTGGTCCTGACCGGTATGAACGCGCTGCTCATCGTCTTTCTCGTGCGGGAGATCGGGCTGGGCACCACCGGGGTCGGCCTGCTGATGGCGATCACCGCGGTCGGTGGGGTCGGTGCCGCGGCCGCCGCGCCGGTTCTCGCCCGCCGGTTCGGCGCGGCGCGCACGATGGTCGGCTGCAAGACGCTTGCGGGGGTAGCCGCGACGCTGGTGCCCCTCACCCGGCCCGGTGCCGGACTGGCCATCTATGTCGTCGGCATGATCGTCATGGTGTTCGGGGTGGTCGCGGGGAACGTTCTCGCGGGCAGCTTCCGGCAGGCCTACTGCCCGCCCCACCTGCTCGCCCGGGTCGTGACCGGCATGCAGTTCGTCAACCTCGGCGCGATCCCGGTGGGGGCCGTTCTGGGCGGGGCGGTCGCGAGCGCCTTCGGCGTCCGGACAGCAATCACCATCATGACCTTGGGGTACGCCGTGAGCGGACTGATCCTCCTCCTCGGCCCGTTCCGCGGCCGGCGGGACCTCCCGGCGTCACCCGCTGACGTCGCCCTCGCCGGCTGACCGTTTCGCCCGGGCGCGACGCTTGCCCTCGTGCATCGCCGCGACCCGGGCCACGGGGATCGTGTGCCCCTCCGCCACGAGCCCACTGTCCAGCTGCTGCGGGGCGGGCATCGAGTCGGACCACGGGTCAGTGTCGGCGAGAATCGCGGGCGTTGAGCGTACGGTGAAATCGGCGGGAGTGATCTCCGGAAGCCGGTCCCATCCGACCGGGAACGAGACCGGAAGTCCTGGCCGGACCCGCGGGCTGTAGGCAGCGACGACGCTCGCACCACCGGACCGCGTCGCGTCGAGGAAGACCTTGCCGTGCCGATCATCGCGGATGAAAGCGGTCGTCGCCAGCTCGGGATCGAGGCGTTCGGCGCGGACGGCCACCGCCCGCGTCGCCGCCGCGACATCAACGGTCTCCGCGGCGCCGTCGAGCGGGACGAAAATGTGCACACCCTTGGAACCGCTCGTCTTCACCGCGCCGTCCAGGCCCACGTCGTTGAGCGCCCTGCGCACCAGTAGGGCAGCCGCGACCACCACGTCGAAGCCGCTGCCCTCGGGCGGATCGAGATCCATGATCAAATGGGTCGGATGGTCACGGTCCGTCGCCGTCATCAACGTCGGGTGATATTCGATCGCCCGCTGATTACCGAACCACAGCAGCGTGCGCCGGTCGTTGCAGAGCGCGTAGAGAACCTCGCGGTGCGACGCCTCCGCCCAGACCTTGGTCCGCGGCACCCACTCCGGCGTGTATTTCGGCAGATTCTTCTGCATGAACTGGTCCTGGCCGCGCAGCAGCCGGATCACGGACAGCGGCCGGTCCCGCAGCACCGGGATGATCCGGTCGCGGACCGCGTCGAGATAGTCGACCAGCTCGCGCTTGCTGACCCCGGCCTCAGGAAAGAGCTCCTGGTCCAGGTTGGTCAGCGGTACGCCGTCGCGCTCTTCTTTCTCGGCAACCATCGCCTCATCCTGCCTGCACCACGCTGATCGCGGGAACCACCATCGCCAGAGTCAGCACCGCAAAACACCCGCCGGTGAAATACAGACCGTTACGGGTGGCGATGGCGGCCCCGGTGAACGGCAGCACCACGGCGAGCAGCGCGGCGAAGAGGAGCACGCCGTCCTCGCGCTGCGTGCCGAGCACACCCCAGCCGACCAGGAACGGCACGCTGACCAGCCACGCCAGGGTGACGACCGCGATGTGCAGCGCCGCCTGGATGCGGCGGGCGGCCGCCTGACGGTCGGCGTGCATCTCCTGGGCGGTCCGGCGCAGCGGGGCAGGTCTCACCGGATCGGCGGGTCGTTCAACGGGCCGCTCTATCTCAAGCGTCACAAAAGCACCTTAAAGGAGTTCGTCGTGGTGTGCGCGGCGAAGTACGGTCAGCCACCGGGACAGGTATTGGTGCCGCCGCTCATGGTCACGCAGCCCCGGGAATTGCCCCTGTCCGGCGCATTTCCCTGGTCGGCCCTGTTTCCCTGATTGGCCATGGCGGAAACCAGCCCCAGCACGACAATCGCGGCGGTGATCACGCCGTAGAACGCGGCGAGAACCGGCTTATTACCCCAGAGTGCGACGCCGGTAGCCAATGCGGGCAGCGCCACCAGCAGGACGACGGCTGAGTTCAACATCCACTGACCGTCGGCGCGGGGCTCAGTCCCGCCGAAATTCAGACTTCGGAAGAAACCCATGATTCCGAGCACCGGCACCACCGTGATCCAGAGCAGGGTGATCAGCCCTACCCAGCCGCCCGCATTGTCCCGGGCGTCCGTATCCGGTCTCTGCTCGGCAAGCGCCTGCGCGTCCACCGAGTTGAGCGACCTCTCGTCCATTGCTCGAAAGCTAGCGGCCCCAGGGGTCATGATCTGCAACGGTGCGGGCACAGTTCGGCTGCTTTATCTGGGGGGACGTTCTCCGCTGCCACGTGGGATCACCGTTGTCGAGATGGTTACTGTGCGTGCGGGGCCACGGAACCCGCTGATCCGCTCATGAGCCAGCCGCGCCGCTTCCCGGCCCATGGCGACCGAATCGTGCGCCACGACGGTCGCACCGATCACATCGGCCAGGTCAAAATCGTCAAAACCCACCAGCGCCGGTGGATCCGTGTGCCCGCGCAGCGCCCGCAGGGCCCCGGTCGTCAGCCGGTTGTTGGTGGTGAACAACGCGGTCGGGCGCGGCTCCAGCTCCAGCAACTCCCGGACGGTCTCCTCCGCACGCCGCACATCATGCACATCAGTACGCAGGTACGGCTCCCACTCCTCGTTACCCGCCGCCTTCATCGCCGCCACGAAGCTGTCGATCCGCGCCCGCTGCGGCGCCATCCGCGCGAGATCGGCCACCAGCGCGATCCGCCGATGCCCACCGGCCAGCAGGTGTTCCGCCGCCGCCCGCGCACCGCCGACGTTGTCGATCAGCACGGCGTCGGCCGTCGCCTCATCCGGCGGGCGGTCCAGGAAGACAAAGGGCACCCCGCGATTACCCTCGATCGCCAGGTAATCGTGGTGCTCCCCGCTGGGCACCACGAGCAGAGCCCGCACCCGGCGCTGCAGGAACGCGTCGACCAGCGACTGCTCGAGCTCGGCGTCCTCGTCGTTGTTCGCCGTCACCAGCTGCAGGCCGTGCTGACGTAGCTCGCGCTCGATCCCGCTGGCCACCGCGGAGTAGAACGGGTTGGTCAGATCGCCGCTGATCAACCCGACCAGCGCGGAAGTAGCGCCGCGACGCAGCTCACGAGCGATGCCGTTGAGCCGGTAACCCAACCGGTCCGCGGCCTCACGAACCCGGCGCCCGGTCGCCTCGGCAACGTTCGGCTCGTCGTTCAACGCCCGGGAAGCGGTCTTCAGACTGACGCCCGCCAGCGCGGCGACCTGCGTCAGCGTGGGCCGGCGCCCGGCCGCCGCGTCGAAGGACCCCTCGGCGGGCCGGGATGCGGACATGGTGCTCCGGATTCTGCAGCGATGGTTATTGGCACAGGGACAGCAGTATGACATCGATGTCTGCCGTCCCCTATGGCACTGCGAACGAATCCAGCCGATCGGCGTATCTGAAACCTCCCCCGGGTGCGTGACCCTCCTCTCGGGGTCGAACCTTGACCCTCCCCTAAGGGGAGACGGGAGGCTGTCCCCATCGGTTCTTCACAAGGGGGCGGTTGCACATGCGGTTGGTGACCATCGGGGCCTTCGCGCGGGCAGCGCGGTTGTCACCGAAAGCGCTGCGCCTCTACGACGAGCTCGGCCTGCTCCCACCGGCCGCCGTCGACGCGGACACCGGCTACCGCTACTACGACCCGGCCCAGCTCGACCGCGCCCGCCTGGTGGCCTGGCTCCGCCGCCTCGACATGCCCCTCGCCCGGATCCGCTCCGTCTGCTCGCTGCCCGCAGCGGAGGCCGCCGCGGCAATCGCCACGTTCATGGCCGAAGCCGAGGCCGAGCTGGCCGCCCGATCCCGCCTCGCGACGTTCCTCACCGACTACCTCACCGGCAAAGGAGCCCCCATGCCCGACACCAACCCCACCCTCGGCCTGCGCTTCGCCACCGGCTGCGAGATCGGCAAGGTCCGCGAAACCAACCAGGACTTTGCGTACGCAGCAAGCACGCTCCTCGCCGTAGCAGACGGAGCCGGTCCCCACGGCGCCGAAGCATCCACCCTCGCCGTCAACACCCTCCGCACCGTGCCCACGGCAGAGCCCTCTCTCGAAGCCCTCACCACCGCCCTCCACGACGCCGACGAGGCGATCCGGGCCCTTCCCGGCGGCGAACCCCGCCCGATCACCACCCTGACCGCCCTGATCTGGTCCGGCACCCGAATCGCGGTGGCCCACATCGGCGACACCCGCGCCTACCTGCTCCGATCCGGGCACCTCTCCCGCTTCACCGACGACCACAGCTACGCCCAGCACCTGGTCGACACCGGCGACCTCCCACCCGGCGACCTGCTCAACCACCCCCAACGGGCGCTCCTGATGCGCGCGCTCGGCTCGAGCGGCGAAGCAGACCTCTCCCTGCGAACAGCCCTACCCGGTGACCGCTACCTCCTCTGCACCGACGGCCTCTGGACCACAGTCCCCCACCCCGACCTGCACACCCACCTGAGAACCGACTCACCCCAACAAGCAATCGACAACCTCATGTCCGCAGCCCACGAAGCAGGCGCCCCCGACAACATCGCCTGCGTAGTAGCCGACGTGGTCCCCGCATGACCCACCCGATCCCGCCGCGAAGGGCTGACCCACCCGTTCCGCCCCGGATGGCTGACCCCGGCGTTCGGCGTCGTGGGGTGTCGGCTTTGGGCCTTGGAGGAACGGCGGTGTGGCAGGCGGCTCCTGTGCGGCAGAGTGAACAGCATGGTTCTCCGGTGGAGTGTTATCGGTGCGCCGTCGAGCGCGGGAGCCCGGACGCCTGGTGTGGACAGGGCACCGGCGGCGTTGCGGGCCGGCGGGTTGCTGGCCGCGTTCGACGACCGGGGCATCTCCGTGCACGATCTCGGCGACCTGCCCGGCTTTCGGTGGCGCCCCGATCCGAGCCGGCCGAACGCGCAGAACGCCGGCGCCGTGCTCCGGATGGCGTCCGACCTGGCCGGCGTGGTGGCAACCGCGCCAGGAATGCCGCTGGTGCTGGGTGGCGACAGCACGGCGACGTGGGGACTTGTCGCGGGAACGGGCAGCCCGGCGTTGGTCTACATCGACGGCACACCGGGCCTGCACACTCCGGAGACGCGGCCGGCCGGCAACCTCAGCTCGATGGTTCTGGCTCACCTGCTGGGCCTGCCGGGCTGCGATCTCACGCTGGCCGCGTTCGCGTCGGTGCTGCCTCGCCGGGTGGTTCTCTACGGCGAGGACCTGCCGGTGGACGACCCCCAGCTCAGCGTCGCCGACCGGCTCCGGCTGTCCCGGATAACCGCCAACGAGGTCCACGCAGGGCCGGCCAAATCGGCGGCCCGTGCCCGCTTCACCGTCGAGGACGCCGCCGAACATTTCGTGGTCCACGTCGCCGCGGACGTCCTCGCATTTGCCCACGCACCCTACGCGGACGAGCCGCAACCGGGTGGTCTGAGCCTGCAGGAACTGACCGGAACCCTCGCCGTCCTGACCGCCAGCCCCCAGTTCGCCGGCCTCGCCCTGACCAACGTCAACCCGGACCACGTCCCGGACGAACCGGCCCTCGCTCCCCTCATCGAAGCCCTCGCCGCTGGCCTCGCCTGACTGTGAGGCTGGTGGCGTCGGCTCGTTGATGATGGGCTGGCGGTTGGCAGTGGTAGACGTGATTCTTCGCCTGACCGGCCTTTGTGCCTTCGGCCGGATTTGTCCGTCTCCTACTGGCGTTCCCAGACGTCCGGCGTTCCCAGACGTCCGGCGTTCCCAGACGTCCGGAACGCAGGTCGGCCGCTCAGGCAGACCGACTGGCCGGCGTTGAGGCCCACGAGGGCGGGGCCGGTGGCCGGCGTTGAGGCCCACGAGGGCGCGGCCGGTGGCCGGCGTTGAGGCCCACGAGGGCGCGGCCGGTGGCCGGCGTTGA
>NZ_BOMN01000065.1 GCF_016862215.1 Winogradskya humida
CGTTGAGGCCCACGAGGGCGCGGCCGGTGGCCGGCGTTGAGGCCCACGAGGGCGCGGCCGGTGGCCGGCGTTGAGGCCCACGAGGGCGGGGCGGAGGTTAGACCAAATCCTTCCAGAAGGCGACCGTGGGGCGGCCTCCGGTCTGTTGTTCCCGCAGGCCTTCGAATTCCCGGCGGAGGTAGGCCTTCAGGTCGGCTCCGTAGACGATGACGTCTGTCTGCATCACGGACAGGACCGGGTGGCCGGCGGTTCCCCGGCCCGCGGGGAGGTAGCGGTGGGAGTAGAGCGGGATCAGGCGCGGGGCGGTTACCAGGAAGCTTTTGGCTACGGGGACGGCGTTGACCGGTTGGGGGCCCCAGCCTTCGTACCAGAAGCCGTTGGAGGCTACGTCGAAGAGGACTCCTTCGACGGGGGCGGCCAGGCGGTCGCGGAGTTGGGTCCGGTCGCCGTGGCGCCAGTCGGGCCAGCCTCGGCCGGTGGGGAGGCCTGCGGTCAGGAAGGCCCGGTGGTCGTCGGCGAAGGAGAAGGCGAATTCCTTCTCCACGGCGGCGAGTTCGGTTTCGGTCAGGCCCGGTTCGATGGTGAAGCGGGCGTAGGAGGCGAGCAGCGCGGCGGGGGTTTCCACGTCGGTCACCCGCTCACCTTAGGACGGCTGCACCTTTTGGAGTAGGGCGTACTCCTGGGGAGTCGGGGCGAGTGACAACTGCTGGTGGATGTGCCGGCCGCTCTTCACGGCCATTGTCGAGAGATGAGAAAGGACCAGGAAGGGAGCAGGGGGATGCGGGAGCGGGGACAGGTGTGGGTGGCGGCCGGGGTGACGTTGGTGGGGGTGCCGGCGGGGCTTGCGCTGACCGGAGGGAATGTGGATTCGGCGATTACGGGGGCGCTGGCCGTTTTCCTTGCGGGGGTGGTGCTGGCGGTTCGGCGGTGGCCGGTGAGCGCTCTGCTCGTGTCGGTCTGGGCGGTGCTGGCTTTCCGGGCTGCGGATCTGGTGGGGGCCGGGTGGGTGTGGCCGGCGACTGCGGCGTTTGTCGGGGTCATGGTGCATGGGCGGCAGCGGTGGGCGATCGCTGTCGGGGCGCTGGCGCTCTGGTGGGGGTTTGTGTGGGACTACTTCGTGCAGATGAACACGTTCGAGTTCGCTGTGGGGCGGGTTGGCGCGGAGGCGTTATGGCTGGCGGCGGCGTTGGCGGTGACCCACGCGTATCTGAGCACCCGGCGGTGGCAGGAGGAGGTGGCGGCGCGGTTGCGGCAGTCGTTGACGGAGCAGGAGCTTGACGCACGGCGGCGGCGGGCTGAGGAGCGGGTTGATGTTGCCCGGGATCTGCATGACGTTGTGTCGCACACGCTGGCTGTGGTCGGGGTGCATCTGAATGTGGCGCTGGACGCCTTCGACGATGAGCCGGAGGAGGCTCGGGACGCCGTCCGGCTGGCTCAGGATGTGCGGGGGCGCGCGATGACCGACCTGAAAGCGCTGGTGGACGTGCTGCGAAGAGATCCGGGGCGCAGCGAGCCGGCGTACGGGCTGGAGAGTCTGGAGGGGTTGACCGGGCAGGTCAGTGCGGCGGGGGTTCGGGTGCGGCTGGTGGAGGTCGGTGAGCGCGCCGATGTGCCTGCCCCGGTGGCGACCGCGGTGCACCGCGTTGTGCAGGAGTCGCTGACCAACACCGTGCGGCATGCGGGCGCGAGAGAGGCCACCGTGACCCTGCACTACGCGCCGGAGTCGGTCACTGTGGAGATCGTGGATGACGGCGGTGGAGGCCTGACCGAGAGTGAGGGGCACGGGATCATGGGGATGCGGGAGCGGGTGGCCGCGCTCGGCGGCACCCTTGTTGCGGGTGATGGGCCGGACGGTGGCTTCCGGGTGCGCGCGTCGATCCCGGTCACCGTCTGATGACGATCAGCGTGCTCCTCGCCGACGACCAGCATCTGGTGCGGGCCGGTTTCCGCAGCCTGCTCAAGCGGGACAAGGAGATCACGGTCGTCGGCGAGGCCGCCAGCGGGGACGAGGCGGTGCGTACGGCCCGGGAGCTGAGGCCTGACGTCGTGCTGATGGATATCCGGATGCCGGGGCTGGACGGCATCGAGGCCACCCGGCGCATCGTGGCCGACCCGGGACTTGTCCAGACCCGGGTGGTCATCCTCACGACCTTCGAGACCGACGAGTACGTGTTTGCCGCGCTGGCCGCGGGGGCCAGCGGTTTCCTGACCAAGGAGGTCGACCCGGAGGGGCTGCGACATGCGGTGCGGGTGGTGGCGGCCGGGGAAGCCCTGCTCTCCCCCAGCGTGACCCGCCGGGTAGTGGCCCGGTTCGCCCACCGCCCAGCCGGCCTGCAGAAGAACCAGCCGGGCACCCCGCAGGGCCAGCCCGGCACCCTGCAAGGCCAGCCCGGCACCCTGCAAGGCCAGCCCGGCTCGCAGGGTCAGCCGGCGAGATTGAACAGCCTGACCGCGCGGGAGCTGGAGGTGGTGCGGCTGGTCGCGTCGGGGCTGTCGAACGACGGGGTGGCCCGGGAGCTGGTGATCAGTCCGTTGACGGCCAAGACGCACATCACGCGGGCGATCGCCAAGGTGGGTGTACGGGACCGGGTGCAGTTGGTGATCCTGGCGTACGAGGAAGGGTTGGTCTGACATCGATGTCATAGAAGTCTTGCGGATAGATGTACTTACGGATGACGATGTGTCGCGGATGTTTCGGCAGTTCTCGTTCTGCGACAAGGAGACGGCATGCATCGGCCACGATGGAGTGTCGCAATGTTATCGGTGAGTCTCGTGGCGGCAGCGGCCGCCGCAACACCCGGCGCCGCTGCCCAGGCCGCGGCGGCTACGGCGTTCGCGTCCTCGTTCGAGACCGCGGACCCCCAGCCCACCTGGACCGACACGGTGGACGGCGAGCGCAGCAGCGGCGTCGACGGCACCGTCGACGCCGGGATGCCGGGCAGCCTGCGCGACCACGTCACCGCTATCACCGCGAATGCCCAGCCGAACAGCAACGAGGGCGTCGGCAACCTCAACGACGGCAACGCCGAGTCGAAATGGCTGGTGGACACGCCGGCCAGCTGGGCACAGTACGTGCTCGATGCCCCGGCGACGGTGACGAAGTACGCCCTCACCTCCGCCAACGACGCCCCCGAGCGCGACCCGCGCGACTGGACCCTGGAGGGTTCGGCGGACGGCAGCACCTGGACGACCGTCGACACCCGCAGCGGCGAGTCGTTCGACGACCGTTTCCAGACGAAGACCTACACGGTGGCGACGCCGGGCTCGTTCGCGATCTACCGGCTCAGCATCACCGGGCACCCGTCGGGCAACCTGACCCAGCTCGCGGATCTCGAGCTCGCCGACAACAACACCAGCGCTCCCCCGGCCGGGCCGATGCAGAGCCGGATCGGTGGCGGGCCGTCCAGCTCCCCGACCGCGAAGGCGAACGCGGGCTACACCGGGCTCAAGGCGCTGCAGATCGCCGGGCGGCAGACCGCGGAGGGACGCGGCTACTCCTACAACAAGGTCTTCGACGTGGACGTGCCGGTCACCGCCGACACCGAGCTTTCGTACCTCGTGCTGCCCGAGTTCAACCGGCAGGACGCGAGCAACCCGGCCACGTACACCGCGGTCGATCTGGCGTTCACCGACGGCACCTATCTGTCGCAGCTGGGTGCGCTCGACCAGAACGGCTTCGAGCTGAGCCCGTCGGGGCAGGGTGCGTCGAAGTCGCTCTACACGCAGCAGTGGAACAAGCGGGCCAGCCGGATCGGCTCGGTCGCGAAGGGCAAGACGATCGACCGGATCCTGGTCGGTTATGACAAGCCCAGCGGGCCGACCACCTTCAAGGCGTGGTTCGACGACATCGCGCTGCGGGACGTGCCGGTCGCCAAGCCCAAGAGCCACCTCTCCGAGTACGTCGAGACGCGCCGGGGCACGCAGTCGTCGGGTGACTACTCGCGGGGCAACAACTTCCCGGCGACGGCGGTGCCGCACGGCTTCAACTTCTGGACCCCGGTGACCAACGCCGGATCCACCAGCTGGCTGTACGAGTACCACCGGCAGAACAACGCCGCGAACCGCCCGACCCTGCAGGCGTTCGCCGCCAGCCACGAGCCCAGCCCGTGGATGGGTGACCGCCAGACGTTCCAGGTCATGCCTTCGGCGGCTACGGGTACGCCCGACGCGAACCGGACCAACCGAGCGCTGGCGTACGGCCACGAGAACGAGATCGCCAAGCCGTACTACTACGGCGTGACGTTCGACAACGGCATCAAGACGGAGATCGCGCCGGCCGACCATGCGGCGTTGTTCCAGTTCACGTTTACCGGCGACAGCGGGAACCTGATCTTCGACAACGTGAACGAGAAGACCGGGCTGACGATCGACGCGGCGAACAACGCGGTCAGCGGTTACTCGGACGTCGCCAGCGGGCTCTCCAACGGCGCGACCCGGATGTTCATGTACGCGACGATCGACTCCCCGATCACCGCGAGCGGCATGCTGCCCACGGGCAACCGTCCGAGCACCGGCTACGTGAAGGTCGACACCGCGCAGTCCAAGACCGTGACGATGCGGATCGCGACGTCGCTGCTCAGCGTCGCGCAGGCCAAGCACAACCTGGAGCTCGAGGTCGGCGCGGGCACCACGCTCGCCTCGGTCCGGGATCAGGCGCAGGCCGCCTGGGACGCGAAGATGCACACGATCGAGGTCGAGGGTGCCAGCGAGGACCAGCTGACCACGCTCTACTCGAACCTGTACCGGCTGTTCCTCTACCCGAACTCGGCGTACGAGAACACCGGCACCGCGGCGGCCCCGGTGATCAAGCACGCCGTGCAGTCCGCGGTGACGGCCCCGGCGAGCACCCCGACCGAGACCGGTGCGGCGATCAAGGACGGCAAGGTCTACGTCAACAACGGGTTCTGGGACACGTACCGCACGACCTGGCCGGCGTACTCGCTGTTCACGCCGGACGAGGCCACCGATCTGGTGAACGGGTTCGTCCAGCAGTACAAGGACGGCGGCTGGATCTCGCGGTGGTCGTCGCCGGGCTACGCGAACCTCATGGTGGGTACGAGTTCCGACGTCGCTTTTGCGGATGCGTACCTGAAGGGCGTACCCGGCATCGATGTTGAATCGGCCTACCAGGCCGCCATCAAGAACGCGACCGTGGCCCCGCCGAACCAGAATGTCGGCCGTAAGGCCCTGGACTCGTCGATCTTCAAGGGATACACGCCGAGCGACGCGACCGGCGAGGCCCTGTCGTGGGCGATGGACGGCTACATCAACGACTACGGCATCGCCAACATGGCCGACTCGCTGGCCAAGAAGGGCGGCCCGAAGGCGGCGGAGTACAAGGAGCAGGCGGAGTACTTCCGCAACCGCGCCCTGAACTACGTGAACATGTTCGACCCGTCGGTCGACTTCTTCCAGGGCAAGACCACGGCCGGCACGTGGCGCAACCCGCCGGCGACGTACGACCCGCGGGTCTGGGGTTACGACTACACCGAGACCAACGGCTGGAACATGGCGTTCCACGCGCCGCAGGACGGCCAGGGCCTCGCGAACCTGTACGGCGGCAAGAACGAGCTGGCCAAGAAGCTGGACACGTTCTTCTCGACACCGGAGACGGCGAAGTTCGTCGGCTCCTACGGCGGCACGATCCACGAGATGCTCGAGGCGCGTGACGTGCGGCTGGGTCAGTGGGGCTTCAGCAACCAGCCTTCACACCACATCCCCTACATGTACGACTACGCGGGCCAGCCGTCGAAGGCGCAGAAGATCGTGCGTGAGGCGTTGTCCCGGCTCTACCTCGGCAGCGAGATCGGCCAGGGTTACCCGGGCGACGAGGACAACGGCGAGATGAGCGCGTGGGGCATCTTCAGCTCGCTCGGCTTCTACCCGCTGCAGATGGGCAGCCCGGCGTACGCGATCGGGTCGCCGCTGTTCAAGAAGGCCACGGTCAACCTGCCGAACGGCAAGAAGATCGTGATCAACGCACCGCAGAACAGCAGCAAGAACGTGTACGTGCAGTCGCTGAAGGTCAACGGGAAGTCGTACAACTCGACGTCCCTGCCGCACAGCCTGCTGGCGAACGGCGCGACGCTGGACTTCAAGATGGGCGCCTCGCCGTCGACGTGGGGCACCGGTAAGGACGCGGCACCGCCGTCGATCACGACCGGTGACGCCGTGCCGAACCCGCTGCGCGACCTGACCGGCCCGGGCAAGGGCACCGCCTCGGAGCCGACCCTGGTGGACGACACCTCCACCACCCGGGTGGTGTTCCCGAGCGCGACGCCGACGTTCACCTACCAGTTCGCCAGCGGCGCCGAGCAGGCCGACTACTACACCCTCACCTCGGGTGCGGTGGCCGGCGATCCGAAGTCGTGGAAGCTGTCCGGCACGTACGACGGCACGACCTGGACGACGATCGACCAGCGTACGGACCAGACGTTCGACTGGCGGCTGCAGACCAAGCCGTTCAAGATCGCCAAGCCCGGCCGGTACGCGCAGTACAAGCTCGAGGTCACCGCGAACACCGGTGAGGCAGCCACCACGCTCGCCGAGGTCGAACTGCTCGGCAAGCCGGCTCCGGCCTGCACCACCACGATCGCCGACAAGACGGTCGGCGCGATCTCGGTCAAGTCCGGCGTCACCTGCGTCACCGCCGGCGCGACGGTCACCGGGGCGATCTCGGTGACCAACGGTGCCTCGCTCTACGTCACCGGCTCGACGCTGCGCGCGGCGATCACGGCGACCGGCGCGGGCACGGTCTCGATCCTGCACTCGACGGTCACCGGCCCGGTCACCGCGACCGCGTCCGGCCCGGTCCAAATCGAGGCCTCAAGCTTCAAGGGCCCGGTCACCCTGCTGGGCAACAAGAGCCAGACCGTTGTCGCCGCTGACACCATCAACGGCATCCTGACCTGCTCGGCCAACCAGCCGGCACCGATCAACAACGGCCTGCCCAACACGGTGAGCGGCCCGCGCCTGGGCCAGTGCGCCAAGCTGTAAGCAGCCGGTGCGCCAAGCTGTAGTCAACTTCTGAACGGAACGCCGCGGTCCCGCACGATGGGGCCGCGGCGTTCTACTGTTCGGACATGTCCGATGAGAATCTGTGGAATGCCGTCGTGGCGGCCGACCTCTGCACGCTGGCGACGATCAAGAAGGACGGACGCCCGCAACTCTCCGACGTCAACTACACGGCCGGCCCGGCGACCAGGATCCTGCGCATCTCCACCCGCGGCACCCTGGCCAAGGTCCACAACCTGCGCCGCGACCCCCGCGGCTCGATCCGCGTGGGCCCGGCCGCCGGCGGCTACGTGGCAGCCGATGTCACGGCGTCGTTCTCCGCCCCCGCCGCCGACGAGAACGACGCGACGGTCGAGGAACTGATCGACATCTACCGCCTGATCGCCGAGAAGGACCACCCCGACTGGGCCGACTACCGCCGCGCCATGGTCGAGGACGGCCGCCTGGTCCTCAGCCTCAGGATCGAGAAGCTCTACGGCTGGGTCATGGACTGAGAGCGGCTGGGTCATGGACTGAGAGGACGCTGTGCGCAACACAGCCCGGCCTCAGGCGACATCTTCAATCATCGATGCATGTCCAAGCTGACGCGAACCACCACCACAGTCCTCGTCACCCTCGCCGCCGCCGCCGTCATCGCACCGACCGCCGCAAGCGCGAAGCCACCCGCCGGCACCGCATCGCTACGCGGATCCGCGCACTTGATCTTCCCGCCGACGCCGGACGACGAGGTCAACTTCACCGTCGACGCCCACTCCCGCTACGCGGGCTCCGGGCCGTTCCCCTCCGAGTCTTGGGGAACGGCCCGGGTCTCGCACGTCTTCACGGGAGAACACCCCGGCGAGATCTGGTACGCCCTCGCCGTCGACTGCCTCATGACCGGCCCGGACACCGCGACGGTCACCGGCGTGGTCACCACCGCCTCGCCGGACGGCCAGTCCCTGATCGGCACCCGGCTCGGCTTCAGCGTCGCCGACACCGGCCGGCACGACACGGTCGGCTTCACCGGCGTCCAGGGCACGGCGGAGCTGCCGAAATGCATGGCACCCGCGGCGTTCTTCCAGGTCCGGGACGGCGACTACCGGGTGACCGACGCGAACCACTGGGGGACCGGGATGAGCGCCTCACCCATCGCTGAGCAGGGCTGACAGGGCGTCCGGGCGGTCCAGCGGGACGATGTGCCCGCAGTTGTCGAGCAGTTCGCCGCGCAGGTCGTCGGTGACGGGTCCGAGCTGGCGGTGCAGCCGTTCCCCCACGACGTTCCCGCCGATCGCGAGCGTCGGCACCCGGAGCCGCCCGGCCGCCCGGATCAGCTCAGCGTTCCCCGTCATCTCCCGGTAGAAGCCGAACCCTGCCTCCAGCCGCTCCTTCCCGCTGTAGGCACGCACGAACGCCTCCCGCAGTGAAGTGTCGGTTACGCTGCGCAGGAACCAGCCCAGATATTCCGCCTCGCGGCCGGCCAGCACGGTTGCGGGCAGCGAGGGCACCGCGTGAAAGCCGAACCACCACGGCGGCGTCTCGAACCCGCCCGGCAGCCCGGGAAGCGTCCCCTCCATCAGCACCAGCCGCGTCACCCGCTCGGGATGCCGCGCGGCCAGCAGGAACGCGGTCGGCACCGACGCGTCGATCGCTACGATCTCCGCGCGTTCCACCCCCAGCGCGTCCAGCAGGCCGAGCACATCGTCTGCCAGGGTCGCGGCGTCGAAACCGTCGACGGCCGGTGCGCTCTCCCCGAGCCCGCGCAGGTCCGGTGCGATAACCGTGCGACCCGGCAGGTCCAGCGTCTCCCAGACCCGCCGGGTGTGCGGCCACCCGTGCAGCGCAACGATGGGCGGCCCCGAACCCCGTACGGTCGTCTCCAGTTCGGTCCCGTTCGTCGCGATGCGCATAGAAAAACCTCTCCCGGTTACCATCGGTTACCTGGTCAACCTTGGAGATCAAGCCATGACAGATCAAGAACGCACTCCACGGGTACGAGGTGAGCGCGGGGTAACCGGCGACCTCTTCGACCCCGCCTGCGCCACCCGTCAACTCCTCGACCGCATCGGCGACAAATGGACGTCAATGCTGGTCAAAGTGCTGACGGAGGCACATCCGACCGAGCGCGGATTCGCGGAGCTACGCCGGGCCATGCCGGGGATCTCGAACAAGATGCTGTCCCAGACCCTGCGCAACCTGGCCCTCGACGGCCTGGTCCTCCGGCGCGTGGAACCCTCGATCCCGCCGCGCACCTACTACTCCCTCACCCCGCTGGGCCTCTCCCTGGACGCCCCGCTGGCCGCCGTCCGAGCCTGGGCCGAAGCCAACATGGCCACCATCGACGACGCTCGCCGCAATGCGACCGTGGGGGAGGCAGCCGGTTAGCGCTGCGCCTCGTCGCAGGAGAAACCGTCCTTCACCAGGGAGTACGCCTGGTCCTTGGGCATGATCGAATCGCCGGTGGTCACCTTGCCGTTCGTGGCGGACCGCCCGCCGTCATGCAGCTCGATCACCGTGGTCTGCACCCCGTAGCCATCGCCCTGGGGCGCCGCGCGCAGCCCTTCCAGCACGAAACCCCGCGCACCCCGGCCGCACCCGACACCCGTGCCCGGCTTCCGGAAACCGTTGTCGAACGTGTACTGCGAGCCCTGGACGTTCTTCGTGACGACGATCGCGCAGTCGACCAGCGCGAACAGGTACGAGGTGCGCGGGCCGTCGAGCAGGATCACCGCGTTGCCGGAGCTGTCCACGAACGAACGGGCGCCGAGCTGGCCGCCCTCCGAGACGCTGAACTTGGTGCTGATCGTCCGGCCGCTGGAGGTGCGTACACCCATCGTCGCGTCGTCGTCCGCCAGGAAGAACACGTCGCCCTTGCCGTCGCCGTCCAGGTCCGCGGTCGAGGTCCGCTTCGCCCCGGCCGGCACCGCAACCTTGTTGACGGCGCACCCCTGCCCGGCGGTGGGATCCCCCTTACCCGAGTCCCCGTCGTCCGTGTCCTTCGTGGGGGCCGGGCCGATCGAAGAAGCAGCCGAGGCACTGGCCGGTGGCGCGGGCGGGGCCGAGGCGGGGGCGGATGACGTGCTGGTGTGAGCGGCGCATCCGGTGAGTGCCGCGAGCCCCAGCGCGCCGGAGGTGACGAGGGCGGGCAACCTGACGCTTCGCATATGTGAACCCTTTCCAGGACCATGATTTCCTGGAAAACGGTAAACGAGCCGATATTCCGCTTGATCCCAGGTTCGTGCCGGATCAGCGCGGCGGCAGCGCGGCGCGCAGGAGCTCGTGCAGGCTGTCGGTGCAGCGGAGCAGCATGTGGGCGACCTCGTCGAACATCTCGGGGTTGCGGCGGCCGTTCTCCTGCCACAGTCCACGCAGCACCGACTGGCTGATGGCGAGCTGGGTCGCCGCGCCCTCCACGATGCCGATGAGGTCTTCGCGGTAGGCGGGCGGCGCGAAGACGACCGCTCCGCGCGCCGCCCGCAGGGGCTCACCGGGGGTGGCGAAGACCGCCGCCGCGTCGCCGCCGGCGCGGTCCGCGCCGATCCAGGCGAGCAGATGCTCGAGCTCGGTCGCGGCCACCGTCATGCGGCCGATCGCGGCGAGGGTCTCCACCGGCAGGGTCTGCATGGCCAAGACCTTATCGCCGCAAACCCGGTGAATCGAACCGGCCAACGCCCGTGTGACGACCGGGCCCGCCGCAGCCCGGCCTCAGTCGTCAGACAGTCCTTGAGCCTGCGTCCACGAGTGCCGGCCGATGACCCGGACGGAGTCCAGGGCGTGCAGCTGGCCGTCGGCGCCGAGGAGGCGAACGTGTGCGTCCTCCGGAAGGTGGACGGTCGAGCCGGTGGCCAGCGGCAGGATGTGGATCGTCAGCTCCGCGCCCGGGTGGTAGCCCGCGTCGCGCAGGTTGACGAGCCAGCGGGCGCCGTCCCAGAAGCGGTCGGTGGCCGTGCGGCCGTCGACGCGCAGTTCGGCGATGTCACCGGCCCAGGTGATCTCGATCAGGGCGTCGAGGCCGGCGTCGGCGGCCCAGTCGGGCAGGTCGACGCGGTGGACGGCGGCGAGCTCGGCGAAGACGTCCGGCGTGGGTGCCGACTGACGGCCGTCGTGCTTTCCGTACGCGACCGGCACGGCATTACCCGCGGGACGGAGCTCCGTGATCCCCGCGTCCCCGATCCCGGTGATGAACGGGCCGGCCGGGGGTGCCAGGGGCAGATCGGTGAACGTACGGGCGGCCGGGTCGTAGACGTGCACGGTCGGGGTCGCCGCCGAGCGGGCGCTCACCACGCCGTCCGGGCCCCAGGTCAGCTCGTCGGCGCTGAGCAGCAACCGGCGGCCGCCGTCCTCGCAGACCCACGCGATCTGCGCGGTCGACGCGTCGAGGACGAGCACGTCCAGCGACGGGGTGACGCCGACCGGGCTGAGGCCGGGGGTCAGGGTGCGGATCTCGCCGCCGATCGAGATCTCCACCTCGATGCCCTCGGCCGCGGTCAGCACCAGGGTCGGGACGTCACCCGGGAGCACGGTGAGCGCGGAGGCGGTCGCGTAGTCGAGGCCGTATTGGCGCAACGGCCACCTGGCGAGCGTACCGAAAGGAATGTCCGCAGGCCGGGACGGCAGTAGCAGGGTGGTCTCGTCGCCGAGGGTGACCTCGAACTGAGCGTTCCTGTAGGTCGGCAGGGGCACGTGCGGCTGGTGCCAGGAGACGAACAGGAAGCCGCTGTCGCCGTCGGAACGCAGCGCCCAGCGCAGGGTCCCGGTGTCCTCGACGCCGTTCGGGCGCACCTCGGGCAGGCTCGACGGCATCTCGGCCAGCGAGGAGCCGAACGCGGCGAGGAACGCGTGCTGGCGGCGCAGTTCGGCGTAGCTGTCCGATGCGACACCGGACTCGCCGAGCGGGGCGTGGAAGTCGTAGCCGAGCCGCTGCATGTCGTTCGGGTATCCCGTCGCGTGGGACTCCTGCACACCCTTGTCGCTCGGCGGGTTCGTGCCGCCCGCGTACATGTAGTAGCCCTGCCAGGCCGAGCCGTTGCCGATCTTGCAGTGGGCGACGGTCGCGACGTCGAGACCGGACGGGCGGGGGCGGCGGTGGTAGGCCGTGCCCATGCCGCCGGCAAGCTCGCAGGTCGCGGGTGGGAAGAGGGCCGACGGGGTGCGCGGGCCGCCCGCCGCGGCGTCGATGTTCTGCGCGCGGCGCACGTCGGCACCGATGCCCGGGTCGTCCCAGACGTGCGAGAAGAAGTAGTGATCGCGGAACGTCGGGTCCCAGGGGGCGTCCGAGTCGACCCAGAAGCCGTCGCCGTACCCGCCGTACAGCGGCAGGACCTCCTCGGCGGGCAGGTCGGCGCCGCCCCATGCCGTGGCGGTCCAGAGCGGCGCGCTCATCCCGGCCTCGCGGGCCAGCCGCTTGAGCGTGACGAGGTGTCCGGGCTGGTCGTAGAGCTCGTTCTCGAGCTGGATGCCGAGCACCGGGCCGTCGGGTGAGCAGCGGCCGTCGAGGTTGCCGGCGAGCTGACCGAACCATTCACGGACCATGTCCAGGTACGCGGGGTCGTCGGTCCGGTGGCGTACCGGCGCCTCCTGGACCCAGTCGGGGAACCCGCCGTTGCGGCTCTCCGCGTGGACCCACGGGCCGATCCGCATGATGACGTCCAGGCCGGCCTCGACGCAGGCGTCGACAAACGCCGCCACGTCGAGATTGCCGTCGAAGCGGGGCTCGCCGCGGTGCTCGACGTGGTGCAGCCAGAACACGTAGCTGGCCACAACGGTCACGCCGCCGGCGCGCATCTGCCGCAGCCGCTCGGCCCAGCGCTCGCGCGGAACCCGGCTGTAGTGCAGCTCGCCGGAGATCGGCACGACCGGCACACCGTCACGGATGAGGTAGCGGTTGGTCAGTTCGACACCGGGGCGTACGTCCTGCTCGTTGCTCATCGCCGGACGGGTAAGCGGTTCTACCCACGGAGAGTGCCGGACGGACAAAAGCTGGGGCCGCGATGGGTGATCGGTCGCCAACGAAGGGTCCCTCCGCTTGAGGCCTGTAACCGGTCACAGGCGTGTGGTCGGAAGATACACCCCGTTAACCGGGTTGACGCAAGGTCTTGACATGGCCGTAAACGAGCATCACTGTAACCGGTCACAGGCACTCCACCGGACGTCCTTCTCCGGTGGGGGTTGCCTTCCGATCGAGGAGGATCGATGAAAAAGGCACTCGTCGGCGTATTCGCCGCATCCCTTCTGCTCCTGGCGTCCGGCTGCAGCGGCAGCGACGACTCCGACACCGGCTCCGATGCCGGTGGCAAGGTCGACCTGACGTACTGGACCTGGACCCCGAACATGGACAAGGTCGTCGAGACCTGGAACGCCGCCAACCCGAACATCCACGTGACCGTGAACAAGCAGGACGGCGGCGACCCGGCCGTCACCAAGCTGCTCACGGCGATCAAGGCCGGCAGCGGTGCGCCGGACGTCATGCAGGCCGAGTACCAGAAGGTTCCGACCCTGGTCTCGGCGGACGCGCTCGCCGACATCAAGGACGAGGCCGGCTCGCTCAAGGACAAGTTCCCCGAGTCCAACTGGAATTCGGTCACTCTCGGCGGCGACTCCGTCTACGCGGTGCCGCAGGACAACGCCCCGCTGATGTTCTTCTACCGCAAGGACGTCTTCGACAAGCTGAAGATCGCCGCGCCGAAGACCTGGGACGACTACGCGGCGGCAGCCAAGAAGATCCACGCCGCGAACGCGAAGCAGTACCTCGGCACGTTCTCCGCGACCGACGCCGGGCTGTTCACCGGTCTCGCCCAGCAGGCCGGCGCCTCCTGGTGGGGCATCAACGGCGACACCTGGTCGGTCAACATCAACGACGCCGCGACGCAGAAGGTCGCCGGCTACTGGGGTGGCCTCGTGCAGGAGGGCTCGGTCCTCAACACCCCGATGTACACCCCGGAGTGGAACGCGGCACTCAACGACGGAACGCAGGTCGGCTGGGTCAGCGCGGTCTGGGCGCCCGGCGTGCTCGAGGGCAACGCCGCCAGCACCAAGGGCAAGTGGGCCGCCGCCCCGATGCCGCAGTGGGACACCGCCGCTCCCAAGACCGGCAACTGGGGTGGCTCCGCGACCGCGGTGACGACCCAGAGCAAGCACCCGAAGCAGGCCGCCCAGTTCATCCAGTGGCTGAACACCGATCCGGCCGCGATCAAGCTGCTGGCGAGCCAGGCGAACGTCTACCCCGCCGCGATCGACTCGTCCGCGGCGCTGACCAGCCCGCCGGCGTTCTTCGCGGACCAGGCGGACTTCTACACGCTCGCCTCCGACGCCGCGAAGATCGGTAACCCGTTCACGTACGGGCCCAACGTCAACGTCGCGTACAGCGCCTTCAACGACGCGTTCGGCAAGGCCGCCGAGTCCAAGCAGAGCGCGCAGTTCACCGCGGCCCTGGCCACGATGCAGTCGCAGACCGTCGACGACATGAAGAACTCCGGCTTCAAGGTCGCCGGATGACCACGGTGCCTGCGATCGAGCAGCCCGCCACGGAGAGGTCCGCCGCCGTTCCCACGGCGGCGGGCCGCCCCCGGCGCCGCAGCCACAGTCGGCGCGCGGGCACCCCGTACGCGTTCCTCGCCCCCGCCATCGTGCTGTTCGTGGCGTTCCTGGGCGCACCCATCGTCTACGCCGCGTACCTGAGCCTGCGCAAGGTGAAGGTCTCCGGGCTGGGCCTCGGCTCCGGCTCGCGCACCGAGATCTGGGCCGGCCTGAGCAACTACGCCCGCTCGCTGACCGACCCGGAGTTCCTGCCCAGCGTCGGCCGGATCGGCGCGTACGGGCTGATCGTCGTCCCCGTCATGCTCGGGCTCGCGCTGCTCTTCGCCCTGCTGCTCGATGCGGGCCGGACGAAGGTCGGCGGCTTCACGCGTACGGCCATCTTCCTGCCCTATGCCGTGCCCGCCGTCGTGGCGTCCCTGCTCTGGGGTTTTCTCTACCTGCCCCGGGTCAGCCCGATCAACGACGTCCTCGAGGGCATCGGCGTCGGCTCCCCGAACCTGCTCGGCTCGTCGTGGATCCTCTACGCGGTCGCCAACATCGCGGTCTGGGGTGGCACCGGCTTCAACATGATCGTGCTCTACACCGCACTCAAGGCGATCCCCCAGGACATGTACGAGGCGGCCCGGCTCGACGGCGCCACGGAGATCCAGATCGCCTGGCGCATCAAGATCCCGATCATCGCGCCCTCGATGGTGATGACGTTCGTCTTCTCGCTGATCGCGACGCTGCAGGTCTTCGCCGAGCCGATGACGCTGCGCCCGCTCAGCAACACCATCTCGTCCACGTGGACCCCGCTGATGAAGGTCTACCGGGACGCCTTCACGCGGGACGACATCTACTCGGCGGCGGCGACCTCGGTCATCATCGCCCTCGCGACGTTCGCGCTCTCCTTCGGCTTCCTCAAGCTCGTCGGGTCGCGCGCCTTCCGGCAGGAGGACTGATGGCGGTTTTGGTAAAAAAGCGCAGCTCCACCGCCACCATCCTGCTGCTTCTCGGCGCGCTGTACTGCCTCGCGCCCGTGCTCTGGGTGCTGGTCGCCGCGAGCAAGAGCTCCACCGAGCTGTTCTCGACGTTCACGTTCGCGCCGAGTACGCACCTGTTCGACAACATCGCGGACCTGTCGAACTACCGCGACGGCCTCTACTGGCGCTGGATGGCGAACACCGCGCTCTACGCCGGCGTCGGCGCGCTCGCGTCCACGTTCGTGTCGGCGATGGCGGGCTTCGCGCTGGCGAAGTTCCAGTTCCCCGGCAAGAGCGTCGTGTTCAACATGGTCCTCGCCGGTGTGCTCGTGCCGGGTGTCATCCTGGCGATCCCGCAGTACCTGCTGCTGGCCAAGGTCGGGATGACGAATTCCTACTGGTCGGTGCTGCTGCCGAGCATCATCAGCCCGTACGGCATCTATCTCGCCCGCATCTTCGCCGCCGCGGCCATCCCCAACGAGGTCCTCGAGGCCTCCCGCGTGGACGGCGCCGGCGACTGGCGCACGTTCGTCACGGTGGTGCTGCCCATGATGCGCTCCGGGCTGGTGACGGTGTTCCTGTTCCAGTTCGTCGCCGTGTGGAACAACTTCATGCTGCCGTACATCATGCTCGGCAACGACAAGTTGTTCCCGATCACGGTCGGGCTCAGCGGCCTGCTCAACCAGGGCGCGCAGCAACCGTCGATGTACACGTCGGTGGTGACCGGGGCACTGCTGTCGATCGTGCCGCTCATCGCGCTCTTCCTGGCCCTGCAGCGTTACTGGCAGGTAGACCTGGCGTCCGGCGCGGTCAAGGGCTGAGAGGCGAGAGGTGACCTCTATGATTCCTGGCGTGCGCAAGCGACCCACTATTCGCGACGTCGCTCGCGAGGCCGGGGTCTCCTATGCCACCGTCTCCCGGGTCCTCAACGGCCGGGAGTGGGTCAGTCCCGAAGCCGTCAAGGCGGTCACCGACGCCATCGCCCGCACCGGCTACACCGCCAACCAGCATGCCCGCTCGCTGGCCACGGGCCGCTCCGGCTCGATCGCGTTCCTGCTGACCGAGCCGCAGCACCTGCTCTTCCGGGACCCGAACTTCGCGGTCCTGCTGCGCGGGGTGGCCCAGGCGATGTCCGCGCACGAGCTGACCCTGATCCTGATGATCGCGGCGACCCCGGAGGAACGCACCCGCGCGGTGACGTACCTCAACGGCGGCCACGTCGACGGGGTCCTGCTGGTCTCGCCGCACTCCGGTGACCCGCTGCTCGGGCAGCTCGTGCAGGCCAACGTGCCGATCGTCGCGTGCGGCAAGGTGCTCGGGCACGAGACGACGATCAGCTCGGTCGCCGCCGACGAATGGGCCGGTGCCCGGTCCGCGGTGGAGCACCTGCTCGCCGCGGGCTGCCGGCGCATCGCCCACATCGCCGGGCCGGAGGACACCTCCGGCGGCGTCGACCGGCTCCGTGGCTACGCCGACGCGCTGACCTCGCACGGGATCGCGGTCGACGAGGCGTACATCGCGCACGGTGACTGGAGCCACGAGAGCGGCGCCGCCGCCATGCGGGAACTGCTCGACCGGGTGCCCGACCTGGACGGCATCTTCGCCGGATCCGACGCCATGGCCGCCGGGACGCTGCCCGTGCTGCGCGAGGCCGGCCGCGACATCCCCGGTGACGTACGCATCGTCGGGTTCGACGACTCCGGGCTCGCCGCCACGCTGCACCCCCCGCTGAGCACGGTCCGCAACCCGCTGGACCGGATCAGCGAGGAAATGGTCCGGCTCCTCACCGACCTCATCGCCGGGCGTACGCCGCTGTCGATCACGGTCCCCACCTCGCTCATGCTCCGCGAGTCCTCACCCTCCTGATCTTTCTCTCCCGTTTCGGCTACACCCGGCATCGCCACCGGTGCCGTCGTATATTCCCCTGCCGGAAAGGTCCCAAGATGCACCGTCGCATCCGGGCATTGGTCGCCGCCGTCGGCGCCATGGCCCTCGTCCTCACCGCTCCCACACCCCCGGCCTCCGCGGCCACGACCCTCACCATGCTCGGCGCCGACGTGTCGTCACTGCAGCGCAGCCTCGACCTCGGGGCCAAGTACTACAACGCCGCCGGCACCGCGGCGGACCCGCTCGACATCCTCAAGTCGGCCGGCGCGAACTACGGCCGCCTGCGGATCTGGAACAACCCCGCCAGCGGTTACAACAACAAGGCCAAGGTGCTCCAGCAGGCCAAGACGCTGAAGGCGAAGGGCCTGAAGCTGCTCATCGACTTCCACTACTCCGACACGTGGGCCGACCCGGGCAAGCAGTACAAGCCGGCGGCGTGGAACTCCCACACCCTCGCCCAGCTGCAGACCGACGTCTACAACTACACGTACGACATCTGCACCAGCCTCAAGGCCCAGGGCACCACCCCGGACTCCGTGCAGATCGGCAACGAGATCAACGTCGGCATGCTCTGGCCCGAGGGACAGGTCAGCAACAACAACTTCGCGCCGCTCGCGAGCCTGCTCAAGCAGGGCTACAACGCGACGAAGGCCTGCAACAGCGCCACCCAGGTCATGATCCACGTCGCGGACGCCGACAGCATGGCCAACGCCCGCTGGTTCTTCGACGGCATCAAGGCGCAGGGCGTCAGCTGGGACATCAGCGCGCTCTCGTACTACTGCATGTGGCACGGCACGCTCGCCAACCTCTACAACGTCATCGCCGACGTCAAGTCCCGCTACGGCAAGCCCGTGGTGATCGCCGAAACGGCGTACCAGTTCACCACCGCCGACGCGGACAGCGAGAAGAACTCCATCCCCGGCACCGTCCTCTGCGACAACATCCCGGCCACCTTCGCCGGCCAGGCCCAGCAGTTCACCTACGTCCAGAACACGGCCCGCAACGCGGGGGCCATCGGCGTCTTCTACTGGGAACCCACCTGGTACGCCATCAAGGGCAACGGCTGGGACCCCGCCAACATCAACGGTACGGGTGACGGCTGGGACAACATGGCCACGTTCGACTGGACCGGCCACGTGAACCCGAACATCCGCTGGACCCCGTAACACCCTGACCGCCGGAAGGTGGGGACGGCCCACCGAACCGCCCCCACCTTCCAGCGACACTGGTCCATACTCAATGGCGTGCCGAGCCCGTCACTGATCCTGCGAGTGACGCCCGTCCGTCTCGGCCGGATGCGCGACCCGGACCCGGACACGGACGTCCACCCGGTCTTCGTCACCCGCGACGGCGAGGTTCTCGACCTCGGCCGCCGGCCGTCCTGCCTGACCCTGCTCACAAAACGGTGTCTCGCCAGGCACGACGTCTACACAGGTACGGCCGAACGCGAGCTCCTGCCTTTCGCACCACTGCGCGTCACGTTCTTCGTGCACGACCCGGTGGCGCTGGTCCGCACCCTGCCAGGCGATCTGGTTGTCTTCCTCGGCGAACACCTTGCGAGCTCGAGCAGCGCCTCGGCCGCGCAGAGCCTGATCGGGCGGCAGTTCACCGAGGGGATCACGATCCTCGACGTGGTGACGCTCACCCCGGAGCTGGACGACGGCGATCTCCTAGGTGAGCCCGAGCCGCCACCGTGGGGACCCCGACCCCGGAACTGGGGCGATCCGAGCACGGACCTCGACCAGCCGCCGCCCCCGGTATTTCACGAATACCCGACGCAGCAGGGGAATTTCCCGGGCGACGCCTACTCGACATGGTCAGGAACAGGGGGCGGTAGTAATCCGGGAGCGATCGCGGAGGCGGACGGGACCGTGCGTTCACTGGTCGGGGAAGCACCGGCCGGTGTACGGGTGGGGGCGGAGTTCAGCCTGGTCGTGCGGATCTCGGCCGAGCAGCCGTGGCCCGGGGCGCGGTCGGCCCTGGTCGAGAACCTGCTCGTCGGACCCGCCGGGCAGGAGGTGGTGCTGCTGGTGCAGCCGGATTTCGGGCTGACCGGCGAAGATCTCCAGGCCACCGTGCGGGTGCCGTTCCGCGGCGGGTCCCAGCCCGTACGGTTCGGCTTGCGGGCCACTCGGGGTGGGCTGCGGCATCTGCGGATCTCGGCCTGGCTGGGCGGCACGATGCTCGCCGAGCTGCCGATGGAGGTTTCCGCGGAGGAGCGGCCCGGCGACAACAGCGTCCAGACTCAGCGGGCGCCGGTCGGGGAGCTGCGATCCGATCCCGGTGACGTGACCATGCAGGTGCACTTCGACGGCAGCCGGTATTCGTTCCAGCTCGTGTCCACCGGGTACTGGTCGGATCCCGCGGTGGCACGGTCACTGACGGATGCGCCGGGTGCCGCGGTCGAGCGTACGGTCGAAATGCTCCGTAGGCTGGCGGCCGGGCGCACCGCGTATGGACCGGGTGCGGCCCGCCGATGGGTCCGCGAGACGGGTGTCGGGCTCTGGCAGGACCTGGTCCCCGAGCCGATCAAGGACGCCTTCTGGGAGTTGCGCGACGACATCGGCTCGTTCACGATCGCCTGCGCCGACGACGCCGTGCCGTGGGAGCTGCTGCATCCGCTGGGCCGGGGCCGGGATCACGGGTTCCTGGCCGAGCAGTTCCCGGTGCTGAGAAGGGTGCTCGGCCAGCATTCGGCTGCCCGGATCAGCCTGGCCGACCCGCACTTCGTCGTGCCGCCCGGATCTCCCGCCGACGCCCACGCGGAGGCAGACACCCTCTCCCGGATCTTGCCGGGGCCCTTGCTGTCCAGGCTGGACGAGCTGCTGGACCTGCTGGACCGCGAAGACGCCGGCCTGCTGCATTTCGCCTGTCACAACGCGTTCTCCGCCACCCAGGGCGGCTCATCGATCACCCTGGACGGCGGCGCCTTCGTGCCGCTGATGCTCAACAGTGCTGTGGCGCAACGCAGCCTGGACAGCCGTCGCCCCCTGGTCTTCGTCAACGCCTGCCGCAGCGCCGGAGCGGCTCCCGAGTACACCCGGATGATGGGCTGGGCCGATCAGTTCATGCGCGCCGGCGCGGGGGCCTTCGTCGGGACGTTGTGGCCGGTCAGCAGCGCGCGGGCGGCCGCCTATGCGGAGGTCTTCTATGCGGAGCTGACCCGCGGTACCGCGCTGGGCCAGGCATCGCTCCTCGCCAGGCTGGCGATCGAGGACGAGAGCGACCCGACATGGCTCGCCTACACCACGTACGGCGACGCGAGCAGTCGCGCCGCGTGACCCGAACCGAGGAGAGCACATGGATGTCATTGACGATCGCGTGACCGTCGCGGAGCTGATCGCGACGGTGAAAGAGGTGATCGTCGCGGCCAACCTCTCGGCCACCCAGCCCGGCCGGGACCTCCGCGTGGCGAGCATCGAGATCACGCTGCACACCCTGGCGACGAGGACGGCCGGTGGCGTGGCTGATTTCCGCATCCCGGTGCTGGGTCTCCAGGTGAAGCTCGGGCGCACAATCTCCCGGACGGACCTGCACACGCTGACGATCACCCTCAGGCCGCCGGCCCCCGCCCGGACGGTCGAGCTGCGCGGCCCCGCCCTCGACGAGATCCTGGTCGAAGCGATCGAACGGGTCCGCACGGCAGTGGCGACCGCCGCCCAGGGTGACGACCCGTTCGAGCTCGGCGAAAGCACCATCGACATCACCTTCGGCATCACGCAGGAGGGAAGCATCACCCTCGGTTTTGAAGGCAACCTCACCGACGACGTATCGCACACCCTGAAACTCCGGCTGGTTCCGGCCTGACCGGATGCGAACCTGGACAACCGGAACAGCCGGCCCGCACCCGCCGGTCGTTCTGGTGCACGGCGGCCCCGGCCTGTGGGACTACCTGCAGCCGGTCGCTTCGCTGCTCGATCCGGTGACCGTCGTGCACCGCTACGACCAGCCGTGGGACGGGCCGCACACCATCGCGCGATACGTCGCGGACCTCGAAGAGCTGCGCCGCCACTGGGGACACGAACGCTGGGTCGTCGCGGGACATTCATTCGGAGCAACCCTGGCTTTCGCGTACGCCCACCAGCATCCCGAACGCACCGCCGCGCTGGGGTACCTCAGCGGGGTGGGTGTCGGCGACTGGCGTACCGGATATCAGCGTTCGTGGCGCACGCGGATCTCCGCTGGGCAGGCCGAACGGCTCGCACTGCTGGAGGAGATGACCCGTACCCGCGACGAAGAAGTCGAGTTCCGGACACTCTCCTGGTTCACCGACCACGCCGACCCCGTGCAAGGCTGGAAATGGGCTGCTCAAGACGCCCAGCACGACGCGGCCATCAACTTCGAGGCAAACGCGCAGCTCAACGCCGAGACGTCAGCCTGGTCCGACGCGCAGGTGCTGGGCTGGGCGGGCGAGCTGACGATGCCCGCCTGGTTCGTGCACGGCGATCGGGACCCGCGGCCGCTCAGTTCGGTTGAACGGCTTGCTGCGGCCGTACCCCGTGGGCAATTGATCGTGATCCAGGGCGCCGGCCACCACCCCTGGCGTGAGCGGCCCGTCTCGTTCGGAGAGACGCTGCGCCGGCTGGTTGTCGGACTCCTGGGGGAAAACCCCCAGTAGAAGACTGGCGTCAGCCGGATCCCGCCCGGACGGCCGTTTGAATAGCGTCATCTTCCGTAAGCACCACCGACGGAAGGAGTCCGGATGATCGAGGCCCAGAACCTCACTAGACGATACGGCCGGACGGTTGCGGTCGACTCGCTCAGCTTCGACGTCCGGCCGGGCAGCGTCACCGGTTTCCTCGGTCCCAACGGGTCGGGCAAGTCCACCACGATGCGGCTGATCCTCGGGCTGGACCGGCCCGACGCCGGTCAGGTGCGGGTCGGCGGGCGCCGTTACCGCGAGCTGCGCTGGCCGCTGCGCGAGGTCGGCGCCATGCTCGAGGCGAAGGCGTTCCACCCGGGTCGCAGCGCCCGCAGTCATCTGGCCGCGCTGGCCGCCGGCAACGCGATTCCACGCACCAGGGTCGACGAGGTGCTCGACCTGGTCGGCCTGACCAGCGCGGCCGGTCGGCGGGCCGGGAAGTTCTCCCTCGGGATGGGGCAGCGCCTGGGTGTCGCCGCGGCGTTGCTGGGTGATCCGGCGGTGCTGCTGCTGGACGAGCCGGTCAACGGGCTCGATCCCGAGGGGGTCCGGTGGATCCGCAACCTGCTCACGTCGCTGGCCGCGCAGGGCCGCACGGTGTTCGTGTCCAGCCACCTGATCAGCGAGATGGCCCTGACCGCCGAGCGGCTCGTGGTGATCGGCCGGGGCCGGTTGCTCGCGAACACCACCGTCGCCGAGTTGTCGGCGGGGGCGGCATCGCTGGAGGCAGCCTTCTTCCGGCTGACCGGCGACTCGGTCGAGTATGCAGCGAAGGAGACAACGTCATGACCACCATCGCGGCCGCCCGGATGGAATGGATCAAGCTACGCAGCCTGCGCTCGACCTGGTGGACCCTCGCCGTCACGGTCGCCGGAACCGTCGGCATCGGTCTCGCCGTGGGCCTGAACAGCAAGGACGCCGCCGCTGACCTGACCAACAACGCGCTGGCCGGAGTGGTCCCCGGTCTGCTGCTGACGGGTGTGCTCGGCGTCCTGACCATGACGAGCGAATACAGCTCGGGCACGATCCGGGCCACGCTGGCAGTCGTCCCGCGTCGGGGCGTGGTCCTGGCGGCGAAGGCGGCGGTGTTCGGGGTCGTGACCCTGATCGTCGGGGAGGTCGCGGCGTTCACCGCGTTCCTCGCCGCAGCGACCACGGTGCGTCACGGCATCACGGCGCCCGCACTTAGCGATCCCGGGGTGCTGCGGGCGGTCATGCTCTCCGGGGCCGCGTTCTGCCTGATCGGGCTGCTCGGGCTGGGCCTGGGCGCGATCATCCGGCACAGCGCGGCCGCGGTCGGGGTGCTGGTCGCCGGGGTGTATGTGGTGGTTCAGGTCATCGGGTTCTTCGCGCACAGCGCCGCGGCGTACATGCCGATCCTGATCCTGGAGAATTCCCTCAGCACGACCAGGCCGGTGACCTGCGGGGCATCATGCCCGGACTTTCTCTCCGCGTGGGCCGGGCTCGGCATGCTCTCGCTGTACGCCGTGATCGCGCTGGTCGCCGGCGGATGGTTGCTGGCCCGGCGGGACGCGTAGGCGGAGGATGGTTGCCATGGGCATCGGGGGGAACACGTTCACCCGGCGGGCGGGCGCAGAGCTGGTGTTCTGCCTGGCCGGGTTGCCGTTCATCGTGCTCAATCCGCTGGTGCTGCTCGTTCTCGCGGTGGACCTGAGCTGGCTGGTGACCAGCGGCGCGCGAGGCAACCCGTCCCCGGTCGACGTGGCCATCGGTGTTGTCTGCCTGGGACTGCTGCTGGTGCTGCTGGTGTCCACGCCGGCCGCCCGGCGGCTCGGTTCGCTGCAGCGGAGGCTCGCGACCCGGCTGCTCGGGACGCGGGTCGGGGCACCACTGTTCGATCCGGGCCCTCGCGACAAGGCAGGCTGGCGGGTCATGGCCTACCAGCTGGCCAAGCTGCCGGCCGGGCTGCTGGAGCTCTACGCCGCGTCCCTCTGGGTCTACGGACTGATCAACCTGAGCTACCCGCTGCTGTGGGGAGCGTTCCGCAACCACGAGCCGGGAGCCCAGCTGAGCCCATTGCCGGTGTTCACGCCGCTCGGCTGGTTCGGCGAGGGTACGTTCCACGTCGCGACCCTGCCCGGCACGTTCGCCGCGGCTTCGGCGGGTGCGGCGATGCTGCTGGCAGCCCCGTGGGCCACCCGGGCCGTCACGTCCGTCGATGCCTGGCTGATCCGCGGCCTGCTCGGGCCCGGGCAGCTGGCGCAGCGAGTTTACGACCTGGAGCAGAGCCGGGCCCTCGCCGTCGACGACTCGGCCGCCCTGTTGCGCCGGGTCGAGCGGGACCTGCACGACGGCGCGCAGATGCGGCTGGCTACGCTCGCCATGAACCTCGGCATGGCCCGGGAGAAGCTCGGCCACCACGGCGAGGTCCCGGATGCCGAGGCCGCCCGTGAGCTGGTCGACGCGGCGCTGCGGGGAGCCAAGGACGCGCTCGGCGAGCTGCGCGGCCTGGTCCGCGGGATCCACCCGCCGGTGCTCGACAACGGGCTGGCGGACGCCCTCACCTCGCTGGTCGCCGACAGTGCGATCCCCGTCGAGCTGGCGGTCGGCATCCCGGTCCGGCCCACCCCGGCGATCGAGACCATCGCCTACTTCTGCGCCGCCGAGCTGCTCGCCAACGCGGCGAAACACAGCTACGCCACCACGATCACCCTCCGGGCGGCCGTCCAGCGGGACGTGCTGCGACTCAGCGTCGGCGACGACGGCACCGGCGGCGCCGACCCCGCCGGAGGCAGCGGACTGTCCGGGCTCACGCAGCGGGTCGCCGTGGTGGACGGCGAGCTCACGATCGCGAGCCCACCCGGCGGCCCGACGACCATCACCGTCGCACTCCCGCTGCGCGCATGAAGGCGCGGGTGGTGATCGCGGAGGACGCGGCCCTGTTCCGGGCCGGACTCACCAGGCTGATCGAGGACCACGGCCACGAGGTGTGCGCCGCCGTGGGTGACGGCGATGCATTGCTGACCGCGGTGGCCGAGCACCAGCCCGACGTCGTGGTGGCCGACATCCGCATGCCGCCGACACACACCGACGAGGGCCTGCGCGCCGCACTCGAAATCCGCCGTCGCCACCCCCGCACCGGCGTGCTGGTGCTCTCGCAGTACATCGAAACCAAGTACACAGCCCGCCTGCTGGAGGGTAACGCGGCCGGCGCCGGCTACCTCCTGAAGGAACGGGTGGCCGACGTAGCCGACTTCACCGACGCCCTGACCCGCGTCGCCGCCGGCGGCACAGCCCTCGACCCCGAAGTCATCGCCCAACTCCTCCGCGTCAGCCGCCACGCCGCCGGCATCGCCGCCCTCACCGCCCGCGAACGCCACGTGCTCTCCCTGATGGCAGAGGGCCGCTCCAACAACGGCATCGCCGAAGCCCTCGTGGTCACCGGCGGCACGGTCGAAAAACACGTCGCCAGCATCTTCGACAAACTAGGCCTCCCCCAAACCGAAGCCGACAACCGCCGCGTCCTCGCCGTCCTGCGCCACCTGAGCTCATAGGCGCCGAACCGCCCCCATCCGGATGCCACCCTCCCTACTGTGAAAGCGTGGCCGACAACGTTGACGATGCCTGGAACCGCGTCGAATCATGGCTCCGGTTGAACGCCCCGGCGGTGTGGCGCCGGTTGGGCCCGCCCGCGACCGACGCCGAACTGGCCGAGGTGGAACAGGTTCACGGCGTGCGCCTCCCCGGCGACCTCGCCGCCTGGTGGCAGCGGTCGAACGGCATAATCGGCGACCCGGTCACCATCGCGACGATCATTCTCGGAACGCACACCCCGGCCTCGACCCACGACAGCATCGCGCGCGATGTGTTCGGCATGGACCTCACGAAGCAGCAGGCACGTGACGACGCCGACTATCGCAGCGGGCTGGAAACCTACCGAAGCGATTCAGCAGGCTGGGCGAACGACGAATGGGTGTGGCTGAACGAGTGGATCACCATCGGCCTCGACAGCGACTCCCTGTTCGTCGATTGCCGATCCGGTGCTCACCACGGCTGCGTCATGACGGCCTTCCGGGACGGCGGCCAGATCGGGCCACGCTGGCCGAGCATCACAGCGATGTGGACCGAGATCGCCGACCTCCTCGAGTCCGTGAACGCCCGCGACAAGCCCGAGATGATCGAGCTCGACGACGGCCAGGAATGGTGGATCCCGTCCAGTTGGTGGGCCTGACCATTGATACCCCCACCGGCTGGGCCAACAGATCTCAGGTGAGGGTGCCGGCCATGAGGTCGGCGAAGGCTTCGGCGGCCGGGGGTGAGGTGAAGAGGCGGTCGAGGCGGGCCTTGGCCAGTTTTCGGCGGAAGGGGTCGGCGGTGATGTCGTGGACCATTTCGGTGTACCAGCGGGAGAATTCCTGGTAGTTCCAGGTGCGCTGCAGGCAGACGTCGGAGTAGGCGCGCAGGCCGCTGTCGTCCTTGTTCTGCACGGCGGTGGTGATGGCTCGGGCGAGGGTGGCGGCGTCGGAGAGGGCGAGGTTCATGCCTTTGGCGCCCATGGGGGTGATGATGTGGGCGGCGTCGCCGACCAGATGGAGCTTGGCGTAGGTCATGGGCTCGGCTACGTAGCTGCGCATTTCGACGATTTCGCGGGCCGTGAAGGTGGCGGTGGGCAGGGAGTTGTCGCCGAGGCGGAGGCGGAGTTGCTGCCAGGCGTACTCGTCGGGCCATGATCGGGGGTCTTCTTCGCCGGGGCGGTATTGCAGGTAGAAGCGGCTGGACTGCGGGCCTCGCGCGAACTGGGCCGCGAAGCCGTGCGGGCTGATGCCCATGAGGGGGTAGCGCGGGGCGGGGGCGTCGGCCAGCATCGTGTACCAGCCGATGCCGTGGTCGAACGTGTATTCGGTGAGGACGCCCTCGGGGATGCTCGTGCGGCTGATGCCGTGGAAACCGTCGCAGCCCGCCACGTAGGCACAACGCAGCTCGTGCGAGACGCCGTCGGTGTCGCGGTAGGTGATCACAGGGGTGTCGAGGTCGTGCAACGCGATGTCGAGGGACTCGAAACGCAGAACCCCCTCGGGCAGCGCTGCGATGAGCCGGCGGACCAGGAGTTGCTGCGGGACGAGGTGGCTCGGGCGGTCGCCGGCGAGCGCGGGGACGTCGAGAAACCTGGGCTCGCCGTCGTAGCGGATCTCGAGTTTCGTCTCGACCGGGGCGCCCGCGAGGACCTGGTCGGCGAGGCCGAACTCGGTGAAGATCCGGGCCGCGTGGTTGTCCAGGATGCCGGCCCGCTGCCGATTCTCCACGTACGCCCGGGAGCGCACCTCGAGCACCACACAGTCGACGCCGTTGCGGCGCAGCAGGTTCGCGAGGGTCAGGCCGGCCGGTCCCGCGCCGATGATGGCGACGGTGGTGGATTCCATGCGGCTCCCTTGTGGAGGGTGGGCCTCATTATGGCGCGGAATCCGAGCGGCGTGGCGCCCGTACGCTGGTGGAAGTATTTGCTGAAGTTGGTGGCGCTGGTGAAGCCGAGCCGTGCGGCCACCTGGGCCGCGGTGTGGTCGCTGTGGGCGAGCAGCCGCCTGGCTTCCAGCACGACCCGCCGGTCGATGAAGTCCTTGGCGTTGAGGCCGGCTGCTGCCTGCGTGGCCCGCGAGACCGTGCGAGTGGAGTAGCCGAGCCTCCGCGCATAGTCCTCCAACCGCCGCGTCCTGGCGAAGTCCCGCTCGACGGCCTGCTGGAACCGCGTGAACACATCCGTCCGCTCCGGGTGGGCCGTGCCGTGCGAGAGCCGCAGCACGAGCGCGCAGAGCAGGTGCCGCAGGATCGCCTCACGCACACCCACCGGCCACGACTGCGCGAACGTGCCGGCCAGCCCTCCGTCGTCCCCGGCGTCGTACAGCACCGGGGCGTGCGGATCGTTGAGCCGGGCCTGCGCGGCGGTGGCGGAATCCAGGAAGTCGGCCTCGAAAAGGATCAGCGTGCCGTCGGCGCCGCGCAGGTCGCCCCACTGCTGCACCTGACCGGGGCGGACCCAAAGCCAGGTGCCGGGGGTGACGGCGTACCCGGTGAAGTCGACGGTGTGCCAGAGCGTGCCGCGGCTCGGGGTGAGCAGGTGATGGAACGCGGGCCGGTGAGCCTCCCCCAGCGTGGCGTGACCGCGCGCGTGAAGCTCGCCGAGGGTCATCACCTCGACCCCGGCCGGGCTGCCCGCGGGTGGCGCGAACCCGATCTCCGGGATGGCGTCTTGTCGCTTCTTGACCATCACGAGTCACCACCGTACCTGTTCCAGCCCGGTTTGCCGCCGTAGCGTGGACGTAATGTGAGCATCAACGAGATCCTGCGCCTGCTGGGCTGCGACACCCCCTCCGGCAACCCACGCGAGCTTCTAAGAGCAGTGCTGACCGTACGACCGCCAGGTCCCCTTCCCCCGCGGGTAGCACGCCTGCCGGACGACATCCGGGCCCGCACCCGATCTACCAGCGGCTCCGCGTACGGCCCGCGCGGCCTGCAACCCATCGACGGGTACGGTCACCAACCCGCCATGTACGCGCTGCAGGACTGGCTCGCCTCGGACGGCCGGCTCCTAGTCCTGGACATCGGCACCGGCTTCAACACCCCCACCGTCCCACCCACCCTGACCGGCCGCTCCCTGAGCATCGCCGCCGACGCCAACGAGGTCCTCCTGCCATGCCCCAGCCCGTAGCCATCACCGGCGCGACCGGCCAACTCGGCGGCCGAGTAGCCCGCCGCCTCGCCGCCGCCAACATCCCCCAGACCCTGCTCGTCCGAGACCCGTCCCGCGCGCCGCAACTGCCCGGCTGCACGGTCCTCCCCGCCGCCTTCACCGACCACGACGCGGTGATCGCCGCCCTCACCGGCGTACCCACGGCCCTGATGGTCTCGGCCTCCGAAACCCCGGACCGCGTCGCCCAGCACCAAGCCTTCATCGACGCCGCCGCGGCGGCCGGCGTCCAGCACCTGGTCTACATCTCGTTCTTCGGCGCCGCCCCCGACGCCACCTTCACCCTGGCCCGCGACCACTGGGCAACCGAGCAACACATCCGAGCCAGCGGTATGAGGTTCACGTTCCTGCGCGACAACCTCTATGCCGACTTCATGCCCGCCCTGGCAGGCCTGGACGGCGTGATCCGCGGCCCGGCGGGCACGGGGCGCGCAGCAATGGTCGCCCAGGACGACATCGCCGATGCCGCCGCAGCGGTCCTCACCAGCCCGGCCGCCCACGCCGGCCGCACCTACAACCTCACCGGCCCGGACGACGTCAGCCTCGCCGACGTGGCAGCCCTGCTCGGCCCAGGCTTCACCTACCACCCCGAGACGGTCGAGGAGGCCTACCGGTCCCGCGCGATCTACAACGCGCCATCCTGGCAACTCGACGCCTGGGTCTCCACGTACACGGCGATCGCGGACGGCTCCCTCGCCGGCCCCACCACCGACATCGCCACCCTCACCGGCCACCCTCCGACGCCCCTGAAGGAAGTCCTCAACCGCGCCGCCTGATGTCCGTGATCTGGCCGATGTGTGACATGGCTGCGCCCGGATTTCTGTTTACCGACATCCCATGATTGACGCATGACGCGTTGTCACATGTAAGCTCTCACCGGGCCAGCAGATCGGCAACGTGTGGGGAGGTCGCATCCATAATGGACGTCTGCTATGAGCACCTCACGGTCGTATGGCAACATCCCGCCAGCCGGCTGGCGCATCCGGTCGGCCTCCTGGCGAACCTCCCCGAGCCGACTACGGGGGAAGACGGCAGCAGCTGTAGCTTCTTCGTACCGGCCCGGCAGTTCCAGAATCCTGGTCACTATGGCCTGGGACCGCAACCACCTGCTCGGCCGAGTTCCCCACGCACTGCTGAGCCATGCCAACGCCCTCAAGCATTCCGGCGGCTACGAACTCGTCGTTCGCCGGATCAATCCACCCGACGTCCCCGCCCGTCAGCGACTCCTGGTGCGACTGGACGCCGATCCTCAGGCAGGCGCAACAACAGGGTCGTGCGGTCGGAACGCGATATCGAGCTCAGCCTCCAACGCAGCCGCCAACCGTGCCAGCAGCGGCACAGTCAGCGTGGCACCTCCGGCCTCGAGCCTCGAAAGCTGCGGCTGCGTCATACCAGCTCGGGCAGCAAGCTCGGCCTGGGTCAGTCCAAGCTCTGAACGCCGATCAAACACCATCTGCCCGAGCAACAGTGCCGCACGGGCCTCCTCGTAAGCCACGGCATGCTCATCAGCACCGGTCCGCTCCCAGCGAACATGACGTGTCGTCATCGTCGAGTCCCCCGTCGTGCCTCAATGCCATTTCCGTTCATACACATCAGTTGCGGGAGCATGGACGCTGTGGCCAGCCTCGCATGCTCGCTGCGCCGCGACCGCACGCGCGACTTCGGTTCGTTCAACCTGCCGAGTCTTACGGAACACAGTTAACGCTCACCCAGAGTTTCAGCTCGCTCGGCGAGTATGTCTGCCATCGCCTCGACCTTGACATAGTCCTTGAGCGGAAGCGTCTCGAGCCACTCCCGCACCTCAGGCTCAAGCTCGATCACGTAACGACGGCCCATCACCTGACCGAGCAAATACCTTCCTCGGTATATCGACTACCGCGATAGAGACCAGTGAGTGTTCGGCAGGGGCCGAAGTGTGTCGGACCTACGCTGGGTTTCCGGTCGGGATGGGGAGAGGTATGTGCTGATGAGTGACCCCGCGCAGGTCATAGAGGATGCCGTGGCCCACGCGCTGCGGCTGGCGGAGACGTGGACGGCGTGGGATAGGGAGCCGATTGCTGTTGAGGACCGGATCTATACGCCGCACAAGGCGATTCGACGCATCGCTGATCATCTCGTGGATCACCTGGCGGAGTTGGAGGCGCGCGTGGCCGGGCAGACCCCACTGGCCGACCATTGGCACGCGTCCGCCATCACCACCCCGGCTGACCTCGCGCCTTTCACCAGCGAAGATCTCGACGAGGCCCGCAGCCGCCTGACCCGCCTCGCGCAGATCTGGTCAGTGCGGTTGCGGGCTCTCGACGATGAGCGTCTCGACCGGGTGGAGGGCGACGCCTGGACGCTCAGGCAGGTCGCCTTCCACCTCGAGGACACGTTCTATGCGGACGCGGTCGGCGACCTCAGCCGAGGCCGAGGGTGAGGGCGTAGAGGTTGAGGCGGGGGTCGTTCGGCAGGGTGATGGAGCGGATCTGTTTGCCGGCCGTGAGGGGTAGGGCGGCGGCGAAGAGGCTGATCGGGGGTGCGTCGATGCCTGCGCCGGCCTTGATGCGGTGGGGCAGCGACAGCACCTGGGTGGTTCCCGCGGCTGCGGTGCCGCACCAGTCGGCGATGGTGACCGTTGCGGCCGAGGTGGTGCCGTCCGTGTAGCCGATGGTCAGGGCTGCGGTCACCGGGCCGTTGTAGGCCGTGGCCACCACGCTCGCTGTGGAATACGTGCCCGAGGGGAGCAGCAGGGATTGGCCCTTGGCCGAGACGAAGTTCGCCGACGTGCCCGTGGGGTCGGGCGCCTGGTAGGTGACGTTGTTCCAGGTCACCGGGCCGGCGGCGGGCAGGAGGTCGGCGTCGTAGGACCAGCCTCCCCCGTCGAAGTTGCCCTGCGCAGGTTCGGCCACTGTGGCCGTACCGTCGAGGTCCGGGGTGAGGGCGACCTGGCAGTGGGTGTCACCCACGCAGGTGGTGGGGGTGACGGCTGAGATCGTGGCCGTTCGGGTCACCGTGGGTGTGCCGGAAGCGCTCACCGAAACCGATATGGGGTACGCCCCCACGGCCGTCCCCGCCGGCGCCGAAACCGTCACGGTGTAGACCCGGCCCACCGGGAGATGGCGGCTGACCAGGATCTGGGGCAGCTTGGGTGTGACCGTCGCCTTGAAACCGGCCGGAACGACGGCAGTGACCCGGGGTGCGACGGCGAGCGGCGCCTGGGCCAGCACGTCCAGCGAAAATGTCGCTTTCGATGAAGACGAAGAACCCGCGGGAATGGCAGCCGAGGCGGGGCGCAAGGTCGCATCGATATGGGTACGCCCGTCAGCAGCCGCACTGTTGACCGACGGCGGCTGCGCGGCGACCGACGTCCCCCACGTCGAAGGCGTCGTGCCCAGGGTGTGGGTCAGCGTGCCACCGCGAGCGATCTGCGACCAGTCGACCCAGTTCTTGGCGACGTTGCGGCCGTTGAGGGAGACCCGCTGGATGTAGCGGTTGGTGTCCGAGGCGCCCGGGGCGTTGATCTGCAGGACGCCGCCGGAGCCGGTGCGGACCCTGGCCGTCGGGAACTGGGGGCTGGAGACGGCCAGGAAGTTGGCGCCGCTCATCGTCGGGTAGAGGCCGAGCGAGGAGAACACGTACCAGGCGCTCATGGTGCCGAGGTCGTCGTTGCCGGTCATGCCGTCCGGGCCGGTGGTGAAGAGGGTCTCCGCGGCGCGGACAACCGTCGCGGTCTTCGCCGGGTTGCCGGCCCAGTGGTACATGTACGGCGCGAGCAGGTCGGGTTCGTTGTTCGGGTTGTACGTGCTCTTCAGGTAGTAGTCGTAGGGGGCGGCGATCCAGTCGGTGCGCGCGGTGCCGGCGGGGTCGGTGAGCAGCTTGTTGTAGACGAAGAAGTCATCGAGGCGTTTCGTGGCCGCTGCCCGTCCGCCCATGAGCTGCACCAGGCCGGCCGGGTCCTGCGGGACGAGCCACTGGTACTGGTAGGCGCCGCCCTCGTGGAACTGCTCGTCGGCGTGGACCGGGTCGTACGGCGTGAGCCAGGTTCCCTCGACGGTGCGGGGGCGGAACTGCTTGATGGAGGAGTCCCAGAGGTTGCGGTACCACTGGCCGCGGCCGGCGAAGAGTTTCGCGTCGGCCTTCTTGCCGAGGCCGGCTGCCATCAGTGCCAGGGATGCGTCCGCCGCCGCGTACTCCAGGGTTGCCGAGGCAGGGTGGTTGCAGTCGTTGTCGCCGCCCTTGGCAACGCAGTCCGTGCCCAGTTTCAGCCCCGACGGGATGTAACCGCGGTCGGCGTAGTAGGCCTGCCCGGTCCGGCCGTTGTAGGGGGACTCCGCCGGCGGCTGGGTGGTGGCGTTCGCTTTCAGGAGGGCGTACGCCTCCTGTTCGTGCCCGGCGAGCAGGCCCTTCGACCAGGCCTCGACCAGGAACGGGGTGACGGGGTCACCGGTCATGATGTTGGTTTCGCTGTTGGCCAGCGCCCAGCGCGGCAGCCAGCCACCGTCACGGCCGATCGCGACCACCGACAGCGCGACGTCACGGGCCACGTCGGGGGCGAGCAGTTCGAGCAGCTGGTTCTGCGGGCGGTAGGTGTCCCACAGCGAGAAGTTCTGGTACGGCGTGTAGCCCGTGGCCGTGTGCGTCTTGCGGTCGAAGCCGACGTACGTGCCGTCAACGTCGCCGGCGAGGTTCGGGTGCAGCAGCGAGTGGTAGAGCGCGGTGTAGAACGCGCCGCGCCGTTCGTCCGTGCCGCCGCCGATCTCGATGCGGTCGAGCTCGTCGGCCCAGGTGGCGCGCAGGGCCGTGCGGGTGGCGTCGAAGTCGTACGAGTCGCCGGTCTCCGCAGTCAGGTTCTTGCGGGCGCCCTCGGAGCCGGTGTACGACAGGGCGACCTTGACGACGACGTCCCGGTCCGCGCTCGCGTCGAACGTGACCCAGGCGCCGTTGCCACCCGTGCCCGCGGCGTCGCGCGTCCCGGGCGAGAGCGCCGAGCCGCGCCAGCTGCCGTAGGACGCGAACGGCCGGTCGAAGCTGGCGGTGAAGTAGACGGTGTGGTCGTCCTTGCCGGCGCAGAAGTTGCCGGCGTGCACCCGGCCCTCGACCGTGCGGTCGCCGACGACGTGGATCTCCGAGTCGAAGACGGACTGGTTGGCCTTGCCGGTGTTGAACAGGACGTTCGCCGCGCCGGTCTCGGGGAACGTGTAACGCTGCCAGCCGGTGCGCGGGGTCGCGGTCAGCTCGGCCTGGGTCGCGTATTTCGACAGCCCGACGCGGTAGTAGCCGGGTGACGCTTCCTCGTCGTCGTGCGAATACGCCGACCGGTACGCGTTCGGGTCGGCGCTCGTGACCGCGCCGGTGGTGGGCAGCATCGGCAGCTCGCCGGCGACGCCGCAGCCCACACCCGAGAGGTGGGTCTGGCTGAACCCGTAGATGCTGTTCTGCTGGTAGTCGTAGCCGCCCTGGCCGCCCGTGTCGGGGCTGACCTGCACCATGCCGAACGGGCTGCTCGCGCCCGGGAACGTGTTGCCGAAGTTCTGCGTCCCGACGAACGGATGGACCAGGTCCACCGGATCATCGGCGGCAGCGGCCGAGGCAGCGGGCGGCGCCGCCGCAACGGAACCCAGTAGCAGAACGGCAGCAAGCAGCTGTCGGAGCATGGAGAAACCTCCGGTCAACGACGTCATCGTCCCGTGACAACGTTGTCACATGCCAGTGACAGATGTCAATGTGCTCCCGGATTGCTACCGGCCCGGTGGCTGTTCGCAGTAAAGAACCTCTCAAGTCGGGGTGCTGCCGACCCGATTGCGCCAGATGCAAGCCGCCCCCGACTTGAGATGAGCGTTATGGCAGCCACCACGCAACCGCCGGTCCCGGCCGATCGGCGCATGCCGCCCGGCCTGCGCCGCTGGGCGCGGCTGTGCGTCGCCGTCGCCGTGATCGCCGCGGGTTTCGGTCTGGTCCTGAGCACCGGCCTCGGTGCCGCGAAGACCATCTCCAACCTCGGGCTGTGCGCCGCCGCGATCACCGCTGCCGTCGCCTGTCTGCTGCGAGCGACGACTCTCCGGGGCCGGCTGCGGCTCGGCTGGGCCCTGATCGGCTTCGGCGTTCTCTCGTGGGGCGTCGGGCAGGTCACCGCGGTCTGGCTCGAGACGTTCACCGGGTCCGTGCCGCTGCCGTCGCAGGCCGACATCGGCTACCTCGGCATGGTGGTGCTCGCCCCGGCCGGGCTGCTGATGCTCCCCGTCCCCTCGCAGAGCCTCGCCAACCGGGCACGCAGCGTGCTCGACGGGCTGATGGTCGCCGCGTCGCTGATGCTGATGGCCTGGATCTTCGTCGTCCGCGGGCTGATCGAGGCCGGCGGCGACAGCACACTCGCGCTCTACGTGAGCCTCGCCTACCCGCTCGGCGACGTCGTCATCGTCACGATCGTGATCTACATGCTGGCGTTGCAGCGCCGCGGCGGGCGCAACTTCGCACCGCTGGCCCTGGTCGGGTCGGGCATCGTGGCCTTCGCGATCTCCGACATCGGGTACGCCTACCTGAACCTCACCGGCGCCTACCGCTCCGGCGGCGTCACCGACATCGGCTGGTTCGCGGGCTTCGCGCTGATCCTGCTCGCCGCCGCCCGGCCGCTGCGCCCGGTCGGCGAGAACGCGGAGAGCACCACGAACCTGGGCGCACAGCCGTTCGGGGTGCTGCTGCCGTACGTCGCCGTGCTAGCCGCGCTGGTCACGAGCGTGGTGTGGTACGCGCGGACCGGGCAGAGCAGCGCCGTCATCGCGTACACCCGATCGGCACTGATTCTTCTGATCGTCGGCCGGCAGCTGCTCACCCTGCTGGAGAACCGCGGTCTGACCCGCAACCTGGAGACCCGGGTGGCCGACCGGACCGCCGAGCTGTACGCCAGCGAGCAGCGATTCCACGCGCTCGTGCAGCACAGCTCCGACGTGGTGACCGTGGTCGGCGTCGACAGCGAGGTGCTCTACCAGAGCGAGTCCGTGCAGCGCGTCTTCGGCTACCCGGCGCAGGTCCTCACCGGCCGGCGGCTCACCTCCGTCATCACGCCCGAGGCGGCCACCCGGCTCGCCGACGCGCTGCTCTCGGTGAGCGGGCGGCCCTACGCGACCACGGTGCTGGAGCTGACCGTGCGGCACCGCGACCGCCGGCTGCGCCAGGCCGAGATCACCATCACGAACCTGCTCGGCGACCCGAACGTGGGTGGCCTGGTGCTCAACACCCGCGACATCAGCGAGCGCATGGAACTGCAGGAGCAGCTGGTCCACGAGGCGTACCACGACGCGCTGACCCAGCTCGCCAACCGCGCGCTGTTCCGCGAGCGGGTCGCCGAGGCGCTCGACAGCAGGGCCGCCGACGGCGACGTCACCGTGCTTTTCCTGGACCTGGACGGGTTCAAGGAGGTCAACGACAGCCTCGGGCACCTCGCCGGCGACATGCTGCTGGTCCAGGTCGCGGACCGGCTCACCCAGTCGGTGCGCGAGGGCGATGTGGTGGCCCGCTTCGGCGGTGACGAGTTCGCCGTACTCATCCGCTCCGACTTCGATTCCCAGGACGCCGAGGGCGTCGCGCAGCGCATCGTCGACGAGCTGCAGGAGCCCTTCAGGATCGAAGAGCGGGATCTGCATGTACGCGGAAGCGTCGGCCTCGCCTCCTACGCGGCACTGGGCACGGCGACCGGTTCGGGCGAGGACGCCGAGCAGCTCATGCGCAACGCCGACCTCGCCATGTACAAGGCGAAGGCGACCGGTGGCAGCAGCTTCGCCACGTACGACCCGGAGATGCTGTCCGGCCTCGTCGAGCGGCTCGAGCTGGAGGCCGACCTGCGTCTCGCCCTGGAACGCGGCGAGCTGCGCCTGCACTACCAGCCCACCATCGACATGCTCGACAGCCGGGTCATCGGCTTCGAGGCGCTCGTTCGCTGGCAGCACCCGACCCGCGGGCTGATCTCCCCGATGAGCTTCATCCCGCTCGCCGAGGCCACCGGGCTGATCGTCCCGCTGGGCCGCTGGGTGCTCGGCGAGGCCTGCCGCCAGGCCATGGAGTGGTCCGAGCAGACCGGTCAGCCGCCGGTGAAGATGGCCGTCAACGTGTCGGTGCGCCAGTTCGACCGCACCGATCTGGTCGCCGAGGTCCTCGAAGTGCTCACCGAGACGGGCATGCCCGCCGACCGGCTCTGCCTGGAGATGACCGAGAGCGTGCTGATGACCGACACCGAGGAGAACCTCGCGCAGCTGGTCAAGCTCAAGGCGCTCGGCATCACGCTGGCCATCGACGATTTCGGTACGGGCTACTCGTCGCTCGCGTACCTGCGGCGTTTCCCGGTCGACACCCTCAAGATCGACCGCTCGTTCGTGGAGCGGCTCGGCGAGCAGACCGACGACACCGCGCTGGCCAGCACGATCGTCCAGCTCGGCCAGAGCCTCGGCATGTCGACGGTCGCCGAGGGCATCGAGGAATACGGCCAGCTCGCCGCACTGCGGGCGATGGGCTGCACCTTCGCGCAGGGCTTCTACTTCTCCCGCCCGGTGCCCGCCGCCGACGCCGGCCGCCTGCTGCTCGACTCGTCCCCCAGCGTCCTGGAGAAGCGATGACAACGGCCCTCGCAGAGAACTGGCCGGCCGCGCTCACCCCTGAGCAGCTCGCCATCGTCGACATCCCGACGCCGTTCCTGATCACCGATCTCGACGCGGTCGCGCGCCGCCTGGCCGCATTCCGGTCGGCTCTACCGGGCATACAGCCTTTCTACGCGATGAAGTGCAACCCCTCACCCGAGATCCTTTCGACCGTACGCGCGAACGGCGCGAGCTTCGAGATCGCCTCCCTCGGTGAGCTGCGGATGCTGGAGCGGCTCGGCGTCGACCCGGCCGGAGTGCTCTACAGCAACCCCGTGAAACCGCCGTCGCACATCGCCGCCGCGTACGCCGCCGGACTCTGGCGGTTCAGCTTCGACTCCCCCAACGAGCTGCGCAAACTCGCCGAACACGCCCCCGGCAGCGCGGTCTATCTGCGGCTGCACGTGGACGACGCGGACAGCGCCTTCCCGCTCTCGCGCAAGTTCGGTGCCGAGCCGCACGAGGGCCGGGACCTGCTCGTGCTGGCGCGGCGGCTCGGGCTGCGGCCGTACGGGATCACCTTCCACGTGGGTTCGCAGTGCGGCAGCACCGATGCCTGGCGTCAGGCCATCGACGTCGCCGGGAAGATCATGGCGAGCCTGCTGGACGAGGGCATCCGTCTCGAGATGCTCGACATCGGCGGCGGGTTCCCGGCCCGGTACGCCGAGGACGTGCCGTCCATCGAGGAGATCGGCGCTGTTGTCACTGCCGCGATCGCGGACGTGCTGCCGTACCAGCCCGGGATGCTCGCCGCCGAACCCGGCCGGCACCTGGTCGCCGAGGCCGGCGTGATGGCCGCCTCCGTCATCGGCCGCGAGGTGCGCGGCGGGGAGAACTGGCTGTTCGTCGATGTGGGCGCGTACCACGGCATGATGGAGACGATCCAGCTCCCGGAAGGCTGGGCGTTCCCGGTCCGCACATCCGTCACGGCGTCCTTCATCGCGCCCGCCGAGCTCCCGTTCACCGTCACCGGGCCGAGCTGCGACAGCTCCGACACGATGTTCTACGGACTGTCCCTGCCCGCGACCATCGACGTCGGCGACGTGCTCTACATCGGGTCCGCGGGGGCGTACACCCTGAGCTACGCCTCGGACTTCAACGGCTTTCCCCCGCCCACACCCCTGTTCATCGGTGGCTGATTCCGCCCGGCACCGCCGGACCGGCGGGGTCGGCCTGCGCCGCACCGGCCGGCTGCGCGAGCTGCTCGGCGCCGGCGTCACCGACTCGTTCGGCATGGCGCTCGGCTGGACGGTCCTGGTCCTGCTCGCCGTCTCCCGCGGCGGGCTGGCCGAGGCCGCCCTCTACAACGCCGCGATGCTGCTCGGCGTGGTGCTGTCCGCGCCGGTCACCGGGTATCTCTCCCGGCGTTTCTCGGGCCGCCGCCTGCTGCGCGGTGCGGCCGGGATCGAGATGGTGCTGCGGGTCGGGGCGCTGGCCGGGCTCATCGCGGGCGTACCGTCCTGGCTGATCGCGACCACCGTCGTGGTCATGCACGTCGCGGCCTGGGTGGGTTTCGCCGCGATGCGCGCGGAGGTCGCGGCGGTCGACGCCCGCCCCCGGTCGATGACCCGCTACGCCCTGGCCATCGCCGCGGTCGAGGCGGCGGGCACGGGCCTGGGCGCACTGCTGCCGGTCGGCCCGGGAGGCTATCCCACCGGCGGTGTCCTCATCGCGATCTACATTTTGTACGCGGGATCGCTGCTGCCCACCATCCTCAGCGCCCGCCGTGCCCGCCTGCTGCCCACTCCCCGTGTCACCGCCACTGCCGCGCCACCTCGGCGCGTGGCCGCCTCGCCTCGTCTGGTCACCTCTCCGCGCGTGGCCGCCTCGCCTCGTCTGCTTCTTGCGGGCGGGGCCATCATGCTGATGGCGTCCGGGCCGACCCTGCTCGCGGTCCCCCTGACCACCGAACTTCACGGGCGGCACTGGGTCGCGGGCGCTGCCGTCGCGTTCAGCCTCGGCTGTCTGCTCGCCACCGTCGCGGTGGAGGTGATCGGCCGGATGCAGCTCCCGGCGATCCTGCGCTGGTCGCTGTGGGGCGTCGGCATGCTGGTCGGCTGGATCACCGCGCCCTACCACGCGATCAGCGTCATCATCGCCCAGTTCTTCGCGGGCCTGAGCCAGACCGCCTTCGAGGGCGACATGGACGCCCTGGTCGCCAAGAAAGCCCCACCGGGCAGCGTCACCACAGCCCTCGCCTACAGCGCGTCCACCCGCGCCCTCGGCGGCTCGATCGCCGTACGACTCCTGCCGATCCTGATCCTCAGCCAGGGCATCGACAAGGCGGTCAGCGCGGCGGCCCTGATCCTCGGCGTCTCCTCCCTGGTTCTGTGGGCGCTGACCAGCATGCCGTGGGTCAGCAGCCTGGTGCAGTCCTCGTTCACCCGGGCCGCCGCGCTCACCCGTTGAGCACACAGAAACCTTCATCAATGCCACCGGCACGCCGATGGGAAGGATGAGAACAGCCGTGCAGTGGTGTATTCGAGGGGATCTCGTGGTCAAGTTGGCGTCCTGGGTCGCGGACCGTTCCGTACGGGCCAAAGTGCTCGCCCCTGTCCTGCTGGCGGCGGTGGGCATCGGCGCGGTGGCCTGGACGGGCCTGTCCGGGCTGAGCGCGGAAGGGCAACGCACCCGCGACCTGTACTCGCACACCGCCCGCCCGCTGGCCGATCTCGTCAACCTGCGCGACATGCAGGGCGACTCGAGGGTCGAGGTACGCGACGTCATCATCCTGAAGCCGGGTTCCGCGCAGGAGGACGTGATCGCCGGCATGAAGGAGACCGACGCCAGCGCCGACGCGGCGATCGACGCGTACGTGGCTGACCACGGCGGCCTCGACGCCCAGCGCAGCACGCTGATCGCGCAGGCACGCACGGGCCTGGCCGCGTGGCGGCAGGCCCGGGACAATCAGCTCGTGCCGCTGGTACGCGCCGGCAACGCAACCGGCGGAGCGGCACTACTGGCCTCCGGCGGTGCCCTTGACAAGGCGAACGGTACGTTCGGCGAAGCCCTCGACACCCTCGCCGGCGCCGAGACGGCGGACGCGGAGCGCACCAATGACGCCGTCAGTGCCGCCCAGTCGCGACAGCGCACCATGATGCTGATCATCTCGGTGGCCGTCATCGCCGCCGCCGTGCTCATCGGGCTGTTCGTCGCCCGCGCCGTGGTCCGGCCGCTGCTGCGAGTACGCGCGGTGCTGACCGCCATGGCTGACGGTGACCTCACCGGCGACCCGCAGGTGACCAGCCGCGACGAGGTCGGCACCATGGCGGCCGCTCTGCTGACCGCCAACACGGCCCTGCGCCGCACCATCGCGACCATCGCCGGGTCGGCCGGTGCACTTGGAACGGCAGGTGCCCGGCTGTCGGCCGGCAGCGCGGGAACGTCCGAACGCGTCCGCGGATCAGCGGCCCAGACCGCGGCCGTCGCAGGTGACGCGGAAACGGCATCGCAGAGCATCATGACGGTCACCGCCGCAGCCGACGAGATGAAAGCCGCCATCGGTGAGATCGCCCGGCGCTCGGAACAGGCCGCGCTGGTCGCCGGCGACGCGGTTCAGGTCGTCACCGGCACGTCCGCCACCGTGGCACAACTCGGCCGCAGCTCCGCCGACATCGAGCAGGTCCTCAGCGCGATCACTTCCATCGCCGCGCAGACCAACCTGCTCGCGCTCAACGCCACCATCGAGGCAGCCCGCGCGGGTGAGGCCGGCAAGGGGTTCGCGGTGGTCGCCGGCGAGGTCAAGGACCTCGCCCAGCAGACCGCCAACGCCACCGAGGACATCGCGCGGCGCGTCAGCGACATCCAGACGACCAGCGCCGAGGCCACCGCGGCGATCAGCCGCATCGGAGAAGTGATCACCGAGATCAACGACCACCAGAGCGCGATCGCCGCCGCGGTGGAGCAGCAGACCGCCACCACCGGCGAGATGGGCCGCAGCGTGGCGGAAGCCGCCCAGGCCAGCACGCGGATCGCCGCCACGATCACGACGGTGGCAGCCGCCGCCCGCGAGACGGAGGCCGAGGTCACCGACTCCCAGGACGACATCGCCGCCGTGACCCGGCTGTCCGCCGAACTGCAGGACCTCGTCAAGGGCTTCCGCCACTGACCTCCCCCACCCTCGACCATCTCTCAGCCCGCCCCCTCGATCCGGTAGACCGAGACGTGGCTGGAGGACTCCGCGGTGAAGTCGGCACCCGACCAGTCGGCGTGCCGGCTCTCCAGCTCGAACCCGGCGAGCTGCGCCATCAGATCCAGCTCGGCCGGCCAGACGTACCGGTGCTCGGTCCGGAAAACCTTCGCTTCCTCGCTGGCGTCCTCGAACCGGAAGTGGTGCGAGACAACCCGCTGGCGCAACGGATCGACCGTGTCCAAGCCGATGTAGCCAGGCTCGGAGCTGAAGACAACGGCCTCCTGCCCGGGCGTGAGCTTGCGCAGCTCCGGCACCCACAGCTCGATGACGAACCGCCCACCCGGCCCCAGATGCCGCGCCGCGTTCCGGAAACACTCCACCTGCCCGGCCTGCGTCAAAATGTTGGAGATCGTGTTGTAAACGAGATAGACAAGCGAGAATCGCCCCGGCACGACCACCGCCGCCATGTCCCCCTCCACCACGGGAACGGCCGCCGCATCCACCTTCTCCCGCAACCGAGCGACCATGTGCCGCGACCACTCGATCCCCGTCACCGGCACACCCCGCTCCGCCAGCGGAATCGCCACCCGCCCGGTCCCGATGGCAAACTCCAGCGCCCGCCCATCCCCCGCAAGCTCAGCAAGCCGATCCACCGCCGGCCCCAACGTCTCCGGCGCGAACATCCCGCTCCCCGGCGTGTCATACCGCCGAGCAGCACCGGCATCCCAGATCTCGTCCTGTCCCATACCCCCGACAATCGCCCCACCACACCGGTCGGGCAACCGATTTGGCCGGTGCGGTTACGATCCTGCGGATGTGGCTCACCCGGCTGTTGCACAGGCACCATGAGGCGGTGAAGTTCCTGGTCGTCGGGGGCGTGTGCTTCCTGGTGACGACCGCCGTCAACTACGCACTGAAGCTCACCGTGCTGCACGAGAAGCCGGTCACGGCACTGGTGTTCGCGACCATCGTGAGCACGATCCTGTCGTACGTCCTCAACCGCGAATGGTCCTTCCGTAGCCGCGGCGGCCGCGAACGCCACCACGAGGCGGCGCTGTTCTTCGGCGTCAGCGCGATCGGCGTAGCTATCAACGCGATCCCGCTCGGCATCTCCCGCTACGTACTGATGCTGGAAGTCCCCGAGGTCACCCGCGCGGTCCAGGAGATCGCCGACTTCGTCAGCGGCAACATCGCCGGCACCCTGCTGGCCATGGCCTTCCGCCTCTGGGCCTTCAAACGCTTCGTCTTCCCCCAGCCCGACGCCCACCCACGCCCCGGCCGCAGCACCGGCCCCCGCAGCCAGGTCATCTCACATGAACCCGCGCCTGCCCACGACACCCGTCCCGAGGCGTAACTCAAGGTGTAGCGCTCGGCGCCAGCTTCTTCTTGCACTCGTCGACCGTGGTACACCCCGGGAAAATGACATCCTGCACGCCGGGCAGCGCCTTCACCTCCGCCTCGAGCGGCGACTCCTTCACCTTCCGCAGCGCAGCCATGTTCGTCATCTGCACCCGGAACGACTCGGGCAGCGAGCCCGGCTCCACCTTCTCGAGGAACTCCGGGTTCGACTTCTCCCACAGCTCCTTGAACTTCGCGTACGCCTGTTCCTTGCTCTCATATGTCACCCCGGTGTTATCAGGCACAGCCTTCAACCGGGTCTCGACGCCTACCCGCTCCGCATCGGTCACATCCTCGCGGAGAAAAACGCTGACGGTCGCCCCCTCGTCCAGAAGACGGGCAAGCTTGTCATCCTCATCATTGCGGTCAAGCACCCCGCAACCGGCCAGACCAGCAACAAGGACCAGAACAACCAGCAGAATCGATCGGCGCACGGGGGCACGCTAACAGCCTTGTTGATCTATCTGCTCAGTGGGAACGAGGCCGCATCCCGCCTACCGCCAGGGCAGCTCGCGATCGACGGACCAGGGTCAGAGATTCGTCCGGATACAAGATCTCGACGTGGCCGTCCAGGTCCTCGGCACACCGGAACTCGCGATCGCGGGTGACGCAGTACTTGATCGAAGGCGGCGCCGCATCGGCCGCCGCCCGCATCGCGGTGGTGTAGACCCGAGCATCCTCGTGGTCCAGCGGGGGATTCCCCGAGACACCGACGATCTCCACACGTCCGCCGCCGGTCATGTCATAGACCAGCTCATCGAGGAAGTCAGTAAGTAGAGCGTTCGCGTCCGCCGGCGACCATCCAAGACCTCGGCTCTCCGCGGTCGCACCGGTGCGAGGTTGCTGGGCTTTGTTCACCAGGAGCCGGTCGATGTGATCCGAGCTCCACACCTGAAGCAAGTCGGGGCCGGCAAATCGGCCCGTCGTCGTCACCGCCACCGCACGCAGGCTGTCCACCCGGCGGTCGGGTTTGTTCGGGACCGGTGCCAGGCCGTTTCGCGTTGCGGCTGCCCGGAAGTTGTCCCAGGTGAACGGCGGGCCCAAGAGGTCCGCGATGTCGAGCAGAACGTTGACGTCGAATACAGCGGTGTGCAGGTCGGGCTCAATGCTGCTGGGACGCGGTGCCACGTTGCGGGCGCTCCCTGTTCAGGCGTACTTCGATTTCCGACTGGGCCACATGCGCACGGCGGGCGTCGAATGCCGACTCCGCGGGCTCCGGCAAGCCCGGGTCACCGGGATCGGCCGATCGGAACTCATCGCGGATCGCGGCCAGAATTCGCCTACGCTCGGTCGGCTCCATACCGCCCTGCGTGAGGCCGTGCAACCCACCGGAAACCAGATCGTCCGCGCGCAGCCCGGCGAGTGAACGCCTCCGGTAGAAGTCCTTCATCGCTTCGAGCGAGATGGCTGACTTACTGGGCTGATCATCGGCGAGGCCTTCCCTCGCAGCTCGCCACGGCTTCTCGCTGTGCGTCAGCTCTGAGAGATCATCGCCCGACAAGCCGCCATAGACCTGGCACACAAGCTCAACGATCTTGGCGCTGGTGTTGCTGAGCCGGGCAGCGTCACCGGACGACCAGCGACTCACCGTCAGACCTCCGCGGTGCTGCTCCCACAAGGTCGGGGTGACCGGCCCGTCGCGCCAGGCCTGGATGGTGTCGCGGAAGAGCGGCTCGTCAACGAGAGCCAGGTGCCAGCACTGGCTGTAATAGACCAACTTCTGCAGGCGCATGGCCTCCACGGGGCCGACATGGCCCAGCACCGCGGCGGCTACGTCATTCGCGTTGATGGTCAATGCAGAGCTCCTGTGCTGTCGGGCGTGCGTGAAGGATACCGGACTGGACCGACATAAACCCTGCTCAGCCGTGGCGTGCGAGCGCGGGCACAGCAATCATCGCGAGCCCCCTCGCAGTTATCAACAAAGTATCTACAATACGACAATCAGGTGCTGGACCCGGCTTGTTTGTCGGAGTGGCCGAGGTGGCGGTCGGGGGCGATGCGGTCTCGGATGAGGCGTTTCAGCTCGGGGAGTTCGGGGTGGCCGCTTTCTTTGCGGGACCAGATTGTTTCGCCGTCGAGGCGGATGTCGAAGATGCCGCCGGTGCCGGGGATGAGGGCGACCTCGCCTAGTTCCTTCTGGAAGGTGGTGAGGAGTTCCTGGGCGGTCCAGCCGGCGCGGAGGAGCCAGCGGCACTGGGTGCAGTATTCGATCTCCAGGCGGGGGCTACGCGTAGTCACGTAGCCAGTATGCCTGGGGGAACGGGTCTCTATATGGTGTCCGACATGGACGGTGGCGATGCGGGGGTCGACACGTCGGTGCCACATCCGGCGCGGCGGTACAACTATTGGCTGGGCGGGAAGGATCATTTTCCGGCTGACCGGGAGTCCGGGGAGGAGTTTGCCCGGAAGTTTCCGGGGGTGCGGATCGGGGCTCGGGCCAATCGGGCGATGCTGCAGCGGGCGGTCGGGTTTCTGGCCGCCGAGTGCGGGGTGAAGCAGTTTCTGGATGTGGGCACCGGGTTGCCGACCGCGGACAACACGCATGAGGTCGCCCAGCGCATACATCCCGAGGCCCGGGTGGTCTATGTCGACAACGATCCGCTGGTCATGACGCATGCGCGGGCGTTGCTGACCAGCACGCCCGAGGGTGCGACGGCCTATCTCGAGGCCGATCTGCGGGACCCGGGGAAGATTCTTTCGCAGGCGGCGGAGCTGCTCGACTTCTCGCGGCCGATCGCGCTGGTCGTCGTCGCGGTGCTGCATTTCATCCCGGGCGAGGGTGCGGCGCGGCCCCTGGTGCAGGAGCTCGTCGACGCCGTACCGAGGGGGAGCTACCTGCTGGTCACCCACGCGACCATGGACTTCTCGCCGGCCGAGCATCGGGTCGCCCACGAGCGGATGCGTGTCACGGGCCGTTCCGACGTGTGGATGCGCAGCCGGGACGAGTTCGCGACCCTTCTCGACGGGCTGGAGGTGGTCGAGCCCGGCATCGTCGCGGTCAGCGAGTGGCGTCCGCCTGCTGGCGAGCCGCTCCCCGACCCGAAGGACGTCGCCATCTGGGGTGCGGTCGCCCGCAAACCCTAAGACCGCGGCAAACCCTGAGGCCGCGGTGGGCGGGGGATGAAGGCGCTCGTGCGGGCCACGTAGTCGGCGTAGCCGGGACGCGTGCTGGAGAGATGCTTCTCCATCAGCGGCTTACCGGTCTTGCCGGCCAGGAAGTACGTCATCACCAGCGGGGACAGGATCGTCAGCCAGCCGGTCCAGTGCACGCAGGCCAGGGCGAACAGCCCCCACCAGACGCACGCGTCGCCGAAGTAGTTGGGGTGGCGGGTGTAGCGCCACAGGCCCGTGTCCAGCACCTTGCCGCGGGAAGCCGGGTCGTTGCGGAAGCGGGCCAGTTGCGCGTCGCCGACCGCTTCGAAGACGAGTCCGACCGCCCACAACCCCAAGCCGAAGGAAGACCACCACGTGACTTTGCCGTGCAGCGCCGCGACCTGGACCGGCAAGGACACGAACCACAGCGCCACCGCCTGGGTGAGGTAGACCGTGCGCAGTGCGTGCCAGGTGCTGCGACCGTCGAGCATCTGCGCGTAGCGGGGGTCCTCCTCGCCGGTGTAGCGACGGCCGATGTGGATCGCCAGGCGTACGCCCCAGATCGCCGTCAGCCCCGCGATCAGCCAGCCGTGCCCGGTCACCGCGACACAGGCCGCCGCGACCGCCGTGAAGCCGAGGCCCCAGGCGATGTCGACGCCCGCGTGCACTCCGGTGCGCAGGCTCACCGCGAATGCCGCCAGCATCACCAGCAGCGCCGCGAGAGCCGAGGCCAGGAAGATCATGAGTTGCGCTGGAGCAGGATCTGGTCCACGCCCATCCGTCCCTCCTCGAAGGCCAGCGCGCCGCCGACCAGGTAGAGCCGCCACACCCGGGCCATCGGCTCGCCGACCAGGGCGACCGCCTCGGACCAGCGGCTCTCGAGGGTGGCGTGCCACGCGTCGACCGTACGCACATAGTGCTCTCGAAGTGCCTGAACGCCGCGCACCTCCAGGCCGGAGCCGGCGAGCAGGTCTATCGTGCGGCCGAGGGGGCGCATGTGCATGTCGGGGGCGACGTAGGACTCGATGAAAGCACCGCCGCCGGGGGCGTTCGCGCCGCGGGACATCTGCTGCACGAGCACCTTGCCGCCGGGGCGGACGAGGTTGTGCAGCTGGGCGGCGAAGACCGGATACTGATCCTCTCCTACATGTTCGCCCATCTCGATGGTGGAGATGGCGTCGTAGGGTCCGTCGGTGACGTCGCGGTAGTCCTGCAGCCTGATCTCCACGGGCAGGTCGCCGACGCGCTCCAAGACGAACTCGCGCTGCTGGGCGGAGAGGGTCACACCTGTCACGCGTACGCCATAATTGCGGGCCGCGTGCAGCGCGAGCGCACCCCACCCGCAGCCGATGTCGAGCAGCCGCATGCCCGGTTCGAGCCCGAGTTTCTGGCAGATCAGGTCGAGCTTGTCCGTCTGGGCTTCTGCCAGGCCGTAGCCGGGCTCATCAGAGGTCCAATACGCACACGAGTACGCCATCCGCGCGTCGAGGATCAGCTGATAGAACCGGTTCGACAGGTCGTAGTGGTACGCGATCGCCGCCCGGTCCCGTTCCCGGCTGTGCAGCGAGCCGTCGATCCGCGCCTCGATCTCGGGCGCGGCGGGACGAGATCCCAGAACTCCCAGCGACAGTACGGTCCGCAGCGCGCGCAGCCGGTCCGCCCACGTCAGCGAAAACCCCGCGAGCGAGTTGCTGCGCGCGTGCTGCCACACCTGACGCAGACCGTCGCGCAGGTCGCCCTCGACATCGATCTCGCCGGCGATGTACGCCTGCGCGATCCCCAGCTCGTTCGGGCTCCACAGCAACCGCCGCAACGCCTGCCGGTCCCTGATCACCAGCGTCGGTCCGGTCGCGGGCCCGGCCTCGGAGCCGTCCCAGGCGCGTAAGCGCACCGGCAGGGATCCGCCGGCCACCCCGGCAATGAGAGAGGCGAGCTTCGGCGCGACTCCGCGCTCGAGGGAGAGCACAGCGGTCATGAGGGGTGTCCGATCACGAGTTGGGCCACGTCGATGTAGCCGGCGGCGAAGCCGGCTTCGCAGTACGCGAGGTAGAAGTTCCAGGTCCGCACGAAGGTGTCGTCGAAGCCGAGCGCGGCGACCTCACCGCGGCGGTCGAGGAAAGCGGAGCGCCAGTGCCGCAGCGTGGTGGCGTAGTCGGCGCCGAAATCGAGCCGGTCGCGCACCTGCAGCCCGGCGCCGGCGAGGACGGCTTCGATCGCCGGGACGGACGGGACCAGGCCGCCCGGGAAGACGTATTTGTGGATCCAGGTGTACGTGCTCCGCGTCTCCAGCAGCCGCTCGTGCGACATGGTGATCATCTGCAGCCCGACGGTGCCGCCGGGTGCGAGGTGACGGGCGAGCGCGGATGCGTACGTCTGCCAGTACGCCTCCCCGACCGCCTCGATCATCTCCACGCTGAGGATCGCGTCGTAGCCGCCCGCCGCCGGTTCGATCTCGCGGTAGTCGCAGAGCCGCACGTCGACCCGGTCCAGTACGCCCGCGTCGGCGGCCCGGCGCAGGGCGAGGGTCCGCTGCTCGGCGGAGAGCGTCACGCTGAGCACCGAAGCGCCGCGCTGAGCTGCGCGGATGGCGAGCTCACCCCAGCCCGTACCTATCTCCAGGACCTTGGAGCCGGGACCGACGCCGGTGGCATCGAGCAGCCGGTCGATCTTGCGGTGCTGGGCGGTGGTGAGGTCGGCGGAGGTGTCGAACAGGGCGCTGGAGTAGCTCATCGACGGGTCGAGGAAGAGCGCGAAGAGCGCGTTCGACAGGTCGTAGTGCCGGTGGATGTTGCTGCGCGCGCCTTCCCGCGTGTTGCGTTCGGCGCGGGGTGCGCGGGTGCCGTGCAGGTGCCGCAGCCATTGCAACCGCGGCGGGATGAGCGTGCCCATCCGCTCGGCGAAGACGGTCAGGACCGCCACCGGGTCGTCGGCTTCCCAGTCGCCGGCCTGGTAGGCCTCGCCAAAGCCGATCAGGCCGTTGGTGCCCAGGCGTGCGTAGAACGCCTGCGGCCGCACGAGACGCAGGGTCGGGCCGGTCGCCCCGGTCACCCGCCCATCCGGGTACGCGACCCGCAGCGCGAGCCGTCCGCTGATGCGCCGGAACATCCGGGCGGCGATCCGGGCGCGCAGCGGTGCCCGTGGCGTGACCGCGACATCGGGCCATCTCTGCGCGGCTACTTCGACGGGTTCGAGGACTGTGGTCACGAGATCTTCTCCATGCGAGAGGCGGGCCGGGGATGTACCGGCAGGCCGCGGGCCCAGAGGCGGATGCCCTGCAGCCGGATACGGGCGGAGACCGCAACGGTCACGAAGGGGTGGCGCAGCAGCGCGGCGGTGGTCGCGGCCCGGCGCCGGCCGCGCAGGCTCGCCACGAACGGGCGGCCGCCGTCGCGGTCCAGCGCGATGGTCAGCGCGAGCTTCTCGTGCGGGACGGGCAGGTGCATCCGGTACGCGCCGTCGACCGGGAAGAACGGCGACACGTAGAACTCCTTGTCCACGTTCGCCTGGTCCGGGTCGAGCAGGTAGCAGTGCCGGCCGCCGTACGTGTTGTGCACCTCGGCGATCACAGCGGCGAGCCGGCCGTCGCTGTGGTGACACCAGTAGACGCTGAGCGGGTTGAACACGTACCCGAAGACCCGCGCGTTGGTGAGCAGCAGGATGCGCCCGCCGTCGAGGTCGATGCCGTGCTCGGCGAGGAAGTCGTCGGTGTTGCTGCGCAGCGTCGAGGCCGGGTCGCCGAAGTGGTCGCGGGCCTCGAAGGAGGCGAGGACCCGGTTGCGGGGCATCTCGTCGAGGTCGACCAGCCACTCGTACGTGTGGTAGCTGAACGCGTGCCGGATCGGCGCGGTGCGGATGTGCCGGACCGTGCTGTCGTAGATGACCGGCTTCACCAGGCCACCCCCAGCGACGCGGCGGCGGTGACCCCGGAGCGGCAGCCGTCCTCATGGAAGCCCCAGCCGTGGTACGCGCCGGCGTACGCGGTCCGCCCATCGTTCAGCCCCGGAAGGTCTCGTTGCGCGGCGACCGAGGCGGGCGTGTAGATCGGGTGCGCGTACGTCATCCGGGCCAGGACCGAACCGTCGCGCACCCGCGGCCCGGCGTTCAGCGTCACCAGGTAGTGGTCACGGGCGTCGAGGCGCTGGAGCCGGTTCATGTCGTACGTGACCCGGGGCGGCCCGCTGTCCGGTCCGCAGCCGGGGAGCAGGTAGTTCCAGCTCGCGCGGGCGTTGTGCGCGCGGGGCAGCACCCCGGTGTCGGTGTGCAGGAGCGTCTCGTTGGTCGAGTAGCGGAACGCCCCGAGCGTGCGGCGCTCGGCGTCGGTCGGGTCGGCGAGCAGCGCGAGGGCCTGGTCGGCGTGGGTGGCGATCACGACCTCGTCGTAGCGGTACACCCCGGCCGCATCGTCGCGGAGCTCGACACCTTCGGGCGTACGCGTAAGGGATCGGACCGGGGTTGCCGCCCTGACCGCGGTGAGTTCCTTGGCGAGCAGGTCGACGTAGGTGCGCGAGCCGCCCGTCACGGTCATCCACGTCGGCGAGCCGGTGACGCTGAGCATCCCGTGATGGGCCAGGAACGTGAACAGGTAGCGGGCCGGGTAGTCGGCGACCACCTCGGTGCCGCAGGACCAGACCGCCGAGACGAGCGGGATGACGAAGTGCCGGACGAAGTGCGCGCTGTAGTGGCCCCGGCGCAGGAACTCACCGAGCGTGATGTCCTCGCCGGTGGCGAGCAGCGCGCGGGCCCGGCGGTGGAAGAGCGGCACCTGGGCCAGCGTGGCGAGGTAGCGCAGCCCCGGCGGGCGGGCGAACAGACCGCTCGCGCCCTTCGCGCCGGCGTATTCGAGGCCGCAGCCCCGGCAGGTGACCGACATGCTCATCTCGGTCTCCTGGGTCGGCACGCCCAGCTCCGCGAAGAGTTTCAGCAGCAGCGGGTACGTCCGCCGGTTGTGCACGATGAACCCGGAGTCGACGGCCACCGGACCGGCCGCGTCGGGCACGTCATGGGTGTGCGCGTGGCCCCCGAGCCGCGCGTCCGCCTCGTAGAGCGTGACGTCACGGGCGTTGCGCAGCAGGTACGCCGCGGTGAGCCCGGACACTCCAGCCCCAATCACTGCGACCGATCTCATGGAATTCCCCCAGCTTTCGCGGGTACAAGTTGTTCTTGAGGCGATTCGGCACCGGAACCGCCCCGGATTGGAACCCGATGAGCACCCACCCGAATGACGTCGCGCGCCGAACTAAGGACGTGACCTCTCCGCACCTGTCCATGTCCGGCCCCCGCGAGGGTGCTCGCGCGGTGGTTCTGCTGCTGCACGGCGGCCGCGCGAACAGCGCTGAACCGGCCCGGCGCGGGCTGGCGTACCTGCGGATGGTGCCGTTCGCCCGGGCGGTGCGTTCCCGGACGCGCGCCGATGAGGTGGCGGTGTGGCTGCTGCGTTACCGCCTGCGGGGCTGGAACGGCGCGGCCGAGGACCCGGTGACCGACGCGCGCTGGGCGCTGGGCGAGGCCCGGCGGTTGCATCCGGGGGCGCAGATCGTGCTCGTGGGGCATTCGATGGGCGGCCGGACGGCGTTGCGGCTGGCGGGTGAGCCGGGGGTCGCGGGTGTGTGCGCGCTGGCGCCGTGGATCGAGCCCGGGGAGCCGGAGCCGCGTTCGCAGGTGCCGATCGTGATCGCGCACGGTGACGGCGATCAGGTGACGGATCCGGCTGCTTCGGCCGCGTACGCCGCTCGGGTGGGAGCCTCGTTCGTGCCCGTACCCGGGGAGACGCATGCGCTGCTGCGCCGGCCGGTCTTCTGGACCCGGCTGGTCACCGGCTTCGTGGCGTCGGCGCTCGACGTGGACTCGCACGCCCGTTAAACCCTTCTTTTACTGATACTCCTCACATTACTGACATTCCCGGCGCCAGGTTCCGGAACTTCGAGGTTCCCGCACCCGGCGGGATGCCGCGCGCCCGGCTGCCGCAGCGCGCCGACCTGCGCATCCGCCCGGAAACCCGCCGGGAACACTCTCGGGGAAGCGCTTCCCGAGCTTCTGACAGGCATTGACACCCATGAAGTCGCTGGTTCACAGTGTCGTCACATAGAGCGCTTTCTTTCCCCCGGAACAACCCGGAAAGCGCCCGGTAATCCCCACGACACATCCTTGATTCCCCGCAAGGAGGACCCCGCATGAGTTCTGCCAAGTCCCGCGGCGGTGGCAGGCGGACACGCCTGGCCACCATCGGCGCCGCACTCCTGGCCCTGGCCGGCGCCTACTTCGTAGCGACACCGGGCAGCGCCTCGGCCGCCGAAGCGATCGTCTCGCAGGGCAAACCCACCACCGCCTCGTCCGTGGAGTGGGAGGGCACGCCCGCCTCCGCCGCCACCGACGGCAACACCGGCACCCGCTGGTCGAGCGCGTTCCTGGCCACCCCCCAGTGGCTCAAGGTCGACCTCGGTGCCCCGACCGCGGTCACCCGGGTCAACCTGAACTGGGAGGGTGCGTACGCCAGCGCCTTCACCGTCCAGTTCTCCACCAACGACTCGACGTGGACCGACGCCACCGCCACCCTCAGCGGCAACGCCGGCGCGCAGAGCATCACGGTCAGCGGCACCGCCCGCTACGTCCGGCTCAACCTGACCCAGCGGGCGCTCCCCGCGTACGGCTACTCGCTCTGGGAATTCCAGGTGTACGCGAACGGCACCACCACGCCGCCGCCGGACCCGGGCACCGGGACGCTGCTCTCGTACAACAAGCCCGCGTTCGCCTCCACCGAGCAGAACGACGTCAACTGCAACCCGTGCACCGCGAACAAGGCGTTCGACCTCGACCCGGCCACCCGCTGGGCGACGAGCTCGACGAACGGCTGGGTAGACCCGGGCTGGATCTACGTCGACCTCGGCGCCACGGCCCAGATCAGCCGCGTCGAGCTGCAGTGGGACCCGGCGTACGCGACGGCGTACAAGATCCAGGTCTCGCCGAACGCCACGACCTGGACCGACATCTACTCGACCACGACCGGCCACGGGTTCAAGGAAGTCCTGAACGTCACCGGCACCGGGCGCTACGTGCGGATGTACGGCACCGCGCGGGTCAGCACGTACGGCTACTCGCTCTACGACTTCAACGTCTACGGCACCGGCGGCGCCCCCAACACCCCGCCGGCCCGCCCCGCCGACCCCACGTTCCCGGCGACCCGGCTGGTCTACAACGACGAGTTCAACGACGCGTCGGGCACGAAGCCGAGCACCGCGAAGTGGACGTACGACCCGGGCGTCCCGCAGAACGGTGAGGTCCAGTACTACACCGAGAACAGCAACAACGCGAAGACGGACGGCCAGGGCAACCTGGTGATCGAGGCGCGCAAGGAAGCCTCGAACGGCCGCGAGTACACCTCGGCGCGGATGAACACCAGCAACAAGTTCCAGGTGCAGTACGGCCGGGTCGAGGCCCGGATCAAGGTGCCGAAGGGCAACGGCCTGTGGCCCGCGTTCTGGATGATGGGCGCCGACTTCCTCACCGGCCGGCCGTGGCCCTACAACGGCGAGGTCGACATCATGGAGGTCCTCGGCCGCAACACCAGCGAGGCCTACTCCACGCTGCACGCCCCGCAGTACAACGGCGCAGGAGGCTACGGCCAGAAGTACGCCACCGTCGACCTCTCGCAGGACTTCCACGTGTGGGCGGCCGAGTGGGACAGCAAGGGCATCAAGTTCCTGCTGGACGGCAACCAGGTCTTCTACGCCAGCAAGGCCACCGTCGAGGCGACCCGCGGCCCGTGGATCTTCGACCACCCGTTCTACATCATCCTCAACCTCGCGGTCGGCGGCGACTTCCCCGGCCCGATCGACGCCTCTACCCCGTTCCCCGCCCGGATGCTCGTCGACTACGTCCGCGTCTACCAGTAGGACCTGACGGCAGCATCCACCCCGCCGGGGCAGGGCCCCCATCCCTGCCCCGGCACTCCCCGAGAGGGTTCTCCATGCGCCGGAAAGTGACCCTTGCCGCCTCAGTCGCGGCCGTAATGACCGCATATCTAGCGATTGCCCAGACCGGTGCCAGCGCCGCCGACGGCCTGCTCTCCCAGGGGCGTACGGCCACCGCGTCCTCCACCGAGTCAGCAGCCTTCCCCGCCTCGAACGCCGTCGACGGCAACGCCGGCACCCGCTGGTCCAGCGCGTTCAGCGACCCGCAGTGGCTCCAGGTCGACCTCGGTGGGACGGCGAACGTGTCGTCGATCGTGCTCGACTGGGAGACGGCGTACGCGCGTACCTTCAATCTCCAGATCTCCGCCAACGCCAGCACCTGGACCACCCTGAAGTCCGGCCTGACCGGTGCCGCCGGCCGCCAGACGGTCGCGGTCTCGGGCTCCGGGCGTTACGTGCGGGTGCAGTCGACCGCCCGCGCCACCCAGTGGGGTGTCTCGCTGGCGGAGTTCGAGGTGTACGGCACCGGCGGCGGCCCCACCACCCCGCCGACCGTCCCGCCGGGCGCCGTACGCGTGGCGGAATTCCTCGCCGACTGCCCGGCCAGCCACCGCCTGCCGGACGACCCGATCATCTTCCCGAACATGCCCGGTGCCTCGCACATGCACAGCTTCTTCGGCAGCGAGACGACCAAGGCGAGCACCACGGTCACGGATCTCATCAACGCGAACAGCAACTGCAACCCGTCGATCGACAAGTCCGCGTACTGGATCCCGACGTTCTACAACAACGATGTCCCGGTCGAGCCGACCACCGGCATCTTCTACTACCTCGGCGAGGGGGTCAGTGACGCGCTGATCGCCACCACGCAGCCGTTCCCGCTCGGGTTGCGGATCGTGGCCGGCAACGCGAAGGCCACCGGACCGGACGACAACACGATCTCCCGCTGGTCGTGCCTGGGCGCCGGGGACGCGGGGTCGTCGCACGACTTCGTGACCTGCCCGGCGGGCTCGATGCTGGAGTCCTACCTCGACTTCCCGCACTGCTGGGACGGGGTGAACCTGGACTCCGCCGATCACAAGAGCCACATGGCGTACCCGGTGAACAACGCCTGCCCGGCCAGCCACCCGGTGGTCGTGCCGAAGCTGCGCCAGGTCATGCGTTACCCGGTCAGCGGCAACACCGCCGGCTTCCGGCTCGCGTCGGGCCGCGGCTACACGATGCACGGCGACTTCTTCAACGCCTGGCCGGTCGACGAGATGGCCCGCCGGGTCAACGACTGCATCCGGCCCATCATCAAGTGCGGCGCGAACGGCCGGCCCTGAGATGGCTGCCCCAACGGCCCGCAAGCAGCGTCCGGGCCGTTGGGGCACAGCTCCCGCTGGTACCCCCCGCTCGGAAGGCCGGGGCACAGCTCCCGCTGCTATAACAAACGCGATGAAGAACCCGACGATGGACCAGGTGGCGGAAGCGGCCGGAGTTTCCCGGGCCACCGTGTCCCGGGTGATCAACGGCGCGACCACCGTCGACGCGAAGATCCGCGAGATCGTCGAGCGGGCCATCGCCGAGACCGGGTACGTGCCGAACGTCGCGGCCCGCTCGCTGGTCACCCGCAAGTCGAACTCCGTGGCGCTGGTGATCTCCGAGCCGGACCGCCCGCACGACTCGTCGTTCCTGAACCGGATCTTCACCGACCCGTACTTCGGCCGGATCACCGCCGGGGCGACCGGGGCGCTGCGCCCGCACGACATCCACCTGGTGATCATCCCGACCGACTCGGCCGACCATCACCACGTGCTGCGTTACCTGCGTCAGGGCCATGTCGACGGGGTGCTGCTGATCAGCAGCCACGAGCAGGACCCGCTCCCCCGCCAGGTCCACGAGCTGGGCATCCCCGCGGTGGTGTCGGCCCGTCCCGCGTCACCGCTCGCGGCCAGCTTCGTCGACGTCGACCAGCGCCTCGGTGCCCGGCTCGCGGCCGAGCACCTGCTCGCGCGAGGTTGCCGGCGGCTCGCCACGATCAGCGGCCCGCTCGACATCCCCTCCGGCCAGGACCGGCTCGACGGGTTCCGGTCCTACCTCGCCAACCGTGGCCTGGCCGGGGTGCCGACGGTCGAGGGCGACTTCACCCGGCACGGCGGCGAGGAGGGCGCGCGGCGGCTCCTCGCCGAGCACCCCGGCATCGACGGGCTCTTCGTCGGCAACGACCTGATGGCCGAGGGTGCGCTGCGGGCGGTGCAGGATCTCGGCCGGCGGGTCCCCGACGACATCGCCGTGGTGGGCTTTGACGACAGCAGCGCCGCGCTGGACTGCCGCCCGCTGCTGACCACGATCCGCCAGCCGGTCGAGGAGATGGCGGCGGAGATGGCCGAGGTGCTGATGGCCCATATCGCGAGCCCGGGCCGGCTGCCGCGCTCGGTGACGTTCCAGCCCACATTGGTGCTGCGCGACTCGGCCTGACACCGTGTGCGGGTGGTCGATCTTCTCATCAATCTCTTGGCCAGCGTCATCGCCGGCACCGCCGTCTGGCTCGCCCAGTTCGCGATCCGGCGCCGCCGCCTGGACCGGGAACGGGCCTTCTTCGGCGTCACCGCCGGGATGACCAGCCTGCTCGTCACCGGCCGCCACCATTCCTCGCCCAGCGAGCTGAGCGTGCACCGGCGTGACGTGGCAGCCCTGGTCGAACTGGCCACCCTCGTTCGCGAGTGCGGCGGGCGCACGGACCTGATCGGCGGCGCCGACATCCGCCAGGAGCTGGGCCGGTCCGCGGAGTTCTGCGTCGGCGGGCCCACGGTCAACCCGCGTACCGCCGTGCACCTCCGCTCGGCGTTGCGCGGCGTCGCGTACGAGAACCGCGGATTCTCGGTGGGTGGCACGACGTACGTCAACGATCCCGAGAACAGCTATGCCCTGCTCGCCTGTTTCCGTGCTCCGGCACCGGTCTTCTACCTGGGTGGGCTCGCCTCCGACGGCAATCTCGCCGCCGCCCGCTACCTCGCGAAGCACTACGGGGACCTGCCCCAGGAGTTCTGCCTGGTCCTGCGTGTGCGGGAGCCGGCCGCGTACGGGACGGACCTCACCGAGGTGGCCGCGGACGTGAGCGATGTCGCGTTCAAGGCGGCGCCCGGCGGAGAAGACTGAGGGCATGGACATTCTTGTTGCCGGCGGGCACGGAAAGATCGCGCTGCGCCTGCTGAAGCTGCTGGCCGACGAGGGACACACCGCGCGCGGGCTGATCCGCTCCCCCGATCAGGCCGCCGACCTCGAGGCCGTCGGTGCCGTCGCGGTCATCGGTGACCTGGAGAACGACAAAACGCTTGATGAGTACGTCCGGGGCGCCGACGCCGTGGTCTTCGCGGCCGGTGGCGGGCCCGGGAGCGGCGACGAGCGCAAACGGACGGTCGACCTCGGCGGCGCGGTCAAGCTCGCCGACGCGGCAGTCGCCACCGGAGTGCGGCGTTACGTGCTGATCTCCTCCATCGGCGTGGAGACCCCCGACTCGCTCGGCGGCTCGATGAGCGCCTACCTGCGGGCGAAGGGCGAGGCGGACGACTACGTGCGCGGCACGGGCCTCGACTACACCATCGTGCGGCCGGGCGGGCTCACCGACGACCCTGGCACCGGCCTCGTCACGGCGAGCCTCGAGCTGGGCGGCCGGGCCTCGATCCCGCGCGACGACGTGGCGGCCGTGCTCGCATACGTCCTGACCACGCCGTCCGCCATCGGCCTGACATTCGAGCTGTTCGGCGGCGAAACGCCCATCCGGGGAGCCATCGACGCTCTTGCTTGATCCTTGTAAGCTCCGGCGGCCGGGATGGAACGGGTCCGTTCCGGCGCCGGGGAGGTCGGGGTGCGGTTCCTCAGAACGGGAGCGGCGGTTGCCGCGGTGGCGGTGGCCGCAGGGTGCACGTCGGGCGGTGGCGAGGCGCAGACGCCCGGGCTCGAGACCCGCGGCACGGTGCTCACCACGGTCAAGCCGACCCGGCAGGACCTGACCAACCGGATCGCGCTGACCGGCAAGGTGAGCATCGACCCGGTCTTCGGGATCGTCGCGCCGATCGACGGCGAGCTGCGTTACCTAGACCGCCAGCCGACGAGCACCCCGGTCAAGCACCTGACCTGGGTGGCGACGGTCTGGGACGACGACCAGGCGCACCGCGTGCAGATCCCCAAGGGTTCCACGCTGGCCGGGCAGCTGCTCGACGACCACGCCCAGGTCACCGAGGGGATGCCGGTCATCTCCGCGAAGCATTCCGGGTACGCCATCGTCGCCGACATCGACAGCTCGCTCGCCTACCGGATCTCCGGGTCGGCGAAATCGGTGCAGGGGCAGATCAAGAACGGCCCCGGCCCGTTCAAGTGCACGCCGCTGGGCACCATCGCCGCGTTGCCGGCCGGGACGATCCCCGCTCCGCCGCCGGCGCCGACCACTCCGGCGCCTTCCGGGGCTCCCGTTGCCGAGCCGGAGCCGGAGCAACCCCCCGCGCAGGGGTCCGACGCGACGGGGTTGCGGCTCGTCTGCACCGCCCCGGACGACGTCAACCTGATCAACGGCGCGGACGTCACCCTCGACGTGGTGACCGACAAGGCGTCGAAGGCGCTGGTGCTGCCCGTCGAGGCGGTTGCCGGGACGCAGGGCAGGGGCAAGGTCGATGTGGTTGTGGGCGCTGAGCGCGTACGCAAGACGGTAGATGTTGATCTTGGTTTGACCGATGGGAAGGTCATCCAGATCAAGAAGGGCCTGACCGGCTCGGAGGAGATCGCCATCCCCGCGCCGAACCTGCCCGCCGGGCCCGCGGGTGACGCCGGCAACCCGTCCGGAGGGCCGGGATGAGCCCCCTGATCGAGCTCACCGGCGTGACCAAGATCCTCAAGGGCCAGCAGGAACCGCGCACGATCCTCGACGGGGTCGACCTCGAGGTGCACGCAGGCCGCAGCATCGCGATCGTCGGGCGCTCCGGCTCCGGCAAGAGCACCCTGCTGAGCGTCCTCGGCCTGTTCGACCGGGCCGACGAGGGCGCCTACCGGCTGGACGGCCAGGACATCACCCGGCTGCCCGAGCGCCGCGCCGCCAAGCTGCGCAGCTCCCACTTCGGCTTCGTCTTCCAGCGGTTCTTCCTGCTCAAGCATCTGACCGCGGCGCAGAACGTCTCGATGGCGCTGGTCAACGGTCAGGGGTGGCTGCCGCGCCGGAGCCGCCGCGCCCAGGTCATGGCCGCGCTCGACCAGGTCGGCATCGCCCACCTGGCCAAGAACAAACCGGCCCGGATGTCCGGCGGCGAGCAGCAGCGGGTGGCGATCGCCCGGGCCCTGGTCCGCAACCCGAAGATCCTGCTCGCCGACGAGCCCACCGGCGCCCTGGACACCGAGACCGGCACCTCGGTCATAGACTCCCTGCTCGCGGCGACCGGCCGGGGCTGCGGGCTGGTCCTGGTCACCCACGACCGGGACCACGCCGCCCGGATGGACCGCACCCTCGACCTGGTCGACGGCGTGCTGACCGAGCGGGTCCCGGCGTGATCCGGCTCTCCGGGCGCTTCCGCTCGGCCCTGATCATCGGCCTGCAGGGCATCCGCGCCCGCAAGACCCGCACCCTGCTCTCGATGATCAGCCTCTTCCTCGGCGTCCTCGCCGTCGTGGTGGTGCAGACCGGCGCGAGCGTGGCCGAGCGCGCCATGCTCGCCGACGTCGAGCTGACCGAGGGCATCGACGGCACGACCGTGCTGGAGATGAACCCGACCCCCGAGGCGGCGAAGATCGTCGTCGACACCCTGAAGAGCAGCACCGGGGCGACGGCCCTGGTCAGCGTCACCGCCACGATCGGCGAGCCGGGCGTCACAGCGATCAACCCGGGCGGCTCCCCTTTCGGCGAGAACTGGGGCGGCGGTGAGATCTGCAACCCCGACGGCACCTGCACCGCCGCCGCACCGCCGGGCCAGGCCATCGACCTGCAGCTCTCGGCGATGACCAGCGACGTACGCGAGTTCCGCCCGTTCCGCCACCGCAGCGGCGCCTGGCTCGACTTCACGACGATGCCCGCGATGGCGCCGCGGCTCGTGCTCAACGAGGAGGCCGCCAAGGGCTTCGCCGAGCACCGCGTCCCCGCCGAGCTGCACATCCCCGGCGCGACCAGCAACATCACGCCGCAGTTCATCGGGGTCGTCGACGACGGGAACAACGCGCCGACGGCGTACACCCGCCTCGACGAGCTCAACAACTGGCTGTCGGCGGAGGGCGTGGTGGACCCCAACGGCGGCAACGGGGTCCAGGTGATGCTGGCTCCGGGCAACCCGGTCGCCCAGGTGCTGACGGCCAAACTGCGCGGGATCGGGGTCGACTCGTACGCCCGGACCATCAACAGCCGCAGGGACATGAGGGACGAGCTGAAGCTGTTCCGGCTGATCTTCCTGGCGATGGCGGGCCTGGTCCTGCTGATCGGCGTGGCCGGCATCCTCAACGTCGGCCTCGCCACCGTGGGTGAACGCGTCGAGGAGTTCGCCCTGCGCCGGGCGGTGGGCACTCCCCGCTCCCTGCTCGCCGGCATCGTGCTCGCCGAGACCCTGCTGACCGGCCTGCTCACCGCGGCGGCGGCGATCGGGCTCAGCGCCGCCGGTCTGAAAGCCCTCTCGGCCCTCTTCGGCGATCAGCAACCGTTCCTGCGCGACGTCCAGTTCCCGTGGGAGGCCGGCGTCGCGGGCATCATCGCGGGCCTGATCGCCGGCATCCTGGGCGGCTTCGTCCCCGCCCTGCGAGCCGCCGGCATCCCCATCGCCACGGTCATGCGCGCCTGAGCGACCCCGGCATCCCCATCGCCACGGTCTTGCGCGCGTGACCGGCCGGTCATGGTCATGCGCGCGGAACCGGCGTCGTCACGCCTCCGGGATGGGCCAGTTGCCGGTCTCCAGCGTGACGGCCTCCGGCTCGGGCCCGTTGCGCGTGCCCCGGTCGAGGGCGTCGAGCGCTACCAGCTCGGCGTCGGACAGCTCGATGCCGAAGACGTCGAAGTTCTCGGCGATCCGCTCCGGCCGCACCGACTTCGGAATCGCCGACCGCCCCTGCCGCAGATGCCAGGCGAGCATCACCTGCGCGGCGCTCACGCCGTGCGCCTGCGCGATGCCGAGGATCACCGGCTCGGTGAGCGTGCTCGTCCTGTTCTCCGCGCTCCAGCCCAGCGTGTCCGGGTAGAACGTGACACCGCCGATCGGTGACCACGCCTGCGTGAGAATGCCGTGCGCCGCGGCCGCCCGCTGCAGGTCACGCTGGGCGAAGTACGGGTGCAGCTCGACCTGGTTGACGGCGGGCACCACCTCGGTCCGCTTCAGGAGCGCCTCGAGATGCTCCGCGGTGAAGTTCGAGACGCCGATCGCGCGTACGCTGCCGTCCGCGAGCAGCTTCTCCAGCGCCCGGTAGGAGTCGACGGTGGCGTCGAAGGCCGAGGGCAGCGGCTGGTGCAGGATCAGCAGGTCGATCTGGTCGACGCCGAGCTTGGTGGCGCTCTTGGCGAACGCGTGCAGGGTCTGCTCGTACCCGTAATCGCTGATCCAGATCTTGGTCTCGAGAAAGACCTGGGAACGGTCGACGCCGGAGCGGCGCAGGCCCTCGCCGACCGCGTGCTCGTTGAAGTAGACGGCCGCGGTGTCGATGTGGCGGTACCCGGTGGCGAGCGCCGCCTCGACGGCCGGGACGGTCTCCTCGGGCGAGCTCTGGAAGACACCGAAGCCGAGCGCCGGCAGGGTGACGCCGTTGTTCAGGGTGAGCAGGGGTGCAGCGGACATGACGGATCTTCTTTCGTTCGGAGCCGGGCCCCGTGCGGAGCCCGTGCATCCATTACGCGCCGCATCCGAGCGGCGGAGAAGGTCGCGCCTTTCCGTGTACTGCCGTTACACCCCAGGGCCGGTCAGGAGAACTTCTTGCCCGCGGGGTCCAGGCCGACCTCGGCGTTCGCGAGGAATTTTTCGATCCAGGCGATGCGCTGGGCGCTGAGGTCGGCGTCGCGGGCCTGCTGCAGCGCCTGGCGCATGTGGGCGAGGCCCTGCTCGCGCAGGCCGTCGGCGAGCTCCGCGATGCCCAGGGCGACCGTGCCGCCGGGGATCCAGCGCGGGTCGCCGAGCTCGGTGCGCAGGTCATGGGAGATCTTCAGGTGGTGCAGGGCCCGGTCGGATTCCAGGTCGCCCATCGCGTAGTAGAAGCCGATGTGGCGGTGCACCTCGGAGCGCAGCAGCAGGTCGTCGTGGCGCTCGGCGAGCTCGAGGGCCTCGCGGTAGTAGGGCATCGCGGTCGCCCAGTCGCTGCGGAGCACCTGGTGGGCCAGGCCCAGCCCGAAGAGCGACTCCGCGGTGCCGGCCTCGTCGCCGAGCTCGCGGCGGATCTCCAGGGCCTGCTCGAAGAGGCCCACCTCGACCTCGCTGTCCGCGTCGGCCAGGTCGTTCTCCAGCGCCCGGAAGTGGGTCAGCATCGCCAGCCGGTCCAGCGCCGCGGCCTCCAGCGCCCGGTCGCCGGCCTCGCGGGCGTCGGTCAGCAGCGCGGTGAACGTCTCCTCGGCCCGGCCGTAGTCGCCTGTCCGGAACGCCGCCTCGAACATGGCTTCGTTACCGGCCGTCAGTGTTTCCCCCGTCGTCCCCATATGCGGAGATTACTGCCCACCGCGCCCTCGGCGCTGTCCGTCGGCCGGACCGACCCTTCCGGGTCATGGGAGGCTCGACCGATGGCGCTGACCATTGAGGACATGAGCGAGGCCGATTTTGCCCGGCGGCGGGGCGCGCTGGTCGCCGATGTCACCGATGCGCTGATCAAGGCCGAGGGGCGCACGGTCCAGGAAGCCGAGATGCTCGCCGCGGCCAGCATCGGACGCCATCTGCCGGACGGCCCGGCCACGCCGGGACACGTGCTGCGCAGGGCCGTCATGGCCGGCGAGGAGATCGGCTGGGTCTGGGTGTCGCTGCCCGGCACGTTCTCACCCGCCATGGCCTCGATCTCCGATCTCGTGATCGACCCCCCACACCGCAATCAGGGGTACGCCCGGAGCGTCCTCGATCTCGTCGAGCGCGACCTGCGGGTGCGAGGTGTCGCCCGCGCCGGCCTGAACGTCTACGGCCACAACACCACCGCGCGGCGCCTCTACGAGCGGGCCGGGTACGAGATCACCAACCAGCAGCGGGCCCGGGCGCTCACCGACATCCCGGCGAGCGAGGGCGTCTCGCTGGTGACGATGCGTGACTACGACACGCGGATGGCAGCGCTGGTCGAGGAGTTCGCCGCGGATCTTTCCCAGGACGAGGGGCTCGCGCCGGCGGACGCGGCGGAGCTGGCCCGGCGCCGGATCGCCGGGTGGCTGCCCCAGGGTCCGGAGACCGAGGGCGTGCAGCTGCGTACGGTGGTGGCCGAGGGTGTTGAAGTGGGCTGGGTCTGGTCGGGTGTGTCCCAGCGGTCCCCGGGCATGGGCTGGCTGAACACCATCGAGATCGACCCGGCGTTCCGGTCCCGCGGCTACGGCAGCCTGGCCATCGCCGCGGTGCAGCACGAGCTCGCCCGCCGCGGACTGCGCAGCATGGGGCTCAACGTGCACGGTTACAACGTGCGGGCGATGGCGCTCTACGAACGGCTCGGCTTCGAGGTGCTGGCCCAGCAGATGGCGAAGAACCTCCCCGCGCTCTAACGTGAGCCTCATGCTGATCAGCTGCGGGTGCCCGGTGGCCGGCGTGTGGGCGGACCCGATGTCGGTGACCGGGTTCGCGATGCGGGCCGAGGAGCTGGGCTATCACGGGCTGTGGGCGTTCCAGCGGCTGCTCGCGGGCGTCGACCAGGAGCTTGCCCCGGTGTATCACAGCGTGCTCGACCCGATGCTCGCGCTGACGTACGCCGCGGCGCGGACCACCCAGATCCGGCTCGGCGTCGCGGTCATCAACCTGCCCTACGTGTCACCCGCCTACCTCGCGAAGCAGGCGAGCACCCTCGACGTACTGTCCGGCGGCCGCTTCGACCTGGGGCTGGGCACGGGCTGGTCCGAGGTGGAGTTCGCGGCGACCAACTCCGACCCCAACCCGCGCGGCCGGCGCACCGAGGAGTATCTCGCGGTGCTGGCGACGCTGTTCAACGACAAGGTCTCCGCGTACGAAGGGGAGTTCTACACCGTGCCCCCGAGCAGCATGGCCCCGGCGCCGGTGCAGGCGGGCGGCCCGCCGATCCTGCTGGGCGGCACCGCGGAGGTCGCGCTGCGCCGCGCCGGGCGGCTCGCGGCGGGCTGGGTGAGCAGCAGCCGGGCGTCCTTCGAGGAGATCGCCCGGGGCACGCAGATCGTGCGGCGCGCCGCCGAGGAGTCCGGTCGCGACCCCGACGAGGTCCGTATCGTCGTGCGCGGCGTGGTCAGACCCGGTCTGCGAGACGACAGTGTGCCGCTGTCCGGCACGTGGGAGCAGATCAAGGGCGGTGCCGAGTTGTACGCCGAAGCCGGCGTCACCGAGCTCTTCTACGATCTCAACTGGGACCCGAACATCGGCTCCCCGGACGCCGATCCGCGCGCCGCGGGCGAGCGTGCCGAGGAAATCCTGACCGCGCTCGCACCCAACGGCTGAGTTTTCCAGGCGTACGGGTCATTGCTGGTCCGCTGATCTATCCTCGCGGCCGGGGCGGGCGGCACGCTGAGCGCATGAAGCTCCGCCTTGCCACCCTCGCCGTCATCTCCGCCACTCTTTTTCTGAGCGGATGCGGGGTGACTGCTGCTCCCGCCGCCGCGCCGACCGCCACCACCGATGCCGCAGAGTCCAACGCGACGACTCCCGCGGCGAGCTCCGGGATGGGTGACTCCGTCAAGGACTCCGGCGACATCCCCGACCCGTGCACGCTGCTCAGCGATGCCGAGGTCAAGGATCTGACCGGCCGGGCGATCAGCCAGACCGACCACGACGGCGAGGAGACCGGCGCGACCACGCGGTTCTGCCAGTGGCAGCAGCCGAGCGGGCAGCTGGCGATCTTCCTGTCCCGGACCACCGAGAGCGACTTCACCACGGTGATCGAGGGCGCCGAGCCGGTGGACGGCGTCGGCGAGGACGCGTTCTCCCTGGCCGGGCATCTCTACGTGCTCTACGGCACGGTCTCGATCGACGTGTACTCGCGCGGGGACAGCGACGAGCAGAACATCGACAAGGCCCGGGAGATCGCGAAGGTCCTGATCTCCCGGGTCTAGTCGATCGGTACCTAGTTGAAGGGGCTCAGCGTGATCCCGATCGCGGTCGGGGCACCGTCGTGGACCAGGGACTCCTGGTTGGCGACGTCGTCGAACGCGAACGCGTACGCCTTGCCGTCCACCATGTTCGCGTGGATCACCTTCGCGTAGTCGTTCGTCGGGTCGTGCTGGTAGAACGTCGACACGTCGGTGCTGGGCTCGACGTCCTGGCTGCCGAGCGTGGTGCGCTGCAGCGCCGCGCAGAGGCTGCGGGCGATCGGGCCCACCACGAGGTCGTTCGGGGCGCCGAGGTTGCCGTCGCAGCCCCAGACGTTGGACGTGGTCGGCTTGGTGATGCTGGCGACCTGCGCACCGGTCGAGTCGGTGAAGTTCATGACGTCACCGGACGTACGGCCCTTGAACGCCTTGTCCGGCTGGTCCAGGAACGGGGTGACGGTGAGGTCGGCGTTCGCGTACGCAGCCCACGCCTCGTCGATGTAACCCGCCAGGTAGTTCGGGTCGAAGCCACCGGCGTCGGCACCCTTGCCCGGCGACAGCACCCGCAGCACGGTCCCGTCCTCACGGGTCTGCACCAGCTTGCTGAAGTCGGCGTCCGCCTTCAGAGCGTCGATGACGGCGTTGCGGCCGCCGGCCTTGAGCTCGCCGGTCGCCTGGGTCTGCCCGTCCGAACCGGTCACGCTGACCTTGTGCGGCACGGCGAACATGTCGACCTGGGAGCTGTTCAGGAACACCCCGGCGTCGTTGTACGTGAACTCGCTCCAGTCGAACAGGATGTCGCTGTTCGCGTCCCCGGCCGCCCACGGCGCGGGCTGCACGAGACCGCCGTCCTGACTGAGCTTGAAGTCGAGCTTCTCGCCGAACGACATGTACATCCGGCCCGAGAGGCCCTTCGGCACCTCGATGGTCTTGCTGGCCCCGGCGGCGGGCCCGTCGATCGACACGTCGGGCGCCGGCGCGGGCGGGTTGGCGCCGCCGGTCCACGGGGTGAAGGTGCCGGCCTCGGTGACGTACCCGAGCTTGCCGCCGGACTCGCCGAGCACGTACAGGTGCACCGCCTCGCCGCGACCGGAGTCGTTGGTGACGGTCAGCGGGAGCAGGTCGGGCAGGGTCGCCGCGCTCGCGTTGGGGATCACCGCGACGGCGGCGGGGACGGCGACCGCCGCCACGGCGAGTCCGAGCAGGGATTTTCGATTGAGTCGCATGAGCACTCCACGGTCCGGCCCCCGGGTCGCGCGGGCCCGGCAGCACCGGGAGGGATCCCACGCCGGCCAGGGACGCTTCGGGGGCGGACATCGGAAGGGGGATGCGCCCTGACCGTCACGCTCCGCAGCCACCTTCGCTGCGAGAGCGCTCTCACACTGTGATCGGGCAGCGTAACGATGTCAATTGATGTCGCCCCGCCTGTAGCACACCGTGACGGAACCCGAATTACGGGTCGTCATCGCAGGTCAGCACAGGCATGGGGGAATTTCGGGCAGTGTTGTCGGGGCAGCGCGTGCACCACCGGTGGCCGGGCTTCGGCTATTCTTCCGACCCGATGACTACGACCGCTCCCCGCTCGCCCGGGACCTACCACTCGCGTTCGCGGGTCACTCGCAAACGGGTGCTGCTCGCCGCGGCCGGGCTCGTCCTCGTCCTTGTCGGCTACACGATCGGACGGCTCCAGGGTGGCTCGTCCTCCCCTGCCGTCGCCGCCCCTCCGGTCGTGTCCCCTGTTCCTTCTTCGGCTTCTTCGGCTTCTGAGGTGCCGTCGCCGTCCCCGTCGCCCTCACCGACTGTTGAGGAGCCGAAGGGCGGGACCGACGCGTACAGCACGATCCAGGCGGAGAATTCCACCAACCAGCAGGGCACCGAGTCCCAGGACACCGAGGACGACGGCGGCGGCAAGAACATCGGCTGGATCAACCGCGGCGACTGGCTGCGGTTCGACCAGGTCAACTTCTCCGGCACCCCGGCCACCCAGTTCGCCGCCCGGGTCGCCTCGGACGTCGGCGACGGCGTGCAGGGCCGGATCGAGCTGCGCCTCGACAGCCTGGGCGGCACCCCGATCGGCACCATCACGGTGGGCAACATGGGCGGCTGGCAGAAGTGGCAGACCATGACCACAGGAATCACGCCGACCACCGGGTTGCACACGCTCTACGTGACGTTCGCGAGCGACTCCGGCACGGAGTTTCTCAACCTGAACTATTTCGCGTTCAGCCATTGAGTTTTTCCATGGAAAAGCCCGGAGCGTTTCGCTCCGGGCTTCTCGGCTGATCAGACGCCGGCGACCTCGAACTTGCGCGGCTTGGCCTTCTCCGTGACCGGGATGCTGAGGTTCAGCACGCCGTTCTCGTAGCGGGCCTCGAGCCGGTCGGTGTCCAGCGACTCCGACAGGAACACCTGCCGGCTCACCGCACCCGTCGGCCGCTCGGCCACGACGTACTTCACGCCCTCACGCTCGGCCCGCTTGCGCTCGGCCCGCACGGTGAGCACCTTGCGGTCGACCGAGATGTCGATCCCGGCCGGGTCGACGCCGGGCAGGTCGATGTCGATGACGAAGGTGTCCCCATCGCGGTACGCGTCCAGCCGCGCGCCCGCGTTACGGGTCGCGGTGTCAAAGACGCGAGCGGTCAGCCGGTCGAACTCGCGGTAGTCGTTACGCAGCACCATCAGGATCTCCTCCGGTTTCAAAGTTGAGCGCTACACGCTCAAGTCTTATAACCGGGGGCCTGCCCGCACCCTTCCAGCAGCGGGCGTGAGCTGCGACACGAGCTATCGGAGCACGCGCAGAACCATCTCGGTCAGCACGGCGACGTCGGTCCCTCCCATCGGCGCTCCGGTCATGCCCATCCGGTGCAGCAATGTTCCGACGAGCACGTCGATGATCAATAGAACGCGCTCCTCCGGCTCACCCAGAGCGTCCTGGAGCGCGAGCCGATACGGGTCCTGCAGCCGCGTGGACAGAATCTCGCGCAGGGCCGGGTCGCTCATGGCGTCGACGAAAACCCCGGCGAACGCCACGCCCACGCCCGGCTCGCCGATCTTCGCCACGAGAAAACGGATGCACCCGGCGAGGATCTCCTCCGGGGTGGGGGCCTCCAACGGCAACGGCCTGAACGCTTCGAGCAGGCAGTCCGCGATCAACGCACCCTTCGACGGCCACCGTCGGTAGATCGTCGTCTTCGCGATGCCCGCCGCCGCCGCGATCCGGTCCATCGTCGCGTTGGCATAGCCCAGCTCGTGCATCGTGCGCAAAGTCGCGCCGAACACGGTCGCGTGGAGATCCGACCGGGGCCGCCCGGGCGCGGATGCGGAGGAAACCGACACCCGGTCAGGGTACCCTTGACAATACGCTACCGCTGGTAGCGTAATAGGGATTCAGGTAGCACAGCCGGGAGGACACCATGCGAAGCAAGGCTCCACTGGGCACCCGCATCCTCAAGGACACCCTCGACTGGGACGCGATAACCGACGAGCAGGTGATCACGGCCGCCGAGCGGGCCAACCGCATCGCCTCGTCCCGGGCCGCACGGATCATCACCGGCCGGCCGGACCGCCGCGCCCGGATCACAGAGACCACGATCGAGCTGCCGGGGCGACGCTTGACGCTGCGGGTGCACCGCCCGAAAAGTGCCGCCGGGAAGCTGCCGCTGGTCGTCTCGTTCCACGGTGGAGGCTTCCTCGGCGGCACCGCCGCGCAGAACGACTGGCTCAACAGCCACCTCGCCGCACACTGCCCAGCGGTGGTCGTGTCGGTCGAATACCGGCTCGCCCCGCGGCACCCGCTGCCCCAGCCGATCGAGGACGGCTACGACACGCTCGTACGACTGGTCGAGGGCGCTTCCGCATGGGGTATCGACCCGACCGCCGTTGCAGTGCTGGGTGAGAGCGCCGGCGGCATGATCGCGGCACTCATCGCGTTACGCGCCCGCGACAACGGCCCGGCCCTGCTCGCCCAGGTGCTCCTCTACCCCGCCACCGACCTGACCGAGACCATGACCGACTACCCGTCGATCACCGAGAACGCCGACAATCCCACGCTCTCGCTGCCCCGGCTGCGGGCGGCCCGCCGGTTCAGCCTGCCCCCGGGCCTCGACCCGAGCAGCGTGTCCCCCATGAAGGCCGAGAATCTGGCAGGCCTCCCGCCGGCGCTGATCGTCACCGCCGCACTGGACCCGCTGGCCGACCACGGGAGCCGCTACGCCGAACGACTCGGCGAAGCCCGCCTTGTCTGCTACCCGAGGGCCACCCACAGCTTCCTCAGCACGCCGGGCCTGGTCCCCGCCGCCAGACCCGCACGCCGGGAGATCCTCGGCTTCCTGCGCGACCACCTGCATCCGGCCGGGTCAGGCCATGCGGAAGTCCTCGAAGTCGAAGCCGGGTGAGACCACGCAGCTGACCAGGACGGGCTCGTCGCCGGCCGGGCGGGCGGCCTGCCAGACCCCCGCGGGGATCAGGCCCTGCGGGTTGGCGCGGTCCAGGATCACGGTCTCGCCCGGCTCCTGCGGGTCGGGACCGTCGCCGCCGAAGCTGAGCTCGAGCGAGCCGGAGTGCAGGAGCCACAGCTCGTCGGACTTCACCACGTGCCAGGCCGAGGACTCGCCGGGCTGGAGCAGGAAGTAGATGGCGGTGGCGGCGTTGCGCGGGCCTGCGTACCCGTCGGGGTGGAAAACGGTCTTTGACCGGAACGTCTCGCGGAACCAGCCGCCCTCGGGGTGAGGTTGCAGGTCAAGGGCTTCGGCAAGCGGGGGGCGCGTTGTCATGGACACATCTTTCCGCAGACCATGATTCGAACATGTGTGCGAAGATCTGGGGGTGGCTGATCAGGCGAGCATCCTGCACGCCGACCTGGACTCGTTCTACGCGTCGGTCGAGCAGCGCGACGATCCCGGCCTGCGGGGGCGGCCGGTCCTCGTGGGTGGCGGGGTGGTGCTCGCGGCCAGCTACGAGGCCAAGGCGTTCGGGGTGCGCACGCCGATGGGCATCGCCCAGGCCATGGCGTTGTGCCCGGGCGCGATCGTGGTGCCACCGCGGATGCACGCCTACTCGGCCGCGAGCAGGGCCGTCTTCGACGTCTTCCACGACACCACCCCGCTGGTCGAGGGCATCAGCATCGACGAGGCCTTCCTGGAGGTGGGTGGCCTGCAAAGGATCATGGGTACGCCCACCGCGATCGCCACCCGGCTACGCGCCGAGGTCCGTGAGCGCACCGGCCTGCCGATCACCGTCGGGGTGGCGCGCACCAAGTTCCTGGCCAAGGTGGCGAGCGCGGTCGGCAAGCCGGACGGGCTGCTCGTGGTGCCACCCGGCGAGGAGCTGTCATTCCTGCACCCGCTGCCGATCGAGCGGCTGTGGGGCGTCGGCCCGGTCACGTCCGGCAAGTTGCGGGAGCACCAGATCCACACGGTCGGGCACGTGGCCCGGCTCGGCGAGGCCGCGCTGGTGGCGATGCTGGGCGGCGGCGCGGGCCGGCACCTGCACGCCCTCGCACACAACCACGACCCCCGCCGGGTCAAGGTGGGCCACCGCCGCGGGTCGATCGGCGCGCAATCCGCCCTCGGCCGCCGCGATCACCCCTTCGACGAGGTCGACGCGACCCTCGCGGCCCTGGTCGACCGGGTGACCCGGCGGATGCGCGCCGCGGGCCGGGCCGGGCGCACGGTGACGCTACGACTGCGGTTCGGCGACTTCACCCGCGTCACCCGCTCCCGCAGCCTGCTCAAGGCCACGATGCAGACCCGCACGGTCCTCGACACGGCCCGCACACTACTCACCACCGCCTGGCCCCTGATCCAGGAGCGAGGCATCACCCTGGTCGGCATCGCGGTCGGCAACCTCGACACCGACGGCGGCATCCAGCTCGAGCTCCCCTTCAACACCCCCCACGACGACAACGGCCTCGACACCGCCCTCGACACCGTCCGCGACCGCTTCGGCTCCTCCTCGGTCACCCGCGCGACCTCCCTCGGCCGCCACCTCAATCCATCCGTGCCGATCCTCCCGGATTGAGCCCCCCATCCCCCTGATCCGGCTTGCCACGCGCAAGCACCCGACCCACCGGGGTCGGGGCCCGGGGCCAGGCCTCCCAGGGTCGGGCCCCCGGGTTGGGCGCCCCAGGGTCGGCGGCCCGCGTTGGGCGTCCCGAGGTTGGCCTACCGAGATTGGGCGGACCGGACCGGACCGGACCAGGCCGGGCAGACCGGGCCGGGCTGGGCCGGGCTGGGCTGGGCTGGGCTGGGCTGGGCTGGGCTGGGCTGGGCTGGGCTGGGCTGGGCTGGGCGCACCGGGCTGGGCTGGGC
>NZ_BOMN01000066.1 GCF_016862215.1 Winogradskya humida
TGGGCTGGGCTGGGCTGGGCTGGGCTGGGCTGGGCTGGGCTGGGCTGGGCGCACCGGGCTGGGCTGGGCGCACCGGGCTGGGCTGGGCTGGGCTGGGCGCACCGGGCTGGGCTGGGCTGGGCTGGGCGCACCGGGCTGGCCTACCGAGATTGGGCGGACCGGGCTGAGCGGACCGGGCTGAGCGGACCGGGCTGAGCGGACCGGGCTGGGGTCCTTCCAAGGCCGAGCCTGCCGGAGCCGAACCTCCGGAGCCGGGCCCCAGAGCCGAACTCCCGGAGCCGGGCCCTCCGAGTCAGGCCCCCGGAGTCAGGCCCCCGGAGTCAGGCCCCGGGGTCGGGCCTCCCGGACCGGGCAGGGGCGCGACCTGCCACAATCCCTGGCGTGACTGTGGATGTGGGTTCTGGGGAGAGCGGGCGGCGGATCTATGTCATCGGGATCGGGGCTGGCGACCCGGACCACTTGACCCTGCAGGCGGCGAAGGCGATCGGGCGCGCCGATGTGTTCTTTCTCCTCGACAAGGGTGAGGTCAAGGAGAGCATGATCGAGCTGCGCCGTACGGTCCTCAAGTCCTACGGCAAGCCCAGCCGCCGCATCGCCGAGGGCCGCGACCCCGACCGTGACCGCACCCCGGCGGACTACGAGGGGACGATCGCCGACTGGCGCCACCGCCGCTCCGAGGTGACCGAGGCGCTGATCCGCGAGCATCTGCTCGAGGGCGAGACCGGCGCGTTCCTCGTCTGGGGCGATCCCTCGCTCTACGACTCGACGATCGCCATTCTCGACGAGATCCTCGAGCGTGGCGACACCCGCTTCGACTACGAGGTGGTCCCGGGCATCAGCAGCGTCTCCGCCCTCGCCGCCAAGCATCACATCGGCATCAACCGGGTCGGGCAGCCGTTCCAGGTGACCACCGGGCGCCGGCTCGCCGAGCAGTGGCCCGACCAGGTCGACGACGTGATCGTGATGCTCGACGCCGGGCAGACGTTCGGCAAGGTCGACGCGGAGAACGTCGACATCTACTGGGGCGCGTACATCGGCACCCCCGACGAGCTCCTGATCTCCGGCCCGCTCGCCGAGGTCGCCGACGAGATCCGCCGCGTCCGCGCCGAGGCCCGCGAGAAGCACGGCTGGATCATGGACACCTACCTGCTCCGGCGGAACGGCTGACGTCTACCCAGGCGAAGCGGCCGGCATCTGCCCAGACGGAGCAGCGGCTAGCGGCGGATAGCGAACATATAGCAGCCGTAGGACACGTTGCGGCTGTGGATCTGGACGACGTCCGGGTCGGTGAGGATGTCGGTTATGGCGGCCGTCGGGTCGGTGCCGTCGTGGACGCGGGTGGCCGGGTGGATGCGGCCGTCGCGGTCGTAGGCGCGTAGGACCTGCGGCCGGCCGAGCCAGTCCGCGGGGTAGGCGTTCTCGTCGTGGGTGGTGTCGCAGGGTTCCGCGTGGGCGAAGACCGGGCCGATCTCACGGTACGGGCTGGGTGGCAGCTCCGGCGCGTACCCGAAAAGCATGATGTCCTCGCCGGGAGTGGCATCACGCAGGCAGCACCGCAGCGGCTCGCCGCCCTCGGCCGTGCTGAACTCCACCGGGCTGCCCGCCCCCTCGTTACGGGCCTTGCTGAGCACCACACCGGGAAGCGCATCAATTCTCATGGCACCAGCGTGGCGCAGAGCAGGCAGGGAGTCCGGCGGGAATCAGACCTGACGTTTAATGGGGGCATGGGGACCTCGACGGCGGCGGTGGACGAGTTCGGTGAGCGGCTCGGTGAGCTCGAGTGGGTGACCGATCTGCACGTCGCGGGGTCGCTGGCCACCGGCGACTACACGGCCGGGGTCAGCGACCTCGACCTGGTCGCGCTCACCGCCGGGGCCGTCGACCAGGATCGGCAGGCGGTGCTCACGGCGCTGCACCGCGACGTCGACCGGGGCGCGGGGTACGGGCTCAAACTTGGCTGCGTGTACGTCGACGGTGCCACGATCGGTGCGGCCGGTAAGGAGCATCCGACGTGGACGCATGAGCTCCTGGTGCAGCGGATTCTCTCCGGGGTCACGCGAGCGGAGCTGGTGCGGCATGGATTCGCGGTCTTCGGGCGTACCCCTCAGGAAGTTTTTCCGGCCGTGAGCGACGATGACATCCGCGAGGCCGCACGGGCCGAGCTCACGGGGTATTGGGCCTGGGCGGCGCGACGGCCGCGGATCTGGCTGGACCCCGTCATGGTCGACCTCGGGCTGACGGCGATGGCCCGGGGACGGCACAGCCTCGCGCACGGCGGGCTGCTCACCAAGACCGACGCCATCAAGCAGGCCGGCGCGCCTGCTTGGCTCATCGAGCAGTTGCTCGCGCGGCGGCGGGGCGAGGACGTCAGCTCGCCACGGCTGCGAGCGGGCTATATCGCCTGGCGGGACGCTTGTCAGACCGTACGGTCAGTTTTTAGGGCGAGCTCTTAGGTGGACTCTTTCGCCCTGGGTGCCGAAGAGGCTGAGGATCTCGACCGGTTCCGGGCCGACCGCGCCGAACCAGTGCGGGGTGCGGGTGTCGAACTCGGCAGCCTCGCCCGGCTCCAGGATGAAGTCGTGCTCGCCCAGGATGATCCGGAGGCGGCCGGTCAGAACGTACATCCAGTCGTAGCCCTCGTGGGTCTGCGGCTCGTGCGGGCGGTTGCCGGAGCCCGTGGGGATGATCAGTTTGAATGCCTGGATGCCGCCCGCGCGCCGGGTCAGCGGCAGCATGGTCATCCCGTGCCGCTGCACCGGGCGCAGGTGGATGCGGGGATCGCCGGTGGGCGGCGCGCCGACCATCTCGTCGAGCGTGACGGCATACGCCTTGGCCAGCGGTAACAGCAGCTCCAGGGTGGGTTTGCGGTCACCGGACTCGAGCCGGGACAGCGTGCTCACCGAGATGCCGGTCTCCGCGGCGAGGTCGGCCAGCGTCGTGTTCCGCTGCTTGCGCAGCGCACGCAACCGCGGGCCGACCGCCCCGAGCGCCTGATCGAGTTCGTCCACCCGTTCAGACTGCCCTACTCCCCGCCGTCCTCGAGGTCGCCCTCGGTTTCGAGGTAGACCTGCTGCAGCGCGGCGAGCGTCGACGGGTCCGGGGCTTCCCACAGCTTGCGGTCGGCCGCTTCGAGGAGACGCTCGGTGATGCTGTGCAGCGCCCACGGGTTCGACTGGGTCATGAACTTCTGGTTCTCCGGGTCGAGCACGTAGCTCGCCGCGAGCTGCTCGTACATCCAGTCGGCGACCACGCCCGCCGTCGCGTCATAGCCGAACAGGTAGTCGACGGTCGCGGCCAGCTCGAACGCGCCCTTGTAACCGTGGCGGCGCATCGCGGCGATCCAGCGCGGGTTGACCACGCGGGCCCGGAAGATCCGCGCGGTCTCCTCGGTCAGGCTGCGGGTCTTCGTGGCGTCCGGGTTCGTGGAATCCCCGATGTACGCCGCCGGCGCACGCCCGGTCAACGCCCGCACCGTGGCGATCATGCCGCCGTGGTACTGGAAGTAGTCGTCGGAGTCGGCGATGTCGTGCTCGCGGGTGTCGATGTTCTTCGCCGCGATGTCGATGCGCTTGTACGCGGTTTCCATGTCCCCGCGCGCCTCGGCGCCGTCCAGCCCGCGGCCGTACGCGAAGCCGCCCCACACGGCGTACACCTCGGCGAGGTCGGCGTCCCCGCGCCAGTTGCGGCTGTCGATCAGCGGGAGGATGCCGGCGCCGTACGCCCCGGGTCGCGACCCGAAGATCCGCGTGGTCGCCTGCCGCCAGGTCTTGTCCGCCTCGACGTCGGCCAGCGCGTGGGCCCGGACGAAGTTCTGCTCCGGCGTCTCCTCGAGCCCCGCGACCAGCCCGACCGCGTCGTCCAGCATCGCGACGACGTGCGGGAACGCGTCCCGGAAGAAGCCCGAGATGCGCACGGTCACGTCGATGCGCGGCCGGCCCAGCTCGTCCAGGTCGATCGGCTCCATGCCCGTGACCCGGCGCGAGGCCGGATCCCAGATGGGGCGTACGCCCATCAGCGCCAGGATCTCCGCGATGTCATCGCCCGCCGTGCGCATCGCACTGGTCCCCCAGGCGGACAGCCCGACCGACTTGGGCCAGTCGCCGTAGTCCTCGCGGTAACGCTTGAGCAGCGACTCCGCCATGGCCTGGCCGGTCTCCCAGGCGAGCTGGCTCGGGATGGCCTTCGGGTCGACGGAGTAGAAGTTGCGCCCGGTCGGGAGCACGTTGATCAGGCCGCGCAGGGGTGAGCCGCTGGGGCCGGCCGGGACGTAGCCGCCTTCGAGGGCGTGCAGGACGTTGGTCAGCTCGTCCGTGGTCTTCTCGAGCCTCGGGACGATCTCCGTGGCGGCGAATTCGAGAACCCTGACTACTTCGGGGTTTTCGTGGAATTTGTCCGCTTCGTTCGGCCAGCCCGCTTCCTCCATTGCGCTGACCAGGGCCTTGGCCTGTGCCTCGACGGCGTCGGTCTCCGCGGTGGACGCGTCTTCGCTGAGCCCGAGCGCCTCCCGCAGACCGGGCAGCGCGGCGACCTTGCCCGCCCACATCTGCCGGGCGCGCAGCATGGCGAGCACCAGGTTGACCCGCGCCTCGCCGGTCGGTGCCGCCCCGAGAATGTGCAGGCCGTCGCGGATCTGCACGTCCTTGATCTCGCAGAGCCACCCGTCGACGTGCAGGATGAACTCGTCGAACTCCTCGTCGCCCGGGCGGGCTTCGAGGCCGAGGTCGTGGTCCATCTTCGCGGCCTGGATCAGGGTCCAGATCTGCGCGCGGACCGCGGGCAGCTTCGCGGGGTCGAGCGCGGCGATGTTCGCGTGCTCGTCGAGGAGCTGCTCGAGCCGGGCGACGTCGCCGTACGACTCGGCGCGGGCCATCGGCGGGATCAGGTGGTCGACCAGCGTCGCGTGCGCCCGGCGCTTGGCCTGGGTGCCCTCGCCAGGGTCGTTGACCAGGAACGGGTAGATCAGCGGCAGGTCGCCCAGCGCCGCGTCGGTGCCGTCCGAGGCGGACATGCCGACGTTCTTGCCCGGCAGCCACTCCAGATTGCCGTGCTTGCCGACGTGCACCACCGCGTGCGCGCCGAACTCGTCGGCCAGCCACCGATAGGCCGCCAGGTAGTGATGGCTCGGCGGCAGATCGGGGTCGTGATAGATCGCCACCGGGTTGGCGCCGAAACCGCGCGGCGGCTGCACCATCACCACGGTGTTCTCGTCGCGCAGCGCGGCCAGCACGATGTCGTTGTTGTCGACGTAGAGCTCACCGGGCGGCGGCCCCCAGTGCCGGACCATGCTCTCGCGCAGATCCTCGGGCAGCGTCTCGAACCAGGCTTTGTACCTGTCGCCGTTGATCCGGACCGGGTTGGCGGCCAGCTGCTCCTCGGTGAGCCAGTCCGGATCCTGGCCACCGGCGGCGATCAGCGCGTGGATGAGCGCGTCGCCGTCCTGCTCGGCCACGCCCGGGAAGCTGCCGATCTGGTAACCACGCTCCGCCATCGCGGCCATCAGCCGGACCGTGGACGCCGGGGTGTCCAGGCCAACCGCATTACCGATCCTTGAATGCTTTGTCGGGTACGCGCTGAGCATGATCACCACACGCCGCTCCGCAGCCGGGATGTGCCGCAGCCGCGCGTGGGCGACGGCGATGCCCGCGACCCGGGACGCGCGCTCGACATCCGCGACGTACACGGATAGCCCGTCGGGGTCGACCTCCTTGAAGCTGAACGGCACGGTGATGATCCGGCCGTCGAACTCGGGGATCGCGACCTGGGTGGCGGCGTCCAGCGGGGAGAGCCCGTCGTCGCTCGCCTCCCACGCCTCGCGGCTGCTGGTCAGCGCCAGCCCCTGCAGGATCGGCACGTCCAGGCCCGCGAGCACCCCGACGTCCCACGCCTCGTCGTCACCACCGGCCGTGACAGTGGCAGGCTTCGTGCCACCGGCGGCCAGCACGGTCACCACCAGGGCGTCCGCCTTGCGCAGCTCGGCAAGAAGCTCTTCCGACGCCGTACGCAGTGACGACGTGAAGATCGGCAGCGCCCGCCCGCCCTTGGCCTCGACCGCCTGGCACAGCGTCTCGATGAACGCGGTGTTCCCCGCCATGTGGTGCGCCCGGTAGTAGAGCACCGCGATCGTCGGGCCCTCGGTCGTGGCCGGCGTGCGCTCCAGCACCCCCCAGTCGGGGGCGGGCACCGGCGCGGCGAACCCGTTGCCGGTCAGCAGGATCGTGTCGGAGAGGAAGTCGTGCAGCGCGCCCAGATTCTCCGCCCCGCCATACGCGAGGTAGGCGTGCGCCTCCCCCGCGACCCCGGCGGGAACCGAGGAGAGCTTCATCAGGTCGGCGTCCGGCGTCTGCTCACCACCGAGCACGACCACGGGGATCACCCCGCCGAGCAGCTCGTCGAGGCCTTCCTCCCAGGCCCGGCGCCCGCCCAGGATCCGCACGACGATCAGCTCGACACCCTCGGTGAGGGCGGGCAGATCCTCGACGGCGGTCCGGGCCGGATTGCCCAAACGCCACTCATGGCTGCTCGCACGGGCGCTCAGCAGGTCGGTGTCGGACGTCGACAGCAGCAGAAACACGGCTCTCCCCTCGGGGTCCGCGCCCCGGGTCGAAGTTCACGGCGACGGGAGTTCCTGACTCCCGGGCGCCGCGTTTCAGCACCCGGTCACAGTGGCGGGACCGCGCCGGAATCACACCGGCTTCCTCCACGGCATCGCCGCACGTGGACCCTCACTCTGCCGACCGGGCGGCACCCAAGTCAACGTGAGAGCCCCGCTGTGACGATGCCGACCGATCCCACCCGACGGGCGGAAAGTGTCGGTCCCGGTCCGTAGTATCCGGGCCGTGTCCTCGCCAGTCCCCCTCCGCCTGCCCGCCGGCCCCATCCGCCTGCCCGCGGGCTCAGCCGACCGGGCCGAGCAGGATGCCTGCCCCGGCGCTCTGCGACTCCACGACGCCGCCGACGGCCCGCTGGCCCGCATCCGCATCCCCGGCGGCCGCATCACCGGCACCCAGCTGGCCGAGCTGCGCGCAATCGCCGAGGAGTGGGGCGACGGGCACATCGAGCTGACCAGCCGGGCCAACCTGCAACTACGCGCCCTGCGCAACGCCCCACCCCTGCAACTCGAGGCCCGTCTCACGGCCGCCGGCCTACTGCCCTCCCCCACCCATGAGCTGGTACGCAACATCGCCGCCTCGCCGTTGATCCGCGACCCGGCGCCGATCAGCACCCTCGACGCCGCCCTCTGCGCCGACCCCGCCCTCGCCGCCCTCCCGGGCCGCTTTCTCTTCGCCCTCGACGACGGCACCGGCGACGTCGCCTACTCAGCCGACGTCGCCGCCCTCCGCCTCCCCGCCCCGGCCGACAACCTTCCCGGCAACCGGTCCGACAAGCCGACCGACCGACCGGCGGGTGAGCCGTCCGGCGGGCTGACTGGTGAGCCGTCCGCCGGGCTGACTGGCGAGCCGTCCGGGGGGCTGACTGGCGATTTGTCCGAGGGGTCGGCGGGCGATTTGCCGGGTAGGTCGGCGGGTGATTTGTCCGGTGAGCTGTGGGCCGTCATTTTTGCCGGGCGGGATGTGGGGCTGCGAGTGGCCGCGGACCAGGTGGTGCCCGCCCTGATCGACGCGGCGCACGCCTTCATCGGCCTCGCGTCCGAAACCTCCCCCACCGTCTCCTCAGACTCCACCCTCACAACCTCAACCCCCGCCTCCGCTCCTTCTGCCTCCGCTTCCCTTACCTCCGCCCCCACTTTCCCGACGTCCCCCGGCTCCACTTTCCCCACCTCCGCGTCCACTTTCCCGACGTCCCCCGCCTCCACTTTCCCCACCTCCGAGTCCACTGCCTCGGCTCCTGTCTCCCCCACTTCCGGCGACATCGGCGGCAGCGGGCGGCGGGCTTGGCGGGTTCGGGAGCTTGTTGATGGGCCGGCGCGGATGGGTGCGCTGGTCGCCGAGGCGCTGGGTGGGACGCTGGGTGAGGCGGATCCGGCTCTGGTGCGACCGGTCCTGCGGGAGCCGGTGGGGCGCTTCGGGCGGGCGGGGGGCCGGGTGGCGCTGGGGGCTCTGGTGCCTTTGGGGCGACTTGACGGCGTACAGCTGAAGGTATTGGAATCTGCTTCTGATCTTGTGTTCACCCCGTGGCGGGGGGTGGTGCTGCCGGATCTGACGGTTGGCGCGGCGATCGGGTGGATCCGTAAGTTGGCCGGGGCGGGGATCTTGGTCTCCGCTGACTCTGCGTGGGCCGGGGTGACGTCATGTGCCGGGCGGCCGGGGTGCGCGAAGGCGCTGGCGGATGTCCGGAGCGATGCCACCGCCGTGGCTGAGCGGGATGACGCGGCAGTGAGCGGCCGGGGCGGGTTGCCGGTGCACTGGGTCGGGTGTGTGCGGGGGTGCGGGAGCCCGGCTGGGCCGCATGTCCGGGTGGAGGCCACGGGGCAGGACTATCTGGTCTCGTCGCCGCGTGGTGGGGGTAGGGCCGGCGCTGCCGAAGTGGGGGCGTTGGTGGCTGGGCTGAGGAAAGGCTGACATGGAGTACGTGCGTGACGGGGCGGAGATCTATCGGCGGTCGTTCGCGACCATCCGGGCCGAGGCGGATCTTTCCCGGTTGCCCGCTGATGTGGCCCGGGTCGCCGTGCGGATGATCCATGCGTGCGGGATGGTCGATCTGGTCGAGGATCTGGCGTGGAGTCCCGGCGTGGTCACGGCTGCGCGCAAGGCGTTGCAGGCCGGGGCGCCGATCCTGTGCGACGCGCAGATGGTGGCGTCGGGAGTGACCCGTACGCGGCTGCCCGCCGGCAATGAGGTGATCTGCACGCTGCGTGACCCCGCTGTTCCGGGGATCGCGGCCGAGATCGGCAACACCCGCAGTGCCGCTGCCATGGATCTCTGGGGCGACCGGCTCGGCGGGGCGATCGTGGCGATCGGCAACGCGCCCACGGCGTTGTTCCGGCTCCTCGAGATGATCGAGGCCGGGGCGCCCCGGCCGGCGGCGGTGCTGGGGATCCCGGTCGGGTTCATCGGGGCGGCCGAGTCGAAGGACGCGCTGGCCGCGTCCGATCTGGAGTATCTCGTCGTGCGCGGACGCCGCGGCGGGAGTGCCATCACGGCGGCCGCGGTCAACGCGCTCGCCTCGGAGGAGGAGTGACAGTGACGGTCCCGGGGCGTTTGTTCGGCGTGGGTCTCGGCCCCGGCGATCCCGAGCTGGTCACGGTCAAGGCCGCGCGGCTCATCGCGGCGGCGGACGTCGTGGCGTACCACGCCGCGCGGCACGGGCGATCCAACGCGCGCGCCATCGCGGTCTCCTACCTGCGGGAGGGCCAGATCGAGGAGCCGCTGATCTACCCGGTCACCACCGAGACGACCGACCATCCGGGCGGATACCAGGGCGCGATCGACGAGTTCTACGCGGCGAGCGCCGAGCGGCTGGCGGCACACCTCGACGCGGGCCGCGACGTGGTGGTGCTGGCCGAGGGCGACCCGTTCTTCTACGGCTCCTACATGCACATGCACAAACGCCTGGCCGACAGGTACGAGACCGAGGTGGTGCCCGGGGTGACCTCGGTGAGCGCCGCATCCGCGGTCCTCGGCCGCCCCCTGATGGAACGCGACGAGACGCTGACCGTCCTGCCCGGGACGCTGCCCCCGGACGAGCTCGCCACCCGCCTCGCCACCACCGACTCCGCGGCGATCATGAAGCTGGGCCGCACCTTCGAGGGTGTCCGCGACGCCCTCGACCGGGCAGGCCGCCTCGACGACGCCTGGTACGTCGAACGCGCCACCACCGACCGCCAGCGCTACGGCCGCCTCGCGGACATCGACCCGGCGACGGTCCCCTACTTCTCCCTCGCGCTGCTGCCCAGCCCGGCGGCGACCGCGTTCGTCTCACCCACCGATTCCCCGGCCGCATCGTCGAACGGCTCGGTGACCGTGGTGGGGCTCGGTCCCGGCGCCCGGGAATGGCTGACCCCCGAGGCCCAGGCAGCACTCGCCGAGGCGGACGACGTGGTCGGCTACACGACGTACGTCAACCGGGTCCCCGCCAATCCACGGCAGCGCCGGCACGCATCCGACAACAAGGTCGAGGCGGAGCGTGCGGCGTTCGCCCTGGACCTCGCCAAGCGGGGCCGCCGGGTCGCGGTCGTCTCCTCGGGCGACCCGGGCGTCTTCGCGATGGCCGCGGCGGTGCTCGAGGTCAGCGAGGACCCGCAGTGGAAGGACGTGCCGATCCGTGTCGTGCCCGGGCTGACCGCCGCGCAGGCTGTGGCGAGCCGCGCCGGGGCGCCGCTCGGCCACGACTTCTGCATCGTGTCGCTCTCCGACCGCCTCAAGCCGTGGGACATCATCGAGACCCGGCTGACCGCGGCGGCCGGCGCCGACCTGGTGATCGCGATCTACAACCCGGCGTCGCAGACCCGCAAGGAACAGCTGGTCCGCGCCCGGAAGGTCCTGCTGGAGCACCGCGACCCGCAGACCCCGGTGGTGGTGGGACGCGACGTCGGCGGCCCGCAGGAAGAGATCCGGGTGACGACGCTGGGTGAGCTCGACCCGGCGACCATCGACATGCGCTGCCTGCTGATCGTCGGATCGAGCCAGACCCGGGTGCTGCCCGGCGGCCAGGTCTTCACCCCGCGCCACTACGGGATCTGACCGCGTTCGGTAACTGAGGCCAGGCTGCGGCGGGCCTCAGTTACCGAACGGCCTTGCTCTGGTGAGACCGGCCCGGCTGCCGCCGATGGCTTCTAGTTGGTGAAGACGGCCGGGCTGCCGTCGATGCTGGTGTCGAGGACCGGGGCATAGTGGGCGGTGAAGAAGCCGCTCGACGGGCAGGTGATGGGGCCGCTCGACTTTGCGAACTCCTGGTTGGTGAAGGTGATCGAGTTGTCCGCGTTGGACGACAGCCCGGTGATGGCGTTGCCCACCGCCCGGTAGACGCAGTTGATCGTGCCCAGGATCGTGCCGAGGTTGAGCGTGGTCTGGATCGGGGCGGCAACGGTGCCGGCCACGGTGACCGTGCCGGTGCCGCTCTCCACGGTGGTGGCGAACGGGACATTGTTCACGGTCACAGTGTTCACCCTGGTCACGCCGAGGATGTTGGCCGTGCACGAGGCGAACGTCTGCGCCGTCGTGGACTCCGTCGCCACGCCCGGGGCCGCCGGGTTGTCCACGACCACGGCGGTGAAGGTCGACTGGGCACACTTGATGCCGGTCGTGCCGCCGGACGCGGTGCTGAAGTCCGCCGTCGTGCCGGTCACGACCGCCGCGGTGAGCACGTCACCCACGGCGGCGGCGTCACCCTCGGCGCTACCAACGGTCAGCACCGTCCCAGCGGCCGCACTACCGGTGGCTGCGTTCCCAGCGTCCTGTGAGAAAGCGTCCTGTGAGAAGGCGGCCTGTGAGAAGGCGGCCGGGGAGAAGGCGGCCGGGGAGAAAGCGGCAGGCGAGGGCGCGGCCAGGGCGGGGGTGCCGGTTGCTGCGACGAGCAGGGCGGCGATGATCGCGGTGTTGATTCGGATTGCGCGCACTGTGGATCTCCTTTGCGGGGCGGGAGTGGAACCGACACCGACGCCCAGCTTGTCGGTTTATAGACCCGTCGACGGCTTAACGTCAAGGACGCGAATACTTAACATCGCAGGACTTGCATCGCCGCGTTCCTACCCCTTGACCCGATGCTTACCGAGCAGTAACTTCGCCTGACCGACATTGACGCTCAGCTATGGCGCCAAAGCCCGTGGATATGTCGATCAAGGAGTGGCCCTATGTCCACAGCAAACACTGTCAAACCAGCCGGCGGAGTCCGCTGGAAGCGATTCGCCGGGATGCTCGCGCTCCTCACCGGAACCACCGCAGCCCTGGTCGCGCTGACCGCGCAGGGTGTGCTCGCCGCCAATTTCTCGATCTCCGGAATGCCGTTCGTGGTGACCGCGACGCACCTGCACGGCGACGGCTTCGAGCAATTCGCAACCCTGGACTCGATGATCGAGAACAGCCCCAATCAGGGTGACACCGGCGGCCAGGTCGTCGTGATCGTCTCGGCCATCAACAAGGCCGAGCTCACCAAGTTGTGCCAGAGCGTCTCGCTCGGCGGCATGTATCTGAAAATCACCGCGGGCGACGGCGACACCCCGGTCAAGGCCGACAGCCTGGTCGTCGACTCGGACCTGATCTCCGGCGACGCCGACTTCAGGAGTATCGACATCGGCGGGGACGCGAGCACCTTCAACAAGGTGAAAGATCCGGCCGGCGGTTACATCAAGGGCGGCGAGGGCGTGTTCGGTCAGCAGGCCGACACCGTCGACATCGCCAACCTGCGGCAGAACAACTACGCCACGACGGCGGCCCGGTTCACCCTGCCGCACCTGCGGATGACGTTCACCAGCACCGGGTGCTGAGATGTCCGCCTGGTGGTCCTGGCGGCACGCCCGGCCGTTCTGGGGTGGATTGTTCGTCACCCTGGCCGGCGCGGAGATCCTGCTGACGGTGAAAGCCCCGCTGCCGATCGTGCTCCACGTCGGAATGCAGGGAATGGTCGGCTACATCGTCCCGCTCGTGTTACTGATCTGCGGCGTACTGCTGATCGTCAGCCCGGCCCAGCGACCGTTCTACGCTTCGGTCGCCGCGGTGCTCACGCTCACGTCGTGGCTGACCTCGAACCTGGGCGGATTCTTCCTGGGCCTGATCCTCGGCCTGATCGGCGTCTCCCTGGCCTTCGCCTGGTCCCCGGACAAAGCCCGGTCCCCCAACAAAGCCCGGTCCCCCAACAAAGCCCGGTCGCCCAACAAAGCCCGGTCGCCCGACAAAGTCCGGTCGCCCGACAAAGTCCGGTCGCCCGACAAAGTCCAGTCGCCCGACAAAGTCCGATCGCCCGACGAAGCCCGATCGCCCGACGAAGCCCGATCACCGGAAGAACCGAAAGGACCTGAGGAATCCCGCCGAGAAGCGGGCGAGCCGGACACCGGCGTCAGGACCGAGAGTCCAGCCAGCTGACAGCGTCGTCGACGGTGGCGGCCGCCGCGACGCCCTCGGGCAGGGGCGGCCGGTCCACCATCACGACCGGCACCGCCTCGGCCCGCGCGGCGTCCAGCTTGGCAGTGCCACCACCGCTGTCCTTCGTGACCAGCACGTCGATGCGATGCTCCCGCAGCAACTCCCGCTCCCCGGCAACCGTGAACGGCCCCCGGTCCAGGATCACGTCCAGCCGAGAAGGCATCGGCGGCTCCGGCGCCTCCACCGACCGCGACAGAAACGAAATCTCCGACAAATCAGCAAATGTCGAAAGCCCCTGCCGCCCGGTGGTCAGGAAGACGCGCGACCCCAGCGACGGCAGCACCGAAGCAGCAGCACCCAGCGACGGAACGCGATGCCAGACGTCACCGGAAACAGCACTGAATCCGGGACGGCGCAGCACCAGCAACGGAACGCCCGTGAGCGCAGCCGCGGCAACAGCGTGCGAGGTCATCGTCGCGGCAAACGGATGAGTCGCATCCACGAGAGCCTCGATCCCCGCCGCCCGCAGATAGCCGGCCAGGCCCGCGACCCCGCCGAACCCCCCGATCCGCACCTCACCGTGAGGAAGCAACGGCGAGGAGGTGCGTCCGGCAAGAGAGCTGATCACGGGTACGCGTTGAGCCAGCGCCCGCCCCTCGGTGGTCCCGCCGAGGACAAGAACCCTCAGTCCCGGCATCGCGTAGTCGAGTACAGATGACTGTCGGGGAACTGCGAAGCCGTGAGCGCCGCCCCGACCACGATGATGGCGGTGCGCTTGATGCCCGCCGTGCGTACCTGGTCGGCGATGTCGGCGAGAGTGCCGCGCACGATCTGCTCGTCGGGGCGACTGGCCCGCGCGACCACCGCGACCGGGCAGTCCGCGCCATAGTTGGGCAGCAGCTCGGCCACCACCGCGTCGATCCGTTGCACGGCGAGGTGCAGCACCATCGTCGACCGGCTCGCACCCAGCGTCGCCAGGTCCTCGCCGGGGGGCATGGCGGTGGCGCGCTCCGCCGTACGCGTCAGGATCACCGTCTGCGCCACGGACGGCACGGTGAACTCGCGGCCCAGCGAGGCCGCCGCCGCCGCGAACGCCGGAACGCCGGGGGTCACGTCGTACGCGATCGGGACCTCGTCGAGCCGGCGCATCTGCTCGGCGACCGCGCTGAACACGGAAGGGTCGCCGGAATGCAACCGCGCCACGTCCTCGCCGGCCCTGGTCGCCCGCACCATCTCGGCGATGATCTCGTCGAGGTTGAGGTTGGCGGTGTCGATCAGCCGCGCGCCGGGCGGGCACGCTTCGAGCAGCTCGCGGGGCACGAGGCTGCCCGCGTACAGGCAGACCGGTGACGCCGCGATAAGGCGCTGGCCCCGTACGGTGATCAGGTCCGCGGCCCCGGGACCCGCACCGATGAAGTGGATCGTCATGGCTTGACCACCGCCCAGATAGTGACCGGCATCATGGCCCGCCAGCCTGTGAATCCGCCCACCGGCGCCGCCCGGCTGACTGCCAGCCTGGTCAGATCGCCGCCGAGCTTGGCATATCCGGCCGCGAGCACGGCCTCCGATTCGAGCGTCACGGCGTTCGCGACCAGCCGCCCGCCGCTTTTCAGCGCGTCCCAGGCCGCCTCGAGCACCCCGTCGCGCGTGACGCCGCCGCCGATGAAAACCACGTCCGGCGCACGCAATCCGGCCAGGGCGTCAGGCGCGCGACCCACAACAACTTCCAATTTGGGTACGCCCAGAGCGCGCGCATTGCCCGAAATCCGGCCCGCCCGCACGGGATCGGACTCGATCGCGATCGCCCGACAGGCCGGATGGGCGCGCATCCATTCGATTCCCACGCTGCCCGAACCCGCCCCGATATCCCAGAGCAGCTCGCCGGGCTGCGGCCCCAGCTGCGCCAGGGTCACGGCGCGAACCTCACGCTTGGTGAGTTGACCATCGCTCTCGTACGCGTCATCGGGCAGCCCCGGCACCCGCGGCCGCGCCGCCCCGCCGGCCCCGCACTCGACAGCCACCACGTTGAGGGGATCAATTCCGGCCTCGTCGAGCGCTCCGGGCGTACCCGTGACGATCTTTTCGTCCTGCGCACCCAGCCGAGCCAGCACGGTGAGCTTGCTGTCCGCATAGCCGCGCTCCTGCAGCAGAGCTGCGACCTGGCCCGGAGTGTGTTCGTCCCGGCTGAGCACGAGGATGCGGCGCCCGGAGTGCACAAGCGGGTGCAGCTCCTCGACCGGCGCCGTCACCAGGCTCAGCAGATCGATATCAGCCAACGGCCAGCCAAGCCGCGCCGCGGCCAGCGACACCGACGACGGGTGCGGGATCACTCGGACATTTTTTGCGAACCGGCGAAGGGTGGCACCGATGCCGTGGAACATCGGGTCGCCGCTCGCCAGCACCACAATCCGCCGCCTCTTGTGGGCTTCGAGTAACCCGGGGATCGCGGGGAGCATGGGCGACGGCCACGCAACGAGCAGCTTCGGCTCGCCCCGCGACAGCTCTGGCCCGCTTGGCGACAGCTCTGGCCCGCCCGGCGACAGGCCCGGCTCGCTCGGCGGCCGATCGGGGTCGGCGTTCGACCACGCTGATTCGCCGGCTGAAAGGAGGGCGAGTTGTCGGTCGCTGCCGATGATGACCTCGGCGGATTCGAGGGCCGCTCTGGCCGTACCCGTCAATCCGGGCCAGCCGTCGGCGCCGATGCCGACCACGGTGAGCCCGGCGGGGTTGTCAGTCACCACGTGACGTTAGCTTTCCGCCGTTTCACGTTCTTCCCCTGTACCCCAAAGATCGATATCTTTCGCTGCATGAAGCGCGCCCTTGCCGCATTTATCGCGGCCTTCGTCCTATTTCTCCCGGACGCAGCGTTCGCCGCTGACTCGTCGTACCGGACGCTCAGTGCCGCGAATCACCCCGACTGGCTGGCGAACGTGCCGGACAACACCTCGCTCGCCGCCCTGTCGATCCCGGGCACGCACGAGACGATGTCGATCTTCGGCGGCTCGCTCACCCAGACGCAGGAGGACTTCGGGGCCAGCGGGGGGACTCTCGCGCGGCAGCTCACCGCCGGTATCCGCATGATCGACATCCGGGCCCGGGTCAACGGCGGGAACACGTTCACGATCCACCACGGCGCGACCTACCAGAACGCCAACTTCTCCGACGTGCTCGGCACGCTGTCGGCCTTCCTGTCCGCGCACCCCACCGAGACCGTGATCATGCGGTTGAAGCAGGAGTGCACCGGCGAGCTCGGTTCCTGCACCGACGTGTCCGGGCAGAAGAGCTTCCAGGACATTTTCAACTCGTACGCCTCCAGCCTCTTCTGGGCCCCGTCAGTCACCCGCGGGGCCGCCGCGGCGACGCCGACGCTGGGCGCCGTCCGGGGCAAGGTCGTGCTGGCCGTCATGCACGGCGCGTTCGGCAGCCCGATCGAGCACTACGGACTGGCGCAATTCGCGACCTGGACGGACGGTTCGTCGACGTACATCCAGGACAATTACTCCGTACCGAATATCGGTGCGATCGCGACCAAGCGGGACCAGGTCCGCCGTTTCCTCGACACCACCAATGCGGGCGACCCCTCCAGGATCTATGTCAACTTCGGCAGCGGATCGAGCCTGTTCGCGCAGCCCCAGCAGGTCGCCGGCGGAGCACTCGGCGTGCAGGGCGTGGATCCGTTCCTGCTGATCTACATGAATGAGGGACACGGCCTCACTCGGACCGGCGCGATCATGATGGACTTTCCCGGCTCCGGCCTGATCGAGAAGATCATTTCGTACAACTAGTTTTTTCGGCTCGCGATTGAGCCTTCCCGCACGTCTGCGCGTACTTCACCTCGACGGCCAGCCGAGATCCGGTCGTCACGTCGGCCGCTGGGGGGTGGCTGACGCCGAAGACGACTGCCGAGCGGGTGAGGTCGATGGTGTTCCAGACCTTCGAGGATCAGCGTGCTGGCCGGGATCCCCGGGAGGTTCCGGGCTTCTGGGACGAACCCGGCCTCAACCGGGGTGTCCCACGCGGCGACATCATCGTCGAGGCGCCCGAGAATCCCACGGGCTGGCAGGGCTCCGGCCCGAGCATCGCCACCGACGACCGCCCGCCGTCCGAGGCCACCTCGGGCAACCGGCTGCTCACGGTGCTGCTGTTCTTCGCGGGTCTGGCCACCAGCCTCGCGCTGTGGCTCTTCGAGACCGAGGCCGGCGCGGTCAACGACACGGCCACACTCATGATGGCGATCGGCCGGATCACCGGGCTGGCCGGCGGCTACGTGCTCTTCATCCAGTTGCTGATGATGAGCCGCGTCTCGTTCCTGGAGGAGTGGGTCGGCGCCCGCGACCTGCTGCGCTGGCACCGCTGGCTCGGCACATCACTGGTCGTGCTGGTCGGCGCGCACATCGTCTTCATCATCTACGGGTACGCACTGACCGCGGAAACCGGCGTGGTCGACCAGGGCCTCACGATGATCAAGACGTTCCCGAACATGATCAGCGCCACGGTCGCCACGGGCCTGCTCGTCTTCATCAGCTTCATCTCGATCAGGACGCTGCGCAACAAGCTCAACTACGAGCTCTGGCACCTGATCCACCTGACCGGATACCTCGTGCTCCTGCTCGGCTACGGCCACCAGGTCGCGATGGGCGCGAACCTCTCGGGCAAGTTCGCCGACATCTTCTGGCCCGGCCTCGGCGCCCTGGTCATCGCCGCCCTGGTCTGGGGCCGGCTGATCGAACCCCTCTGGCTGAACTCCCGGCACGGCTTCCGCGTCGCCGAGGTGGTCGCCGAGGGTGCCAACACGTTCTCGATCTACATCGACGGCCGCAACCTCGAAAAACTCCCCGCCAAGGCCGGCCAGTTCATGCGCTGGCGCTTCATGACCCGCAACGGCTGGTGGCAGTCCCACCCGTTCTCCCTCTCCGCGGCCCCCAACTCGCAGTGGCTGCGCCTGACCGTCACCGCGGTCGGCGCCCACACCGCCCTGCTGGCGCAGATGCGCCCCGGCACCCGCATCTGGGCGGAAGGCCCGTTCGGCACCTTCACCGCCCAGCGCCGCACCCGCCGCCGGGCCCTGCTCATCGCCGGCGGCAGCGGCATCGCCCCCATCCGCGCCCTGCTCGAGGACATGCCCGCCGACACCATCGTCATCTACCGGGCCAGCCGCCCCGACGAACTCGTCTTCCGCGAGGAACTCGAAGACCTCGCCGAACGCCGCGACGCCTGGGTCCGCTACATCGTCGGCTCCCGCAACGACCCGGGCCCCCGCCGCCTGTTCACCCCGGAAGGCCTCCTCGGCCTGGTCCCCGACGTCAACCGCCGCGACGTCTACCTCTGCGGCCCACCCGGCCTGGTCGGCGCCGCGGTGCAGACCCTGCACGAACTCGACGTGCCGGCCAGCCAGATGCACCTCGACCCCTTCGAATTCTGAGCCCTGGGAGTAAGTGATGCGACGCAGTACCGCAGCAGCAGTCGGAACGCTCACCGGAGCCGCCCTCATCATCGGCGTCCGCCTGAGCGTCTCCACGCCGCCCGTAACCGCAGCCGCACCCCCCGCCATCGACCTCTCCGGCAACGGCCAGGACGACACGGCCGCCCCCGAACCGTCGGCCTCGAAGAAGGGCGGCTCAGACAAAGCCGCCGAATCCTCCTCCGAGTCCTCCTCCGACAAGGACGCCTCAGCGGACAAGGACTCGTCCTCGGGCGAGGCCGGCGGCTCCGGCCTGAAAAACGGCGTCTTCCAGGGCACCGGCTCCAAGAACCCCTACGGCACCATCCAGGTCTCCATCAAAATCACCGGCGGCAAAATCACCGCCGCCGACGCCACCTACCCCACCACCGCCGACAGCGCCACCATCAACCCCCCGGCCATCAAAAAACTCAACGAGGAAACGGTCAAAGCCCAGAGCGCCGACGTCGACGCCGTCTCCGGAGCCACCTTCACCTCCGAGTCCTACGTCAAGTCCCTCCAGGCCGCCATCGACAAGGCCACCCCGTGACCCTCCCGGCCTGTCCGGATGGCGGCACGAGCGACCTCCCCGCCCGGAGCTTCGGCAACCCGCTCTTGGGCTTCGGCACTGCCGGTAACCGGGGCTTGGGCTTCCACGCGGCCGGCAACCAGGGCTTGGGCTTCCACGCGGCCGGCAACCCCGGCTCGGGCTTGGGCGAGGCCCTCGACCCCAGCTCAGGCTTCAGCCTGGCCAGCAACCCCAGCTCGGGCATTGCCATGGCAGCGGGCTCTAGCCTTCCCATGGCCACAGCCACAGGCCCGGGCTTCGGCATGGCCGCGGGTTCAAGCCTTGGTATGGCCGCGGGTTCAAGCCTCGGCATGGCCGCGGGCACAAGCCTCGACATGGCCGCGGGCACAAGCCTCGACATGGCCGCGGGCACAAGCCTCGACATGGCGGCGGGCTCGGGTGAGGGCCGGGCAGGGTTCCGGCCGGGCGCGTAGAGTCGCGCGTCATGCACCACGCCGAGCACGTGATGGGCACGGTTGTCAGCATCGACCTGGCCGATGATCTGCCCGAGGACACCCTGCGCGGGCTGGTCGGTGACGTGTGCGCCTGGCTGCACGAGGTGGACGAGCGGTTCAGCACCTACCGCGAGGACAGCGAAGTGTGCCGCTTCCGCCGCCGCGAGCTGACGCTGGAGGAATGCTCCCCCGACATGCGCCTGGTCCTGGACGCCTGCGCGGACCTGTGGCGCTCGACGGACGGCTACTTCGATGCGTACGCCGCGGGCCCGCTCGATCCCTCTGGTTTTGTCAAAGGCTGGTCGGTCGAGGTCGCCTCGGCCCGCCTGGCCGCGGCAGGCTCCACCCACCACTGCATCAACGCCGGCGGCGACATCCGCGCCCGCGGCCTCTCCTCGTCGGGCAAGCCCTGGAGGGTCGGCATCCGCCACCCCTGGGAAGCGGACAAACTCAGCTGGGTCCTCTCCCTCGCCGACGCCGCGGTAGCCACCTCCGGCACCTACGAGCGAGGCGACCACGTCTTCAACCCCCGAACCGGCAAACCGGCCCGAGGCCTCCGCTCCGTCACCGTCGTCGGCCCCGACCTGGCCCTGGCCGACGCCTACGCCACCACCGCCCTCGCCATGGGCACCCCCGGCATCGAATGGCTGGCCAAACTCATCCCCGACGGCTACGAATCCGCCGTGGTCACCGACGACGCCCGAGCCTTCACCACCCCCAACCTCCCCGCCGCCGTCTAATTCACCAGCTCAGCCCCGCGACCGTTCAGCCCACTTCGTCCGCCGCCGCAGCCTGACCCGCCGCCCCCGCCCAGCACGCTGCCTACCCTGCCGTCCGGCCCGCTGCCGCCCGGCCCGCTGCCGCCCGCCCCGCTGCCGCCCGCCCCGCAACGGCTCAGAAGTCGGCGAACAGGTAGGGCATCTGCTTGGGGAACAGCGCGCCCAGCACCTGCACCGCTTCCGCGTCGATCTGGCCGAAGCCGCGCAGCACCACCTCCACCGGGTCCAGGACGCCGTAGGCCAGCGCTGAGATGCCGGCGCAGGTCAGCGTGGCCTGGGGCTCGTCCTTGGTCTCCTCGACCGTCAGGACGCCCGCCTCGCCCGTGATGCGGTAGCGCCCGCTGAGCAGGTCGTCGTTGATCACCTCGACGGTGACGCCGAGGTCTGCGCGGGTGTGCAGACCGTTCAGGGCTGTCATCGAGAGCAGCCGCACCATCGGGCCACCGTGTTTCGGGTAGCCGGTGCGCCCCTCGGTCACCACCGCGAAGTCCGTGCCCCACAGGTCGGGGACCTCGTCGGCGCCGATCTTCACGATCACACGGGCGACCTGGTCGACGTGCCGGGCGAAATACTGCAGGAGCAGCGCGCGACCGAGGGGCCCGGTGGTCAGCAGATCCTCGGCGATCAGGTCCCCGCCGTACTCATCGATCCGGTAGATCACCGCCCCCACCACCTCGCCGCCGGAACGGGCGATCGCCACCCAGCGCTTGGTCCGGTCGCGGAACTCTGCCGTGCGGGTCTCGTCGAACACGGCGAACCCGTGCCGCTCCTCCAGCAGGCGCAACGTGAGCGCGTCGAACTCGTCAAAGGCCGCGGCGAACGGCAACCGCTCGACCTCGCCCGGCAGCTCAGCCCGGACCAGGTGCGCGAGGCCCTCAGGCGCGAACGTGGCGGTGCGCACCCGGGGCATCCCCACATAGCCGAAGTGCCCGTAGAACGAGGGACGGAACGGGTAGAGGGCGCTCACGGCACACCCCTGCTCCCGCGTCTGCTCCAGCAACCGAGTCAGCAGCTGCCGCACGAACCCCCGCCGACGCGCGGACGGATGCGAGACCACGGAGGCGACGCCGGCCATGTCGTGCACCACGCCACGCACGTTCTGCCGCATCGCCAGGGCGGTGACAGCCGCCAGCACCTGCCCGTCCTCCTCGGCGACCAGCCCGGTGGCGGTTACGTAGAAGGGCATGCGCCGCGCATAGGTCTCCTTGTCGGCCTCAGGCCACGGAGAGCTCTCGAAGGCATAGGCCGCAAGGTCGAACATCGCGTCGGGCCGCTCTTCAGCGGGTATCTGTCGGATCTGCATGGCCCCATCCAACCCCCAGCCGCCCCGGCCCCGCTCCCCAGATTTCCAGCCTGTGGATAACCCCTCTCGGGTACGCCCGAAGCCCCGTACCCCGAGCTCATCGGAGCCCGAACCGCGCTCCCCCGCGTACTGAAATGCGGTCAAAGGGGTCTTGACCTGGCCTTTTCCGGGGTGACGACGCGCCGGGGGACCCCGGTTTGGCAAGTGTCGGCTGGACCAAGTAATGTTTCTTCCGTCGCCGGGGGAACCCGGAGGGACAAGCGGACGTAGCGCAGCTGGTAGCGCATCACCTTGCCAAGGTGAGGGTCGCGGGTTCGAATCCCGTCGTCCGCTCGGAGAGGCCACCACAGTTCGTTGCGGAGGCCAGCTCGGTGGAGTGGCCGAGAGGCGAGGCAACGGCCTGCAAAGCCGTCTACACGGGTTCAAATCCCGTCTCCACCTCGGCAACAAGAACGAGGGCGATTGGCGCAGCGGGAGCGCGCTTCCCTGACACGGAAGAGGTCACTGGTTCGATCCCAGTATCGCCCACCAGCACAGAGGCCATGTCCCACCAGCGGACATGGCCTCTTCTGTGTCTGAGTGACTAACTGGGTGACTAAGAAACGCACTCCCCTTTGTGCGGGAAGATCCGATCCATGGCGCTAGCTCCCGTCAACAGGACGGGCCTGAGCTGATGCCGGTACACCTTCTCCGTGACCGAGGTTCCGGAGTGCCCGCACAGGTCGGCGATGTCACCGATCGAGACGCCGTCGTCCGACAGCAGGGAGACGAAGCTGTGCCGTAGCTCCCGGGGCGTCCAGTCCCCCTGGTCCAACCCTGCTTCCTTGGTGATGCGACGGAAGGCCCGGCGAACGTTGGCGGCATCGAGTTCCGTGCCGAGCGCTGAGGAAAAGACCAAATCGAGGGCCTGCCAGTCACCGCCGGCCTTTTTGCGATCGTCCTCCTGAAGCGCCCGCTGAGCGCGTAGGGCGACTACTGCGCGCAGAGGTAGGGCGAGGGTCCGGCGAGACTTGGGGGTCTTGGTATCTCCGCCGTCGCGGACCGATGCCCACACCTGGATAGAGGGCGGGACGGGACTGACCGCCTCCAGGTCGCCCATCAGATCGACGTTTTTCCAGGTTAGAGCCCGCAGCTCTTCCGTCCTGGCCCCGGTCAGTAGCGAGATCACGACGTACGCGTAGAGCCGGGTGTCTTCGGCTGCGTTCAGGAGCGCTTTCGCGGCTTCCAGCGTCAGTGATTTGGAAGGGCGGCCGGGCTTGCCGGTCGGGATGCCGCAGAGGACTACGACGTTGCGCTTGACCTTGTCACGAGCCATGGCGCGATCAACCGCGCGGCTCAAGCATTCATGGATGCGTCGCACCGTGCTGGTGCTGAGGTGATGGGCGAGACCGAGCAGCCATTTATCGACTTCTGATGCCTTGAGCTCGCGCAGCTTTCGTGCGCCAAGGCCGGAGATGATGTGCTTGCAGAGGTAGCGGTTCTTCTCGATGGTGCTCTGCGATCTACCGTTGAGCCCGTAGGTGAGCCAATCTTCGACGGCCTGGGCGACGGTGAAGCCCGCTTGGTCCTGAGCAAGGCCGTCCTCGTACTCACGAATCTTGCTGCGGAGTGCGTTGTTGGCTTCGGTCTTGGTCTTGCCACTGGTTTTGCGGACGATGCGTTTACCGGCCGGGGTGTAGCCGACGGTGACTGTGGCGATCCAGCGTTGGCGCTGTTCGTCCCAGTGGATCCCGCCGTCTCCTCGGCTGCGGCGTTTGGTCATGCGGCGATTCCTCTCGTGCTCTCACGTTCCAGTAGTGCGACGTAGTCGGTGATGGCTCGGGCCGGTACAAGCCGCGTACGGCCTTCCTTTACGGTGTGCAGCCGTCCGGATCGGATCAGTTCGTAGATCACGGACCGGCTCAGGCTCAACAGCCGCATCGCCTCAGGGATGCGGTACAGCTCCTTACGAGCGGTGTCGTCCAACGGCGTTTCCTTTCTCGCGAACATCAGGCGGCCAGGGGTATGGGTAGGGTTTCGGCGCGTTCGTGGGCCAGTTCCTCGCATCCGGCGTCACGGCGTTCGCGGGCCATGGCGGCGGCGGTGTTGGCGAGTAACGCATCGCCACTGGTGTGCCAGCCGACTCCAGCGAAGGACAGCGTGCCGATGAGCAACGTCGTCTGAACCTCGACAGGCCCGGTGATGGCCGCTGTGCCCAGGTGATCATTCGTCGGGCTGGGGTGGTCAACGCGTCGGAAGGCGATCCGAGCGGCGCGGAGTGCACCAAAGGTGACGGAGTATCGGCGGCCTTTGGTGAGGAAGTGTCCGCCGTAGCCGAGCATGTGTGCCCATCGACGCAGCCGCGCATAGGGATTGACGGCTGTGGGCCGTTTCGCCGGTTGACTGTCAAGGCTGGCTTGACGCTCGGCGACGCAGACGGGGCAGGCCGCGTAGCGGGTCCGGGTGCCGCAGTCCTGGCAGGTCCAGGGCGTGTCGAACGGTATGAGCCGGTCCCCCGGTTCGGGATGGGTCACGAACCGTCCGGCGAGGGGTGCGGAGTGTTGGGTGGGGCGGCCGAGGCGCCAGCACGCGTCGATGAGGCGGGCGGTGTGATCTCCCTGGGCGTCGGCGTAGTCGTCGACGTTCTCGGCGGTGATGCGGGTGGAGGTGTGCCCGGTGGCCTCGGTGCTCTTGGTGGCGTACTTGGCCAAGTATCCCGCTGCCATGCCGTCAGTCATTTCGCCGTCACCAGTGAGGGTGATGGGCCGGATGTCGACCTGTTCTCCCCAGCCGACCGGCCATCCCGCAGCCCGGTCCGGATGCGCCGGAGTGTTGACGGTGATGTCGTGGGCGGCCTGTTCGAGGGCGTTGATGAGGTCGTCGGCGCCGATGGCCTCGGGTGGGGCAAGGATCGCATCGGGGTCGTCCGGGTTGACGCCGTCGAGGCGGACCAGGGCGTGGAAGTGGACGGCGCCCCGGCGCTGCATCTCGGCGACTTTGCCTGGTGAGACCCGCACGGGTGCCTTCCAGGTCGTCTTGCCCGAGGCGGAAACGACCGGGTGGAACGGGATGCCACGTTGGCGGCAGAGTTTTGTGAGGGCGCGTTCGGCGGCCTGTTTGGTGTGATGCCAGAGTTGGGGCGCGTACAGGTTGAACACGGCCTGGTGGTCGTAGTCGTAGCAGTCCTGGCAGAGTGGCTGTCCGAGCAGCGGGTCATCGGGTTCGTGGCGGCTCCAGCAGACAGCCGGCTTTTCGTGTTCGCACAGGCCGGTGTCGCGGCGGGCGTGGCAGGGTTCGGCCCGGCAGTCGCAGCGGCGCCTGTCGTGGCAGGTGTGTTTCTTGACGGTGCGACTGTGGACGGTGCCGAACGACGGGGCGGTCAGGGTGAGGAACACGGCCGGGTGCCGGGTGACCGTGGCGGGGATGCCCTTGCCGCCTACGAGTCCGGCGCGCAGAAGCTGGTAGGCGTCGCGCTGGTAGGTGCGAGCGCAGGACGGGCACACGGCGTGGCGACGGTTGCCGCAGGCTTTATAGATGGCGGAGTCGGGCAGTTCGTCGGTGTGCCGTTCGCTGAGCAGGCGTCCGGTGTCGGGCTCGACGGTGGTCAGGGAGCCGGACAGGCGGATCGGGCGGGTGCAGGCGCCAGCGGCTTTGACGTGTTCGAGCCAGGCGAAATAGTCCGGCCGGGCGGCACGGGCGAGTGCTGATCCGGCGGCGGTGTAGGCCGGGGCCGGTGGTGTCCAGGCGTAGGCGGTTTCGGGGTTCGAGCCCGCACCCCGGGCAGAGTTCTCCCGGGATGCGAGGTCCAGCAACGAATCCATCAGGCAGCGTTCCCGGTAGCGGGGTGCTGCGGGCCATGGTGGCCGGTGAAGGTGAAGGTCACCACGTGTTCGATGACGGTGATGAGGCAGTTCGGGCACTGCCGTTCACGCGGTTCGTGACGCCCGCAGGCGATGGTGGAAGCGGTCGTGCCGGATCGGATGGTGACCGGTCGGCGGCAGGTGCCGCCGTCGACGACGGCGACAACGGAGCGGCGGGTGTCGTAGGGGTGGGGCTCTGCGTTGGCAGGGCAGCTGTGGGTGAGGTGGTGGATGTCGACGTGGACGAAGGTCATCGGGCACCACCGAGCACAGGGCTATGCCCGTTGAGCGGTGCGGGTGTCGGGTGGTGTCCCCGGATGGCGTTGAGCAGTTGTCCGGCAACGGCCGGGGGCACGCTCATGCGGGCGGCCAGCTCGTCGACGGTGATGGGTTGCCCGGTGGTCTGCTCGTGCTGGGCGACGGAGAACCGGGCGGTGGGCAGGAGGTGGGCAGGGGCTTCCGGAGTCGGTTCCGGCACGGCCGCGGTGATGACGGCGGGCGCGACGCTGACCGTTGCGGGTAGCGCCTGTTCGCTGGTTGCCGGGATGGCGTCGGTGGCCGGTTCGCTGGCGGTGATGGACTGGGCGGCGGCCAGAAGTTCCGCTGCTTGTTCTTGGATGGCGGCGAAGTCCGGGCGGATGCGTCCGGCGACGAGTTCGACGCCGATGACCAGCATGACGACCAGGGCGAAAATCGCACGTAGACCCCACGAGCCGGGGGATGCGAAGTTGATGGTCGCAGAGATGACAGCAGCGCTGATGAACACGACCATGGCGCCGCGTTTGGCGTCCTTGGCGATGCCTGCTGTGCGGACGACGGTGAGCATCGAGACCATGGCGGCGTCGAAGATCAGCGGCACAAGGTAGGCGAAGTAGCCGGCCTTTTCGCTCCACAGGTAGTGGGCCTGGTGCAGGTAGCTGGTGAGCAGCGCGCCGAGCAGTACGAACCGGTTGAAGCGCTTGATGGAGTCGATGGCCTTGAGCATGTCGGGGACGGCTTTTTCGGCGTAGGTGAGGGCGAATACCTCGGTGAAGTTCTTGGTGACCGGTGCCGTGATCGCCAAGGGACTGGTTTTGGCGTCGCGGTTTTTACGGAGCTTCATCGGATGCCTCCGTCGTTGGTGACGGGCACGACGGCGGTGACGCCGTTGCAGTTGCTGCACCAAATCGCGGCGTATCCGTCACTGAGCAGTTCGTTGATGCGGTCGTCGAGGGTTTCCTGATCAGTCAGGAAGACGGAGCTGTCGTCACATTCCTCGCACCACTTCTTGGTGGGGCACAGGCGCAGGACAGGCCCAAGGATGGGAGAGATTCCGGCGGGGGTCATCCCGTCGATGCACCAGTGGCAGCCGGGTGCGGTGCTGTGGTCGTGTCGGTCGTAGAGGCTCATGAGGGCACCTCTTCGTCGCCGGGCGTGGAAGCCCGAGCGGGGTCGATCCAGCCGCAGACGTCGCAGTCGTAGGGGCCGCAGTACATGCAGCACTGGGAGCGGTCCTGGTCTTTGGGCATGAAGTCGGAGCAGTAGTAGTCACCACATGGACAGGGGGTCTGTGACGGCTGGGACCCGTCGTCAGGATGAATCGTCATCGGGTGGCCTCCTGCCGGACGCGGCCGGTCAGCGGGATAAGGACGACACCGTCCGGGACGGTGGCCGAGGTGGGTTCGGTGGTGTCGCGGCTGTAGCCGAATCCCTTGTCATCGGCGGGGGCTGATAGCCCGATCGGTTCGCAGGCGAGGCACGCGCCGGTGCGGCGGGGGATGTAGTAGGCCTTGAGCTGGTGGCAGAGCGGGCAGGTGCGCCGCGCTCGCAGTGCCTTGGAGATGGCCGTCAGTTGGGCCGGGGTGGCGACACGCTTGGGTGTGGCGAGGTCGCGTCGGTAGAGATAGGCAACACGGATCTGGCCGTAGTGACGCCAGAGGATCTGCGCGACGGGGTCGTAGCCACCGGGGCACAGGCTTTGTGCACGGAGTTGGCGGCGGGTTGCCAGGCCCTCGGGGACCTGGTGATACGGGAAGGTGGGAAACCCATACCGGTCGCCGGTGGGGTCGTAGAACTCGACCCGGATGCCGGTGCGCTGCCCGAGGGCTTCCAGGAACGGATTCGTCAACGCGGTGGTGGTCATTTGGTGGCTCCCCAGCGTTGCTGGGCGGCCTGCCGGGAGACTCCGAGCCGGGAGCCGATCTCTTCCCAGGAGTAGCCGTAGGCACGCAGGCCCATGACGGCGACACCGATCGCGTCGTCGAGATCCGAGGACAGGGCGACCATGTCTTGTAGCGCTTCCACGTCGCCGTCACCGACACGCTTGGCGAAGGCACGGATGATGCGCCGTGCGAACTTGCCGAATTTGTCGTTCTCGACGACAGCGTTACGGCGCTTGCTCGGGGGCCGGCTTTCGTCGCCAGCCGGGTTGAGTGTCAAGGTCTGGTTGACGTAGGAGAGGCTCACCGGGCACCGCCGGTGGGGTGGGTGGCTTCCCAGTCCGCGGCGGCGTCGTTGAGGGTTTTGATGACCTCGTCGCACGTGCGTCCGGCGTAGTCGTTCCAGTCACCGATGACGTCTATGGCCGCGATGCCGAGGCGGTGGCCGACGTCGGGGGTGCTGTATTCAGGGTCAATCCATGCCGCGAAGACACGCGCAGCGATGATGGCGGAGTCAACGGAACGGGAGTCCGCATCGTCGTCGCAGCTCAAGAGCGGTGAGCCGAAGGCGGCGATGTTGATAGCGCCGATCGCGCAGGCAGCCGGGAAGGGTGTCGTGTCGTCGACGGTGGCGAAGATTTCGCCGGTGGTCCATCCGTAGAAGCTGAGGTAGGAGGCAGCTCCGCGCAGCAGCGCGGCCGGGGTGTAGTAGGCGTCGAGGGCCGGTTTGTGGGTAGCCTTCAAGGCAGCCACGTCCTTTCGAAAGGGCTTGGTGGTGGTCGGCAGGACCCGCCGTGCTTGCAGGCGTTGGGTCGGGTCCTGTCGGCTCTCTTGTAGGTGCTAGGTCAGGCAGCCATCTGCCATTCAGAGGTGCGGCTGGTGGCCGGGACCGTGATGCCGGAAGGGCGTCGCATCCAGTCGGCGTAGTCCGCGATGTTGTAGATGTCGTCGTCGGACAGGTACGCGGCTTTGATCCGCCGGGGTGTGCCACCTTCGGTGAGCAGATAGGCGGCGCCCCGGTTCTCGGGGTTGATGTCGGAGGCGGAGTAGCCGAGCTCGGCCCAGCCGGAGCCGAGGATCACGTCGGAACTGCCGGTGGTGGTGCACCTGAATGCGCACCGGTAGCCGAACAGGTCCCGCAGGGAGGCGGGGATGATGTCCCAGCTGGTGCGCTGCGAGGCGCCGATGACGGGCATCCCGCAGGCGCGGCCGAGGGAGACGAGTCCTCGCAGCAGGGTCGAGAACTCTTTTTGCTGTGCCTCGGTGCCGAGCACAGTGGAGAACATCGCGATCTCGTCGATGACGGTGAGGATCGTGGATAGTCCGTCGTAGCGGCCGACTTTGCGGCGACGGTTGGCGAGCAGCCATTGGTATCGGTTGATGGCGACGGTCAGCAGACGACGCAGGACCGAGATCGCCTCGTCGAGGTCGGGTCCAACGAAGGCGTCACTGATGTCGCGCCAGGGGCCGAGTTCGACGAGTTTCGCGTCGAAGCACACCAGGCGGGTGTTCTCGCTGAGAGCTGCGGTGGCGGCGGCGATGTTGATGAGGCCGGATTTGCCTCCGCCGGGTTCTCCGGCGATGAGCAGGTTGTGGAAGACGACGTCGAGCGTGACGTGCTCTCCGAATTCGTCGATGCCGATGAACATGGGGTCGAACATCGACATGCCCGGACCGACCGGGACTCGGCCGGTACCGAGGGGGTCACGAGCGATGGTGGACACGATGGTCTCCGATCAAGGGATAGAGGCCGGTGCGGAGTCCGCAAGCGGATGCAATCCGCACCGGCTTTGCGTGGGCTATCAGCCGACGCGGTGTCAGATCCAGTCGTCGATGTCGTCACCCGCATCGGCTTGTGTGGCAGATGAAGCAGCAGGCTTCTTGCCGTTCGAAGAGGCCGCCGGCCTTGTGGCAGGTGCCTTCGGTTTCGGGTCGGCCGGAACGTCGGGCAAGTCCAGGTCGAGCGGAACCGTCATGGGTTCACGCGGCAGCGGCTCAAAATCCGGGTCGATCAGATCCGGCAGGGGTGAGCCGACCGTTGCGGTGAGGACCTCACGGCGTTTGATGTCGAACCTCAGGTAGGCGGCGTTGCCTTCGGAGGCACGTTCGATCATCACCGAGGAGGCGAGGCAGGTGACCGCGATCTTGTCGAGGCGCCCGACGAGATCGGGCATGGACAGACCGGGCCGCAGGTGGACCCAGACACGTTCCCCGACCGGGGTCGGGCGTGCCCAGAGGATCAGCGGGAGCGAACCGGACTGGTTCGCGATGATGAACTGCGAGAAGCAGACCCGCAACCGGTGCCGGACGACCATGCACCAGACGACGGCGACGACGTGACGTCGGATGTACGGGACAGCCGCGGGCACACCTACCACCACGGCGAGGACCGCGAGGGTGACCAGTGCCGGGGTGCTGGTGGCAAGCTGCACCCAGCCGTAGGTGAGCAGCACCGCCAGGCTGATTTCGGGGGTCCACCACCAGATGACCCGGATGACGGGCCAGATCCTGACCAGCGTCCAGACGATGGCGCCCAGGACCAGGCCGATGACCGCTCCAAGCAGGAACGCCAGGATCGGGTGCATGTGGTCCGAGGCGACCGTCATGGCGATCAAGCACGTGACGATCGTGGTGATGATAAACGCCATACGGGCGTTACGGGCCGAGGAGCGGTGGACTTTGGCCTCAATGACCGTCACCGTTCCGGAGCGTTTCCCGAAACCACGTCGGGGGGTAGATTTGGACATGACACGTCCTCCCTTACGAGGGTGGATGGGTTGGAAGGGCGCGGGGTCGGCAGGTGTAGGAGCCAGTACCGGCCCCACGCTTCATTTCCGGAGAATCAGAGGCGGCGCAGGCGTTCCAGCCCGAGAGCGATGATTCCGGCGGTCAGCCGGTCGGTGAAGTCATCGCCAGCCCAGATACGGATCATGTCGAGGGTTGTGGCGGCGGATTTGCCGTCCTTGCGTTCGAAGTCCTCGCGCAGACGAGCTAGAAGCGCGGTGAGTACGACGTCGTCCATGAGCTTTCCCCTTAGCTGCGGATTCTGTGACGGTCGTTTAGAAGGCGATGGCGATCAGTGCTGCGAGAACGGCGAAGCTAAGGCCGGTCATCAGCAGGTCGACTGAGAGGCGAACACGCCGGTATTTGCGCTGAACTGCACGCGACAGCCACAGCAGTTGCTCGGCGCGGTATTCCACGGTGACGTTTTCGATGTCAGCCAGATCAGCAGCGAGTTGCTCCGGTGATTCAGCAGCAGCGAACCGCACGAATCCGTGGTTCCCGCCGAGTGCGGGCCGGATAGCAGCTCCCAGCAACGCCAGGGCCGATACGAGTGCACCGGCCGCGATGACAGCGAGTACCGAACTCGCAATCGGGAGATGCGCCTTTGCCAGTACAGTTCCGCCACCGGTCAGGGCGGCGAGGGAGAAGCCGAACAGAATGGATGCCTTGGTGTCCACGCGTCCCATGTGGGCCTGGACTTCGTTGATGGCAGTGACCGTGTTCTCGGAACGCCGGGCCTTGCTGGAGGCGGCATTGAGGCGACGAGACATGACAACCTTCCCTTGACAGTAAAAGGGCGAACAGGTTGGAAGGCAGCGAGGTCGGCAGGTGTAGGAGCCAGTACCGACCCCGCGCCACTCTTCGGGGATGACCTCAGCGGATGAGGCCTGTGATGCCGGGGATGTAGGAGCCAGAACCATCACCGGACTCAGATGTTGATCGGTTTGACGTCAGCGGACCCAAGGCCGCTTGGATGTTGTTGCCACGGACACTGTGGCTAGACAGAACGGGATACTGCGAAGTCCGAACTACTTGGACGAAGGACTCGACAGGGGCTTCAGCGACACCGCACGGAACGCGACACCGTTACGCCCGTTGGTCGCCCACGGGATGGCCTCAAGCTGCTCGACAGCAACGAGCTGCCCCACCGTCACGTTCGGCTTCTCTCCAGCCGTAGTGATGGCGATGACCTCGCCGCCAGTCTCGTCGAGCACGATGACCTGGGTGGACCACATAAGCCGGCCCGTCCCCTTCTCGGAGCGCTGGTTGCCCTGCTGGTCGTTCTTCGTCTCGGTGGGCTTCGACACCGTGACCTGCTTACCGGTCGTGTCCACGTACAGCTTCACGAGGATTACCTCCCTGTTTGAGCGCGTCCCCAGTGGACGACTGCTCCGTGCGAGTTCGTTGCTCGCACCTCAAGGAGACTCTGGGAAAGGTGACGTCCAAATGGCCTTGCCGGGACGCTTAGGACGTTTATAGTGATACAAACGTCCCTCGTGGATCGGAGCTGCAATGGCGAATGAACGACTACGAGATGCTCTAGGACGAGCACGCGTGACCCCTGCCGAGCTGGCGGTATACACAGAGAGCGACGTCAAAACCGTGAGCCGATGGCTCGGGGGACGAGTGCCACATCCCAGAACACGTTTCAAGATCGCAAAGCGTTTGAGAGAAGACGAAGACTTTCTGTGGCCAGGAGCCACCAGAGCATCGTCTGAGGCGACGAACACTCCCGACATGGTGCAGCTCTACAACAATCGTGGAGCGATCCCGCCAACTCTTTGGGATCGCCTTCTTGATTCAGCGAGTGCTGAGATAGGCATCCTGGTCTACGTGGGGATGTTCCTCACCGAGAAACCAAACCTTCTCGCGCGCCTTCGCTCCAAAGCGGGCAGTGGAGTTCGCGTCCGGATTCTTCTTGGCAACCGCGATTCTGCGACTGTCAAACAGCGCAGCGAGGACGAAGGTATTGGCCGAGAAACTATCTCTGCGAAGATCGATCAGGCCGACGCCTTCTTCCGACCCCTGCAAGAAACCAAAAACATCGAGATCCGGCATCACGAAACAGTGCTCTACAACAGCCTCTACCGCTTTGATGACGAAATGATCGCGAACCCTCATATCTTCGGCAAAACGGCGCCGATGGCCCCGGCGCTTCATGTACGCCGGACTGCGACGTACGGGCTGTTTGACGCGTACGCGGAGAGCTTCGACGCTGTATGGAGCGCTCCAACCACGCGAGGCGCACAATAAGGATCATGCCGAAGACTGACTACCTGAACGACCCGAGTGCACCAGCGGCAAACTCGCTCGTCGTAGCCGTGGCTGTCGTCGTGCGTGACGATCGGGGACGCGTTCTCTTGATTCGGCGCTCAGACAACGGGTTGTGGGCACTGCCGGGTGGCGCCCAGGACCTCGGTGAGACGGTTACAGGAGCCGCGACGCGCGAGGTGATGGAGGAGACCGGGCTTGACATCAAAGTCGTCGGGATCTCTGGTATCTACTCGGATCCGAGGCATGTCATCGCATACGACGATGGTGAAGTGCGCCAGGAGTTCTCGATCTGCCTACGCGGCCAACCAGTCGCCGGGTCTCTTCGCCCCAGTAGCGAGTCAACCGAGGTTCAGTGGGTGGGGGTGGCTGAACTAGGGTCGCTGCCGATGCATCCCTCGATGAAGTTGAGGGTGCAGCACGGCCTAGAGGATGGCGACCCTTACATCGATTGATGGGCGCCGCGGGTCCGGAGTCTCTCGTATGTCCGACCAATGGCGGCGCCGAGATCCGGAGTGGCTTCCTCGATAAACGTCGTCACGAGATCATCAGGACCGTACCGGGCCTTGATCTCGGCAACCCTGTCGACGAACTCCGTGGGCGTTCCATCGGGTGTCGTTGTGAGGTCACACGCCCACAGCGCATCTCGGACAGGCCCTTCCTCGTCGAGGAAGGGCGCGAGCTCCTCATTGATGCCTCGCAGTCGAGCCTCCCTGATCGCACACGAGTGATGCGCAACGAGGTGCACAAGCCGTCTCGGAGCATCAACCGACTGAAGGAAGTAGGCGCCATCTAACGGATGAAAGCCGGTACGGGCTAGGTCTGGCGCATACCCAACATCGTGCAGCACGGCTGCAGCCTCAAGAAGCTCGGCATCATCACCGACCGCACCCGCGAATGTTCTCGCTTTCAGGGCCACGCCCTGAACGTGTGCCCACCGTCGAGGGAGAGGCACGGCGAGAGTTTGTTCCGAGATTTCGTAGGCCCAGGTGACCAGCGACATGCAAAAGACAGTAGCCGCTGACGTGCAAACAGCACTGCCCCCAGCCGGGCGGCTGCCAGATGCTGTTCAAACTTTCTGTACGTCTTCAAGGCGGCCCGGACCGGGCCGCTCACGCCGCCGACCAGGGCGCGCGCCCCATGCCGCCGCTGTCGCTTGGCCCGGGACACGCAGGCAGCCCGTCGGCTGGCGTGCAAGGCGGAGGAGTCGGGCCTGCCGAAGCACGACAGGGCCGGAAGTCCGGGTGTGGGATTTGGCCGGCAGCCGACTGGCACGGCCTGGGCGACGCGACCCAGCAGCTCACGCCAGGCCGCACGGCGAGGTCACGGCCGTCGGACGCCGGGGTGGGCGGCGCGAGTGTGCCGTGCCGCTCCTCCAAGCTCAAGGGCGCTGCGCGTCGCAGGCGACGGCCCTACGGGCCGCCCTTGACCTGGGAGCCTCTGCGACCCTCGGGCAGGAGTCGTGGGCAGGCCGATGGCCTGCCCTCACAGGGTGCGCGCCGCCAACCCCAACGCCCGACTCAAGAGGTGCAGCCGATAAGCAGCCGTCAAGCCTGGATTGACAACGAAATGCAATCTGTCGGTGGGCTAATCCGCCCAGAGGTATAGAGCCGAGGGGCTACTTTTACTCTGTTGGCTCTGGGGCGCGGATGTCCAAAACCAATGGCGGAAGGCCCATTCGCCCCGTAATGGTCTGCACAATTTCTCGCATATAAGGATGCGCAATATCGACTGCTCCGTAGGTACCAAAGGAGCGAAGCTCGTCTTCGGCGGGACTCCAACCATCCCTCAATCTAAAAAGCAGACTATAAATGATGTCCGCCTCAAGCACTTGCCGACCATCTCGGTCAGTAACACCAAGCTTATATCTTGCGTCGTAGGTTACAAATTCGCCAAGGCGAGAGATGTCAACAAGCACCGACGCTGCTAGGTCCAACGGCTTTCGCGGAGAGGGCAGCATCAGATTCGCCGCTACGTTCTTTAAGCGAAGATCGATTAATTTGAAATTATTGCTAATTGCATTACTGGTCGCGCGGTCCCCGTCCACAGCCTGCTGAGCTTTCATCGGATGTTAAGCCGTTGAGTTACGCCGGTAATTGAAACATCGCTTGCCTGAGATTTCCCATAGGGGTGCGCCCATCTCACTTGTCCCGCTATTTCATCCTCAGATAAACCATTTAGGTCCTGCGGATCGTGCAACCAGTCCCAAGAACCCATGCCACTGTCGTGCACTTCAAGGGTGATATTTGACTGATTAGTAGTGGCGTCAGTGTGCCGCCAAGAGCTGTAATGGATCATTGAACGGGCAACTGCCGAATCAGGGTCATCAAGCTCTTCAACGATTTCCACGTTAATGGAACAATCCATTGCACGCGCATATCGCTGCAGTGTAGAAAGGCGCGGATCCGTTAGACCTTTCTCCATGTCTGAAACAGCGGACTGCTGAGTACCCATGAGGGAAGCAACCTGCTTCTGCGTCAATCTAAGGCTTTGACGTATAGAAGTCAGCGCTTGAATTACCCTTAGTCTGATGCCGTGGTCTTCGGCAGCATTTCTGAGGATACGTTCCTGCTCACGCTGCGACTGATCCGTTCCTCGGGCTACATGAGCAGCAGTGCTGTGCCATGTACTTAGGCCGTAGGCGTCCATCTCGCAGCCCCCTCCTTCAAGCGACTCATCACCGCATTAGTCGCACAGCCGCCGACACGTCCTCAGCTGCGCCGGCACGCAGCTAGATCCTTCTCTGCGTTGAGACGAATCGGTTAGAACCGATCATCGCACCTAACTTGCCACCCGGGTAGAGGTTTTGCAAGATCGTTAGCTTGTACCCAAACGGACGAACATCAAGTCAGGGGCGCCCGCCTGGGCGGTTCGAGGGCCGGCTCACCGACCACCAGAACTCCTGGTGGGAGCTTGCGCCGTCGGTTAGTGAAGGCGTGTAAGGCAACGAGATGCCCGTCTCGCCAGCGCTTGTCGTCAAAGAGAAGCCGATGAAACTTCCCATCCAGCGGAACAGTGAGCACGTGCGTGTCTTCGAGCACCCGTTCCACTTGAGGGAGTACGCATCCATCCTTCCAACATGCCTCCATCGTTGCCATTAGGGCGCCTTGCGCGGCAACAGACCAAAGCTCTATATCGGACAAGACGGCAAAGTTACCCTCAAAGTTCCTTGCGAAGTGCCAGCCAGCAAGGGATAGCCACAAGCCTTCGGCCAGCGCCACTGCCGCCTTCTTCCTTCGAGGGAACTTTGGGTAGGCAGATTCTCACAATCAGTTATAGTCGTCAAAGTCACAGCCGTCGGAAGCTGCACCATCATCCGGGCAACGGCTGGGCCGACCCCCGGGGAACGAATCCAATGAAGGATTCACCCCAAGGATCGGCCCAGTGTTGACACCAACCTCACTAGAAGATCTTTGAGACCTCCTCCGCGAACCGGACAAGCGCTCCAACGAAGCTTGTCGATGCAATGAGGAGACCTGTTACCCGTCCGATCGTGACGATGATCTTCGGGGGTTTCTTGTAGTCGTCCTGGTTTTCCTGAACTATGGTGTGCTCACCATCGGTCTTCGCGTGGCTGCATGGTTCATGAGCAGGGCGGCCGGCCGCATACCGGGCGCCCTGCTTCTTTTCGTCAGACCCAGGACCCTCTTCGCCGGGCTCCAGATCCTCCCCTTCCGAGCCGATAGCGCTCGTGTTGGCGTCGCCCGCACAGGGCTGTCTTGGGACCTGTTCACGCGCCCGGGGATCTTCCGTCCCTTCTGGGCGATCATCTATGGCCACTTGGGCTCCTCATCTGCTACGGCCGGTCCTGCAAATCGGTTCGGACCGATTAGCCGTCGATGGGAGATGCTACACCGCGTGAGCCCGGTGTCCGGTTCGAACGCGAGCGGCGTGGCGTGTCACCTGCATCACCTCAATCCGCTATGACCTTTATGCGCGGTAAACGAGTTAATTAAGACATAAACTTGCCTACTCGGTCACTACTTTTGGCACGGATGCCTCTTGACTAGATGATCATCCGGTTGGGATCACAGACGCCAACCTTCACGCCTAGAGGATACGAAGAGTAGTGACCCCCGTCTAGAGGTTCGTGCACCGCCGTGCATATGCACTTGCATCCGCACTCGCGCGCCGTGTTTGGCTACGTGTGATTGTGTTTCCATATGGATAATATTTCATCTGATACCAGGTAATTAAGAACATTTCAGCCGAGCTTCCGGAGCACGCTCGTTGCGAAATTGTTGGTCTCAAAACAGCCTGGCCAGCTCGACAGCCATCCCGCATCCCCGTTTGATCAGCCTGAACCTCGAATCAGTACGTCCGCCTGGCTCTACTCCACCAACTTGCGTCTTGATCCGGATGCCTGACGCACATGATGAGCTGATCAAGCATCATGCGCTGCTGCAAACAACTCTCCCTCCTCTCCACGGCCTATGCGCGCTAGACACCGCGATGCAGAGGAGGTGCAACGACTAGAGGTTCTCGCCGAGCTGAGACGGCCGTTGTGCAGCTCAACAGCACGGTTGCGCCTAGATGCTGCCTCATTTTCGAACCGAGTGCTGGACCGAGAAGCCTGGCGTGGCTCCGTTGACGTCCCCGCTCAGGCGCACGAGCGCCTCTACGTGTCGGAGCCGCTCCATTCCAAGCGTGTGGGCACTAGAGGGCCAACGCCGGGGCATCAACCCTTGTTAAGGTCGGCTCCAGTCAAACGGCGAGGACAGGTACAGCGTGGCGAAGAACGCGATCGAAGCACGTAGGCTCATCGGCAAGGTGGTTCTGTTCCTGGCCTTGTGCTGGGTGGTCGTCTTGGTCGCGGGTCTGGCTGGCGCTGCGCGGGGTGCATCGTTCGAGCCGCTGAACATCGCCTTGGCGGTCATCCCGGGGTGCGCCTTCGTTCCAGCGGCCTACTACGCAATCCAGCTGCACACAACGGATGATGCTCAGCGGATCTCGAACTTGTGGCGCAAGGCGCTTGTGTACGGGATCGCCGGCCTGGTGCTGCTGGTCGGCGCGGCGTACGCGCTTTAGACAGCGGGGGAAAACTATGACGTTCAAGGTGGAGCCGACTGCTCTCAGCACCTACGCGGCGGAACTTGTGAACCTCTACTCAGAGGTAGAGATGGCCGAGAACTATATCAAGGTTCACGGTGACTTCAGCTTCCACCAGGCAGGGGTCATCGGGAAGCTCTCGGGCCAACACGCTGGTCTCATGCAGCAACTACAAGAGCTGCACGACAAGCTGGAAGTCGTCCTCTGGAGATCGAACGAGGCGCTGCGGGCAGTTGCCGACTCCTACCAGGATTCTGACCAGCAGAGTGCCGCACGCGTCGACGCAAGTTATCCCACCGCGCCGAGACCGACACCGAACCGGGACTGACCGACCAGCAACGGGGATTCCTCATGAGCCAACCCAGCCAGTATCTCGTTGACCCGGCCGAGCCTGATGACAGCATCACCAACGGGTTCGTCAACCCGTTCGACATGTTCAACTACCTGAGCCCGTCGGCGTGGGTGAACGACGTGATCGAGAAGACCACGGGAATCGACATCTTCGGCTACGCGACGGACACCCTGACCGGTGAGTGGGGCGAGCTCTACAAGTTCGGAGACGCGCTCGACGCCCTCGCCCGATTCACGCAGCAACTCGGCATGGACATCCAGTCCGGTGTGATCAAGATGGACCGACAGTGGGACGGCAACGCTTCGGACGCCGCCTACAACTACTTCACCGATTTGGCCGCAGCAACCAGCGGGAAACAGCTCGCGCTGCACCAGGCAGCCGAGGGCTACCGCGAGGCCGCCAAGGGCGCCTGGCAGCTGTCCAACCAGTTGGGGAATCTCCTGCAAGCGATCGCTGACAAGGCGATTCTGATCGGTATCTCCGCGGCCGCCGGCACGGCCACGGCAGAGACCGGAGTAGGAGCAGTAGCCGGATACGGCGTCGCCGCGTGGCAGGCCATCGAGCTACTCGAACTGGTCAACAAAGCATCAGCGATCATCAACACGGCCGGAACCGTCATCATGGCTGCGTTCGGTGGTGGCATGGCCGTCGGCGGTCAGGGCGGCGACCTGTCGGCCTTCCCGTTGCCAACGGCACCCTACGCACGCCCAGGAGCCTGACGTGGCCGACCCTCAGCCGATCGACGAAGACCTACTCAGGATCGCCGGAAATCCCAAGGCGGCTGAAGCCGTCAAGAACAGCTTGCGTCAACTGGGCAAGGGCACCGCGGGCAAAGACCTGGCCGAGATGGCCGAGGAGCTACTTGCAGGACGGACCACCCTGCGAGAGATCGGCCAGAGCGAGGCGTACGCGACACACCTCAACACGGCGATGGCCAAATTCCAGCAGTGGCAGAACGCACTGACCCCAGAAGAGCGCAACGAACTGGAGCAGCGGACCCGAGAGGAGCTTGGACCTTTCGTCACAGGCGAGTGACTAACTGAGTGACAACCGGGTGCCACGCTCTCGGACGACCATGGACGACCGGGGACTAGCTTCGCAGGTCAGAGTCTTATTGATCTGTGGCCAAAGGGTCTTGATCTTTCCCTGACACGGAAGAGGTCACTGGTTCGATCCCAGTATCGCCCACCAGCAACACCGCAGGTCAACGGCTCGCTATCGGGAAACCGGTAACGAGCCGTTCGCGTTCCGCCCTTACTTTGGGGGCAGACCGGAATGTAACCGGAATCACTAAGCTCTGCGGCTATTTCGTGGAGGATTTCTCATGAAACGTACACCTGAGCCATTGAATGCTGACGTGTCGGCGCAGATGAAGCGGATGCCGCGCGAACGAACAGGACCGGAGATGCTTCTTCGGCGTGAATTGCATCGGCGCGGAATGCGTTTCCGCGCAAATTACAAAGAGCTCCCGGGCCGTCCGGACATCGCTTTCAGCCGGGCTAAGATTGCGGTTTTCGTCGATGGCTGTTTCTGGCATATGTGCCCACTTCACACCACCATGCCCAAGAACAATGCGCAGTGGTGGTCCGCGAAACTAACAAGAAACGTCGAACGTGACCGGGAAAAAGATGAACTGCTTCGCATGCGGGGATGGCAGGTTTTCCACGCCTGGGAACACGAAGAGACCACCGAGGTTGCCGACAGGCTCCAGGAACTGTGGCTGTCACTGCGAAATTCGCATTCGTCTCCGTCCGCCGTGCCGCCTCGGTGATCAGGTGAGCACTGTGGCATCCTGGTCCTCACCGATGACGTGATGGAGGATCCTGTGTCTGGAAAGGCGTGGTACGACGTGTCGCCGTCAGCGGCACGGTTGACGGGCTCGCTGCGGGACATCGGCTACGACTTCCCTACAGCTGTGGCCGACGTGGTGGACAACAGTGTCGGTGCCGGGGCGACGCGCGTGGAGATCCTCATCGAATTCGACGGTACCGAATCAAGGGTGTACATCGCCGATGACGGACATGGTATGTCCCCGGCCGGGTTGCTCGAGGCTCTGCGCTTCGGGACGCGTCGCGGTTATGGGCGCGGCGAACTTGGCCGTTATGGTCTCGGTCTCAAGACCGCATCATTGTCGCAATGCCGACTGCTGACGGTGGTCAGCCGTAGCTCGAAATCCGCGGTCCGTACATGTGCCAGAGCTCTGGATCTCGACCTCATCGAGGAATGGGACCAGTGGGTGATCGTCGATCCGGCGAATACCGACCCCGCCGCCGCAAGGGCTCGGCAGTGGTTGGCCGAAGGAACGGGTACAGTCGTAATCTGGCAGCTGCTGGACAGGGTGCTGCCGGAAAAACGGCCCGAAGGAGGATGGGCACGTCGACGGCTGGACTCCTTGGCCGCGCGCACAGCCGAGCACCTAGGAATGGTCTTCCACCGCTTCATCGAGGGCGCTGCCGGGCGGCCGCAGCTGGTCCTCACCGTCAACGGACAGAAGGTCGAGGCGTGGGACCCGTTCGCCCGTCAGGAACCGGCGACGAAGGAACTCCCGATGCAGCGGTTCGAGATCGAATCACCGGGCTCTGTCGGCAAGGTCGAGCTTCATCGGTTCGTTCTCCCCGCCCGTGACCGGTTCACCGATCCGGAAGGGTTCGACCGCCTGTCTGGGCCGCTGAACTGGAATCGGCAGCAGGGCCTCTACGTCTACCGGGCCAACCGACTGGTGCAGTGGGGCGGCTGGGGCGGCATCCGGGGAATCGATGAGCACACCAAACTGGCCCGCGCCGCCGTCGAGTTCGACACTGACCTCGACGCGGCCTTCAACATCAACGTCGCAAAGATGCGGGTGACGTTGCCGCCTCAGTTGCGTCAGCTGATCGAACCAGCAGTCAACGAGCTGTGTGTCATGGCGGACGATAGTTATCGCAAAACATCACGCACGAGCAGATTGGTCCCTACCAACCTTGGCGCGCCCGCTGAGGTGCGGGCCGCTTCGCAGGCCGCGGCTACCGCCGGTCTTGCCTTACGAATGGCCGCAATGGAGGCTGACCAGTGGAGCGCCTGGGAACGGATCGAGGCCGTGCTGAGAGAGCAGTCACCGGAGGTCGTTCACCTACTGGGACTCAACGGAATCTAGCCAGGACGTCAGCCAGAGAAAAGGTCCGGATGGACATCGGCCTCGGCGCAGTTCTTGACGAGAGGGCAGTGCTGACACAGCGGTTCCTTCACCCGGCAGAGCGTATTGGCGAGATCGATTAGCCCGAGGTGAGCGCTACGGGCGTCCGTGTCGATGCCGATCATGCGGGCAATCTCGAGCCGTCCGTCGGTGAGGCGGTTACGGCTGTTCACATGATTGCCGCTGAACCGGGCGGCGACGCGTAGGACACCCTTGGTCACCAGGACCGGCTCCTCCGAATCATCGTCGCCTTCTCCTGCCGGGACGACAAGAATGGCCAGGTCAGCGACCGACTCGTTGAGACCGTTGACGCTGCGCAGCGCGTCGTCATCGCGCAGCAGGGCAGGGTTGTCAGCTAGTGTGCGAGCGAGCTGCGCGATGACATCAGCGCGGGACTCGCGGGCGATGAAGCCTCCCGTACGTCGCAGATTTTCCTCCTGCCGGAGGGTGTCCTGAGGTTGATGCCAGTTCTGCAGCGCCCGCCAGATATGGCGGGTGACCTCCGGAGCGGTGCGGTCCAGCAGGATCTCGCCCTGGATGACCTGCCAGCGCGTTTGAGCCCGCAGCCACGGGATTCCGCTGAAATGGTTGCCATCGAACCAGGTGGCGAGGGAAGCCGCGATCTCCTGGGTGGTGACGGACACAGGCACTCCCGCCTGCAACGAGGTGGAAACGGCTCGTGCGAGGTGCTCACCGAGAACTGGGGGGACAGCGTTACCGATCTGCTTGAATGCGGCCGACGGCGGTCCAGCGAAACGGAAGTCGTCGGGGAATGTCTGCAGGCGGGCCGCCTCGCGTACGGTGATGGTGCGGTGCTGTTCCGGGTGGATGTACCAGTACCCGTCCTTGGCGATGTGCGCCGTGATGGTACGTGAACGCCCGTCCTTGTCGAGACGCTTGTACTTGTCGTCGAAGATGTCGTCGCGGTAGCGCTTCATCTCCGCCGGCAGGTCGGAATAGCGGGTGCTGGCGTCCATGAGCTGGAACGCCTTCAGATCGTCCTCACGTACCGGCCGGGTGATGTGGTCGAAGACCTTGGCCGAGTCGCGGTGGGCGACGTTGCGGCGCATCCGCTGCTGGAAGTCCGTTTTCGGGCCGTCGTAGTCGGCCCAGCCCTCGGAACCTCCCGTCGGTCGCCAGCCGCCCTCGACCTCGGGCAGGTCACTGATGGCGTTCCAGACCGTCGGCCTTTCGGGTGACTCGGCGGGCCACTGGAACGCGGTGCCGTCGCGCAGGGCCACGAGGATGAGCCGCTGGCGGAACTGGGGCACGCCGTACCGCCAGGTGTCGACGGCGCGTTCCTCGACGGAGTAGCCCATTGACTCCAGTTCGTGGACCATGGTGCGCAGGATAAACATCTCTTTGTCGAGTGCCATGTCCGGCACGTTCTCCATGACCACCGCGGGCGGGCGGGCAAGGCGGATAACCTCGAGATATGAACGCCACAGGTCACGTCGCTCGTCGTAGGGGTCACGCAGACCATGACGGACCTTGTGCCGGATCATGGACCGGCCTGCCTTGGAGAACGGCTGGCACGGTGGGCCACCGGCGAGCAGCTCCACGCCGGCTTCCTTGATCAGCCCGGCGACCTGCCGGATCCGGTCCGGGTCGCCCAGGTCCCAGTCGACACTTAGGCCAGCATGGTGATGCCGGTGGGTCTCGACCGCCTCAGGATAGTGGTCGACGGCCAGCACGACCCGGTAGCCGGCCTCCTCCAGACCCAGACTGAGTCCGCCTGCACCGCTGAACAGGTCAGCCGCGAGCTTCTCGCCGCGTGCACGGGCAGTCCGGGCGTACTCGAGCATCTCATCCGGTTCATCGCTGGCGTCAGGATGCTTGGGGAGTTGCACGAAGGGGCCGCGGATGAGCTTCACGCCGTACGCTCCCCGCCGGGCTGACGGATCCCGCGCTGGCGGGGCGGTCTCAATGTCAGCGGCAGTCACGGCAACGAACGTTACCGGTAGTAGACCGGTGTACCCAAGCACCACTTGAGTCACAAACCGATGGTGTCACTGAAGGTAAGGAAGGACTGCAGTGATGGGAGGGTTAGGTACTACTGCGTGTGATGGGATGCGAGAGGTCAGGTTAGAAGCCAGGTCGAACGTCACATGAATCAGACCCTTACCCAGGGGGTCGGAGCGATAACGGAGAGCAGGGCCCCGCTTGATGTGGTGGAGTGAAGCCTGCCCGTTCACCCCACCGAGGGCGCAGGCGCACCTGCGCTTGAGCCGTGTCGCAAGCCGTCCGTACCCGGGAAGAGGCATCCGTCTTCAGTTCCCTTCGCGGTACGCGCCGCGAGGGTTGTGTCCATGCCTCAGGGCAAGAAGATGCCCAGACAGCATTCCACTCACCTAGCCGGAAATAACTGAGCGTCAGTGAGCGACGTGGTGTCGATGTGAATGAGTCCTCCCCTGTCAGGTGTCGGCGTAACCTGCTATCCGGATTCGGCCAGCCGGACGGCTTGAATCTGTCACCCTGGGGCCTGCAGAGTTTAAATAGGCGTCGCGAACCTATACTCTTCGTGATCCCAGTCTCCCGTCTTCGTGAGCTATCGATGCCGTCTGTCTCCTGCCCTTTGCCGTCTGTCTCGTGGATCGCGGCTAGTGCTGTGCCTCGCGTCAGATGGAGGGCGCCCTGTGGATTTTGATATCGCCAATCCCGACCCGGCGGGGACGATCTCGTCGTTGCGGTCCTTCGGCTACAGCGTCGAGGCGGCTGTTGCCGACCTAGTCGATAACAGCATCGCCGCCGCTGCACAGAAGGTGGACGTTGCTTTCACCTGGGATGGGGCATCGTCATGGGTGGCGGTCATCGATGACGGCCGCGGGATGGACTCAGCGGGTCTGGTAACCGCGATGACCGTTGCTGCTCGTGGAACGACCGTGGAGCGGGACGCGACAGACCTTGGACGCTTCGGCATGGGGTTGAAGACCGCGTCGTTTTCCCAGGCGGCACGGCTGACGGTTGCCACCACGCCATCCGGGGGGAATGAGAGCGTCCGGACCTGGGATCTTTCGGTCGTCGCTCAGACGGGACAGTGGAGGCTTCTGCACGGGTGTGACCCGGCGAGCACAGAGGTGCTTGCCGCATTAAGAGCACCGGGCACTGCGGGGACCGTCGTGTTGTGGCGTCAGCTACACCGCTTCGCATCGGCGCCCCCCGACAGTGACGACGCAGCAGCACAGAAGCAGTTCTACAGCGAGGTCACCCGGGTCGAGGCGCATCTGGGCATGGTCTTCGGTCGGCTTCTGGGCCGCCGTGGTGGCCTGTCGTTGCTCGTCAACGGTGTCCCGGTGAGGCCCTGGGATCCTTTCCTGACAGCGAACTCCTCGGTACAGCGACTGCCGACCGAGCACATACCTGTCGGTGCCCATGCCGTACGGATCGAGCCCTTCATCCTGCCGCATCCGCGGCGGCTCGACCCAGCCGAGGCCGACCTGGCAGCCGGCCCGGCCGGATGGCTCGATCATCAGGGCTTCTACGTGTACCGCCGGAACCGACTGATCCTGGCGGGTGACTGGCTCGGCATCCGGGGGTTCCGTCGTGATGAGCGGTACAACCTGGCTCGGATTGCGGTAGACGTGCCTGCCGAGGCTGACGCGGACTGGGCGGTGGATGTCCGCAAGTCCTCCGCAGTACCGCCGATCGGTGTACGACGCCACCTGCAGCGGATCGGTTCCGCCGCCAGAACGCGGGCAGTGGAGGTGCTGCGCCACCGTGGGCGCATTGCCGCACGCTCGCACGGCGCGGAGTTCATCTACACGTGGCTGGTCAGCCGCCACGAGGGTCGGATCAGGTGCAGGATCAACAGGGAACATCCACTCGTCCGCGAAGTTCTGCGCGGCACGGGCGATACCACCGCAGCGGCAAAGGCACTGATCAGGTTGTTGGAAGAGACCGTTCCGGTGGAGACCCTACGGGTGATGCACGAAAGCGACACCGCTGATGACCCCGAACCTTTTCTGACCTCATCCAGCGACGAGGTAGCCGCCGTGGCAGACCGGATCTTCGCCGCTTTCGTCTCGCAGGGCCATACACCGGGCGAGGCGCGTCGGAGAATGACTCTCATGCCTCCCTTCGACCAGATCGACGGCTTCTGGCGCTCAGGCAACTGAGCCCACCACACCCCATTCCGGAGGACCCGTGTCCACAGCACCGAACCCTGGTACGGACGAACCGATCGAGCAGGCGCTCCGGTTGGTGCTCGCGATGCTGGCCCAGGACCGCCCACCAACGGCCTCGGAGATCGACGAGAGCGTCGGTATGGTCTGGATGATGCAGCACTCGCGTGGGGTGACCGTCGACCGCGACGTGCTGCTCAAGGAGATCGAGTCCAAGGTGGCGATCTGGCAGGACGACTCGGTGGGACTTGTGGACAACCGGGACCACGTCGAATGGCTCGCGGAAGCACGCCTCGAGCGCTCCTGGGATTTCTGGGAACGGTACCGCCGCTATCTGGAGGACGTACAGGTCCTGCCGCCGCGCGTCGTACGACGCCTGGACCAGAGCACAGACCGGATTCTCAGCAGGATCGAGGATCCCCACCGGCCCGGCCGCTGGCGCCGGACGGGACTCGTAGCCGGCCAGGTGCAGTCGGGCAAGACTGGCAACTACATCGGTCTGGTATGCAAGGCCGCGGATGCCGGCTACAAACTGATCGTGGTGCTCGCCGGCATCCACAACAGTCTGCGCAGCCAGACCCAGCTGCGTGTCGACGAGGGCCTTCTCGGCTTCGACACCCAGTATCAGCTGCGTTCCGATGAGACCACCACGAACTCTTCACGCATTGGTGTCGGGATCATCCCTGGCGCCAAACGGCTCAAGGTCGCCTCGCTGACCAACAGCTCGGAAAAGGGCGACTTCAACCGTGGCGTAGCGAAGAACATGGCGTTGCCCATCGGTGACTACCCCGTCGTGCTGGTGGTGAAGAAACACAAGAGCGTCCTCGAGTACATCCGTAAGTGGATGGTCGAGGTCGAGGGTCACGCCACGGCCGGCTCCGAGAACAAGGTCGTCCACGACATCCCACTGCTGATCATCGACGACGAGGCCGACCACGCCTCGGTCGACACCAGTAAGGACGACGACGGGGAAACGGATCCGACAGCGATCAACGCAGCCATCCGCCGGCTCCTCAATAGCTTCGACCGCGCCGCATACGTCGGATACACCGCGACGCCGTTCGCGAACATCTACATCGACGATGACGCGGACCACGCGGCCCTGGGCGCCGACCTGTTCCCCGAGAGCTTCATCGAGAGCCTGGCAGCGCCCTCCAACTACTTCGGCCCCGAGCGTCTCTTCGGCCTCACCGGAATCGGACCTGACGCCGAACAGGTCGATCCACTGCCGATCTACTCCCCCATCACCGACCAGGCCACCTGGATGCCCCAGGGACACAAGAAGGACTGGATTCCACCGGAGCCGCTACCCCCGTCGCTGCAGAAGGCGCTCAACTCGTTCGTCCTCAGCTGCGCTGCCCGGCGGGCGCGTGGACAGGGACAAGATCACAGTTCGATGCTGATCCACGTCACGCACTACGTCGACGTCCAAGGCAGAGTCCGCGAACAGGTCGACGACTACATCGGCCTGCTGGGCAGCCGCCTGCGTGACACCCACGGCGCGCAGGCTGACGAAGCGCTCCGGGAACTCGAGGAACTGTGGAAGGAAGATTTCGTCCCGACCAGTGCCCATTTCAGCACCGATGAAGCGCCTGTAGTCGCCTGGAAGAGCGTGGTCGCCGAGCTGGCCCCTGCCCTGCAGAAGATGGTGGTACGGGCCATCAACGGCAGCTCCCGCGATGCCCTCGAATACTACGACCATCGAAAGACCGGGCTGTCGGTCATCGCAGTCGGCGGCAACCGGCTGTCACGGGGCCTGACACTGGAGGGTCTCAGCGTCAGTTACTACCTGCGCGCCTCAGCGGCGTACGACACGCTGCTGCAGATGGGGCGGTGGTTCGGGTACCGGCGCGGCTACGAGGACCTGTGTCGGCTCTTCACCACGAGATCGCTCTACCACGCCTACCAGGAGATCACCGCGGCGGACGATGAACTGCGGCACGACTTTGAGGAGATGGCAGCCCTCGGTGAGACCCCCACAACGTTCGGGTTGAAGGTCCGAGCATCCTCGGCAGGGCTCATGGTGACCGCAGCAAACAAGCGACGGCGCGGCAAGACCATCAAACTCAGCTACTCGGCGGATATTCCCGAGACGACCAGTTTCAGTCTCGATCCGGAACCCGTCGCCATGAACTTCGCCAACCTTGTCCAGTTTGTGGACCGCCTCGGGGACAACACCGGGCAGCAAGAAGGCGAACTGGACAGCGTCGTCTGGGACAACGTCTCCCCCCACGACGTCATCGAAGGATTCTTCGATGGATACCGGCCCGACGGCCGCTCCTACAGGGTCAGGCCGACGTTCATCGCCGACTATATCCGCAAGTGCACCGCAGACGACGAGCTGCAGTCCTGGACCGTACGCCTCGTCTCGAACCCGGGCAGTCCTGAGCGGCAGAAGATCGGGGCCTGGGAGACAGGGCTCGTGCAGCGTGCGCCTCTGGTCAGGCGGGCGGCCGGCAAAAGGGAACCCGTCCAGAAAGGTGAATTTATCGACCACTACATGATTCGCAGGGTCCTCAGCCCGCCTGACGAAAGTCGCGACCTAACCGAAGATCAAAAGGAACGGGCGCTCGTAGGCACCCGTACGGCGGCACGGGAAAGGGCGGAGCGTACAGGCAAGCTCGCCAAGTACAAGGAACCGACGGTGCCCACAGGCCGGCCGCTTCGTAAGGTACGGGGCGTGGATCAGCCGCTGCTGCTGCTCTATCCGCTCATCCACCCTGAAGCATCCAGGTGCCCGGACCGTTCCCCCATCGTCGGATTCGCCGTGAGCTTCCCCGAATCGACACGGCCCAGGGAAACCGAGTACATCGTCAACAACATCTGGCGTGAACTCGAGATCGACGACCTGGACGACGACGAATGAGGATAAGCGAGGACGACTGGGCGGAGCTGGAGGCAGGAGACCTCGACCACGGGGTGGTAACGAAGCGGCTCCTACCGCGTTCCGGGCAGGACCTCTACCTTGCTGTCCAACGCCCCACCAATCAACGGATGCTCCTACTGAGGATACCGGCCTCCGTCGCCGAGGCGTTCGTCCGCCAGCACGGGGAACTACCCCAGACCCAGGGCATACAGCTGGCCTTTACGCCAATGGTCAGTGGTCACCGGAACCTGCAGATGGCGCTGACAACCCCCGAGCGGGCCGAGGTGTTCAACCCCCTCATCGCCGATGTCGCCGACGCTGCCGGCGCAGCCACAGACCCCGCCGCCGCACTCAATGCCGGCATCCAACGCTTCGAACGCTGGCGGCACCTCCTGCAGTCGATCGCCGAAACCGGCCTGTCGGCAGAAGCCCGTCGGGGGCTGTTCGGGGAACTGGTCGTGCTGCGCGACCACCTACTACCGCAACTCCCGGACACCCAGGCGGTCCTGTCCTGGACCGGACCGCATAAGGCAAATCAGGACTTCCAGCTGCCGGCGATCGCGATCGAGGTGAAAACCGGTAGCGGGATGCAACCGGGATCCCTGGTCATCGCCAACGAACGGCAACTCGATGCCACCGGAATGGGAAGGCTGGTCCTCATCTACCTCGCTGTGGACGAACGGCGTGGGGGCACCGGAGAGTCCTTGAACACCATGGTGGACTCGCTGAGGAGCTCACTGTCCCCCGGCCCCTGCTCGGCGTTCGACGACCTGCTGGTCAGAGTGGGCATCCTGACGGCGGATCGGGCACTGTACGAGGAACCCCGCTACACGGTACGCACCACGTCTTTCTGGCACGTCACAGGTGACTTCCCACGGATCGTCGAGACCGATCTGCGACTGGGAGTCAGCCAGTGCCGGTACCGCATCAGCACAGCAGGACTGGATCAGTACGTGATGGCAGCTGAAAACCTGCCCGGCATGCTCAAGGGGCATCAGTGACACTTCCGGACAGTCGTACCTATGCGCAGGACGTGGTCGCCGACGTGCTCGCGACCGCAGAAGCCGAGAACGCCTCGGCGCCGGAGGTGTTCACCCGCCGCGTGCTGGAGGAGCTCGAGCAGGCAGGGGCAGTTGAGAACACCTTCGCCGCATACCACAGCGGACGCGGTCTGCAGGTCAACGGCTACGGCAGCAATGAGTCGCTCGGTACCTTGGACCTCTTCATCACCGTGTTCAGTCTTCAGCCGTCGGAGGAGCGGTTGGCCCGACCACGGGTGGAGACAATGTTCAGACACCTCGCCGCCTTCGTGCGCCGGTCACGCGACGGGCTCGCGGCCGACATCGACGAGTCCTCCGACGTCCATGACATGTGCACGGCGGTCCAGAAGTCTCTGGCGGAGGCTCCCCGCATCCGACTGTTTCTGCTGACGAACATGATCAGCGCGGTGACCGCCCTACCCGCCGGAGACCTTGACGGGCTGGTGATGACCTATGAGCTGTGGGACCTCACCCGGTTGGAAAGGTTGGCGAGCTCCGGCACTCTCAGCGAGCCTATTGCCATCGACTTCGATCCCCCGTTGGCGTGCCTGGCGACGCCGGAGACGGACCGTGACTTTGCGGTGTTCCTCGCGATCATCCCGGGCCAGGACCTTGCCAATCTGTACGGCACCCACGGCACGCGTCTGTTGGAGCTCAACGTCCGTTCCTTCCTGCAGACCAAGGGCGGGGTCAACCGCGGTATCCGAAACACGTTGCTGACCGAACCTGACAGGTTCCTGGCCTACAACAACGGCATCACCGCCACCGCATCACGGGTCGACTTCACCGACGACGGGCGCGCTGTGAAACGGATACACGACCTTCAGATCGTCAACGGTGGGCAGACCACGGCTTCCATCCACTACGCGCACAGCCGCGACAAAGCCGACCTCAGTCGGGTGTCGGTACAGATGAAGCTCACTGTCGTCTCACCGGAGCGCCTGAGTGAGATCGTGCCGGAGATCTCCAAGTACTCCAATACGCAGAACAAGGTCACCGTCGTCGACTTCAGTTCCAACCACCCCTTCCATGTCGCCCTTGAACAGGTGACCCGGTCGCTATGGGCACCGGCGGCTGACGGGAGCGGGCAGGAGACCCGGTGGTTCTACGAACGGGCCCGCGGGCAGTACACCGATGCCCTCGCCCGGGAACGGACGCCGGCCAACCAGCGCAAGTTCAAGGCACTGCATCCACTGGCGCAGAAGTTCAGCAAGTCCGACGCGGCGAAGTACCTGCACTCCTGGAGTGGGCTGCCCCACCTTGTCAGCCGTGGCGCAGAGAAGAATTTCCGTGAGCTGATGATGCGTATGGGCGACGAAGTGCCCGTCGTGGACCCCAGCTACTGCCGACGTCTCATCGCGAAGGCCATCCTGTTCAAGGAGGCGGACAAGGTTGTCGCCTCCCGCGAATTCGGCGGCTACAAAATCAACATCACGGCGTACACAGTGTCGCGGCTGGTAGAGACCGTCGGCCGGCGCATCGATCTCGACCGTATCTGGCGGGATCAACGACTCACGCCCGCGTTAGCACATGCCATCAGCGAGCTCAGCGTTCCAATCCATGACGTCATCGTCAATCCACTGCACGGCACCCACGTCGGCGAGTGGACCAAGCGGCCGGACTGCTGGGAGGCCGCCCTCGCGTTCAACTGGAGGGTCCCCCCAGCTCTCGTTTCCGAGCTCACCGAGGATCCGATCGAGGACCGGGCCGGCCCGACCGGTGACGACGCAGCCGGCGGTGACGTCGCGAGGGTCATGGCCACACCTGCCCCTCACTGGTTCGCCGTCGCCCGATGGGCAAAAGAAACCCAGAATCTCCAGCCGTGGCAGCGGCAACTGTCCGACACCATCGGCCGGTACATCAACAACGGCTGGACCGTGACCGAAAAACAGGCCACCCAGGCACTGCGGCTCATGGCGGAGTCGGAGCGACTCGGCTTCCGTGTCTAAGCCACGCCCCTCGACGCCGGACCATGCACCGAATTCAAGGAGGTAACGGTGGGATCCGCACTCACAGATCTACCCCCAGAGGCCTACCACGACGACCCGTGGGTGCAGGTTCTACCATGGCTGACGCACTATTCAGCCGGAACTCTGCGGGAACTGACCGATCTGTCGCCGGCGCCTGACTGGTGGCTCACGGAGTCGCCCGCTGTGACCACCATGGTCGTCGACCACTTCGATCTGTGCACCGCCCTCGCCAGAGTCTTCATCGCCCGCCACTCCGAATCCCCGCTCGGTAGCAGTTTACCGACGATTCCTGCGCAACTGCCGGTTTCTGCGCTGTCGGCGGGCAGCCGTGTACGTACTACATTTCAGCGTCTCGACGCTCATACGGTCCGTGACCTGGGCGAAGTCACGGTCAAGAACATGTTCGACACCCGTGGCACCGGACCGGGCACCGTCGAAGAGGCCGTGACCGCGCTGATCGCAGCCGCCATCACCCTGCCAGCAGGGGGCGGGCTGAACGACCGCGACGATGAGGGCTCGCGGCCGGGGACAACTATCCCAGGCCAGCCGGCATCGCATGCCCAGCTCCTGGAGGATCTTGGCCGGGTGGCCAACTGGCAACACATCCGCAAGCTGTCGGACCGTCCCCTCTTCGCCGTCGGCGTCGAGGCCATGGCGCCCGAGGAGATCCAGGAAGCCGTCCAGCGGATCAATTCCCTGACCGCAACCGACATCGCTCCCGTCTCCCCGCTTGCAGATCCGGTCGAGGAACTCGTCGCCCTGGTAGCCCGCCTCGACAGCCATCAAAGGACGCTACTTCGCAGGAGGTTTCTCGCAACCGCGCCGAGTGACCACGCCGACATCGCCGCCCTGCTCGCCATCCCGGTCGACAACGTGCGGCACATCGAAGTGCAGCTCCATGGGCTCCTGGCCCGCACGTTCCACTTCGGCACGGCGACAGGCAATCTACTCGCCAGCATCCGTACCGAGATCCAACCCGTGGCCGCCCTCGCCCGACTCGTCCGACTACACCCCGACCTGGCCGCGCAGGTTCCGGAACTCGACGTTCCTCTGTGGCACGTCCTCGACAGGCTTGATGACTACTTCGAGGTCACGGACGGCTGGGCCGCCGCACCGCACACCGATGCGGCCCGGGATCACACCCGGACCTGGTTAGAGGACTCCGCGGATCCCTACGGTGCCGCGGCGATCGATGAACTCGCGGCCACCAGCACCATGCCGCGACAGGAACTCGTGGCCTGGCTCGAATGGTGTGGGTACCCGATCAGCCACGGACACGTACTCACCCGAACCGCGACCCTCGGTGATCACACAGCGGGCATCCTCGCTGTCGCAGGCTCACCACTCACCACCGAAGCCATCATCCAGCAGATCGACTCAGCCCTGGACCGTCAAGCGCTACAGGACACACTCGACTCCGACGACCGGATCCAAGAGACCGCTCCCTCCACGTGGACTCTCAGAGCCCCTGATGTGCCGCCGGACGCTGACGTGCGCAAACTGATTGCCATTCGCGTAGACGCCTCCGGAGGAGGTGTCGACCTCCACGACCTCATCGGCTCCATCTCGAACGAGCTGGACGTCACCGCCTCGACCATCCTTGAAGCGGTCGCGCCCGCAGGGTTCGACATCGTAGAAGGGCGAGTGCAACCACGGGAAAACGCGCAAGCCCGGAAGAGCCCGGCCGAGACCCGGCGGCTGTTTCAACATGCGGCCGGCTGGCGGCTACGCACCACTCTCACGAGGGATCATCTACGAGGCTCCGGCTTCCCGGTCCCCATCGCCGTATCCGCGATCGTGGGATGTCTGGAGGGCTCTACGGTCGAATTGGAGTCCCGGCTCGGAACCCAGCCGATCCGTTGGAGTGGACCCCAACCGACCAGCGGCAGCATCAAGCGGTTCCTCGATGATCTCGGCTTGGTTGAAGGTCAGATGGTGTTCCTTGACTTCCGTCACGATGGTCGTTTCGACGTGACGGCCGCGCCCCACGTGGACAAGAAGGCGGCCCCCCTGGCCAGCGCGCTGGCACTGATCGGCGTCTCTGCGGTTGACAGCGACGATGAGGCCATCGCAGCGCTCGCGGCCGCGGCGGGATTACCCACGGACGCCAAGCCGAGGCAGGTGCTCAGTGCGTACCACCAACGAGGCGACGAGGACATTGCTCTGGAACTCGAATCGCTATGGACACGCCCATCAAGGACTTCCCCGTTACGCCTGACCTCCGTCCTGTCAGAAGGTGCGGAACAACCGTTGCAGGCCGTGACGCCGGACCTGCCTTCAACGGCAACGGACGAGACCGATACTCGCGTGGAGAGCGTCGATCACCATGCCCCGGATGGGCTCCCGGTGCCGGACGGCTACCGCAGCGTCGGCTGGATCCGCGTGTCGGAGGCTCAAGCTGCCGTAGATGCATATCGGCTTCGCCGAGACACCCCGGTACTGACGCACAATGTCATCGTAGGGTGGGCACGCTACTATCCCAATAAATCAGCCTCGGTAAATACATTTGACGCGGCTGTCCACCTTGCACGCATGACTGACCATCACGAAAGCATAGTCTGCCGGATCACCGAGTATGAGGCCGCAGCAGTGATCAACGCGGCAACGCGCGGCCGAACAGTGATGATCAGTCCTCCCGGCAAAAACTGGTCCGGCCGCGTGGAGTACTACCCTCGAAACAGTTCCGCCGCTCTACGATTGGACAGCACCACACGCTTGCTACGTATACACAACAACGAGCAGACAGAAGGTGCTGACGGCGAACTGCAACATCGAAACGAAACCGGGGATTGAATATCACCTGCCACAGGGCCGCCAGACAGGACCGGAAGGCCGCGGCAGCCGAGGGATGAAGTGATTAAAAATGAACTCTGAAGGCGGGCCACCGAACGGCGACGTGGACGCAGCTCTTGGCCTGACCAGAGCACTTCGCCAGGGAATCGACCTTCTTGGACTCAATCCCGAGGTGACGTCCGAACTGCTGGATCATCTTCATGCCGCCGAACTCAGTATCACGGATGAAGACAGATCAATGTTGATTGACCACATAAAGGCAATACGCTATATCCTGCTGGAGATGGCGGACGGGCCGCTGGCACCGTTCCTCGCCGATGCTGCAGCCGTGATAATCGGCGATGGTTTTGGGCGACTTTTCTCGTAGTCAGTAGTCGACACAGGCGGCACCACACTGCCCAGCCATCCCCGCAACGGGGTAGGCGCGCCTCAGGTTCACCCTGCAGCAGAACTGACGCTCAGCTTCCTGGCACGCCGCTCCATCCGCCGAACGCCAACAACACTCTCCTCCGTTCAGCGTTCACGGCTGTCGCTGTTGGTATTTGGCTAATGTTTGGCGTTCTCCCGTCGATGGTCCGAGTCACCGATCAGGATCGGCGGACGACATGGAGAACCTCTGATGTCTATCGACGACTGGTACAAGAATACCGAAGACGCCGGATGGGATGCACCAAGCCGGGACTGGGGCGACGACGACCGCCCGGACCGAGGCGTCGATAACTGGCTGGACCAAGTGTCAGCACAGCACAGACAGCCCCTCGGGCAGTCTCAGCCACCTCGCGCTCCACAACCTGCTCTGGCAAAACAACCCCCTCGCGGCCCCGCCACCAAGAAGCCGGCTGCCACGCGACGGCAGCCGCCAGGAGCGCGAACGGGAACGAAGCCAACGGGCCGGGCAAGCAGAAGCGATATCAACGCTGTAGTCCGACAGGAACTGACCACTCAGCCCAACATGGGTATTACCGCACTCCGCGACGCCCTGCGTAAAAAGGGAGGAAGCTTCGCAGCCATACAACTTGCCGACATCCAAGCCGCCCTGGAGGCAATCAATCCTGAACGTGAACGTCGGCTCTCAATCGCCTCGAAAGCCAGAACTATCATCGGTGGGCAGCGGACGTATAAAAAATTCGCAAGAATCCGAAAGGCTTCACCGAAGCGGCCAGAAGCATTTGCAACAACCGGAGCATCCAGAACCCTGAGCAAATATCGACGATACTCCAAAGCTGCGGTTGGACCGGTTTCACCGCGCAGGACGTTCGTCAGGCTTTACTCCCCCCAGGCGACAAATCGGATCGCCGGACGCCACGGTATCAGGGACTTCTATTAGACGCCACCGCTCCAATCCGCACTTCTGCATTGCAGAGGTCGAAAGGAAAAGGTCACGGTGGCCGAGCTCCGCGTCCAACGGCACGAGCGGAAATCTGCCCTTCCTGCCTCGGACCGATGTCCGCCACCTGCCGTTGCTCGCGCTGACACTGTCCACCACGACAATGCATCCGACAGAAGTTGAGGGGCCACTGCCTGCGACCTCAGTGCTCATTACCTGGGAGGGGCGGCACCGCAACGACAGCAGTTATCTACCGTCCACGGCAAGGCACTCTTCAGTTCACGCAAGTACGCTCGGCAGTCGATACTTGTAGCCGATGGGCCTCAGTTCGCCGTCGTCAAGGCGCCACGGATGATTATGTGTGACCTGACCGCCATCGGTGGTGCACCTGCCCTCGTCATCGACGTGAAGGTTGATATTGGAAACGACATACAAGGCGACGAAGGGGTAGCTTCGTGCGTGGGCGACCGCGTTCGGAGTGAGGATGACGTCAACGGGGTCGCCGGTTGTGCCTTTCACTTCGATGTGCCAACACTGCCCGTCTATGTCGACTTCGTAGTCCCAGCTCTTCTGAGATGACGTGTCGGTGACAGAACCCTCGTCGCGGTAGTACTCGAAAGCACGCCTCATGGCATGCAGCTCGACCGCCACCTTGGCTTCCTGGCCAACCGCGAAGCCTTGCCCAGCACCGGGATGACGCCCATGGCCGGCAGCCTCCTGCACGGCCAGTTCTACAGCCTCAACCTCCGGAGGCGGTTGCCTATCGATGGCGTCAACCGTATAGCCCAGCGCCTGCAACGGATCGGCGACGTCTACTCGGTCGCCGCGCCACGGACCGGCGACGGCGAGACCGGCTAGCGCTCTGGCACCCACCAGGAGGACGAGCGCATCCACGCTTCCTGCATCGTCAACTACGACGTAGCGCTCCGGGGCGCCTCCGTCGTAGGCCCTCCTGAAGTTGTCGCCGCCCAACGACCACCACGCGCGCAGCGCGGCATCAATATCAGTACGCGTCAACCCCTCGGCAACACCTGGACGCCGGTCGCGTTGCAGAGTCGACCGGCCCGCACCATCGCGGATCCTGGCCGCCCGGTCGGGACGGTGACCGCGGCGGAGGCACAGGCGGAGCTGGACGACGCCGGCGACACCGATCTGGTGCGCGTGGCGCGGCCGCGGCTGCTGCCGCCCGGGCCGCCGGCGCCGGGCTGGGTGCTGCCCAAGCCGGTCGAGCGGGGCGGCTCGTGACGGGCTGGCTCGACGTCGACGAACGCGATGACCATTATCTGAGGTTGGGCGGGGCGAACATCGTGGCCACCGAGGCGTTGCTGACCACACGCGACAACCTGGCCGACGTGGTCGAGGCCTGGGCGATGATGTGCGTTCGTGACGAGCACTTCTCAGGGTAGACGGCGAGGCGCCGCGCCACCGGCGCATGGAGCCGCGGATCAGGCTTGCGGCATCGTTCCTGCCAGGAGAAGACGAGCGGGACGAACGCGGTGGGGCTCCAGCACTCCGCCAGCTCGGCACCGCTGTCGCTCAGCAGGCCGATCCGGAGCCCCGCCGCCGGAGTTCCGCCAGGACACCGAGCGCGTGATGCCGCGGCTTGCGGAGGCGGGCATGACCGCTCCGGTGATGCGCGAGCGCGACGGGGAGCTGGGCGGATGACGGCTTCGCTCCGCAGGAAAGCGCCACCGCCCTCGGCGTGCTCTCCGTCCCGCCGTGGACCCCGATGGTGCGCTCGCCGAAGCTCCCGGCCAGCGCCTCCCAGAGAACCGTGGCCGGCAGCCGCCGAGCAGCTCGCCGGTGCGGTGCTCGAGGCGCTCGCGATACTCCTCAGCGCCGGGGTCGGTCAGCCGTGCCGAAGTAGCCGAAGATCACCACGCGCATGGCCCACACACGGACGCGCCGGAGACCCCCGTGGTGCGAGGGCCTCCGGCGTGGCGGTTCCGTGCGGTAGATCAGGATCCGCGAAGGATCAGGTTGCCGTTGTTCGCGATGCCGCTCTGGGAGCCGCTCATTTCCCTGGCGCGTTTTGCGGCGCCGCATTCCCCGCGGCTTTATCCGGCTGGCGTTTCGTTCACACCCAAACCACGCAAGACGTTATCGCGATTCGCGTTTCCGCGCAGCGCGGTCAAGGAATTCAAGCGGCCCAGCAAAGTCGTGGACGATGCGGGGCATTTCAAGTCTTGAATCGCCGACAAGGTCTTCTCAAAACGCTGGATGCGGCTCTCAGGGTCCGTTCCACTAGGCAAGTTCGCATTCTTGAGCGCTACCTGCGCGTTCACTTGGGCTTGAGTGGGTGGGCAGCGACCGGGAACCTTTACCCCGGTAGGGCCCACCCGGTCGGCCGTCGCGTTCGGATCGCCCGGGCTGAAACCCAGCGCCGGCACCAAAGCGTCAATGTTACCGGAGCTGGCTCCGGCGTTGCCCTGTTCGGCGGCCTGGCTCATCCCCGTGCCGACCGCGAGCGCCGAGCCGAGCAGCGCTGCGGCGGCACATCCAATCAACTGCTTACGCGTCCGGCTGCTGACTCCGCGTCGATACATGCACGGCTCCTCTTCATCTCGGTCCTGCTTGAACCGAGATATACGAGCAATGACGTGGCAGCAGTTCATGACGCCGAGCAAGCGTTCTTTAAAGTTTCTTTAACGATACCCCCGGGGCGCGCAGTCGCCAGCATCGCCGCGCCCACGTCCGTGGGTACCCCGGCCGCGGGTCAGCAGCGAGCCCGCCACCATCACCGTGAACGCGAGCGGCACCGTCCACACGGCCGGCTGGCAGACCGAGCTGCTCGGTCTGCCAGCCGGACAGCGTCGGCCCGAACACCGGGACCAGCACCGCGGCCATCGCGGCGCCGCCACCGGTCGGCACGCCCGAGGCCGTCCCGGTGTCCTTGAGCCCGCGCCACCCGATGCGTCGTGGTCTTACCGGCGCCGTTGGGGCCGACAGCACGATCCGGGCCCGCGCCTCAGCATGGGCCCGGAAGGTCCAATCTGTACTGTTGTCAGCCGACCCGGCCGAGCCGTTGCAGACCTGCTCGCCCGTTGTTCCCGGCGTTGCCGTTGCCCGGGTTCTGGCCCTGACCCGCGTTCTGGCCCTGGCTATTTCCGGCGCCCTGCGCCGAGCACTGCTCGGCGGCGTTCTGATCGGCGTTGGCGCCCGCGTTCGCGCCGGCATCCGCCGAGTTGGCATGGCTCGACGCCGTACTCCACCACGGCGTCGCCGCGACTGTCGACGCGGTTGAGGACCATCACGGCGACTCTAGCGCTCCACTGACTGCGGGCACCGTGACCTCGATCGCGACGTTGCATTGCCGCTTCGAACCCGATCCGGTTGCCGGATTCCGGGCTCGCACCAACACCGACGCAGGTCAATGCAAAGTCCCAGGTCAGCGGCTTGCGGACCGGTCGCTGACACGGAAGAGGTCACTGGTTCGATCCCAGTATCGCCCATCAGCGCGGCCAGCATCAGCCCTCCGGCCGATACGCGAGGTCGCATGCGGATGAAGCCGTTCGGGTGGAGACCGAAGTCCCGGGTTTGACGCCGTCGCCGGCGTCGACCTGTCCAGCCATGGACCAACGTCATCGGACAAGCTGCTGTGCGGCGACGCCGGGTATACGGACGATTGGCCTGGCTCGGCTACGACACCGACGACGTCAAGGCCGACATGATCACCACCCTGAGACGGGAAACCCCCTCGATCTCTGGAAGTTTCCAGTAGGGCGAGGCCGGCCTGGGATGAGGAAGATCAGGCTCGGTCGTGGTGAACCGCTGAGGCCTCGGCCGGCATCGGGTCCGTCCGACGGCGTCCCCTGCAGGCTGAGCCGGGATCGAGGTCAGTGGCCTGGCAGCCCTGATGTAGTGGGCCCGCTCGAACCAGATCCGGACCTGTTCATGGCTGCCGATGCCCGAAGTCCTGTGCACGGCTGAGCTGGGGTTTTGCGGTGGCGTGCAGAAGAGTCTGAGGCCGCGGAAAGCAGGGGTCACGACGAACGTCTGACGCGCTGAGCATGCCGGCGTATGTGTCGCTAACTGTCGGCTGGTTCGCCGTTATCTGTCGAGCGAGGACAGATGTCCGTTGTCCGGTCCGGGAGCGGGCCGAGACCGTGATGGCACCGGTGCGACAGACCGCACCGGCCGTCACGACAAGGAGAGACACGTGCGCAAGACAAGCCAGCTCATCGCACGGCTGATCGCCCTGCCGCTCGCTGCGGCGGTGATGCTGATCGGCGCCGAGGCTGTCATCGCATCCCCGGCTTCCGCCGCTGCCGCCGTCGGCGGCCTCGCGACGGCCACGGTGAAGGCGCCCGCCTACACCCTGCCGGCCGTGAAGATCCCCCGGAACTACGTCTACAACCCTCGGCGGGGATCGCTGCACGACTACTGCACCCTATCCCCCAACCGCTGGCGGCCCCGGGGATACCGCGTCCTGGACCTGCGCGGCTCCTGCGCCGTGCACGACATGTGCTACGAGCGGAGGGGCCAGCGTAAGGCCTACTGCGACAACCAGTTCTACGACAACCTTAAGTTCGAGTGCGACCTGACCTACCTCAGGATGGCCGTCCCGGCCCTGAACAAGCAGTGCCGGGGGGTCGCCAAGACGTACTACTCGGCGGTCAAGGCACACGGGCACGATCCGCGCTGATCTCGTCTCACCGGCGCCCCGTCCCCTGTTCGGGCGGGGCGCCGGTGTGAGCCCCGGTCAGAGCGGATGGCAGTCGTCGGACTCGCCGGGGCGTACGTCGTAGCAGCCGTACTGCAAGCCGTCGGCGGACTGGTCCGGGCCGGCGGCGGCGAAATGGACCAGCGACACCCAGCCCCACTCGCCGTTGTCCGCCTGGGTGTAGGCCCACCAGAAATTGGTGGATGAGTCGCGGGCGTCCGGCTCTCCGGGCTGCTGGCCAAGGAACCAGTGGGCGCCGGCCTTGGCCAGGGACCCGACGCGCGAGGACTTGGGGTCGGGGCGGCTCATGACCGGTACGTCCGCGGAGGCGAGCGTGCAGTACTGGCCATAGAGCTGCTTCGTGGCGATCCAGGACGGGACCGCGCAGTTGCCGCCGCCGCCACCGTGCGCGTTGTCCGTGAGCCAGCCGCCCAGCTGGGGCAATTGGCTGCTGCTGAGATAGTCGACGCCGGCGTACAGCGCGTCGGTCCACACGTCGCCGCCCGCGCAGTCGAGCAGGTGGCCCGTGCGTACGTGATGGCCGGTGGTCTGTGCTTTGACGATGTCGTCCCAGTGCGCTTGCTGGACCGAGGACGCGCAGCCTCCGTCGGCGGGGTCCTGGAAGCTGATCACCGGGACGAGATCGGCGCTGTACAGGTCGCGGTCGACGTCGAAACGGCCGTCCAGGAATGCGTACGTGTCGGTCTGTCGCGCAAGCAGGTCGCGAACCGATTCGTCGTCGTCGGCGCCGGCCGGCAGCTGGTCGTCGTTGTGGCTGCCGGTCAGGACGATCTGCACCGGTCCCCACCGCCGGCCGGCCGCCACGTCGACGTGATAGAGCATGCCGCGGTACGGGATCAGCGCGTTCATCAGCTCTTTCGCCACCACCAGCGGATTGTTCGGGTCCGCGGCCGCCGCGGCCGGGTCCGCGGGCAGCGTGCAGGCTCCCGCCGCCTCGACGCACTTGATCTCGACGAAGAGCAGGACCGGCTGGTTGTATCCGGGGTAGACCCGGCCGCCGTTGGCGCTGACCCGGGTGTTCAGTCCGCGCAGGTACGTCGACGCGAACGTCTTCGGGGTGATCCGGATGCCGCGATGGTCCTCGCAGACATCGCCACGGAGCTGGTGGCAGAGCACCAGGTTTCCGGCGCGCAGGAAGACGTCGGCCTCGAAGCTGGTGAACTTGTGGTCGAGGGCGTCCTGCAACGGTCGCGCGTTGAGGTAGTCGTTGCCGGCATGGCCGTGTTCCAGAGGGCCTGTCGCGGTCACGGGATTCACGATCGGCATCGCCGCGGGTGGCCGCTCGCCCGGCTTCTGGCCGCGCAGGTCCAGGAGCGCCGCGAGGGCGACGACCAGCAGTACGCCGAGGGCGCCGGCGATCACCACCCGCCGCCGCTCGGGCCGACGGGTGGTGAAGTAGGCGTCGATGACCTCCGGCTGCTGGACGGGCCGGGCGGCGGGCGGGGCGGGCACGCGGCGT